>PLZG01000073.1:0-67234 GCA_003152075.1 candidate division FCPU426 bacterium
ATTAAAAATTCAAAACTAAAATTTTAAATTAGGAGTGGCCATGCTTAAAAAACTAGTCCTACTATTCGCTTTAACCAGCGTTGTTTCGGCGGCTGACGTGAACTTCTTAATCATGCCCGGCGAGGTCATCGGACCCATCAGTCCCTATATCTACGGAATCAACGACAAGGGCCCGGTGGATACCCACACCACCGTGCGGCGCCTAGGCGGTAACCGCATGACGGGCTACAACTGGGTGAACAACGCCTCAAACGCGGGCAGCGACTGGCACCAAACCAGCGACGATTGGATGTGCGCCCAGAACCTCCATTACACCGACTGCGACAAACCCGGTTCGATGGTCAAGCAATTCGTGGAGCAAAGCCAAAAGTTCGGCCTGGATTCCCTCATCACCGTCCCCATGGCGGGCTACGTGGCCGCCGACAAACTGGGTGAGGTATCCGAGGCGGAAAAAGCCCCGAGCAAGCGGTGGAAACCCATTGCCTTCCACAAAAAAGGCAAATTCACCCTCACTCCCAACCCTAACGATCCGGTGGTTTACGAGGACGAGTTCATCAACTATCTGGTGCGGAATTTCAAGACCGCCGCCGAGGGCGGCGTGAAGTTTTATGACCTGGACAACGAAACCGCCATTTGGAAAGGGACCCATCCCCGCATCCATCCGAAAAAAACCGAGTATTGGGAGATGGTCAACAAAACGGAGGGCCTAGCCACCAATATTCTTTTGGTGGACCCCACCGCCCTGATCTTCGGCCCTGTCTGTTATGGGTGGAGTGAATTCATGACTCTCCAAGACGCTCCGGATTCCAAGGAATTGAACGGCACATTCGGCACCTATCTGGATTTTTACCTGGAACAAATGAAAGTCCTGGAACAACGCCATAAGAAACGCCTGCTCCACGTGTTGGACCTGCATTGGTATCCCGAAGCCCAAGGCGGCGGCAAGCGGATCACCGAGAACGACATCTCCCCCGAAAGCGTGGAAGCCCGCCTTCAGGCTCCCCGCAGTTTATGGGATCCGGGTTATGTGGAAAAAAGCTGGATCACCCAGGCTTCCACCGGCGGCAAGCCCATTCAACTCCTTCCCTGGATTAAGGAAAAAATTGAAAAACATTACCCTGGCACCAAGATGTCCTTTACCGAGTACGACTATGGGGCGGGCGACCATGTTTCCGGCGGTTTGGCCCAAGCGGATGTTTTAGGACTCTTCGGAAAATTTGGGGTCTTTCTGGCCACCTATTGGGGGGATTTAAAAACCTATAACAAGGCGGCCTTCAAGATTTACCGCAACTATGATGGAAAGAATTCTTCCTTTGGAGACACGTCTGTCTCTTCAGCTACCGAAGACGTGATCCAAACCTCGATTTACGCGGCCACGGACAGCAAGAACCCAGGAACCTTATGGATAGTGGTCTTGAACAAAAACCAAAAGGATTCGTTACACGGCAAGTTCAAGTTTAAGGCGAAGGAAGCTTACAAGACCTATGAGGCCTACGGGTTCGATTCCAAATCAGCTGACATCAAGCTGGTAAAAAACGGAAATGTGGACAAGGACCATTTCGATTATTCCCTGCCACCGCTCTCGGCCACGCTTTTCGTGTGCCATTAAACCTCAACGGGGAAAACGGCTCCAGGGAAACATAATACCCAAACCCCATTCCCATAGGGCGTCGGGCAAAAGCCAGCGTAGATAATAGGTAAAGTAATCATCCAATTTTACTAGGTAGCGCCTCTTCATGGGACGGTCTTCCAGGGCTTTCAAAACCACCCCGACTAATTTTTCGACAGGCGCGGCCTTTTCAAACCTCTCTTTCGAGAAATTCTCAAAGTACTTGGTGAAGGGAGTGTAGGGGGATTGGGGCGATTTCACCCTTTCCCCCAAGCGAGCGTTCTGAACCACCGAGGTTTGTATTTCCCCAGGATTAATTTCTGTAACGTCGATACCCCAAGGCCGGGTTTCCATGCGGAGGGCCTCGGTAATGGAATTAACAGCGAACTTCGTGGCCGAGTAGGCCCCCAGGCCGGGCAAGGCCGCGAACCCCGCCACGCTCCCGATGTTGAGAATTTTTCCAGATCCCTGTTTACGCATAAAGGGCAATACCGCCCGGCTGACCCTAAGTAACCCAAATACGTTGGTCTCGAACTGGTCCCGCACATCTTTGTCCGAAAGGTCTTCCCAAAAACCCGCCATGACAAACCCGGCATTATTAATCAGCGCATCCACCCTTTTCTCCTTTTTAAGGATTTGGGAAACAGCCTTTTGAACCGAAGGGGTCCGGTTCACATCCATAAGCAAAGGAAAAAGGGGAAGACTCCGGGAAAGCCTCCAAAGATGCCCCGCCTTCCGGGGATTACGATAGGTTGCGTAAACCCGGTATCCTTTCCGGGCTATGGCTTCGGCGCAAGCCAGGCCGATGCCCGAATTGGCGCCGGTGACCAGGACAACGGGGCGGGAATTCATGCCGGCTCCTTTAGAAACCGCCCGTACATCCTCCGCATGACTAGTTCATAAACAAAGGAAGGCATAAACCACTTGGCGACGGGATACCAAACCGCGTCAAAACCCAATGCGTAGCGAAGTGCCATGCGACGGTCTCGCAGGGCCTTCAGAATGGTTCCCGCTACTTTTTCCGGGCCCGGTGCCCCCTTCGCCCTTTCATTGCTCCAAGCGAACACCTTTTCCATGACCGGTTGGTAGGCGGACTTCTCCTGAAAAAAGGTTTGTGCTTTGCGGCGGTTATCCTTGAACCGGGTCTCGATGACCCCGGGTTCCACTAGGCCGACTTGAATATTAAAAGGTCGAACTTCCAATCGAAGGCTTTCCGTGACCGCCTCCACGGCGTACTTGGTGGCGCAGTAAAGCCCGATTCCGGCGAAAGTCATTTTTCCAGCCAAGGACCCGACATTAATAATTCGGCCGGACTTTTGATCCCGCATGGCGGGCAAGACGGCCCTGGTCACCCTTAAAAGGCCAAAGAGATTGGTTTCGAATTGGGCGTGAATTTCCTTATCCGTAAATTCTTCCGTTGCCCCAAAGGCTCCCCATCCCGCGTTATTGATGAGGACGTCGATGGAACCCGCCTTTTTTAATACTGCGGAAACGGCTTTCTTGACCGAGGCGGGCTTATCCACGTCCAGCTGAAGAATTTCTAGGGAGAGGCCGACGGCGGCTTGCCGCAAGGAGGAGGATTTCTTGAGGTCCCGCATGGTGGCGAAGACCCGATAGCCCTGGCGGGCCAATAATAAGGATGTTTCCAAACCGATGCCGGTGGAACAACCCGTGATGAGGGCGACAGGATATTTGTCCATGAACCCGATTCTAACAGGCTGCTGACCCCCATTTCTTGGGAAATGGGGACTTCCCCATCCTCTTTGAAATATTCCCAAAAGAGAGATGGGGGAAAACTTAAATAGGGCTACAAAGCAGCCTGTCTACCCCTAAAATTCCCAGGCCTTGGTTTTGTGGGTACATAGGGGGGGTTCCCTATGAACGCAGTTGAATTGGGGGTTACATCAAATGTTTTGAAAAAGTTCCGACGAAGGCGGACTTTTTCAGCATCCTACTAACAAATCCCCTGTTCAAAGGGGGAAAGGGGGGTTTTCCGGATTGCCGTAAAAATGAAAAAAAGATAGGATAAGCCCCTGTCCGTTCCTCATTCGTCAAGGAGAGCCCATGCGCCTTCAATTGTTAAAAGCCGTGACGATCTTGTGTTTTTTGGTGTCCCCTTCCCTGTGGGCCACTACCAAAACCTTCAACGACTGCACCGTGGACAAGTTGGAGGGAACCATTATGGTCCAGCGTAATGACGGCACCAAACCTTTCCCTCTCGAGACAGGAAGCACCGTTCAAAAGGGGGATACCTTGACTGTTTATGACAAAAGCTGGGTGATTTTGAGGACCCACAAGGGAGACCAAATCGGTGTCGATGGCGGCACCATTGTCACGCTCGATGAATATTACATCGAGGGGCCCGACCGTCAAATCCGTCTCATTTTGCAAAAAGGGTTTCTTCTATTGAGAACTAATGGCTGCGGCTCCCGCCAAAGCTTTTTCGAGATCAACGCTGGCTCCGTGGTTACTTCCATTAACGACACCCATTCCACCCTGAGTTATGAGCCTGCCAAGGAACACCTTAATGTTCAATACTTCGAAGGCAAGCTGACGGTGATTGACAAGGATAATGAGCTAAAATTCCAGGACATGCATACGGAACACAACTGGGAAAACGGGAAAAAGTTTGAGGAAGTCGCGATTCCCGTGGATGAGGTCGACGTGGTGAATTTCAACCGTTTCTTTAACGCCGAACCCCGTCTCGCCCCCACGGACAACAATATGCTCCTGCGGGGCAATTACTAAAAGTCGAAATCGTTTTTCCACAAGACCCTTCGGGGCCACAAAGTACACGAAGTAAGGCTTAAATCCCCGTGAAAGTCAAAAATCTTTTTTTCCGCTTTGTTTTCTTTGTGAACTTTGTGGTCCCGAAGGGGCTTGTGGTGAAAAAATTATTGGTTTTCCCTTCATGAGTGAATCCAACATCGAGTTTGATTGTCCCTACTGTGGTTACCCTAACTTTTCCCCTTTAGACCCCCTTTCAGGCACCCAACAATGGACCACCGATTGCGAGAATTGCTGCCACCCAATCGCCTTAAGGGTCAAAGTGCGGGGCGGGGAACTTGAGGAATTGGATGTGGAGAGGGAGCAAGATTAATTCCGGAAGTTATGAGTTTTGAGTCCTTAGTTATTAGTTTCGGAAGGTTTCTCAATTAAAGATTGAAAAACCAACCATCACTCAACACTTAAAACTCAAAACTAAGAACTCGCAATGAATTTTATTGCGTAATGAACGGCGCCCCGCCGGTGTGAACCAGGTTCATCGCGACTTTGCCAGCCATGAAAAGGTAATATCCCAGAAGAACCAAACCGCAAACCCAACTGATAATTCGGAGGGCCTTCCGGTCAAACAGGTTCCGGCTGTAATGCACGGCAATCCCTAGGCAGATGTACCAGGCCATTTCACTGACCAAGACCGCCGAGAAAAAAGAGGTGGCGGCCCCACCGGTCAACTCTATTTTCCCCGCCAATTGCAGCGTTCCCACCATTCCAATCCAATAAAGCAGGGTAAAGGGGTTAGTGGCGGCGATCAGGGCCCCCATGACGAAGGAATCATCGATGAACTGGACTTGCTTTCGAACCGCCCGGGTTGTTTCAGGGCTGTCCCTGATTTCAACCAGGGTGGAATAAGCGAGGTATAAGAGAAAAATGGCGCAAAGGCCCCAAAGGATAATTTTCCAAGACCCGGTGAATCCCACCTTCATGAGCCCGGCGAAGACCACGTAAGCGCAGAGGGCGTCGACCATGGCGCCGCCGGCCCCCACCCCGACGGTCTGCTGGATTCCTCCCATAATCCCCCGGCGAACGGCCAGGGCGTTGATGGGTCCCAGGAGGGGCGCGGTGCAAAAACCGAGGATGAGGCCTTGGGTGATGGCGACGTAGATGAGTTTGTAGGTTTCGGGCGTCATGGGGGCATTTTACATGAAGCCAAGGCTCAACGGAAATTTTTCACCACCCCTTCGAGCCGCCTTCCGCCCCTCAGGCCCCTGAGTTCATCGAGGGGGAAAACCTCCAAGAGGATCAAGGCGTTAAATTTTGGGGTTGATAAAAATAATTCGGTTTTCTTGGTGAACTTGGTGCCCTTGGTGGTTAAACTTTTGGTATCTTTTCTTCAAAAGGGGCGGGTCATGGCTCAATCTTCTAAACCACTCGTGAACATCCTCATGGGCAGTAAGTCCGATTGGGAAGTGATGAAAAACACTTCCGACACCTTGAGCCAGTTCGGCGTGGCGC
Organism: candidate division FCPU426 bacterium; assembly: GCA_003152075.1. Lineage (GTDB taxonomy): Bacteria > Oederibacteriota > Muellerivitia > Muellerivitales > Muellerivitaceae > PALSA-1180. The sequence continues at coordinate 5,846 of PLZG01000073.1, forward strand.
ACGAGTCCCGGGTTCTTTCCGCCCACCGTACCCCCCGCCAGACCTCCGAGTACGTCTACGGGGCCGAAGGCCGGGGCGTGGAAGTCATCATCGCGGCGGCGGGCGGAGCGGCCCATTTGGCGGGTGTTTGCGCGGCCCATACACTTTTGCCCGTTTTGGGGGTTCCCATGGAAAGCAAATTAAACGGCCTGGATTCCCTTCTCTCCACCGCCCAAATGCCCGGCGGCATCCCGGTGGGCACCCTGGCCATCGGCAAGGCGGGCGCGGTGAACGCGGCCCTTCTGGCCATCGCCATCTTGGCTAATAAGGACCCCAAACTGAGGAAAAAGCTCAAGCAATTCCGCGACGACCAGGCGGACAAAATCCTCAAGGAAAAACTAACCTAAACACCGGCTTTCACCACGAAGTACACGATGTTCACGAAGTAAAAAATAAAATCTTTTTGATTTAAGACTTAGGCCTCACTTTGTGAACTTCGTGTACTTCGTGGTAAAAATATTTTTGGACGTGACTCTTGCCGAACTCAACCGAACCCTATTCGCTCTCCTCCCTCGTCAATATCCTCGCGAGCACCCTAGGCCGTGTCATTTCATTCCAGGAAGGTGAGTCCGCCCTAGCCCTGGTGGAAAAGGTCCGACACTTGGCCAAGAACCTCCGCGTCACTTCCGATCCAAAGATCGGCGAGGAACTGGCCCAGGCCATCGCCAAACTTCCCACGGGAAAGTTGAACCTCCTCACCAAGGCCTTCACCCACTTTTTCGGTCTCATCAACCTGGCCGAGAAGGTGGACCTGGTTCGCTCCTTAAAACACCCCTACGCGGTGAACGGCGTTTCCCAACCTCGTCCCGGGTCAGTGTCCGAAGCCGTGGCGATCCTGGGGGACCAGGGCGTCCTGCCGAAAAAACTTCAGGCTCTGCTGGAACAGGCGCAGGTCTACATGGTTTTCACCGCCCATCCCACCGAATCCAAGCGCCGTACCACCCTTACCAAACTTCACCGCATCTCCAAAGCCACCACCCGCCTCGTGGTGGAAGACTTGTCCCCGGACCAAAAGGATGACATCCTTAAATTTATCCTGGAAGAAGTGGTATCCATCTGGCAGTCCGAGGAAATACGCCAGGTCAAGCTGACCGTTCCCGACGAGGTGAAGGGCAATCTTTACTACTTCGAGGACACCCTGTCCGTGGTGATCCCCCAGATTTATCACGAGCTGGAAAGGTCGCTGAAAAAGGTTTTTCCGAAAACAGCCTGGAGCGTTCCAGCTCTGTTGAGATTTGGTTCTTGGATCGGCGGTGACCGTGACGGTAACCCCTTCGTAACGCCGGAAGTGACGGTGGAGGCGGTGCGGCTTTTGCGCGTGGCCGCCCTGAAAATGCACATCGCAGCCATCGAGGAATTAAGCCACCGTTTAAGTTCCTCCGAGAAGCAGACCCCCATCAGCCCCGAGCTGTTCCTGTCCCTTAAAAAAGACACTGAACTATTCCCTGAACTGGCCCAGTCACTTTCCCAGCATATCCCCTTCGAGCGCTACCGGGAAAAATGTAATTATATCCACGAAAAGTTGCTGAAAACCCTGGAGCACACTCTTGCCTTCGGTGGCGGCTGGAAGGCCCCCCCGCCCACTCCAGTCCCAGGCACTTGGTACCCCTCTGCCCACGAACTGGTGGTCGACCTCCATGTCATGGACGCCAGCCTTCGCGCGAACAAGGGCGCCATCCTGGCCGACGGTTACTTAAAGGATGTCACTCGCAACGCCCAGGTCTTCGGGTTTAAGCTTGCCACTTTGGATGTGCGCCAATATTCGGGGAGGCACACCGCGGCGCTGGCCGAACTACTGAAGCGAAGCGGCACCTGTGCCGACTACGCCTCCCTGCCGGAGGAAGATCGACTCAAGGTTTTGGAAAAAGAGCTTTCCCAGGACCGGCCCCTGGTGGCCGTGAAAGACGGCTATGGCCCCGAAACCGCCGAGATCCTTCGCACCTTCCAAGCCGTGGCGACCGTCCAGGAGCGTTTGAACCCCGGGGCGGTGGAAACCTACGTCATTTCCATGACCCACGGGGTTTCGGACATTCTCACCGTACTTTTATTTTGTCGTTGGGCCGGCCTCTACCGGCAGGGTCAGTTCAGTCATTTAAATATTGTTCCCCTTTTCGAAACCCGTGAGGACTTGAAAAGATCCAGCGCGATTTTTGAGCGCCTATTGAAGAACGAATCCTACCGGGCCCATTTGAAACTGCGGGGCGACCTGCAGGAAATCATGCTGGGCTACAGCGACTCCAATAAGGAAAGCGGGTACCTGTCCGCCAACTGGGCCCTCTACCGGGCCCAAACCGACTTGACCCGGCTGGCCGAGGGACACCAAATCGCGCTGCGCCTTTTTCACGGCCGTGGCGGAAGCATCGGCCGTGGTGGGGGTCCCACCGGGCAAGCCATCCTGGCCCAACCCCCTGGCACCCTTAAGGGCCGCCTGAAGATCACCGAACAGGGCGAAGTCATCAGTGACCACTACGGCGAGCCTCCCACGGCTCGTTGGCACCTGGAACAGATCCTCAACGCGGTCTTAAGGGGCTCCTTCCCTCCCCGGGAGGTCATCCCCAAGGCCGAATGGAAACAGATTATGGATAAACTGGCCAAGCGGTCGCTCTTAATCTACCGGGACCTGGTCTACAACCATCCCCGCTTTAAGGAATACTTCTACCAAGCCACGCCCATCCGTGAAATCAGCAACCACAGCCTGGGCAGCCGCCCAGCCCGGCGGGTGGTGGATGACTCGGTGGAAAATCTCCGGGCCATCCCCTGGGTCTTCGCTTGGATGCAGAGCCGCCACACCCTGCCGGGTTGGTACGGCTTCGGAGGGGCTGTCGAGGAATTCCTGGGAACCGATCCCAAGGGCCTGGACACCCTGCGGGAAATGTACGCCCAATGGCCCTTCTTCAAGACCGTCCTGGACAATGCCCAGATGATTTTGGCCAAGGCCGATATGGATATCGCGCGCCGTTACGCCCAGCTGGTGCTGGACAAGGCCCTTGGCAAGGAAATTTTCGACCGGATCAAAGCCGAGCACGACAAGACTTTCTCGGTGGTCTGCCAGATTGTTCAGGTGAAAGAGCTTTTGGAGAAGGACCCCGCCCTTTACGAATCCATCAAACGCCGCAACCCCTATATCGACCCCTTGAGCTTTATCCAGATCGAGCTCATCAAGCGCTTGAGGAATAAACCCTCCGAAACCGAAAGCCGTGAGCTCGAGGACGCCATCCTCCTGACCATCAACGGCATCGCCGCCGGATTAAAGAATACCGGCTGATTGAACCACTAAGAACACCAAGTTCACCAAGAAAACCAAAATTTTAAGAACCGTTTCTGAATCGTTTATATTCACGCTGTTCTTGGTGTACTTGGTGACCTTGGTGGTGATAGCTTATGGGTCTTATGTCCGAAATCCAAAAAGCGGCTGAAATTATCCAAGAAGGCGGGCTGGTGGCCTTCCCCACCGAGACTGTTTACGGTTTAGGGGCCGACGCCTTGAACCCCTATGCGGTGGCGCGGATATTCGAGGTGAAGAACCGCCCCCAGTTCGACCCCCTGATCGTGCATGTGGCGGATATGCGGCAAGCGGAAATCCTGGCCTTGAAGTTTCCCGAAAAAGCCTTGAGACTCATTGAAAAATTCTGGCCTGGTCCCCTGACGGTGGTCTTGCAAAAAGCCGCCATCGTGCCCGACATCGTGACGTCTTCCCTACCCACGGTTGCTATCCGCGTTCCCAACCACCCAATGGCATTGGAACTCATCCGTGAAAGTGGCCGCCCTATCGCGGCCCCCAGCGCCAACCCCTTTGGCGGGGTTAGCCCGACCACCGCCGAGCATGTGCGCCAATCCTTAGGAGGCAAAATTGACATGATCTTGGACGGCGGGCCCTGCTTAGTCGGTGTGGAATCCACGGTTATTTCTTTCGTCGGCAAAGAACCGGTGCTCTTGCGCCCCGGAGGGGTGTCGTTGGAGGAAATCCAAGCCATCATCGGTAAAGTTGAAATCCACACCAGCGCCGTTGATAAGCCCCTGGCGCCAGGCCAATTGGACCACCATTACGCGCCCCGAACTCCTCTGATTTTGGATGACTCCCTGGAATCCCTGCCCGAGGGCAAAAAAATAGGCCTCCTGGCCTTTCAAAAGCCGAAGACCTCTTACACCTTCGCCGCGATTGAAATCCTCTCGGAAAAAGGGGATTTAAAGGAAGCGGCGGCGAATCTCTTCGCCGCCCTTAGACGCCTGGATGAGAAGAACTTGGACTTGATCGTGGCTCACCCCGTGCCACACGCGGGCCTGGGCCGCGCCATCAACGACCGCCTTTACAAGGCAAGCCGGAAATAATGCCCCTTTTAAAATTGGAACAGTGACTTTCCTTTGCTCTTATTCGGCGCATCCTCGATTCCAAGGATCGTGCGGACGGTCTTTTTGAGGACCTCCAGGCTTAAAGGTTTATTGAAGAAATAATCCACGGTAAAGCCTTTTTGATGGAAATCCTCGGCCATATTCGTGTAATGCCCCGAGACCACTACGATGGGCAGTTTGGGATGATTCTTGCGAACGTCCGGAAGAACTTCCAGCGCGCTCATTGAATCCAATTGCATATCTGTGATCAATAGATCGAATCCGCTTTCCGCCAGCTCCGCCAGCATCTGCTCACCGCTGCTGGCCATAACCACTTCGTAGCCTTCGGCTTGGAAGACCTTCTCATACAGCTTGCGGATATCCGGCTCGTCTTCCGCGATCAAAATCTTGAAATCGTTGCGTTTCATAATCATTCTCCTGATAATTGATTTATTTCCTCATGGGATAAGGCAACGGTCATGCCAAAATTTTCCCTGAAAATCCGTTAATTTGCGGGTCAATAAATGATTTTTCGCGGGTCAAAATTACCCATCCCCAAAAGCTTACCCAGACACACCCTTCACCAAGGAAACTAAAAACCAAGCAAAATCAATTTGGCCACGGATAAATGGGATGAACACGGATGGATAAGGATTCAAAAAGAAAATCAAAAATCTTTATTGTTCTTATCCCTTTCATCCCCTTCATCTGTGGCAAAAAACATGTTTTTGCCTTAATCTGTGGCATCTTTGACGAATCTTTGTTGGAGGGTTTATGAAATACCGCAAGCTTGGTCAATCTGGCATTGAAGTTTCCGAAATCAGCCTGGGCTGTTGGACATTGGGCGGCCTCAATTGGGTGGATGGTTCCCCGAACGGCTGGGCCAACGTGGACGCGGTTGAGGTAAAGCGGGCCATTGATTATGCCCTGGATCAGGGCGTCAACCATTTCGACAACGCCGACGTGTACGGCAATGGCCGCGCCGAGCGCATGCTTTCCGAGATCCTGGGCGACCGCACGAAGAAGCTCACAATCGCCACCAAAGTCGGCTGGTTCCCTGGCACCGCCCCCCACGCCTACGAAGCGGCCCATATCCGCCACCAGTGCGAGCAATCCCTCATCAACCTCAGACGCGACGTCATCGATCTCTACTATTTTCACCATGGCGACTTTGGCCCCAATGACCGCTACCTGGACGAAGCCGTTAAAACCATGGTCGCCTTAAAGAAGGAAGGTAAAATCCGCCTGATTGGTCAATCCGCTTACTCCAACGCGGATTTCACCCGGCTCGTACCCAAAGTCAAACCCGATGTTCTTCAAAGCTGGGCCCATATCATGGATGACCAGTTCATTCGGGAAGGAACCCCCGTCCGCAAGCTTTTGGAAGAGAAGAAAATGAGCTTCGTGGCCTTCTCGCCGCTAAACCAAGGCATTCTCCTGGGCAAGTTTGATCCCAAGAATCCTCCCAAGTTCGAGGCGGGCGACCATCGCCTGGGCGACAAGCGCTTCACGACCGAGGAACTCTTGGCGGTCCAGCCCAAGATTGAAAAGTTGAAATCCCGTTTCGGAAATGACATTAAGGACCTGGCCCGGGTGGCCCTACAGTACCTGCTGGCAAACCCCGTGGTTTGTTGTGTCATTCCAGGCTTCCGGAACCTGAACCAGGTTCAGGTTAACTTGTCCGCCGACAGCAAACCCCTGACTGCCGAGGACGTGGAATTTATCGGTAAAACCTTTTCGGCTTAACAACACTTAAAATTAGCCACAGATAAATGGGATAAAGGGGATGGCTTAAAATCTTAAGATCAAAACCTTGAATCTTTGTCTTTTGTTATCCGTGTTCATCCCCTTCATCTGTGGCAAAAATAGTCTTTCTGTTTTTTTGTGTTTCTGCATAAAATTTTTTATCCGGAGTGACCATGAATCCTGAGCAATCTTATGAAGAGCTGCTTCGCCGCATGAAGGAAATCGCCGTGCTGGGCAACACCGCCGGGGTGCTGGGGTGGGACCAGGAAGTCTACATGCCCGCCGCCAACGCTCCCTACCGGGCGGAACAGCTTTCCCTTCTGGCCGGTATGCTCCACCACAAATTCACCGACCCCGCCGTGGGGGACTTGATCTCCCAATCCGAATCTTCGAAAGCCCTCACCGGCGACCCCCTTTCGGATAGCGCGGTAAACCTTCGGGAATGGCGCCATTCCTACGACCGTTCCACCAAGTTGCCCCAGCGGCTGGTAGAGGAAATGGCCAGGGTGACTTCCAACGCCCAAGTGGAGTGGGTGGAAGCCCGCAAGGAAAACAAGTTTTCCCGCTTCCAGCCGTGGCTGGAAAAAATCGTGGCCCTCACGCAAGAGCAAGCCAAGTGTTACGGCTACAAGGACCATCCCTACGACGCTTTATTGGAAGATTACGAACCGGGCCTGACCTCCGCCCAACTCAACCAGCTTTTTCCCCCGCTTAAAAAGAGCCTGGCCGAAATGGTGACGAAGATCACCTCTTCCAAGCGCCAGCCCGACCTTTCTATTTTAAAGCGCAAGTGTCCCGTCCCCGCCCAGGTGGCCTTTTGCCGCACATTGGCGGAAGCCATCGGTTTTGATTTCGCCAAGGGCCGCATCGACGTTTCCACCCATCCCTTTACCACCGGCCTGGGGCCGTCCGATACCCGCATCACCACCCGGTTTGAGGAAACCAATTTTGAGAACGCCTTCTTCAGCACCCTGCATGAGGCAGGCCACGGCATCTACGACCAGAACCTTCCTGCCTACGCCGAGGCTTCGGCAGGCAGGCCTGGTGAGTCCATTTATGGAACACCCCGGGCCTCCGCGGTTTCCCTGGGAATCCACGAGTCCCAATCCCGCCTCTGGGAAAACCTGGTGGGTCGAAGCCTTCCCTTTTGGAAATACTTTTTCCCTGAATTGAAAAAAGCCTTTCCAGGAACCTTTGACGATCTTTCCCTGGAAACTTTCCATTTCGCTATTAACCACTCGGCCCCTTCCTTCATCCGCACCGAATCGGACGAGGTGACCTACAACCTTCACATCTGCCTTCGATATGACATCGAGGTCAATATCATTGGCGGAAGCTTGAAAGCCGCCGATATCCCCGGCGTCTGGAACGATTCCATGAAAAAGTACTTCGGGATCGTCCCGCCGACGGATTCGGTGGGTTGCCTGCAGGATGTCCACTGGAGTCACGGAAGCTTCGGCTATTTCCCCACCTATACGCTGGGCAATCTCTATTCGGCCCAGTTCTTTGACGCGGCCAATAAGGAAGTGGGGCCCTTGGAGGGAAAGTTTGAGAAGGGGGATTTCAAGCCACTGAAAAAATGGCTGAATGAGAAAATCCACTCCCATGGCCAGCAATACCGGGCGAATGAATTATGCAAGGTGGCAACGGGTAAGGAATTGAGCAGCGAGTATTTCTTGAACCATCTTCAAAAGAAATTCGGTGGGCTTTATGGGTTTTAAGGAGATCGGAAACTTAGATCGCGGAGATATTATTTGAGAGATTTGTTTAAAAATTTTACTCTTTTACCCACTCTGTGTGTTTTGTTCATAACCACTTCGGCGTCCCACGCAAAACCGGTCGATTTTAAAGATGAAGAGAATGTTCGAGAAACCGTTTTTCTCTACCAATTCAGCCACAATGCTTCCGCACTTAAACAAAAAGCTAAAGCTTATTATTTAACCATTGGAACAAACGGCGCTGATCCTTCCGATAATCTTCTTAAACGTTTCGCCGGACATAAGCCTCCGGTTTTCAAAATTTCGAAATTAAAACCCAACAATAAAAAAGAAATTGATGGGCTCACCTTTAAAATTACTAACCTGCGGTGGATAAGTGAAACAGAAGTGGAAGTTACCGGAGGATATTACGAAGGTCCGCTCAGCTCTTCCGGGGGCATTTACCGAGTAAAGAAACACAACGGAAAATGGATCGTTTTAAACTATCAAGAACAATGGATTTCATAAAAACATTCTATAATTTTTAATTTCAAAAACATTTCTCTATGTTCTTTTTGCTTTTAAGCCTACTACCGTCATCAAGATAATCTCCACCGTCACAAAAGCGATCACAAAGGGCAAGCCGCCCTTAGAAAAGCCATAGCTGTGAAGCCCCACGCCCAGGATGAAGTTCACCCCGTACCAGGCCATCAAGACTCCCAAAAAGGCCGATACCACGCCGATGGTAAATCCCAGTTCCCTCAGCCATCCGGCCAGCCGCCCAGGAACCAAGGAGCCTGGCCAACATTCAACACTTTCAGCTATTCCACCGGTGGGGATTGCAGCTTATCGAGTATCCCCTTTTTAATTTGACGGTTATATTCTTCAATCCAAAATACCTCATGGTTCGAAAGAACTCCCCTCAATACCTCCTCCACAACCGCAAAAGTGGCCCATTTAAATTCTTTTCCCCGGATTTTGGTGATCATGAAAAGGTACACGGGAACCCGGACCCTGCCGGGGCCGGGTTCATGGAGGGGGAAATTAAGCGAATCATTGGGGTCGCACCAAAACTTATTGAAGGTTCTCACGTCCCATTGAAAATTATTTTCGGGCGACAACCCAAGGCCGTTGGCGTAGAGGCTGCGGTGGATGAACCTCTTGAAATACTCCGACCCGCCCATCTTGATCACTTCCGGGTCGTAATCCAGGCCCTTAACCTTGCGGGGATCAATCCACTTATTTCCAAACCCTTCCACTTCCGCCCTGACAAGCCCGCCGCCCCCTTCCTTGGAATTTTCCATAAAGGGATTGGTACCGCCGTTGGATTTTTTCTTTTTAGCCATAACTTTCCCCTAAGTCAGTTTAATATGCCACTAATTCTATCTTCTGCCGCTTCGGGTTGAAAATCCGGGTCTCGCGGGGGTTCTTGGGCGGAGGACCATTTCCCCAGTCGTCGGCGGCCACGACGTAGAGGTCATGCCGGCCCGGGGTGAGCGTTTCCAACGTCGCCTCCAGGGGCTTGCCTTGCGGCGCCTTCGCGTCGCCATCCAAACTCCAAATCACATCCCCTAGCCGCAATGCCGTCAAGTCCGCGGGGCTGCCGGCCCACAAACACAATATCCTCCCGGCCTCATCCATCTGGGGTTTGATCTTTTTCGCGATCTTCCTGAAAAATGCCTCCCGGTTACCACCCGCCCTTCAAGAAGTTTGGTTTTTCACTTCAAGTTTTTTGAGGGTGGCCGGCAACAGCCAGGCAGTAAGTCCCCAGGTTACTAGGCACGTCAAAATGATGACGGCGAAAATTTGAATCTGCCACCCCGTGAAAAAACCGTCCTCAGCGAAGGGCGGGTTGACGGGAAATGTTTCAAAAAAGTAATCGTAGCCAATATGGAAAATCATCCACCCCCAAATGACATTTCCGCCCCTTTCAAATAGGTAGGCGGCGGGAATCGACAGGAGAAGGACACAAGTCAATTGAAACGCCAATCTATGGGGATAGAGCCTAAATACAAACGCATAGTTGACCAAATGGGAGCTAGACCAAAATATTCCGGCCAAAATGGCCGCCGGAAAAAAGGGCCGGTTTTCCCGGAATAGGCGGAAAAGGAAACCACGGTAAAAAGTTTCCTCGTGCAAACCTGGCAAAATGAAGAGAGAGACTATTTCCGTCCATGAAATGACGGTAAAGGAAGCCGCACCAGTTTGATAATTATAAATACAACAAAAAACAACGGGGAGGCACGATAGAATTCCGATAATGATTTGCCGTTGGTTTGGCTTTTTGAAACCAAGATATTGAAGGCTTTCGACCCAAGTTAAATCTTTAAGGCGTTTCAACGCGAAAACGATTAAAACCTCCATCCCCATCGCTTCGAATATGGTTAATAGGTTTTTATAGGTCTTAATATCCAGGCCGAAAAGGCTTGACCGTTCGGGGCTAATGACCAGGTCCGGCAGCAAGAAAACAAACATGGAGCCCAGCTGAAGCAGGACAGCCCAACCCATTACCCGGCGGGAATCCTGGGCGGAAATAGATTTTTCCTCAATTCCGGCCATTCTTTTTTCCTTTCCCTGGTTTCAAAGGATTAGCAACTCCACTTTCCGCCGCTTCGGGTTGAAGTTCGGGGCGTTGCGGAAATTCCTGGGCGGCGGCCCGTTTCCCCAGTCGTCGGCGGCCACGACGTAGAGGTCATGCCGTCCTGGTGTGAGGGTTTCTAACGCAGCCTCCAGGGGTTTTCCTTGCGGTGCCTTTGCGTCGCTATCCAAACTCCAAATCACGTCCCCTAGCCGCAATGCCGCCAAGTCCGCGGGGCTGCCGGCCCACAACAACAAAATCTTCCCGGCCTCATCCATCCGCAGGCCTTGGGTCAGGTAAGGCAACCCGGCGATGGGCGCTTCCTTTCCTTTTGTCGCGGCCCTGATCCAAAATTCCAGGGCGGATACCAGGTGCCTCAATCCATCCCCGGTGGCGCATTGCACCGTGAACGGATGGTTCAAACCGTTTACCACCAGCCCGCACTGGTACAGGACCTTGGCCCCCGTTTTGATCTCATCGCAATGGATGGCCTTTATGTCCTCCCAGTAAAGTTCCATTTTGGAAGGGCCGCCCATGAGACCCCCCAGGCCCAGGGAATCCCCATAGGTCAGGGTGAGGCCGGACAGGGATGGGCTTACGGATTGGATCTTTTGCCGGTCGTGCCCCACCATAAGGGTGTACTTTTCCGGATTCGCCAGGTCCTCCGTTCGCCTTGTGCCCATATCCCCGGTCATCTCCTGGTCGGGTTGGACAGGGAAAGCGCTGATCTTGGAGAACCTGGCTATGGGAGCGTATTCCCCTTCCAAATAGCTTTTATCCTCGGTGTCGTTATTCCAAGGTTGGGAAGAGATCGCTTGGTGGTTGGGTTGATGTTCAGTTACCTCAGGTTTTCCAGCCACCAACCGCTTATCAGGCCTTGGTGTCCTTTTTTCCTCCGAAGCCCGGGTGCTGGGGGATATGGGTTCAATCGCCTCTTGTTTTGCCGTTGTGGTTGGCTCCGCCTTGGAAGCGATCCAATGGACGGGCCACAAGAGGGCCCTCTTTATTTCTCCCGTTACCTTGCCAGGATGGAATAGGCTCTCGTATGCCACCCATAGAATGGCCAGTATCAAACCCACTGAAAATATAAACTGGGCCGCCTTATTAAATGTTCCCCCCAACGGCCGGGCTAGGCCTTTGACCGCTTCCCGGAAGGTCCGCCAGAAAAACCGGAGGGTTTCCTTGAGAAGCTTCAAAACATGTTTCCAAATCCAGTGAGCCCCTTTCCCGGCGAAATGTCCCGCCCGAGCCAGGTATTCATTGTTCTTCAACCTTTTCCTCGATTCCTTTTTTTGCTTGATGGGTTCAGTGGAGGAATAGGCTTCTTCCGACGGAGGTTTCGAAAGAGGGAGTTCATTGCCCTGCGCTTCACTTTGCGCCCTTTGTGTCCGTTTATCCTCCGAGGCTTTGGTGTTGGAGGATGTTGGTTCAACAGCCTTTTTTGGCTTCTTTTTTTTGTTTTTGACTTTGGCGGGGTCAAACTCCGAAATAGGCTTGCCCTCGGCCATCCAATCCACCAGGGCTTCGATATGCTTGGTGGCCAGGCGGCGGGGGAGGACTAGGTCCAGGGCGGCATGGATAGCCCCAGGAAGGTCCGGAACCTTGCCCTTTAACTTAGCCAGTTCCCTGGCGTTGTTAAAAGAGAGGGTATAGGAAGGGCTACCCTGGGCCGCCTGGCGAACCCTCTCCAAGGCGGCTTGGTCGAAACATTCGTAAATGGCCGAAAGGAACCCGACATAGGGTTTGCTGACCTTGAGGGCATCGGCCAGTTCGGGGTATTTGGCTTTGGGGTTTTTCGCCTTTTCGGCAACCAAGGAAGACAGATTTTTCAGCCAGGAAAGGGGTTCAGACTGTATTTCGGGCATAACAACCTCCTTGGGTTAATCAGAAAAGGCCTGCGTCTACCGAGGAATCCGGCACCGTCTACGGGGAAATACCAGCCGTCTACCGAAGAACCCGGCTCCGTCTACTGGGAAATGCCCTCGTCTACCGGGAAAATGGGCACCGTCTACCGGGAAACGCCTCCGTCTACCGAGAAACCTGGCTCCGTCTACCGGGAAACACCAGCCGTCTACCGAAGAACCCGGCACCATCTACCGGGAAATGCCACCCGTCTACCGAGAAACCCGGTCCTCTTGGCTGGCGGCTTGTGGGGCTGTGCCCCAAGCGAAGTCCCAAGCCTTAGGAAAGCCGGATGCCAACGGAGCAAATTCCATGGGGCGGTAAGTTCCTGAAGATGGGTTGGCGGGAATAATTTACAACATCAAATTTTTGGGGATCAAGCGGAAAGTATTTGGAATTTTAACCGGAGGGGAATTATTAAAAATTTTGCCTAATAGCTGTCCCAGAAAGCGTTTTTAGGGGGGCTTCAGCCGAGGAAGAAAAGGGTCTTGTCGAAGGTTAGCGGGGGATGGGGGCCAGCACCTTTACGGGTTTTAAACAAATCCGAAGAAAATATTAAATGTTGGCCAGGCCCCTTGGTTCTTTATCTTAAAGGTCATCAACAGTTGTTGAATCAAGCCTGAATCGAGTTATCCCGGTGGGTGTCTGATCCGACAATTGAACGAACGAATCCGTATTCCTAAAGTTTTGGGGGAAAATGGCCAAACAACTTTTCCCTTCGTACTTAGAGGGGTACTGGATACCCTCAATGCCCGCCTCGACTACTAATTGACCGAACAACTGGCAATTAGCTGGTACATCAACGTGTTGGGGAAAGGCCCTCCAGTTTGGATAGGTTAGGGTGGTCATTAATGTTTCCACATTCCTTGTAACGTTTATATTGATCCCAATTTTTTGCCCCGCCTTAACCAAATCCTCTGAAACCGCAAAATCCTTCAACAAATCCACAAAAGGCTTGAGACGTTCTGGTCGGCCCAAGTCGATATATTTCTCCAACGATCCATAGGTTGAAACACAAGCTAGCGACCCTGGATTAGTTAAGGCCAACTCTTCGGCGGTAAATTCACCCTGTCCTTGGGGATCCACCTGAAACAATTCCTGCAAGGCGGTCATTTTATCCTGCCCTAAGTAAAGGGCCGGAAAAGGCGTGAATTTAGTCCTGTCTATTTCACCAATGTTGAACCGTCCCCCGACCTCATCCAAGAGGCTTCCCCGCACGGAAAGGGGCTCCAAAGCCCACTTGTATTTGACCGCGCGTTGATAGTCGTGGAAATCAAATGGTCCAACGGCGGCATCCGACAAGGCGGCTTTAAGCTTGGGAAGGATTCTGGAACGTTGGTGGGCTAACTGGCTGTACCAGTTCCAATAGACTCGGATGAATTCATCCTGGCCCTTTTTCCATTGGCGGACGTCCTCCAGGGAAAATGTATCCAAGTGGTAGACGGTCGGGTTGGGAGGGGGCGGTTTCCTGCGTCGCGGCTTCCATGGCCTGTTACGCCTGGAACGTGGCATGGGTTAGCTGGCCCGGCGGTTTTCGTTCAAGGAATTAAGGACAAAGGAAATGAGTTTCTTATAACGCCCGATACGGATCATGTCCCTCGGGCTGATGTTGCCCAAAAGAGGATTCGGGATTTTGAACCAAACGGAGGTCTTCCGGGCATCCCCTTTAAAATAACCCGCCACAAGGTTGAAAAGGTTCGCCCACTCCGTAAGCCTGTCTTTGAGTTCCTTAGGCATCTTCTCGACTTCATAGCGAATGGAACCCACAGGAATATCAGTCGCCCTCGAGACGTCTTTCTTCTCAAGTTCCGCAAACTTCACGACTTTCTGGTAATCCAGGCCGGTCTCTGAATTAAATTCCAAGTAATCCTTATCGGGCACGGTTGAAAAGATGGATGGCATAGTCCCCTCCCTTAAAAGAGTGGCCATATTTCTACCACACTTTTACCATACTTTCACCATAGTTCTTTAGATCCCTTTAATCAATCCCATTAAGGTCTTATTTGTTTGGTTTAAACTCCAGGCGCTTGCCGCTTAAAGCCTTCATGATCTTGGCGATATCAATCCAAAACCGGAAACAAAGGGGAAGGCCAACATGTTAGGAGATTTAAGCCTTACGAGCTTTGAAGCCGACAGTGGTCACCAGCAGTATTTCCACCACCACGAAGGAAATGACGTAAGGCAAGCCGCCCTTGGAAAAGCCGTAGCTGTGAAGCCCCACGCCTAGGATGAAATTGACCCCGTACCAGGCCATGAGAACCCCCAGGAAAGCCGATACCACCCCGATGGTGAAGCCCAGTTCCCTCAGCCACCCGGCCATCCGCCCATGCAGGATGGCCACATAGCCCAAAAGCGCGATCAAGGCCCAAGTTTCCTTCGGGTCCCAGCCCCAAAAACGGCCCCAGGAATAACTTGCCCAAACACCACCCAAAATAGTTCCCGACGCCAGCAAAACTATCCCAACCTGAACGACGCGGTAAAGAAGGTTGGTTTGGCGTTTCAGGCGCTCCTTATCATCCCGGTGTTTCCAGAGGGACCAGAGGCAGACATGGCCGATGCCAAGGGAAAGCAGGAAGGCCGCGTAACTCAAGGTGATGGTCAGTACATGGATGGTCAGCCAGAAATTACTGCGCAAAACCGGCTCGATGGGCCCGATGGAGGGGTCCAATATGGTGGGGACATTGTCCGCCAAAACGAAACCGAATACCGCCAGGATTGATCCCGCCAAGGCGAAATAACGGCTCCCGAAGATGAGTTCAAAGATCAAAGCGAAAACCGTCATGCCGAAGGTGACCCAAATAAGCGACTCATACATGTTTGAAACGGGGGGACGCCCCGCGATAAGGCAACGCATGACGAAGCCATAAAGGCTCATCAAAATACCGGCGATAAAGATGATAAATCCCGGCTTGAACAACTTCGGCATTTCCAACAAGAACGAAAGGCCAATGACCAAAAAGGCCACCAAGTGGATAATCCAAGCCACCCGGAAGGGTTTCAAACCATTGAACTGAACCTCCATGGATATTTTGGAGGGGTCGGGATATTCCTTGCCGCCAATCTGGCTTAACATCCGGCTCAGGTCTTCCGTGCCCGCCGCGAACTCGGTCGGGTTATGGCCGTCGTAGCTTTTCAGGATTCGGGCGAAAGTCATCAGGACTTCCTTGGCCGCGTCCGGCATTTTTTGGTTGTCCAAATCGTAAGCCTTTTTCAAATCACCGATGGAGGCCCACTTGTAGGTCTTGGTATTGGGAATGGGGATGATCGTCAGGCTGTCCCCCGGCAATAGATCCTCAAACTTCTGGAGACGACCAAACACGGCGAGGGATTCCTTCTCCTTGGCATCCAAGGTGATTTTTTTCTGTTGTTTGGCGTAGTTCATTTTGGCGAAGGCCATGAACCCGTCGTTGTGCATTAATAATTTGGGCGAAACCCTTTTCTGGTCCTTGGGGATTCCGAGTTGATCCCTCATTTCCAGGTTCTCGACCAGGATAAAATCCTTCGCTTCCCAGGTTTCCGGGTGGGTTAACCAATCCATCAACGTGTCCATGGAAGAACGGTTTTCGAATTCCTCGTGCCCCGTGATGAAGCGAACGCTTTCCCGGGCAAAGGTATCCATCGGCTTCAACCGCCCGCCTTCCTGGATGGGAATAAGGGAGAGGGTCTTAAAATCCAGCTCAGAGGCAAAACCCTTACCAGAGAGACACAGAGATACAGAGAAGACAACAGCACAGATCATTTTTGCCACAGATGAACAGGGATGAACAGGGATGGAAAAATGTTTCCAGAATTCAAAATTAAAAATTAAAAACTTAAAATTGCCTTTAGACATTTACTTCCTTCTTTCCCCACGAGGGGTTCTTGAACCAGAACATAAAGATAATACCCAAGACCAGAGTAATGGCGCCGGTGTATTTTATCCAGATGCCCGGGTCCTTCCCCACGGAAAAGACCGAAATATACTTGCCGTCCGGCATGGGCTGGTAGCTGGCCTGGTAAACCGTAAAGCCTTTGAAGTGAAGCGGCTGGTTCATGCTGATCTCCGCTGGTACTTGGGTTCCCTTTTCCGGGTCCGTATATAAAATATCGCTGGCGTAGGAAGCGGGTTTGTCGGTGCCGGGGTCGAGCCCCAATTTAAACTTGGTCAGGTGAAGCGTGAAGGGAAGGCGAACCTGCTTTGGCCCGTAAGCCAGGCCGAAAGTTTTTCCCTTAAGGAGAAATGTGGTTTGGCCCTGGTAACCCAGCCAGCCCTCTTTTTTATCGGGGTTTTGAATCAACTCATAATGAATGGCGGACTCCGGGTCTTTCTGGTTGGGCAAGGGCTGTTCCAGGTAGGTTTCTTCCGGCAAGGCGTTGGAAAGCCGCTCTTCCGCCTTGAATTGCATGTCCATCCACCCGGTCGAGTAATCCTGGCCCACCTTCAAGGGTTGTACGGGGGTAAATTCCCCACGGTGCCGGGTCTGGTATTTCAAACTGCCGTCCTTGGCCAAGAGAAAGGCCAGGGCATTTTCACTTATTTCTTTGGCCCCCATCGCCAGCCGTTTTTTCCAATCGGCCTCTTTCTCAAAAAACACCGAGGCCGGTCCCAGGTCCAAGTGGCCGTAATCCGCGTGGCCCAAAAACAACCATTGGTTCTCATGGACGAAGGAACTGTCCAAGTTCACATGGACCGCGGGGAATCCCTTTTCGCCCTCCCCAGCTACCCGGCCAGCCACCTTTTTTTGGGCGTTCAAATAAAACTGGTCCACCATGAGCATCCCCCCTTCCGGCAGGTTTACCAGCAAAGGATGGTCCGGGTTAGGCGGCCGGAAGGAAAAGGAGGCGGGGACCTGCTCGATAGGCCCTTCGCCGATTTGATAATAAAAGTTGGGTTTGTCTTCCTGGAAGATGTGTCCCTCTTCTCCTTCGGTGAGGGCGATTTGGCCGTCCGCGCCCATCTGCTGGGTAACCATGGACCCGGCCAGGATGGTAATGATTCCCAGGTGGGTAATGACAAAGCCCGTTTGGTATTTCTTCCAGGGAAAGCGGGAAAGGGCCGAACAAAGCAAATTAATGGAAAGAAGGATGAGAAATCCCCCGAACCACCAGGTCCCGTAAACAAAACGTTTTGCCACCACGGTGGAATAGCGGGATTCCACGATGGTTCCGGTAGCCAGTAAGACCGCCAGGATGAGGATCATCGGCAGGGCCATCTGGACGGAACCCAGGAACTTGAGAACTCGATTTTCTTTAAAGATGTTCAAGCAGACCCCTCATTCGTATGCCAGCCTTGCCTTTGAAAGGAAAAAAGCCGATAGGCTTTTAACATTAACTCAGAACTCAAAACCCAAAACTCATAACTACCTTTTTTTGATGCCGTGGAAATGAGGCAGTATCTTACGGGTGGGTACTGGTCAAAACAAGTGATTCAGGTCATAAAACAAAAAACCCCGGTTCATTTTCATGAAACGGGGTTTTTATCAAAAAAAGAATTGATTAGAAATCGAAACTCATCCCTAACTCAATGGGGATGGAGGAAAAAGTATACCCCGGCGAGGTGTAAGAGGGCGTAGTGGCAGTCGCCGCGACGGTCGCGTTGCCCTCGAAAATCATGCAGTATCTCACTTGGAGGAAAAGGTTCATGGCATCGCCCAGCGAGTATTCTCCTCCTCCGCCCACCTGAATCATGGGACCCGAATAAGAGGGGCCGGCCGCGCTAGCATTCGCTAAATACGATCCATATCCGGAATTAGGATTACCATTGGACCAACTGCCGAAACTTTGTGACGCGCTGGTCGAGCCCATGGAAAAACCAAACGAACCAAGTAAATAAGGCTTGAAAGAACTGTCCCCAAATTTAACTTTTACCGCGGGCATAATTTCAATGCTGTTGAAAGTGGCTGTACTGGTTGCGGTTCCGACCGTTTGTTGAGAGGATTGGTTTAAGACTGTGACTGGGGTGCCCGTTGATTTCGAATAAGACATGTAATTAAAAATCAATCCGACACCGAGGTGGGCATCCACGAGATAATAACCTTCCACGCCTCCACCAATTCCGAATCCCTGGTCAATGGTAGTGGCGGGTTGACTATAACCGTTGCTGGTTGTAGCGGGAAATGAAGCACTGGCGGCCACTCCCACGCCAATCTTGGGAGCTATTTCAAAGGTCTTGGGGGTTCTTCTGCCCGCTGAGGGCGCTGCAGTGGAAGCGGCCGGACTAGCGGCGGCTGGGGCGGGAGCGGAAGCCCCGACCTTGGCCCGAAGGCCTTGGACGAAGGTGGAAAGCTGGGCGTTATTAGGGTTTAAATTGAGTGCCTTTTCGTAAGCGGCCAAGGCCTCACTGTTATGTCCTTGAACGTACTCGCAATTTCCCAAGCCCTGAAAAGCTGCCGCGGAATTCGGGTCCGCTTGGGTAGCGGCTTGGTAATACTGCGCCCCTTTAACATAGTCCTTGGCCGCGTAGTACTGGTTTCCGGCGGCAATATATTGGGCCGCTGACTGCGCGAAACCCGACCCTGCTATTCCCAACCCAACGAGCAAAGCCGCGAAAAAAACAAAGCATTTCATAAGATTCTCCTAAAAAGATTTTAGAATTCTCTCCCTCTTCGAACAATCGGGGAAAGGTAATTAGCTAGATTTTATTTTTAAAAGGATGGAAGTGTCGGCAAACACTCCCAGGCAAGGCAAGTTCGTGAATTATAACACCTAAATTTTGGGGAATTGGACAGGAAAAACGGATAAAAACAGGCCGGAACAAAGGATAAATTAGAAAACCTGAAAACCTCGACTATCAGCGTCAGCATTGCTTGTGTAGGGGCGGGATTCATCGCGCCCCTACAAAAACTTTCTCAGAAACTACAAATCAAACCACTTCCCCAAGATAAGCCTCTTTCACCTTGGGATTTTCAAGGACTTTCGACGCTTCTCCCTCCAAAAGAATGTTCCCCGTTTCCAAAACGTAAGCGTAATGGGAGGCTTTCAGCGCCAGTTGGGCGTTTTGCTCCACCAAAAGAATGGTCGTGCCTTCTTTGTTGACCCTATCGATGGTCTCAAATATCAGCTCAATCACCTGGGGAGCCAAGCCCAAGGAAGGTTCATCCAACAATAAAAGCTGGGGCCTGGCCATAAGCGCCCGGCCAATGGCCAACATTTGCTGTTCCCCGCCCGATAGCGTTCCCGCCAATTGCTTGTGGCGTTCCTTTAAGCGTGGAAAAAGCGAGTAAACATGTTCCAAGTCCTTCTTGATTTCGGGTTGGTCATGGCGGACATAGGCCCCCAAGTCGAGGTTTTCCTCAACCGTGAGGTTAGGGAATACACCCCTGCCTTCCGGGCATTGGACAATTCCTATTTTGACCAATTCGTGGGGAGCCAAGGAGACGATTGGCTTTGATCGAAATAAAATTTCCCCGTCAGTTGGTCGTTTGATGCCAGAGATGGCTCGGAGCACGGTGGACTTTCCAGCACCGTTGGCGCCGATGAGGCAGACAATCGAGCCCTTCCCCACTTTCAAACTAATTCCACGCAAGGCCTGTATAGCGTCGTAAAACACGGTCAAATTTTGAATTTCGAGTAAGTTTGGATTCAACCGATGTGCCTCCAAAAAGTTTTAAGTTCTAAGTTTTGAGTTTTAAGTTATGGTCAAAAACCTATCGGTTTTTACCTGTCGTTTTAACAATGGCTGTTAACATCCGAGCCAGTTCTTCGGCTTGGCTCAAAAGCTGGTTATAATCTTGCCCTTCCAGCTTCGCTGCCTTCATCAAACGCAGCCAATAACGGGTTTCACGGGCTTCTTTGGAGGCAATGGACATCTTTGAAAGGAAATCCCTACGGCTTTGCGCGGCCAAAGCCTCTTCGACGTTGGCCCCAATACTTGTCGCGCTTCGGAGCAGTTGTTTCGATAGGACAAATTCATTCTTGAGCTTAAGCCTTTGGTACAACTCTATTACTTTCAAGGAAAACTCAAAACTTTTTTCGCCCACGAAACTTTTCAATGTTCGCCTTTTAACTTAAAACTAAAAACTTAGAACTTAAAACTATTTTTTTTTGATTCCCAGGTAGGCCTCAATCACTTTCGGGTCTTCCTGGATTTCCTTGGGGCTCCCTTCGGCGATCTTTACACCGTGGTCCATCACGTAAATCTTCTCGCAGATGCCCATCACCACCCTCATGTCGTGCTCGATGAGGAGGACGGAGAGGTTAAATTCTTCCCGGATGCGCTTGATAACCTTCATCAACCACTGGGTTTCCTGGGGATTCATGCCCGCGGCTGGCTCGTCTAAAAGCAGGATTCGGGCGCCCGTGGCCAAGGCCCGGGCGATCTCCAGCTTTTTTTGGTCCCCATAGGGCAGCGCCCCCGCCAACACGCCTTTTCGATGGGTCAGCTCCAGGACTGCCATTAGCCTGTCCGCTTCTTCCTCAAAAACTTTTTCAATCTCATTGAACCGTTTGGCTTGGAAAAGCGCCGCACCCACGCCATAGGGTTTGGAATGGTGGAAGGCCACCTTGATATTAGTTTCAACCGTCAGATCCTTGAAAAGACGGATATTTTGGAAGGTGCGTACCAGCCCCAGGTGCGTGATCTGGCTTGGCTTCAAGCCCAAGATGGATTTGTCAAAGGCCCGGACTTCCCCCTTTTGGGGAGCGTAAATGCCCGAAAGGATGTTGAAAACCGTGGTCTTGCCCGCGCCATTCGGGCCGATCAGGCCGGCCATTTCTCCCTCGCGCAGGACCATGGAAAAATTATCAACCGCCACCAGGCCGCCGAAAGCCAGGGTGATGTTTTCCACGTCCAAAACGACGGATTTTCCGCTGGGCTTGTTCAACATCGGACCTTTGTTATTTATTTTAGCGGGAATAGTGTAACTCAACCCTAAAGAAAAGTTTTAAGTTTTGAGTGTTGAGTGTTACCCTCATGTTTCCTTAAATAACATCGGGCGTTGCCCGATAATAAGGTTATGAGGGTGGCACAGTTTTCCACTAATGAGCCTATGGCTCCACGAAAAAGAGAAACTGTGTAAGTTATGGAACGCAATTTAATGGGAAGATTAAATTGCTTCTTCAACTCAAAACTAAAAACCTAGAACTTAAAACTGGATATTAAATGGATCTCCTTATTTTTGACTTTGACGGTCTTATCCTGGATACCGAAACCGCTTCCTACCAGACTTGGATGGAAATATACGAGTCCTATGGGCAGACCTTGCCCCTGGAAAAATGGGCCCTTTGCATCGGCACCACCTACAACGCTTTTAACGTGATTGAGTACTTAGAGGCCCAGTCCGGAATAACCTTGAACCATCGGGAGTTGCGCGACCGCCATAATAAGCGGATCAACGAATTGCTGGGTCCCATGGAACCACGGCCGGGAGTGATTGATTACCTGAAAGAAGCCCAACGGCAGAGAATCGCCTTGGCCCTGGCCTCCAGCTCCCCCCAGGAATGGGTGGTGGGCCATTTGTCCCGCTTGGGGCTCGCCGAGTGTTTTCATTCCATTCGCTGCGCCGATGACGTGGAGAACGTGAAGCCCCATCCCGAGCTCTACAACTTGACCCTCACCTTCATGGGGGTTCATCCCGAAAAGGCGGTTGCCTTTGAGGATTCCCCCCATGGCATCCAGGCCGCCAAAAACGCCGGGGTCTATTGCGTGGCCGTGCCGAATTCCGTGACAAGCCGGCTGCCTATCGGCCATGCCGATTACCGCTTGGAGTCCATGGCGGATTTGAGCCTTCGAGAGTTGTTGCACAAGATTGAAACCCGCAAAACAAACATCTAAGTTCTGAGTTCTGAGTTAATGTATGTTTTTGAACCTCTGGTTCAAAAACTTCCGAAACTTAAAACTCAACACTTAGAACTCAAAACTATTTTTCAGCGATGAGGACATTGGTCATTCCGAGGGGTTGTTTAAAATCTAAAAACCTCACCATCGGTAGAAGTACCCTCGGCGTTTTATTAGGTACCGTCATCCCATGGGAAAAGGATGCCACTACCTTCAGCTTGTTCCGTTCCAGTTTCTCCCTCAAATACCCCATCGAAAAGGCCAGGGCCTTCCTTTCTTCCGGCACGATGGCCGAAAAAAGAAACATGAGGGGATTGTTCCGGTTGGGTTCCAGGATCACCACGTACTTCCTCGAAACCCGCCGCATTTCCTGGAGCACCTGGTCCAGGTTATCCACGTGGTGCAAAAGCGCGTGGCAGAAAACCACGTCGAAGGCAAAGTCCTGGAAGCTTAATTGGCCCGCGTCCATCAGGAGTTTTTGGCGGAGTGGGTTCTTAACCAGCATTTTCTGCGAAAAATCCACTCCCACCGTGTCGCAGATTTGGTCGAAATAATAAGAAAAAAAACCGTTCCCACAGCCCACATCCAACAGCCGGGTTTTCTTTTCCAGGGAAATCACCCGCCGGATTTGCTCGATTTTGGGTACCACATATTGCCGTACCACCGGATGGTCCGGCGGCCTGCGGTCTTCCAATGACTTTCTTTCCCAGTATTCTTTTTGGAACAAAAGGGCTCCTAAACCTCGCCTTATTTCAGGTAATGTCTCAGTTTAAGAAATCACCCCTCACCCTACCCTCTCCCGCAAGGGGCGAGGGTATCTAGAAAAGGGCCGTTTCCTTAATCCCCCCTCTCCCCTTACGGGAGAGGGTAGGGTGAGGGTGAAAGGATTATTTCAAAATGAGACACTACCTTTTTTCACGATGACGCTATTTTTCGCTTCGTTTCTGTTAGCATCAAATCAGATGAATGATTTTAGAGTCAAAAAACCAAGTGGAGGAAACATTTTATGGACTTAACGGTTAATATGCGCGTCGGGAATATTCGGACCAATAAAGTCGGAACCATCATTTCGGAGCAATTCAGGGGCGCCAACGGGGAATTCCGTGGGCATGTGATTAAAATCAGCGAGGGAGTCCTTGAAATTTGGGATGTGACCGCGACCGCCGCCCTGCCACAGGGCTTTTAATTACTCTCACATTCCCATCATAAAGTTGAACACCTTATCCCCGAATTCGGGCAGGTGCTCATGGGCGTAATCAGGAAAAATCACCATTTCTTTTTTTGACCGGATCTTATTGTAGGCCGCGAACTGGGTGGAAGGGGGGCAGATATCATCCATCAGTCCCACCGCCATGAGTATTTGGGCCTTGATACGGGGGGCTAGGTGTTGGTTGTCAATGTAACCTAGTTTGGTGAAAACTTCCTTTTCCCGAGCGTGGGTGGGGTCGAACCGGCGGAAATATTGCTGGAGTTCCTCGTAAGCGTGTTTGGCCTGATCCATCTCCCACACCCTTTGATAATCGCTTAAAAAGGGATAAATCGGCGCCGCGCGGGCGATGCGGGGCTCCAAGGCCGCGCAAGCCAACGTCAATCCCCCGCCCTGGCTTGCCCCCGTGGCTCCGACCCTTTTAGCGTCCACGTCGGGCATATCCATGACGATCCGCGCCATCTGGGCCGTATCCAGGAAAATTTGCCGGTAAAGCATCTTTTCGGGTTTGTCATCCAGGCCCCGGATAATATGGCCGTTCAAAGTATTTCCCTTTACCCCGCCCATGTCTTCCGAGGAGCCACCCTGCCCCCGGCAGTCCATGGCCGCCACCGTGAACCCCGCCGCCACATAGGGTAGCTTGTCGCTCCAATCGCCCGCAGAGCCGCTGTACCCGTGAAAAACACAAAGGGCCGGGTGGGCTTTAGGGGCCTTTTTTGGTTTTAAGAGCTTGGCGTGAATTCTCGAACCACCCACTCCTGTCCAGAACATATCGAAGCACTCGGCGTAAGAAGCCTGGAGGGTATGATTCGGTTTCAACTCCACCTTGGGATTGAGGGAACGCATCTCCATTAAAGCCCTGTCCCAATAGGCGTCGAAATCCTTGGGCTTGGGATTCATTCCCTTGTAAGTCTTTAATTTTCGGAGCGGAAAATCAAGTATGGGCATGGGTGGTCCTTTGGCAAAATTTAAGGAACTTACTCGACTTTGGCAATTTCTGAAAGGTTGCGTTAAGCATCACCCCCCCCCTTTGAAAAAGGGGGAAGGGGGGTATTAGCCGTTGCCAAAACGGACGACAAGGCTAACTCCCCTTGGTCCAAAGGCTCCCACAGGGAGGAACCCCTGTGTACCCGCAAAACCAACATCCCTCTTTCAGAGGGGGAAAAACTGAAATCTCAAGAATTTGCCAAAGTCGAGGAACTTAATGATAAACGATATTAAAGCCACTTCAAGAAAATGCTAGTGGCCTTGAAGGCCCTTCAAGGAAATGGGGTGAATGTAAGCGCCTTTATATTCCCTTTTCCACCAATTTCCCGTCCTCGCTTTTTCGGAATAATTCGTAAAATGATAATCATAGGCTTCTGCGCGCACATACCGGGGTGGCCCCTCCGGGAAAGGATTGATTTTGAGCAGGCCCAGCACCTCCGGCGACCCTTGTAATATGCGGACAAGGAAATTCACGAACCAGGGGTTTTGCCGATAGTCCCCCAGGGCCGCGAACCACATTTGCCAATCCAACCGGGGCTGGTAAGGCGCCACCCAATGGGGCCCGGTTCCCAGGTCCCCAGGTTTCCACTTGAACTCGTAAGCTTTCCAAACCTTTCCATCATTGCTTCCTTCCACGATTATTTCCGGGCGGGTGGTCGTCATGACCGCGAATAAACCGTAGCTGTTGACCGATCGGAAAGGTTCCAAAGCCTCATAAACCGCCCGGCCGGGGACTACCCATCCCCCCCTGCCAACCAAAGTGGCCTGCATTTGTAAGGCCGACATAAAGAGAACAATCGCCGCCACGGCCGTTCGAATCCAACCCGGCCAGTCCCTCCCGCTGGTCTTATTCCAGGGAGAGGGCAAGAGCTTCTCACGCCAGCTTTGGGGCCAGGCTTCGTCCTCCAGCACAAACAGGCACAAAGCCAGGGTCAGGAAGTTGAAAAAACAGTAGTTCCCCGTCAAAAGAATTAAAAGTTGGAAGGAGACCAGAATCCAAAAAACCGCCGGCCTTAAACGCCGCGGTCCAAAGATCATAAAGGGCACCGCCAACTCCACCCCAAACATGTAAAGACAGGACACCCCCTGGAACCAATCCGGCAATTGGTTCATGAACCAGGCCGGCGGCGTGGGAAGGGGCTGGGTCCCGTAATGGAAACGCAGGGCGGTCAGATTGTGCCAAGCCGCGTCTCCGCTGGCCCATTTCACGAACCCGGAGGAAAACATCAGCCGGAAGAGAAACCATTGGAATAAAAAGACTACAAGCCTCGGCGGAAACTCCCGGCTTGAGTTTTTCAAGCGGCTGGTTAGGGGCACGAGAAATATGGAAAGGAACCCTGTCTCCAAAAGAAGATTGTCCCATTGGAAGCCCAGGAAATCCTGGCCCACGGTAATCAACGATAAGTAAAAGAGCCAAAGGAAAAAGAGGCATAAGGCCGGAACCAAGTCGAGGAACAACAGGATGGAAATGAGGATTCCCCCACCGCAAAGAAAAAGCAAAAACCCGTCGCCGCCGTTGAGCCAACAAAGGGTGGGAAAATCGAGGTAAGCCTTCCACCCCAGTTGGGCCAGGGCATCCGACAAAAGCAATCGGAAGGGCAGGATTCCCTGGCTGCCCACCAAGCCCGTGATTTGGAACCAAAGGGACCCGAAAGCCGTTAGGTAAACCAGGGCCAGGGCCTTCAAGAAAAACCAACGGGAAAGAAAATAGGTGGAAGGCCTATCCGCGGAAGCCAGCCCGCAGGAATCCACCGAGGAAAAAAAGTGACGGTGCCCTGCCACAAAGGCGTAAAGGGTTTCAGCGATAAAAGCAAACCCGGGGACGTGGTCGTGGCCCCAAAGAACCCATCCGAAGGCCGGTACCAGGGCCAAGGTTTTAATCACCGCGTGGGCCCCCTGCGTCACGGTGCCGTTCGGCTCGATCAATTGAACGGCCTTTTCGAACCTCGCCAAGGGTATTTCGGGAAAAGACCCCGCCGCCTTTTGGTATGCCTCATAAGCGACTTTATCCCCGGTTAAAAACTTCCAGCGGTTGATCCATTTTCGGCAAAATCCGCAATCGCCGTCATAAATCATGAGCGGCTTGGGGGGCAGACGCTTGACGATAGGAGGTTTTACCTCCTCAAGATGCTTCTTCATGGGCTCCCGGATCCTCTTGGATGGCATCCCACCCATTTTACACGGGAAAGTGTTCTATTCCTTTATCCCGCCGGGAAACCGGAATATACTTTATGTACCTAATTAACCCTTTCCCGATGGGGGCAAAAGATGGCTGAGAATCTGTTGAGAGCCTGGGTGGCAGACGAAAGAAACGTCAGGATAATGTCTTTCCTCTGGGTTTTCTTTTTCTTGGCTTTAATCGAATGGAAATTCGGGCGCCGCAAGCCGAAATTCCCAAAAAGAATCCGCTGGACGAACAACCTTTTGGTTACGCTAATCAGTGGGCTTGTCCTCCGGTTTGTTTTTCCGGCCACAACCCTGGGAGCGGCTTATTTGGCTTCCAGCTATCAATTCGGCCTTTTCAACTGGGTGAAAGTTCCCTTTTCCTTGGCGGCCTTGATGACCCTGGTCAACTTGGATTGGCTTCTTTATTACCAACACCGCTTATTTCATGCCCAACCCCTGTTTTGGAAAATACACCGGGTCCACCACACCGATTTGGAGGTGGATGTGACCACCGGGGTCCGCTTTCATCCCTTGGAAGCGCTCATCTCCACCTTCACCCGGTCGGTCGTCATTTTGCTGTTGGGAACCCCCGTCGGGGCCGTTTTCTTGTTCGAGGTAATTCTCAACGCCTCTTCCCTCTTCAATCACGCCAACATTCGGGTCCCCCGCTTCTTGGACAGGCTCTTGAGGCTGGTCATCGTGACCCCTGACCTGCACCGGATCCATCACTCCTCCAACCCCAAGGAGTTTGGCAAGGATTTCGGTTTTATTTTCTCATGGTGGGACAGGTTTTTAGGGACCTACCTTGCCCAACCCGAGAAAGGCCAGGAACAAATGACCCTCGGCCTGGATCTTTTTAACGAGCCCCAATATCTGAAGGGGGATAAGATCCTTCTTCAACCCTTCATGGACAAGCAAGGACACCCGGCTTGGGGCAACCTCATTTCCTCGGAATAATGTTAATCATGGGCTGGTTGGGAGGAATCGCCCAGTAGGGGCAATAGCCCCGGTACTGAAGGAAGGGTGCCGAAACCAAGGACGGATCTTCTTTTAAGAATTTAGGTTCTCCTGGGACCTCAAAATAATACCAACTATCCCCGATTTTTCCCGAAAAGGGTTTCTCATTGATCCAACTTAACGCGATATTTCGCGTTGGCGGGTAAGCGGTGGGAGCCAATTGGAAGAAACTTGCGTTGATGGCGTAAACATTCCCTGGTTGCGGTCCCGCCAAGTCGCTTTTCCGCCAGGGCTCCCAATCCAGCCCATATACCTTTGGATCAACCCCGCCCAGGTAGGCCAGCTTCACCTTGGCCCACTTCCGTTCTTTCGCGGTGGCCGCCAGGCGCTTTAAATCCTGTCCCCAATCCAGGTTGGAATCCCCCAAAAAGTGGATCTTCTGGTCCGGCGCCACCAATTCGTTGAAATAACTGATTGGGTGGGGAAAATTGAAAGCCACGCTGGCGGCTTGAAAAAGCAGGAGCGCGATGACCCCTAACTTCCAATTGATCGAAATTTTCCCGCCGGTTTTGTTCCACATCCAAGCCGCCCCCTGCCCGGCCACGAGGAATAGAAAAGGAAAGGCGGGAAGAAGATACCGGACCCCCAGGTTGGGAGCCGGAAGCAGGGCCAAGGAAAAAACCAGGGGCGGCAACCATTGCCAAGGCGGTAGGCTGATCCTTTTCCGGAAAATTAATCCTATTCCCAAAATCAAAGTCAAAAGGAAGGGCAAAGGCTCCTTCAAGACGAAAGCCACCGGCAAGTAATACCAATGGCTTTGAAGGCCGCTGGTCCCGAGAAAATAAACCGGAAAAGGATTATGGGAGAAGGCGATATCTTCCTTGAATTTATCAATGAAATATCCGAAAGGTTCCCGGTGGTCGTGAAGAAGCAGGGTGGCCGGAAGGTAAAGAAAAAATATCCACAGGAAAAATCCCCCCGTTCCCCAAAGCCATTTCGGGACAAGAGAACGGAATTCTTTTAAACCTAATTTTCGCAAAATGAAACTTTTGTCCGGCTCGAGGAACTCCAAGGCCAAAAAAACCGGGATTAAAACCAGGCAATAAAATTTAGAGGTAACCGCCATAGCCGCCACGGCCCCCGCCGCCGCCCAAAGTTTAGGCGAGGCCTTCTCCTGGGACTTTCGAAACAACAGGACAGCCAGGAAAAAGAAAAAAGCCGGCGCGATGTCGGTTTTGGCCAGGCCCGACAGGGCCGTGAAGGTGGGATTCAAGGCCCAAAGAAATAGGACCGCCGCCGATAGAACTGGTTCCTCCCGGGTAACCCAAAAAAGCAAGAGTCCCAACGCGCAGCCCAGGACCCAACTGACCGACCTGGCCCAGGCAGTTACGGATTCCAACCGATCGATATTCCAGTTAAAGATAAAGAAATGGCCCCGGTCGATCACGTCTCCCGAAAATGACAAGGTTTTTAGGTCCATGAAGAGAAGCGGTAGGGCGTTCAAAGCCCCTGCCAAGGGAGGGTGGTTGTGGGGTGTCACCACGTCTCCCCGAGTTAAATAGTAATAGCCGTTGGTGATGTCCGAGGGCTCGTCGTTGGTGAGGGAATCCCACCAAAATCGAGGAACAACCTGAATGGAGAAAAGGAAAACGAAAAAAAGGTAAATGAAATAACCGGGGTGTTTTTGGGGGGATGTCACGATTTCAGTTTAACAGGCCGCCTAAAAAGTAAAAATAGGCATCCTCAATATTTGACCTCAAAACCGATGTAGGGCAAAAAGGGAAGCTGGTCGATCTCCTTGGTTTTACTGGGATCATAATTGTAATTGTAGTCATAACCAAAAACGTTGGCGTGGTTGTAAACGTTCAGGATCTCAAGGTAAAAACGCCATTGCCAAGTGTCGTAAACCGTGGAGAGCGAGGTGGAAAAGTCCAACCGGTGGTAATCGGGAACGCGGCTGGAATTAACCGGCCCATAGTTAGCCGTGTACCGACTGTAGATGGGTTCATAAGTTGATCCGGTAATAGGAGTTTGGGGTAATCCTGACGAATATCGCCATTTGATCCCCACGTCCCAACCGGGATTGATCTTGTAACTGGCGACGATGGTGGCGATGTTGGGCTGGTCGTAATCATAAACGTGGGTGTCCCCTGGGGCATTGTGTCGGACCGAATCGCTAAAGGCGTAGGAAATCCATCCAAAGAACCTCTCCGTGGGAGCCCGGCGAAGGAAAAACTCGACGCCCCGGGAATAACCCGTGCCGTCGTTGCTGTAATGGAGGATGGAATCGCTAACGACCACATCCGTTAAATCCTTGTTATAGCCTTCCACCCTTGCATAAAACCCGTCGCCCAGTTTTTGCTCCACCCCCAGGATGGCGGATATCCCCTTTTCGGAAAAAAGTTTGGGATTACCGAAACTGGGGTCCAGGTAGGGCCCCTGCCATGGCAATTGGTAGTAATAACCATAGGAACCCTTGAGGGTGGTGTCATCGGATAAAAGATAAGCCGCGGAGATCCGGGGGCCCCAGGTGAAATGGGTGTTATAAGCCAGGTAATCGCCCCTCAAACCCAGGGATAATTCCAGTTTTTTATCCAACCATTTGAACTTTTCGTCCCCGTAAACACCGATATTATCAGCCGGATAGTTCTCATTGGCGCTGATTTTTTGCGCCGTGGTCAAATCAAAACTTTTTGTCCCTTCACCCGGAATATCTACGAAATAGGAATTGTTCCCCGTAATAGTATGGTCATATTCCATCCCCACCATTAAATTTTGGTCGTTGGAATCATGGCGCCATTCCAAACGTCCCCCGAAATCCTCGAAATTGATGTCCAGGTGCAAGTCCCTTCCCAGGTGGGTGTCGAAAAAGAAATTGGTGTGGTAGGCCGTGGCAAAGAGAGTATTTTGGTCGTCCGCGACGCGGCGGAAATTAACCCCCTGGCTGTCATAACCGTTGTGGAACTCGAAAACCCCGGCGTAGGCGGGGTCCTGCTTGGCCAGGTTCGAGTCCGGAGCGATGGTCAGTCCCAGCCGGTCGTCACTACCGAAGGCCTGGAAGTCCCAATGGGTTTGTTTGGAATAATCGTAGCTGTATTTCACCTGGTAATCGCCGAAGGAGGGGATAACGGTCAGGCTGCTTCCCGCGAAAACCCCGCTAAAGAGTTCCAGGTAACTGCGCCGGCCTGCCACCGCCAAAGAGCTGTTGGAAGTAATCGGCCCTTCCACCAATCCCTCGGAAAGAAGCATATTCACCTCGGCCCGCCCGCCCCAGCGGTCCATGCGGGCGTCACGCTGGGTGATATCCACCACCCCTCCCCAATAATTGCCGTATTGGGGGCCAAACCCGCCGGCGGAAAAATCCACGTTCTTGATGAGGTCCGAGTTGACGGTAGAAATGAGCCCCCCGAAATGGAAAGGAAAGGCCAAGGGAATCCGGTCCAAGAGATAAAGGTTGTCCTCGGGCCCCCCGCCCCTCACGATCAGCTGCCCCGAATAGTCCCCCGCCACGGCGACTCCTGGCAGTGTTTGGAGCGCCCTTAACACGTCCCCACCCGTCCCCGGAACCGACTTAAGTTCGTCCTTGGAGATGACCTCATGGCTGACCGACGTTTTGGCTTCCTTGCTGGTGGAAACCACGACTTCCGGCAAAGTGAACCCTTCCCGAACCAGGAAAAAATCCTGGGTGGTGTTTTCATGGACCACGATAGAAGGCAGGGTCAACTTTCCAAAACCTTCCCCGGCCACGGTCAGGCGGTATTTCCCTTCCGGCACCGAAATCTGGTATTTCCCCTTCATATCCGCGTCAGCGGAATAAGATAGCGCGGTCGGGGTTGCCGTTGGACTTGGCGTCACAGCGAGCGTGGCGGTGATGGATGGGGTTTCGGTTGATTTTGCCGTTGGTTCGGTTGGAATGGGTGTTGATGTAATCACTCGTTCAAGGTAAAGGCTGGCCCCAATGATCGGAGCTTTGCTTCCTTTTTCCAAGACGCTCCCAGAAAAGGTAGCGGCATCCGTTGGTGCCCAAAAAAGGATAAAGAGGCTCAAAAACAAAAAGGTGAGATTTGAATGTAGCCGCAAGGGTAGGCCTTGATATGGGAAATAGTGTTCGGGAAGAATAAACTGGATACCGCAAAAAAACAATGAGGGTGGCGCCCATCCATTCCGTCATCCTGAGCGCAGCGAAGGATCTTTGTGGGTCTTTAACCTGGATTCTTCGGCAAAAGACGCCTCAGAATAAGATCCCTATTACTGCGTTGTCGGAGTTTCCTCGGGCGTGGGTGTCGGCGTGGGAATGGTGGTAAGGTAAAACTTGTCGAAAATCTTCGTGGCCTTTTCTTCCTTGCAATCCATGCACTCGGAAACCACTTTAGCTTGAAGGGTGTCGAATAAAACCGAGTCCCTCAAGTAAAAAAGTTTGTTGTTTTCCTTGTCCCGATCCTTACCGCAAATACTGGTCAATTGGATGAAGGCCATGTTTGGCTTTGTCCATTTCACGACCGCCACCTTGGGTTGTTCGCAATCCCATCCGCGGGAGTCGATTTTTTTCAACAGCGCCCCCTCGATATCCGGGGTGATGTCGGTGGTTTTTCCGGAATTGATGTCCACGAAATAGGTTTTCCAGGTGCCTTCGATGACCTCAAGCCGGACAAAAAACTTCAAGCTGTCCCTGGCCCAGGCGAAACGAATGGATTTCCAGTTATCGTCGAACATGTCCTTTTGACCTTCCGGTGTGGGAACCGGGTTGGGTTCAGAATAAACATGGAAGGTCCCCTTATCAGTTTCCTGAACCAAGGGACTCCCCCCCTGCAAAATCTCGAAATGGTGTTTGGGGTTGTGGATGTTTTGCAAGTCGATGATATAGCGGAAAAAGACCTTGTCCCCGACCCGGCGGTCGATGATCTGTTCGATGAGGACCCTGTATTTCGCGTTAGGGGACTCGGAGAGATACATTTGCTGCCCCGCTTGTGTGGTTCCCTTGAGGCCGGCGAAGAACAATAAGAAGAGAACCAGAAAGCGTTTCAAGGTTGATTTCATGAAGAGTCCCTTTCTAATAGTCGAACTTAAACCGGTACGGGATTCGCAACCTCACCGGCACCGGCTCCCCACCCGCCAAGGCGGGAGTAAAAGTGGACTGCTGGACAGCGGCCAGGGCTGATTCGTCACAACCGTACCCTAAACCCTGAATCAAATCCACCTTTTTTACCGCACCCGTGGCGTCAATGTCCACTTGTAAAATGACCACTCCCTCGATATTGGCGTGTTTGGCCGCCTCCGGATATTGGGCTTTTACCTGGTTGATAAAGTGGGGTAATTGGCTGACTTGTGCGATGGATTTGTAAACACCCGTTTCCGCGTCCCCGCTGGGTCCCGCCGGTCCCGGCGCCGGAGCGGCTTGAGGTTCGGGTTTTGGAAGGGGCTTAGGGAGAGGCGGCGGGAGTATTCGCTTCAAGGTTTGAGGTTTTTGCCATTCCTCGTCTTCGGGGGGTTGGCTTTGGACCATGGAAATCTTCGAGGAAGAGGAAAGGTCTAAGTCAATCACCGACAAATCCAGGAAATGGTTTCGGCCAAGGAATAGCAGCGCCGTGAAAAAAAACAGGTGGATTCCAAAAGAAAGGGACCAAGGAGTCAAGGAAAGGGAGAGGAAAGTCCGGGGATTCAAGGTTTAGCCTCGCCTTGAGCCACTCCGAGGGCGATTTTAGTGACACCCGCTTTCCTCACCAGGTCCAAGAGTTCAACGACTTTTCCATGGGTCACTTGGGTATCGGCCGAAAGAACGATCCGAATCTCCGGATTCAGGGCCGCCGACTCCTTCAACTGGTTCTTCAATTGGTCCTTTTCGATTTTTTTATTCTGATAAAAAATTTCGCCCTTGGTATTAAGAATTAAGGCTTGGCTGGCCGGGGCGGTGGGGTTGGAAGTGAGGGCCTTAGGCACGTTTACTGGAATCGAGGGCGTGGAAATGAAGCTGGCCGTCAGCATAAAGATAATGAGAAGGACCAGCATGATGTCCACCAGGGGCACCACGTTAATCTGGGTGATGGCATCGTCCGAATCTCCCGAATGGGAAGCCATGGTTTTACCTTCTTTTCTTTGAGGCGTAAGCCAATAGCAACCGGGAAAGCCGGTCCGCGTTGGCCAGCGATCTCTTGATTTGGCCCTGAAAGTAGTTAAAGGAAGCCACAGCCGGGATGGCGATCAAGAGCCCCATGGCGGTGGCCACCAGAGCTTCCGAAACCCCTTGCATGACGATGGCAGGCCCCGAAGTTCCGGCGGTCGCCAGGTCGTTAAAAGCCCTGATAATACCCAAGACCGTACCGAACAAACCGATAAAGGGCGCGTTGTTCCCCAGTGTCCCCAGCACCAATAAATTTTTCTCAAGAGACAATTTTTCCTGGATCCTGCGGCTTTCAAGAATTTGCTCCAGCGCTTCCCGATCCAAAGAGAGGTTTTCCAGGCCCGCCTTGAGGATAACGCCTTCCGGCGAGGATGCGTTTTCGACCAGCTTGAGGACTTGGGCAAAGTTGCCTTTAGCTAGCAATCCGGGGACCTTTTCCCCGAGCATTTCCGCGTCTTTGACCAGTTTGCGGAACAGAAAATAACGGTCGAATACCACCGCCAAGCCCCACAAGGACAGCGCGATCAGGATATAAAGAACCCATACATTATTAATAAGCGCGAAGGCTTTAATGGCTTGAAACATGAGCGACCTCGTTTATGTGAAGGTTTTTTGGAGGGAGAATCTTAACACAGGGCTCGGTTTAAATTCATCCCACTTGCCCAGGGGAATTGGATGGCTGATTTTATCCAGAAAAAAGTTCAAAAGGCCTATTTTTAGTTGAACCGGCTGTTGATTTGGGCGATGGCTTGGAGGGCGGGGGCATAATCCGGACTCAGCTCAAGCGCCTTGTTCAAATGTTCCATGGCCAAGTCGTCTTTTTTCAAGTGGAGATACACGCGGCCAAGATTGAAATGAGGGTAATGTCTCGGCTCATAACGGGGGGCCTGGGTGGCTTTTTCCAGCCAGGGAATGGCTTCCTCCCACTTACCCTGCTCGATAAAATAAGCGCCGATGTCGTTGAAGGGATTCCCAAAGGAAGGGTCAAGATCAATGGCCTTCAGGCATTCCTCAATGGCTTCTTGGTATTCGCCCTGGAAGGAATAGGCCCATCCGAGGAAAGTATGGGCTTCGGCCGTCGGAAAGAGTTTCAATGAATCCCGGTAATAACGAATGGCCTTATCAACCTGCTGGTTCATTTGGGCCTGGTAGCCCTTCATCCAAAGCGACCGGGCTTTGGCTTGTTTTTCACGGCCGTTGGAAGGAAGTTCCTCATGGGTCATGATTGTCTCCAGACAATAAAAAGCCCGGGTTGTTTTAACCCGGGCTTTAATTAAACCCCTTCTTGTTAATTCAACAAGCCGCTTGCCGCTTTGTCGACCAGTCTTTCAAGGTCCAAAAACATTCAGAAAGTCATTGCCTGTATCGCCGACGACAATATAGCCGCCGCCAATAAATTGGAGACAAGAAGGAACATAGGGAACGAATTCATGGTAACTATGGGGGTCTCCCCAAGCCCTTCTCAATCCCACCTGAGTATATACAGTGCCGCTAGGAGGGGGCCAGGGGGCGGGAGTAACCCCCGTCGCGCTGATGATTTGATATTGTTCAACTTCACCATTATTGGTATCGCTGACATAAAAGTCTCCTGTGTTATCCACCGTGAGCCCGTTCACGACACACCCCGGGATGAGGGTAAAGGAACCCAATATGCTGGTTCCTCCGGAGCTGTAGATTTGGACCATGGAAGTGGTTACCCCACCCGAACCATAGGGGCCCGAATCGCCCACATACACGTTACCGAAAGTATCACAGGCAAGGGAGTTCGGGACTTTAAATTGGACACCCGCCGCGCCAAACCCACCGCCCGATCCATTCCAACGGTGGAGCCACAAAGGACTGCCACCAAGCACATCATAGTATGTGGTCGTTCCCCCGCCGTCGAACTCGTCTACATATCCATTCCCAGTATCTGCGACGTAAAAATGGCCGAATGTATCCGCGGTCAAGCATTTGGGATTGTTGAATGAGGCGCCGCCAAATCCTGGGGTGAAATACGAAAAAGGGCCACCATCAGAGGCGGTTGGACATAAAAAATAATTATTTTCGGCATACAAAGTCGCGCCGCCACTGCTTGAAGCATCCAATATTTCTACCATTCCTGGAAGCCCACCAACTAACCCCCCCGGTGAGGAGACAGCCAACCCCATCGGGTAATTAACCAGACTTGTTGTTTGAGTAACGCCGGTATAGGCGATGCAAGGGGTTGCTTGCCCTTTAACTATTATATTACCCGTGAAGTTATAAACCAGTACGCCGCCCCCGCTATTGGTGAACTGCTCCAAAGCATTCACGATGATGCCAGCCTTGCTTTCCGCTTCGGCCACGTAAACGGTA
The DNA here is from genome assembly GCA_003152075.1 of candidate division FCPU426 bacterium. Taxonomy (GTDB): domain Bacteria; phylum Oederibacteriota; class Muellerivitia; order Muellerivitales; family Muellerivitaceae; genus PALSA-1180. The sequence goes on from PLZG01000073.1 coordinate 41,663, forward strand.
GTTCCGTCGTAGTACATTCCATTCGCCCCGGCAGATGTTCCGTAGTTATTGTCATAAGCGGGCGTAAACGCGGGCGTCCATGTAATTGTGAATGTGGCGGATGGACTGATCGCACCAGTGGGAGTGAAGGTTGGAGTACTAGTCGAAGTGGGAATAGTTCCTGTGGGGGTGGTAGATGTAGAAACTGTTCCAGTGGGAGTGTTTGTTGACCCCCCAGCGGACGGTGCGCTTGGTTTCGTGGGGGCGCTATTATTGTCCGAGCAGGCTAAAGGAATAATTAATCCCGAAAGCAGAATAAAAACTAGAAGGACTTTTTTTATTTCTCGTCTTTTTTTCATTTTCCGCCTCGATCAACTTTATTAGGTCTAATCTTACCTAACTTTTCCCTTCTTTGCATAAACCGGGGCAAAAATGGGCCATCCGAGACCAAAATCAACGAATTCCTATCCATCCTATTTTCAATTTTGCTTTTATGTCAATTTGTTTGTTTCGGCGGTTTTCAACCCCCAGAAGGCTTTTTTTAACCTAGATTACTCAACACCAAAGGTTGTACCGACGTAAAGATTGAGGCCATTTCCAGCCAAAGAGCCGACGTCAGCGGGGATGTTATTGAAATATACACTATTCGTTGCGATTTTTGAGGCTCCATTGATTTGATCGAAACTGGTCCAGGTTTCATAGGCCCCTCCTATTAGGGAGAACCCATTCCCCAAATAAATTTCCAATCCTGCCCCGACGTTAAAACCAATACCCGAAAGGGTCTCATCGTCCACTCGTATGGTCGTGGTTTGGGTAGGATCTGTAATATACGAGCCCTGGCGCATCCAAAGCCAAGGAAAACTAAATCCGACGCTCACAAATGGTTGAGTGGGAAACTGGGTAAAAAAATAACGTTTAAAATCAATATTTAAGGATTCCAACCTTGCGGGACTGGTAAAGGTGACGGGGCCTGCAAAATAAAATGTTCCGGTGTGATCGCTTCGCCAATAACTCACTTCCGCGGCCCAAGGGCCTTCCCGGTGACCGACCAAGGCTCCAAAACCAAAATTTCTCTGGATGGTTGGAATTAAGTCCAACTCAGGGTTACCTATAAACGAAACCCCGCCGATTACAGTCGTACCAGGGTTAAATATTGTTTCAGTTGTACCGGTGAATTGACCCCATTGGTCAATGGTGGACGAAATTCCTACTCCGCCAACATAAGTCCGGCTTTTGACAAAATCATTCTGTTTCGCCCCGGATATCTCAACGGCTTCCCGGTCACTATCATCATCAGCCCACGCCACCCCTGCCAACCCGGTTAAAGTAATAAGAACCAACGCGAGCAATCCGGCTTTATTGAATTTCATTCGTTGCGCCATCCCCCATTCTTGAGTTTCACGCAAGCAAGCCAAAATCCCCATTTGGCCTCGTTTGAGTTGTTATTTTAGCCTAGGGAATATGGAAATATAAGGAAAACTTTCAAGGAAGCGGCCAAGAGCCTGAAGAACAAGGGTTTACAAACCACAAACGCCCTGATGGCCTAAAAGGGGAGAAGAAACCTTGGTTCAGGAAGCTTTTGCTTCTTTAGGGACCGAATTCTTGGACCGAACCCGTTGGATTGGTGCCATTTTCAAAATCCGTCACCCAAATATCTGAACCTGATGAAACCACGCCATCGGGACTCACAAAAGCGGTGGAACCAGAAACACTATTCCATGACACGATCAAGTTGCCGCCCGCATTATATTCTTCAACGAGGCTGTTGGCTAAGTCCGCCGCGAAAACGTTTCCACTCCCGTCGACAGTGATCCCCAAAACATCCGACCCTGAAACCGTCGAAAAGCTTGACCAAGAAGAACCGTTGTAAACCTGGATCAACTCATTCCCGGCGTCCGCGACATACAAGGTTTTCACGGGTCCGGCCGAGATAACGGCCGCAACCGCGCTAGGGCTTGAAAAAAGACCAGTTCCCGTATTCCATTGATTTATGTAATTAACCGTGCTGCCAGTCGTCGTAAATTCCTCCACCGTATTATTTCCGGTATCAGCCACATAAATATTGCCACCCCCATCCACCGCGATCCCTTCAGGATTCAAAAAAGAAGTGGCCGATCCGCCGGACCAGGAAGACCAGGAAGTAACAGTGGCTCCCGCCGAATTGAATTCATAGACGGTATTCTTCAGCCTGTCGAGCACGTAAAAGTTTCCCGTGCCCTGGTTCACGGCGACGCCATAAGGCTCACCGAAAGGCGCACTTCCATATTGCGTCAAAGTGGTTACCGCGCCACCGCCTGAAGTTAAAACTTGAACGACGTTACCCGAATTACCATCACCTTCGGCCAGATAAATGTTTCCATTACCGAGCGCCAAGCCGTTTGGAAAATTCACGTTGGGTTGGGCCCATCCCGTTTTATAAGGGAGAGGGGTCGCCGCGAAAGTATTGGTCGGTGTGCCGGTATTCGTCGGCGTACTCGTCACAGTTGGGGTAGCGGTTGAAAACGCAGTGTTCGTGATTGTCGGCGTAGGGGTATTGGTTGCGGTCGATGTCGGAGTGGAGGTGATTCCGCCTAAATTCGTAGCGGTGATTGTCGGAGTCACTGTCGGCGTAATGGTGTTCGTCGCGGTGTAACCGGCCCAGAATGTAGCGGTCGGAATCGGGGTTGGAGTCAAAGCAGGACTCGTTGGATTATTCGAACAGGCCATAGGAATGGTCAACCCCAATAAAATGATGAGCGCCCCAAAAATCTTTTTCATCTCGAATTTCCTTTTCTTAACCTTCCATAGCTATAAATCCAAACTGCGCTTTAAGGAGCAAAAACGAAAATACGCGTTCCGGCGGGATCAGCTACACATAAAGTTCCAGCTTGAGCTCCCGCGCCAACAATCGCTATTCCCTTGGGGCTCATCAACTGGCCGCCCCCATTAAAAATATTAATGGGCGACTGAACTAAGCCTGGCCCGGATAAGAATTCCTCGATTTGATGGTTGCCAGCATCCGCCACGTAAAGATTATTCCCAGAATCGAATGCAATACCGCCAGGGCCGTTAAACCCGGGAATGGTAATACCCGCTGAACCGGTTGTGGAATTGAAAAAACGGATTTGATTATCACCACAGGCTACAGCCGCATCACCAATGCTATCCAACCCCAAACCATAGAAAGTCACGGCTTGGGAAATAACCCCGTTGGTTCCAAAAATGGAAATAGGGGCTCCACTCGAATTCATTTTGACGATGCGATTATTGCCCGTGTCGCTTACGTAAACGTTGTTGGCGCTGTCAACAGCCACTCCCTGGGGTCCCGCGAAAGTTATCCCGTTGGCGTTGGTAAATTGAGCCAATAAATTCCCAAAAGCGTCGTATTGATTGACCCCATTAGTTCCGCTTCCCACTACATAAAGGATACCCGCGCTATCCACCGCCACTCCTTTGGGGGTGGTAAAAGAGATTTTTCCCTTTCCTTTTCCGCCGTCTCCCCAGGAGGTAACCAGAACACCACCGGAAGTATATTTTTTCACCGCGTTATTACCCGTGTCGGCCACATACACATTTCCGCTTGAATCCACCGCGACTCCCGAAGGGGCGTTGAACCCGACCCAAGTGTTAGTGACAAAGGGTGTGGGAGATCCAGTAGGTGTAGGTGATGGGGGCACAGGCGTGTTGGTAGATGTTGGAGTGGCTGTCCACGTCGGATTAATGGCCACAACAGTCTGCAAAGGACTTTGGAAATTAGGCGCTGAGGGCGATTTACTGGTACAGGCCATGTTGAAATAGGTGGCCCAAATACCGACAAGCCCAAACATTAAAAGGATGAATAGCTTTTTCACAAAATTAACCTTTTCACTTTTAAAAATCATTGAAAACCAACCGTTGTTCCAACCATAAAAACAAGCCCGCTTCCATCATCACTGCCGGTGTAACCGTTAATATTTAGTCGATTATATTGGACCACCGGGCTGATTGAACCTTGCGATTGGTCGAAGCTGGCCCAACGCTCATACCCACCGGCCATAACTGAAATCGTAGGGGTGATGTAATACTCCGCCCCAATGCCTATGTTCAGGCCCAAACCGGCCAGCGTAACTGACCCAATTTGCATATTCCCGTTTGGGTCAAAATTCGCCGCGGCGTTGGAAACAACAATCCAGGGAAAGCTCACCCCCAAGTTAATGAAAGGTTGTAACTGAAGTTCGGTTAAAAAATATCTTTTAAAGTCCAAATTGATCGAGTTATACACGGCCGTGTCTTGGCCAAAAGCAACGCTGGTCGGGGTGGACATTGTGGGCGAGGTTACTGACGCCGGGCCAAAGGAAGCCGTGTGATTTGATTGATAATAACTCACTTCCAAAGCGTAAGCCTCTTCCCGGTGCCCGACAAGCAGTCCAAACCCGAAGTTTTGGCTAATGGAGGGAATAAGGTCTATTTCATAAGCGTTATTAAGGGAGGAATAATTCTGACCGCTGAATATTCCACCATTCCCCACGCTTACCGAGGTTCCCACGGCCCCAATATAGGTTCTCGAGTGAAGATAATCGCTGGGATTGCCCCCATCCGCTTTGGCGTTAGATCCCAGGGACAGGAAAAGGCCCAAGAGGGTGAATATGAGAAAAAATTTATGTTCAGTTCTTTTCATTTTTACTTTCAGGGCTGTTTCGATATTCCGCTGGCAAATCATTAGACGCACAGGGCCGTCATTTTAGCTCATTTATTTATTCGTCATATTAAAAAATAAGGATTTTCTGGAGGAAAAGCCTAAGCGATGGATTTTTTCCTCGATTTATACCATCCAATCACCAGGCAAAGGGCGCTTAAGGCCAAAAAAGGCCAAAAAGTAAAGGTACGGCTCCCCAGGGACAACTTAACGTAGAGAAAAGGCACCCAGACCGCGAAGGCAAGAAAATAAAAATTGGCGGCTGGATTGGGCGTGACTTTTGGCGGGACGGGTTCTTCTGGTTGGCTTACCCTGGGGGAATCGGTGATATTTCTTTCCCGGTTAAGGTTGCGGATCTCCCCGTTCATTTGATGGATGGCATTCACGTTGTCCACCAGGACCCGGTGAGAAATCCAAAGGGAACGAATGTTTAAAAGCAAAGCCACCCAAATAAAAACATGATGAACCCCCATCGTAACAGCGCCCACCGAAACTCCCCCGCCCAATACCGCTGCCGTGACCGAGAATAAAATCGCCAACATCAAGGCAGGATAAGAACGGTTTTTATAATCCTTGGTCTTTTGAATCCATTCGGGATTCAACCCAAATTCCTGGACCTTCTGCTTGATGGATTTGCCGCTCCCAATGAAAAAACCGAAAATCAGGCATTGCAATAAAATGATGAGGGTGGCGGTGAAAAGGCCCCAAAGCATGTGATACCCCACGGGGAAGCGATGGGAATAAACCAACCCCATTGTGGCAAGGTAAAAAAGAAGGATGGTCATGCTTACGCTAGCGAACACAGTCGGCATTTTATTTCCTCAAACTTAGGTTATTTTTTGAACGCGGCTTTAACGGCCGGATGGACTAACACACCATGGTCAATGTTCAAACCATGCTGAATGGCGGGATTTTTCCTCACGGCTTCCTTATAACCATGCCGCGCGATTTCCAGGACAAAGGGCAGGGTGGAATTGGTTAAGGCGTAGGTGGAGGTCATTCCGACAGCGCCGGGGATATTCGTGACGCAGTAATGAACTACTCCGTGCTTCGTATAAACAGGATCGCTATGTGTCGTGGGTTTGGCGGTTTCCACGCATCCCCCTTGGTCGATGGCCACGTCTACGATGACCGAACCTGGTTTCATTTGTTTCACCATGGCTTCGGTGACCAATCGGGGAGCCTTGGCCCCCTCTATATAGATAGCCCCAATCAAAAGATCCGCGTCCCGTACTTCCTCACGGATGACCCTCCGGTTGGAAACCAAGGTAATCACGTTTTTGGGAAGGATCTCTTCCAAGTGGCGCAGGCGGGAAGGATTCACATCCAGCACCGTCACCCTCGCTCCTAACCCCGCCGCGGTCTTGGCGGCATTGCTTCCCACCACTCCCCCGCCCAGGATCACGACCTTAGCCGGCCTCACCCCCGGTACACCCCCCAATAAAATACCCTTGCCGCCCATTGACCTTTCCAAGTACTTAGCGCCTTCCTGGATGGCCATCTTGCCGGCAACTTCGCTCATGGGGGTTAAAAGGGGATGCTCGCCCGAGGCCAGGCGAATGGTTTCATAGGCGATGGCTACCGACTTGGTTTTAAGGATGGCCCGGGTTAATTCCTTGGCGGCCGCGAAATGAAAGTAGCAGAATAAAATTTGCCCCTTTCGAATGAGGGGATATTCGACGGGTTGGGGTTCCTTAACCTTTAAGATCATTTCAGCGCGGCGAAAAAGGCTTTCCTTTTGGGTTATTTCGGCCCCAGCGTCTTTAAGTTCCTCGTCCGAGATGCCGCTGCCTTGTCCGGCTCCCTTTTCTACCAAGACGGTATGCCCCGCCGCGACTAATTCTTCAACTCCACCGGGAACCACCCCGATTCGAAATTCATTATCTTTAATCTCTTTAGGAACCCCGATAATCAAGTTGACCTCCGCTTAAATACGAAAGGCGGCCTTTTGAGCCGCCCTTCCATAATTCAACATTCATGCCTCTCTTCCATAAAAACTATAAGGAGAGCGGTATAGTCCCACATTCAACTTGCGAAATTCTCAATGTTAGGTAGGAGATAATTGAGAATTCAAAATTGCCTTAATCTTATTGTTTGAGCCACTCCACCTTGCCGGTATCCAGGTGATATATGCATGCCACAATCTTGATCATGTCGTTATTTTCAAGGTTCCACAACAGAGGGCTTTGCTCCCGGATAGCGTGCATGGTGCTCAAAATGTTGGTTCGCACCACTGCGTCCAAAAACGCTTCTCCCTCCAACATTTTTCCAGTCCGGGCCCGAGCGATCCTTTGGTCCTCCTCGACTTCCGCCACCGCCGGTTCCAGCTGTTGGTTCAAGGCCCTTTGGTTCAGCGAACGCCATTCGGTGCGGGGGTGGTTATGTTCCTCGATAGCTTCTTTCAATGCGCTGCAGTTGGTGTGGCCCATGATCACCAATACCCGGGCATTCAGGTGTTCGGCGCCATACTCCAGGCTCGCCAACAATTCCTTGTCCACGATATTGCCGAAAGCCCTGGTGGTGAAAAGCTCGCCCGGCTGCATATGAAAAACCACTTCCGGAGGGACTCGGGAATCGGCGCAGCTGACCACCATGATCCTGGCCAACCCGGTTTTCCGGGACACATTATTCATGTGGTGTTTATTGCCGGTCTCCAACGCCTTCATGATCGCGTCTTGCTCTTTTTTAACCTCCGGCGGCGCCAACTCGCCGGTCCTCTCCCGCGCCCAAAGCGGCGTGGCCAATAGGACGACCGCCAGAAGAATCCATTTCGGATTTGTGGGTCGCATCGCGTCCTCCCCCTCAGAGATGTGAAGCGCCTAAAAGTATATTCCTTTTGACTGGAACTGACAGCTTCTAAAATCATCTTTCGAATCGGGAGTTCGGCCAAGAAAATCAACGTTTCCCCCCAAGTTATTAGGCTTTGGGAGAAGATATTATTTGGGATAAGCCGGGTTAAGAATATAATCCCTTTTCCCCATGGTATTGGCCATTCCGCTTGCCATTGAAACATCGGGAATAAATCAGAGGTTTTAATGCTCGATCCTAAATATGTTCGTGAACACCAGGCCGAGGTCCGCAAGGCTTTGGAAGACTGTAAATCCAAGGTGGACCTTTCTTTATATTTGGACCTGGAACGCCGCCGCCGGGACCTGATGGTCTCCGCCGACAAACGCAAAGCCCGCCTGAACCAGGCTTCCGAGGAAATGAGCCGGTTGAAAAAAGAAGGCAAGGACATCACCGAGTACCGTTCCAAGCTTTCCGAGCTTTCCAATGAGATCAAAACGGTGGACGCCGAGATCACGGCCGTCGAAAAGGATTTTCACGAGATCGAACTTCAGATTTGTAACCTTCCTCATGAGTCCGTTCCTGTCGGCGGGGAGGAGGCCAATAAGGAAGTGCGCCGGGTAGGTGAGCCCAAAAAATTCGATTTCAAACCTAAGCCCCATGAAGAACTGGGCTTGACTCTGGGCATCCTGGATTTCGAGAAGGCCGCTAAAGTCGCGGGCACCCGTTTTTTCAGTCTCGCGGGGCTCGGCGCCAAGTTGGAACGGGCCTTAGTCAATTTCATGCTCGATCAGAATTCGCAAAAGGGTTACCAGGAAATGGTGGTACCCCACCTGGTGAATTACGAGTCCATGGAAACTTCGGGCCAGTTCCCTAAGTTCATTGAACAGGCCTTCGCCATTGAGAAGGATAAGTTATATCTTATTCCCACTTCGGAAGTTCCTCTTGCCAACCTTCACCGAGGCGAAACCTTTCCCGCCGGATCAATTCCAAAAAAATACACCGCCTATACCCCCTGTTACCGCCGGGAGGCCGGAAGTTACGGCAAGGACACCAAAGGCCTCATACGGTTACACCAATTTAATAAAGTTGAAATGTTTCAGTTCGTGGAGCCGGAAAAAAGCATGGAAGCCTTGGATCAACTGACCGCTGACGCGGAAGACTTGTTAAAAAAACTGGGGTTGCCTTACCGGGTCGTTGTTTTGGCGACCGGGGACAAAAGTTTCTCTTCGGTCAAGACCTACGACCTGGAAGTCTGGCTGCCCAGCCAAAACACTTACCGGGAAATTTCCAGTTGCAGCAATTGCACCGACTTCCAAGCCCGCCGTGGAGCGATCAAGTTCAAGCGGGAGGGTGGCGCCAAGGCTGAGTTGGTTCATACCTTAAACGGTTCGGGCCTGGCCATTGGCCGCACTTGGCTGGCGATATTGGAAAATTACCAGCAGGCTGACGGTACTGTACTGGTCCCTGATGCGCTCCAACCTTACATGGGGGGCTTGAAAATGATCGTACCCGCCAAGCCCTGAGCGAGCGGGAGCAAGTCGAATGGGCAAGCCGATGGATCGGTGAAAGTCCCCGACGCCCTAAAACCCTATGGGCGGAATCGAAATATTTAAGCCCTCTTGATTCCTTCCCAAACCCGTTAGCTCCTGGCAAAAACCTTTATTTTTCAGGCCCCTCTCCCCTTTGTCTCCAGGTAGTTTCATCTTATAAGAGTGGCTCTGGTACAATACCCGGCGATTCACCAACAGCCGGAGGAACCCTTCATGGCGGACAAGACAGCCAGAGTCCAAACCGTTGAACCGAAGATGAGCAGGGAAGGCAAGATCACCCTGGGCGCCGGAGTCGGCGTCCTAGTGGCGGGATACATGTTTCTAGCGACCGGGTCCATGACCCTCGCGCCTATCTTGATTATCGGGGGCCTCATTACCATCGGCGTTGGGATTTATAACCTATAGTTTTTAAGGACGCCATGCGACCCCAGTTACCCCAGTTAATTCCCAGTGAAATCTGCTTGGAATGTCCCGTTTGCTGCCGCTTTCCCGAAAAGCAGGCGACCCTCTCTCCCTTCTTCTTTCCTGAGGAAAGAAATCAGTCTCAGTCTATCAAATCGAAAGGTTCTTTTAGGCAGGCGGCCACAGGCCAAGCCTCCAAGGCCGAACTCGTGACATGCGGGCACGGGTTTGCCTGTTCGTTTTTCAATCCTGAGGATCACACGTGCCAGATTTATGAGGCCCGTCCCCTGGATTGCTCGATGTACCCCGCGGTGATCATGGAAAGTAGGGATCACCAGAAAGTGTTTTTGGGCGCGGACACCAAATGTCCGGCGCTCTCGCGGCCAAGCGTGACCGCGAAGTTGCATCAATATTTAGATTCGATTCAGCGATACTTGGAAAGCACAACCCTGTCGTCCCTTATTCGACAATATCCTCAATTTATTAGCGAATTTCAGGAAGAGGTTGTGGAGGTGCGCGAGCTGTCGCTGGGAAAGGCGTAAATTATGGTCGCCACGTTACAAAAGCTGCAGCCCCCTAGGGCGATGCGGTGGGTGATTCGTTGGAAATGGATTACTATTTCATTGGTTGTTTTTGCTGGGTTGCTTTTTTATTTCATTCATCATTGGACGTCGCGGTTTATCCTGGTTCCGATCATTTTAGGGGGGGGCTATTGGGCCTTCACGATTTATCGGCATCGGGGCCGCATTGTGGGTCAGGGGTCCGAAGGCGAGGCCTTGGTGGCCAATGTCCTGGACAATCTCCAGATGGACGCCCGGGTAATTCACTCGGTGCAGTTTGAGTCCGGGGACAGGGCCAGGGAACTTGATCATTTATTGATTACCCATAACACCATGTTTGTGATCGAGACCAAGTATCTTCGGGGTCGGATCGCCGGAGAGGTGTTGGACCGGGAATGGACCCTTCACAAAAGGGCCCGTCAAACCCGTTCCCGTTACAAACGCACCTTTTACAACCCCTTGAAACAGGTCGCCACTCAGATATATCACCTTCGGAGCCATTTGGAAAAAAATCTGGCCCCCCGTTGGGCTCAGGAATGTTCCCAGATTTGGATCCAGGGCGTAGTGGTGTTTGCCCATGCCCAAGGAGACGCCTCGGCGGTCATCAACCACGAGCATGGTGTGGTGGATATCAACAGCCTGCCGCAGTACCTGGCCAATTACCGGCCGCCCTCTCGGGCTCACCGGTTAAGTTATGGACTTCGCCGTGAGATTTCACGAGTCCTGACCGGTCAGTAAACCCTAACCCCAGGCGGTTAATCCGCCTGGGGTTTTCTTTTGGTGAAATCTTGTCAAACATTCCCCTTCCTCATTCCGATTTTTTTGACCAGGTGGAACCATTGGATTTAGCCTTGGAGAAGGCTGCCCGTTTTTTTTCCTCAGCACCGGCCATGTCCGCGTCTATTCCCTCGTTTTTAATGTGGCAAGATGAATTCGCTTACGCATTCACCTCCAAAGGACCTAACTCTTTCATCCTGGCCCATTACGATAAATATGTTTATTTTCCCATTCCTCCAAAGCCTTTTAATGTCGACACGCTTCAAACCGCTTTTAATTATATGAAGAAGGTAAATGGTCCCGGCACCGGCATTTCCCGGGTGGAAGGCCTGACAGAAGAACAAAAAAAAATGACAGAGAGTTGGGGTTTTGCCACCAGGCCTACCTTCACCGAATATCTTTACGATCGTTCCCAAGTCGCGGGCCTTCACGGCGACCCTTACCGCGCCAAGCGGGCAGAAATCAATCATTTAGTGAAGGAACACTCGGTAGTCCTGAGGCCTTATCGGGAAAGCGATTTGATAGCCTGTGGTAACTTGTTCGATCTTTGGAAAGCCCAGCGCCTTCCCAACCTAAAGGGAGAGATGGGCGAAAAGATGCTTCTGTCCTCCCAGAAGGCCCATTTCCGGGCGTTGCACCAAGGTGAGGATTGGGGAATGGACGCCTGGGTGGTCATTCTGGAAAACCGCTTAGCCGCTTATTCGGTGGGCACCCCGTTAAGTCCTGATATATACGGAGTATACCTTGAAGTAACGGACTTGACGGTCAAAGGATTGTCCGCTTATATATTCGCCAACATCTGCCGGCAGATGGAATCGTTCGATTTGATCAACACCGGGGATGCGGAAGGTTTGCCCCGTTTGGCCGAATCGAAGGAACATTGGCATCCTGTCCGGCGGCTGCAATTGTTCGCGGTTGACCCGAGGTAATGAGAAACCCTATGGCTTCTAAAATGAAGATCAAATTCAAAAAGAAAAATTTTGAAAACTTAAGCCGGCGTAAATCCCCCAAGGCTTCCACTTCCAAGGCAAAACATCGCAAACCCATCCACCGCATCCGGGTGGATTGGCACCAGTATTTCATGAATATCGCGGCTGAGGTGGCTTCCCGCTCCACCTGCGACCGAAAACACGTGGGGGCCGTCATTGTGCGGGACAAGACCATTCTTTCCACGGGCTACAACGGAAGCGTAAGAGGCCTTCCCCATTGTGATGACGTGGGCCATATGATGGAAGACAATCATTGCGTTGCCACCATCCACGCCGAGGCTAACGCCATCATCCAGGCCGCCAAAAACGGTGTAAGGGTGGATGGCGCGGATATCTACATTACCGCTTCCCCCTGCTGGAACTGCTTTAAGATCGTGACCAACGCGGGCATCAAGAATATTTACTACGGAGAGTTTTACCGGGACGACCGTATTTTTGACGCCGCCAAGAGGCTGGGCATGTTCGTCCGCCAGATCATGGTTCACAAAACCCGCTGAAGGGCCTGTCGTGCGTAGAATTTCAAGGGCTTCGATAAACCCAACTTAACATCATCAAAATCCTTTTCACCCAACCAGCGGATGTCCTTGTGCTCTTCCACGTTTAACTTCACTTCACCGGATATCACTCTGGCGAAATAAACCATTCCAACATGCCAGTGGGGTTCCTTGATGAGGTGGATATCCATATAGGATGGCTGGAGCAGGGGGAGAAAGCCGGGTTCCGTTTCAATTGGCGGCCGATCCCCCACCAATTCCACTTCCAAACCGCTTTCCTCACGGGCTTCACGAATCGTCGCTTGCTCGGGATTTTCATCCAACTCAATGTGGCCGCCTATCGGCAACCATCGGTTCAGTTGTTTATGAAAGATGAAGAGAACTTGGTTATCTTTGACAATGAAAATGGAAACGATGAAATCAATTTTTTCGTGGATGTGGCCCACTATCGGCCCTGGTTTTTTAAATAAGATTGCCAATGCTTCCAATAATGGTCTTTCCAACCCTGGTTCAAATGCTTGGCGTGTTGATCCGGAACATCCGCGTGAACCATGGTGACCAAGGCCCCTCCTTTAACAGGCTCAAAAGTCAGGATAAAAATTGAATCCATATCCTTCTTTAACCAATCGGCAGCCCTCCAAGTCTGAACAATCATGTTGTTTGGAACAACCGCCAAATTCTTACCCCAGCAATATCCGCCGTGGGCCGAAAATTCCCCTCCCGCTTTCCTACTTATAACCGCTTTCGCTCCGGTAAGTAGACTGTGCTTTTTCGTATCCATGTACAATTCAAAAAGAACATTGGGAGCGGCTTTGAACTTTATTTTTTGAATGATCGTTTTCATCTCTTCCCTCCATGAATTTTCCAAGTATTTTAATTCGACTCCTCATAAACAACATGTAAAAGCTTTGAAAAAGAACTTGGTTTTGGGTTGTTCCCTCAATGAATTTGGGTACAATATGCCCCCTGACTTGGCTGGTGAAAAACGGGTACAATTGGGGCCGGCGGTTTGACAGGCTCACCGCATGCTGGAGGGTTAGTCCTAATTGGTAAGGCAGTGGACTTGAAAAACTAATTAGCCTTCCCCGAAAATTTCCTAAAAAAAATTCAGTCCCCAGCAACATTTTAAAAGCCTTTGCCCGTAACAGTTTTACGAGCAAGGGCTTTTTTGTTGGTGATGGATTCTGACGGATGGTGAGTGGAAAAAAGTGAAAAAAATGGGTTCTTAGGACTCCTATAGGACACGGGGCGCTTGGAAATCCTGTCTTCCAATTCAAAATTTCGTGTCCTAACCGTGTCTTTCAAGTCCTAAAACCATTGTCAATAAAAGAGAAAACAGCGGTCCGGTTTTTTCGCATGTCAAAGTAAATAGCAGAAAAACTTGACATTCGGCATGTTACGCCTGAAATTATTAAAAAATGGGCTCAACGGTCAAAAATTCTTTAGATAACTCCCAAGTTGCTAAATTGGTCCGCCAGCGGATTGAGAAAGGTGGGGAGCGTTTTTGGCGGTTAAAAGACTTTCAAGGCTTGTCCTCTATGGCGGTTGCCCAGGCTCTTTCACGGTTAAGAAAGACCGGTTATATCGAAAGGGTCCGTAAAGGCATCTATTACCGCGCACGGCAAACAACCCTCGGCAAAAGCCGACCGAACCTGGCTAAGCTTCAAAAGCTTATTACCGGCAAACGGTTTTTCCCCTCTGGCATTGCCGCTACAAATCTTTTGGGGTTCACCACCCAGAACCCGAATAAAATAGAGGTCTCAACCCACGCCTTGAGCCTGCCCCGCCAACTAATCGGGCATGACGTCATTATCCATACACGGCGTCCGAAATCTTGGACCAACCTCCAAGAAACCGACGCGGCCCTGTTGGACTTCTTTCGGCAGGGCGGCAAATCGAGTGAGTTATCGTCGGAGGAAACCGTCCGTAAAACCATTAAGTGGTTATCCGAGGATGGGCGTTTTGGTCGTTTGCTAAGGGTGTCAGCGTTTGAGCCTCCACGAGTGAGGGCCCTATTAGGAGCTTTGGGAGAAGAACTCGGACGGACACCCGCCGCTTTGCAAGGTTTGCGAAAATCCTTAAATCCATTATCTAAATTCGACTTCGGGCTCTTTGCCGATTTGAAGATGGCAGCCAAATGGCAGGCAAAACTGAAAAATTAGTTTAAAAAAGTATTAAAAAGTGTAGTTAAACTACACATATTTACTTATTAATAAACTAATTCCGTCCTAAAGTTTATATTGGTGCTAATATGTGTAGTATGGCTACACAAAACAAAAGTAAATTAAACCAAATCCTAACGGAATGGCCCCTTCACGGCGGTATGGTCACTCAAAAATGGCTGACCCAAAAGGGCGTCAGCCGATTCCTGGCCCGAACCTATGTAAAGAGCGGGTGGTTGAAGTCTGCCGGTGGAGGTGCCTTTTACAAAACCGAAGTAAAAGTTGAGCCCCTTTGGCCGAGTGGGCTTTACACACTCCAACAACAGCTCAAGCTCCCTATCCATGTCGGGGGAGAAACCGCATTGCGATGGCATGGTTACGGCCACACCGCCCAAATGAACTCCATCCCCCCCGTTTATCTCTTTGGCCCCCAAGGAATAAAACCGCCTTCTTGGTTCCTCAAATTTAATTGGGCCAATAAGATCCAATACCAAACAACCGATATGCTCCCCTACAAAAAGGAATTTGGCTTCACCGAGGATGAAATGGCTGGCATAACCCTCTCCTCCCCGGAACGGGCTATGTTTGAAACCCTTTTGTTAATGCCCCGTCATACCACTTTTGAGGGGGCCTTCCATCTTATGGAAGGACTTTCAACTTTGAGGCCGGATTTGGTAACAACTCTTTTAAAGGCCTGCCGATCCGTCAAAGTAAAGCGATGTTTCCTTTATATGGCAGAACAATCAAACCACGCCTGGTTTAAAGAGCTTGATCTTTCCAAAGTGAAATTGGGAAAAGGCAAAAGGGTTATTGTCCCAGGTGGTACCTTCGATTCAAAATACCAAATCACCGTTCCCACCAAATCATCCGTGAGCGTTCCATAAACGACAGGAGCAATCAATTCTTTTGCGGAAAGTCTTGGGACTGTAACACCTAAAACAGCGTTTGCAATTTCTACCTTTAAACGGTCATTTCCGCAAACGTCACTTTTTGGGGGAATGCATTCCACTGTTCTTGGGCTCCCCCTTAAGGGTTTTCAATGCTCCTCCTGCGGTGTGAACGTTTTGTTCAGGTGCCTGAACAAAACGTAAATGCCTAAACCCGTTTTTGATCCATGAGGAAGTCTTCGAAATACTCACTGTTGAGTAAAAATACTCAATGACTGAGTAATCGGGGAATCCGCATTAAAGGATGTTTTTGTGGCCGTCCCAAAGCCAGCGGGTCTCTTGAATTAGGTAATATCGAATTAATTAGGTAATGAATTAGGTAATGTGTTAAACTTTGCCCCTGGCCATCCCGGCTATAACCAAAACTTTTAGGAAACCCCATGCTGACTTTAAGCCGTTTTTCATCCAAAACCTTTTCTATCCCAACCATGACTTCATGGTACTTGTCCGATCTGGGCGAGGCAAAGGGGCGGCAGGAGCTTTTCACCAAACAATCACCCCAAAAATTAAAGGCCCTTCGTGAACATGCCATCATCGAAAGCGCGGTTTCTTCCAATCGCATCGAGGGCGTCCAGATCGACCAAAAGCGGGTTGCGACCGTTGTATTCGGGAAGTCCCACTTGAAAGACAGGGACGAGGAGGAAGTCCGGGGCTATCGGCAGGCGTTGAAGTGGATACACGAAGAGGGGAAGGATATCCCTGTTTCTGAAAAGACGATTTTAACCCTCCATCGCATGACCCGTGGCCAAATTTGGGACGCGGGGAAATACAAGGAAAAGGACGGGGATATCATCGAGAAATACCCCGATGGCCGCCATCGGGTAAGGTTCAAGACGGTTTCGGCCAAGAAAACACCTACCGAGATGAAGGAACTTATTCAACTCAACGACGAATGTTTCAAGGAGAAGTGGGTTCAACCCCTCATCGCCACAGCCCTATTCAACCTGGACTTCCTGTGTGTTCACCCTTTTCGGGATGGCAATGGCCGTGTTTCCCGTCTTCTTTTTCTTCTCCAATGCCATCGGTTGGGGTATGAAGTGGGAAGGTTCATCAGCTTGGAACGGCTTATTGAGGAAAACAAAGAGAGGTACTACGAAACCTTGGAGCAAAGTTCTCAAGGGTGGCATGAGGGAAAACAAGATCCTTGGCCCTTCGTTAATTACATGCTTTTCATTCTCAAAGCCGCCTACCAGGAATTTGAAAGCAGGTTGGAGGCAACTTCCGGGTCAAAGGGTGATAAGACCGAATTGGTATTATCCGCCATGACCCGATATTCCGGCCCTTTCCGGGTATCAGAGTTACAGAAGGATTGCCCAGGGGTCGGGGTGGACATGATCCGAAAGGTATTGAAGGATTTAAAAGCTCAGGGCCGGGTGGATTGTTTAAGCCGTGGAAAAAACGCCCAATGGAAACGCACTAAGAAATGGTGAGGGGTTAAAGAACCCATGAACATCAACCGGCAGGCGGTGGTCGTTAAGGCGAAACAGCCCTTCGTGGATTGGATCAATTCCAACCCCGTAGAACCTGGTCAAAAAAGACCGTCCTTCACCTTGGAACTGGTGAACCGGGATTGCCTTGTCCTTTTGATCCCCGAATTCGATTCCAACGAGGAAGCGCATGAGGATGTTGGCTATATCAAAATGGACATTTTCGAGGAATCGCTGGAGGCCTGGTACACCGACGAGTATTTCTGGCCTAAGAACCGGGACGAGCAGATGTTCGATGAATGGTTTACCTTGGAAATACATTCGGACGTTATCGACACAGTGAATGAACCCATCATGAGGGACGATTTAGGGGAATGAATGGGCTTTGGATATCCTCCGCATGCATGGCTTATAATTAAAACCGGCAGGAAAAAATGGTTTTTACCCCATTTACTTAGGTGCTTAAATGAAATCCCTTATCGACAAAATCATCGAACACAAAAATCAAGAAGTTGAGAACCACCGTAAAAAGACCCCCGTTCAAGATTTGAAAGAAATGGCTGCGGGTTGCAATCCTAAGTCTTTCAAAAAGGCCTTAAGTGTTTTCGGCATCATTGGGGAAATCAAAGCCAAGGCTCCTAGCATAGGCAACATGAACCGAGAAAGTGTCCATAAGGCCATCTCCGTTTATGACAAATCCCCCATTGTCCGGGCCATTTCAGTTTTGACAGACGAGAAATATTTTGGCGGTTCCCTGTCAAAACTTGCCGAGTACCGTAAGAAAACCGAGAAACCCCTCTTAAGAAAAGACTTCATTGTCGATGAATACCAGGTTTGGGAAGCCAAGGCCTACGGAGCCGATGCCATCCTATTAATGGCTTCCGTTCATCGGAAGGATGCTTCCAAATTCAAAGCCATCTACGAACTTGCCACCGAAATTGGATTGGATGTTTTGATCGAATTCGGCATGGAAGTGAACCCCCAAAAGAAGTTCATCCCTAAAGGCGCTACGATTTTCGGGATTAACTCTCGGAGGTTTAAAACCGCAGGCACTTACCAGTTAAGTAATTTCATTAATAAATTTGTCCATAAAGATTTGACAATTGATAACCAAATCCATTTTGAACTCTTCGAAGAGTTGAATAAATTGGTCCCGGGTAAAAAGACAATCGTTGCCGAAAGCGGGATTAGCCAACCTTCCGAATTAGACACTTTGATCAAACATGGTTTTTCAGCCGCGCTCATCGGAACCGCTCTCTTGAGAAAAGGTGGGGATATTGAAGCTATCCTCGAAAGCTATTCCTCTTTCATCAAAGAGAACGAACCGAAGTTAGCCAAAAAGCTTCAACTACATTTCGCATAATCAAGTCTATTTCCCTTCATAATCCTCTCGTGTGATTCTCACTATAAGCGTTCCTCCCGTCCTAACCTACCTGTGGCCACGTCGCGGAGAATAGGACGCATCCAGGCCGGAGCCAATGACATATCCTCCATCAACCTCTTCCGATCAGAAGCCGAGAGCACTTTCCGCAGAGTAGTAATCCGGTCGTTCGTGGCGTGGTTCTTTCCCAAATAACGTAAAGCCTGGATCACTAATCCACTGGTACGACCAGCGGCTGACATATTTCGTGGGGTCGTTCGCCTCAACCGGATAGTCCTATTGATGATGCGGTAAGTCCGGCTGTTCCCGTCGGTTAAAAAGTCGATCTTGGCCGGGACCTGCTCAGAAAGATGGAGTAGGTTTGCCGCATAAGCGCCGGTAGGTTGGAGCCGGAGCTTGTTCTTTCCTGCCAAAGCCTTGGTGATGGCCTCAATGGGTGGGGCTAAAAGGCCCACTTCGGGATGAGTGCGGGGATAGTCATACAACCCCCTTGTTAAGCGGCGGATAGTACCGGCCTTGGTCAACCGATGCAGGACAATATCGACCGCTTGTCGGCTTCCTAAATCCAGGAAATCGGTGGGAACGAAAACGGAACCCCGACCCAATTCCCGGATTCGATCTAGGATTTTAGAATCAATGCTTTTAAGTGATTTGGTCTTTGTTTCCATGTAAGAAAAACTACTATGTTTTTCTTACAAAGGCAAAAGGTTTCGGGATATCAAGGCATCCACAGAATATCGTCGGTTTATCGGCAGTCGGTTGTCTCAGGAGTTGACTTACAGTTGTCTAAAGAATATCCCCCCGCCAGGAGAAAGTCCTCGACCTCTTACGGGACCACAAGGGACTCTCCCCCCAGGAGATATGGGAAGCCCTAGGGGTCACCCGCCAGGGGGCTATCAAGCTTATGGGTCCTTTGCTGAAAGCCGGTTTGATCGAACGGATTGGAACGAAGAAAATGGGAAAATACGTTCTAAAGGGATAAACCAATTTGGGAAGTCACTGGAGGGATTACGCGAAATAGTGGAGCGCCTCGGCGGCTCCCGCCACAAGTATTTCACCGTTTTCGAGTTTATGCTTGTTCCAAGCGGGACGATTGACGAGTTGCAGTCCCCTTTTGCAAGGCAAGACCGCCAAAAAGCGGGACCAGTTTTTGGAGGGTTCGACGTCGGAACTTTTTACTTCCACCGGCAGCCAGGGAACGCCATCCTTGACGATCAAAAAATCAATCTCTCGTTTGTCTTTGTCCCGCAAATAGAAAAGCTCGAATTCACCCTCTCCCGTGTCCGTCCAGTAATGGCAGGTCTTCAAAAGGTGGCAGGCCACCAAGTTCTCGAAGCGCGCGTCCTTGTCCTTGACGGCTGGATAATCGAATAAATAGACCTTTCCCTCCCGTCGTAGTGAACGGACGATGTTCCGGCTATAGGGCTTGATTTCAAAGAGATAATAAAGTTCCTTGAGGTATGTCATCCATCGGCGGATCGTGTCGAAACCGATTTCCATATCCTCCCGCAACGATGTGACACTGAATAAGGAACCTACCCTCTCTGGAATCAGGGAGGCCATCAATTCAAGCCTGCCGAGATCAGGCAGACGGCTGATATCCCGCAAATCCTCCCGGATGACGGATTGCTCATGGGTGCGCCGCCAAAGCCGCGCGTTTTGGGCATCCTGGCCGAAAAGCGGGTCCGGGAAAGGCCCATAGGTTAAAAGCGAAGCCAGGTGATCCTCGCTTTGACGATTTTGCCGGGAAGCACGGCCAAAAATGGATTCCAGCATTTCGTCCGGCCCAAGAATGTCTTCCTGGTCCATTTCGCGCAGACTAAAGGGATGAAGTCGGAAGTGAAAAAAACGGCCCATGAGGCTGTCGCTTCCCCTTCGATAGACGTTCAAGCGTGCGCTGCCGGTAACCAAAAAATCGCAGGGCTTTTCCAGCGTGTCAAACAGGCCCTTGAGGTTACGTTTCCAAAGACGATCCTTATGGATTTCATCCAGGACCACTAACGGAACGATCCCCCGGCTGGCCGAAGGGATGAGGGAGGACGGCTTCTTGGTCCAAACCCGGCGGAATTCCACTTCGTCCCAATTGTGATAGGCACCCACCCCGCGTTTCTTGAGCATCATCTTCGCAAGTGTGGTCTTCCCGCATTGGCGCGGGCCGGAGACCATCGCGATCTTGTGCTTGGAGAAGCTAAACGAATTGATGGCGCTGACTAGGTAACGATTTCGCATTCCGACCATACTACGGACTGTCCGCAGTATGGTCAATACCCTTAAAACGACCCAAATCCCGACCAAACTACGGGCACTCCCCAGTTTGGTCGAAAGCCTCTTTTCACCCCGTTTGCAAAAATGAGCACATAACGCAAGAATTTGCAAACGTCACTTTTGAAGAAATTTAATCCAAATCGCTTTTTGGGGGGAAAGGCTTCCCCCTGGCCTCGGCTACCTTCGGTGATCCTCGGCACACCCCCTTCTCCTGGGGCTTTGCCCCAAGCCGCTTAACTTCTTTCAAGGCTCATTCCCCAAGAATTAGGTATAAAATCAACTGATGCGGATTGAATGTGCAATTGAAGTTTGAGGTTGTTCCCACTATGAAAAGAACATTTTCAAGATTTCTCATTCTCGCTGTTCTTTTCACGCTTTCGGTGTTGGGCGGTATCTCCTGCGCTGGCATCCTGGAAATCGAATCCGGCTCCAAAAAAACGCCCTCAAACAACATCCCTGTGCAAGCCGCATCTCCCGCTCAATCTCCAACCACTCAACTTCCTAATCCCCCGGTGCCAAGGGCCTGTGATTTTGTCATTTACTTCCAATCTTGGGTTACGGAGGAAGCGAAACAGGAAATCCTAAAGGATTTGAAGACGACCCGTGTGACTGACGGGGGAAAAAACTATTCCATTTGGCTTAAGGATATAACCACAAGGGACTCATTGGTCTACGACTTGAAGAGAAAACGCGAGGTTGCCGAGATCGGTTACTGCTTCTCATTTGGGACATTTGAATAGTAGGTTCTCCCCGGCCTCGGTTGCCTTCGGTGATCCTCGGCACATCCTTCTTCTGGGGCCTTGCCCCAAACCCCTTTTTGCTCAACTGTTTACTTGGACAAACCTATGCGTAACCATACCCTGATGCAGACCATCGCTAGGGCTAATAGGGTTTTCCCTGGGAAACACTGCGGCGTCATCGTGGATTATGCCAACGTCTTCGCAAATCTGGAGAAGGCTTTGGCGATCTATGCCCAAGGGGTACCAGGTTCAACCCCGGTAAAAGATAAAGCCAAACTGGTTGAGGAATTACAAAAAGCAATTGAGGCGGCGGAAACCTTTTGCAAAACCCACAGTGTGAATATAGAAAAAATTGCAGAGCTCCGCTCTGGTTCTATGGAAAAGCTAACTGCAGTTGCCGATGCCGTTAATCAATTGATTTCCCCTGATTCGGAACGTAAGGATTTTTTAGCTTTGGAAAGGCTTACCCGTATCCTTTACAAGGCGGTTAAGCCGGACCCCTCCGTAATAACTATTTCCTCGCGGTTAGGGTGTTTGGCCGTCATTGCCGATGAAATTCGGCTTCGAACTGGAGAAGGCTTCGCTGATATTTCCGATGTCATGACGGGCATTACTCAGTTATTAGATAAATCCATTGGAGCCGAAGGGTTCTCTATTGTTCCGTCACCTGAAAGAGGCGACGACCTTCAGGCAAGGCCAGGGGTTATCGACTTGAGTAAGATTGACTTCGCGGCCTTGAGCAAACGATTTAAAGAATCCTCCAAGAAAAATTTGGAGTTAGAGGCTTTAAAAGCGGCTATCCGGGCTCAACTCGACAAACTGATCCGCTTGAACCCAAGCCGAGTGGATTACCTACAGAAGTTCGAAGAATTAATTGAAAATTACAATGCCGGAAGCCGGAACATAGAGAACCTATTCCAACAGCTTTTGAATCTGAGCCAAACCTTAAACGATGAACAACAACGCCATGTCCGTGAGAATTTAAGCGAGGAAGAATTGACCGTATTTGACCTTTTAACTAGACCTGGACCTGAACTAACGACCGAGGAACGGGCAGAAGTGAAGAAGGTAGCTCACATACTTATGGAAAAGGTGAAATCCCTTTTGGTTATCAATTGGAGAGAGAAAGTGCAGGCCCGGGCCAAGGTAAAATTAGTGATAGCGGACACATTAGACGAACTTCCTAGGGCTTATACAAAAGACCTTTTCGAGGGAAAGTGCAACCGCCTTTTTGAACATGTTTATGAAAATTATTTAGGAGAGGATAAAGGTACTTATTCTTCGTCAGCATGAATCTAGGAGTTCGAATTGAATACTATTGAAAATGCTATTGTGGCGTTCTTGGATGTACTTGGTTTTCAGCAAATGATCCTTAATGGTGAAAAAGAAAAAATTAAATTATTTTTCAATACTGTGGATGATATTTTTTCAGAATATTCGCAAATAAAACCAGAAATGATTAAGTTTCTGGTTAGCGATTCAATAATTTTAGCGGTTGAATGCAATGAAGAAAAACTAAGAACTTTATTACGCGCGATCAGAAATTCTCAAACGAAACTAGCTGTTCAAAACATTTGGTTAAGAGGTGCCATTTCTTATGGTGATATTACTTACGATAATGGGAAAAATATTATTTATGGAGAAGGATATTTAAAAGCTTTTAATTTAGAAAGTGAAGAAGCGTTATACCCTCGAGTAATCATAGATCCCCGTTTAATCCCTAAAATCAAGGATAACCGCGAGGAGTTTTTGAAGTGTTTTTCTTCAAAATTCTATAACCATACAAATGTTTCACTTGAGTTAGATAAAATAAAAGCAGATGTTGAGAATGATTTCATAAGTGCGGGCCTTGATTCGTTTCAGGAAGAGAATAATGATGTGTTGTTCGTAAATTATTCTTCAAGATTAATATTCAATAACCGTGAAAAAAGAACTGGGGGCGACCTCAATAAAATCATAGAAAACATAAAGTCGAATATTTATTCAGAGGTGTCCCGATATAAAAAATACAATTGGGTAAAGAACTATTTTGCATTTTCAATTAACAGATATTCCAATAAATATTTTGAGCCGGGAAACTCCAATAAGACTTCAAGATGTTTATATGAAGCATTAAAGAATCTCGAAAAATTATAAAAAATTAATTCTGAACGGAACAAATTGTGAATATTCGGGAATATTTTGGAATCAAAAAAATCAAGACAATTCCAAATGTCAAAATTTCCGAAGGAGTACTTCGTTGGTCGCTGTTTAAACCTCTCGATTCCAAGTGCTTTTTAAGGCTCTACTCCAACCAGGGCCGGATTATTGCCTTAGTCCAACAGCTTCCCATTCATAGTGGATGCTCAATATCCAACGGCGCGGAAGAAATAGCCACTTTAGTCTTTGGAATTTGCCAAAAAGAAGTCGGACTAAAATTAGTAAATGATTTCCAATTCATTCGATTTTATCCCAAAGAAGTTAATACAATTCTCGAGGACAACTACGCATTGGTTCACTTTGATTGGGATGGGAAGAAATTTTCTAATCCAGAGTGGGAGCGAATAAGTTACGAAATTGTTGGGCTATTAACCGGCGAACACGTTCCATACTCGCAACAACAAGAAGATCAATTCATAGAATTGTCGAAAAAAAATTAAAACTTCTCTCTCTTCCGATAATCTTTAAAAATCTTCAACCCTGATATACAAGTTTCCTAAAAGCTCCTAAGATTTCTCAAAAAAATTATAAATATCCAGTAATTCACTTTTGATTGAAAATACTTTTTTTGGTATGCATTTAATTCTACCCACGTTTTAAATTCCCTTTAATTAGCAATAAAAATAATAAAGCTGCCCGTAATAGATATATACTTAATGTGCATCAATAAAATTGACGGATTTTCCGAGGAGGACTATACATATGGCCATGGAAACACGCGGACGCAAAGGATTTGGCGGAATTAGGGTCGTAGTCCACCTGACGGAGGAAATCCTGAAGGCGCTTGATGCTGAAGTGGAGCGCCGAAAGGATGACCGGATCAGCAGGGCGGAACTAATCCGCCGTGCCATTGAAGCCAGGTACCTTGGCCGGAAGCGTGATGACATAGATTTTATAAAAAGGGAGCCGCCTAAAAAGAAGAGCTAGGCGGGTTTCGCTTGGCTCTCTGATTCGGGACGGTTTCCGGAAAGCCAGGTGCGGCATGTCGAAAGAATCAAGAATTTCATTTAATCAAATTTTAATGTTGGTGGTTTCTCCTCCGTTTTTATTCCTAGCCCTTTCCTGTTTTATCTCCTTAATCTCCGGACATGTTTATGATTCGGGCGATCCATGGGGAGAGAAACTCTTCCAAAACAGAATCCACATTCAGCCTATTCCATTTTGGTTTTTCATTTTTCCTTATGCCGTTCTTTTTTATTTCAGGAAGAACGAAAACATTTTTTTCCAAACAAAGTTGGTTTTTAGCGCCTCTATGGTAGTAGCCCTGCTTGACCCTTTGTTTAGGTATTTTGACTGGACATACCTATTCACATTGGTGGTATTAACGGCGGGGGCCATGTGGGGCCTTTTCTGGGAAATGACCATTAGAAAAAAAGATGACGGTGGAAAATATCCTTTGGCGATAGACCCCAAACGAAAGAAAGGAATTCCAACCGAATCCCTGGATAGCAATGTTGAAATTGTCGGTGGCACGGGAACGGGAAAGACCCGGCATGTCATCAAGCCCTTTATCGAACAAACCATCGAACAAGGTTTGGGTTGCTTTATCTACGATGTGAAAAGCAACTTGGGGCCGGATGTGACCTATTACGC
The DNA here is from genome assembly GCA_003152075.1 of candidate division FCPU426 bacterium. Taxonomy (GTDB): domain Bacteria; phylum Oederibacteriota; class Muellerivitia; order Muellerivitales; family Muellerivitaceae; genus PALSA-1180. The sequence continues at coordinate 66,572 of PLZG01000073.1, forward strand.
GGAACATTTCAACCGCTCTTCAAGTTTCTATTACTTCGATATAGCCCGGCCAAAACGTTCAGCGACCTATAACCCACTTTATGGCGACAACCCGGATGAGATTGCTAACCGGGTATTCACGGCCCTCTATTACGACAAGAAGAACGCCGAACCCTACTACATGGAATTAGCCAGCGCCTTTATCCATAACCTTGTGGGCTTACTGATGAAGGAGATCAAAACCATCACCTTCCAAGACTTGGCAACCGCCGCAGGGGAAATAGAGACTTTCCGGATTATCGGAGACTTTTGCGCCAAGTACCCAAACAGCGTCCAGGCCGGTTATTTCAAATCCTTGTGGCTGAAAAAATCATCGAAACAACGTCAGGAAGAGCTTTCGGGGTTGGTCAATAAACTCCAACGGTTTTGCAATCGGGAATGGTCGCATCTCCTGAACGTCAAAAAACCTTCCATCAAAATGGAGAATGTTCTAGACCTGAACCAAATCCTGCTTTTTGGGGTGGCTTCAGCACAGTACCCGGAAGATGCCAAGCCGCTTTCTATCTTAGCCATGATGGATTTATCCAGCCAAGTCGCCAAGCGGTTTATGCACAAACCGATGAAACCTTTCCGGGTTTTCCTGGACGAGTTCTACAACATTTCCTACCCAGGTTTTATCGACCT
>PLZG01000073.1:67247-90875 GCA_003152075.1 candidate division FCPU426 bacterium
GCCAAGCTCTTTGGAACCACCCCGGACTTGAACGCCAGGGTGACTTCTTATGACGCTCAAAGCAACGTAGCCGGTTACGCCAAGCCAATGGTGGAAAAGTTCCGGTTCCACCCCAACGACATTAAGGAATTGCCGGTAGGCCAAGGGATTGTTCGGATAGTCAGCAAAGGCAAACCCCATATTGTTCTAACGGCGCTAGGAACGGCTTTGGAGGTTCCTAGCGGGTTCGTTTGGGAATACAGAATTCCCGGGTATCAAAAATCTATGAAAAATGAAACCTCGATAGAGAGGTCGGATGATGAAGACGGCGCGGGCTTGGCAGTGCCTGCCAAGAAGGGCGGGAAAGGCCCCGGTGGGGCCTCCATGGGGGATGCCGATGCAGCCTAAGTCCCCCAATACCCCAAGCCCGGTTGGGCCTATCCCATCCCAGGGACCACGGGTCGTTGACCCCAGGGATGTGGATACCCTGGCCTATATCCATTCCAACAAGTTCATCACAACAAAACTCTTCCACCAGAAGTTTCACCCTCACCATTCCTTGTGGACGGCCTGCCTTCACTTGAACCGTTTTGCGGAAAGAGGGCTGGTACTGAGGGCAAGGAACCTTCCCAATGAGGATTCTTTCTACTGCTTAACCCGTCCTGCCTTAAAGCACCTGGCCGGGTTGGCGCGAATCCTCCTTTCCTCGGAAGTCCGTTCCCCTCGTATAAACCTCTTTGAGCGGGAACATGACAAACGGGTGTTGGCCATGCGTATCCAGATTGAGGAAGCCGGGGGCCTGGAAGGTCTGACCTGGCTTTCGGATTACGAGATGCGTTGCGGCCTGAGGATGGATTGGAAGAAGGCTTTGATCCAGGGACGGGGATGGGACTTGGCCGGGGCTAGGCTTCACCGGGTTCACGACCGGACCCCGGACGGGTACTTCGAGGCCACCATTGAGGACAAGACCTATGGCTTCGCCTTGGAGTACGAGCATACCGCCTACAACCGGGAAAAGATGGCCGCCATGGTTTTGAACCTGACCAGGGATTTTCCAAGGGCCTTCCGTTTGATAGTCAGCCGGGACAAAGACCATGCGTTGAGGATGCTTGAGGGCTTGGGAACCTTCCTCAAGGGTGATCCCCGGAACAAGGAGCTATGGGGCTTTTCCTTTTTCGGGAAGGTTTCCCGGATTCCCTTTCAGCGCGTTCCTTGGGTCAACTTGGAGGGTGACTACCTACCTTTTGTGAAAGACCCCATCCTGAAAAACCTTCCCCCCTCCGCTGAAGCTTCGGGGGACAAGCCGGCGAAGGAGACAGCATGAACCGGACGACTAAAAACTTGACTCGGAGGTTGACTCAGACTCAACCCAAAATTAAAAGAAACGCCCACGAAAGAGGGGAATTTTGTTGTTCTGCGACGCCAGCCCCCACTCCCCCAGTATCACTATGTGAGTACTGGAATACGGGAGTGGGGGCTGGCATCTATAACAACAAAATTAGTATGGGCGTGGGCGTGAGGATTGAAGAAGTAGAAGAAGAAAAGACTAAAGGCGAACGGAAACACCGTGGAAAACCCCCCGAGCTGTCCCTGTCGGGCCAGGCGGGGTTTTCCACACCTTTCCCTGAAGGTATGTCCCCTTTGGGGTCATTTATTTTTTTAACCCTATTTGAGGAGGCAAGCAATGACTGAACGCCGCAGAAGCGACCGCCGAGGGCAGAATCAGGACTATCTGATGACGGAAGGCCAAGTGGCTGAGAAGGCAAATGTCACCGTGAACACAGTCCGATATTGGAGGCAACTTGGGAAGCTTCCCTCCGTCAAGGTGGGAAAACACCCCATGGTTTGGCATTCGGTCTTCCTGAAGGTTTTTCAAAAACCCCTTCCCTTTTCCCCTTTCGGGGCTGATAAAATGCCAGGTGCTGGGGACATTAGGAGGGTTGTATGAGTCAGCCTAATGTTCATGGGCTTCCGCAGTTTTTGCGGAAGGATGAGAAAGGATACTTCCTTGACTACCGGGTAGAGGCCGATGGCCTCTCCCGACGGAAAAGGGTCCGGTTGGGTCTTATCCCCTTGGCGCAGGCCAAGAGGATTTTGGCCGAGCACTATCAGGAAATCGCGAACGGGAAATACTTGGCCGAAGAGAGGCCGAGGGTGACGTTCAACGAGGCGGCGGATTCCTTCCTGGCCTTTTCGGAGGCCAGGAAAAAGAGCCACCGCAGGGACCTTGTTTCCGTCAAGGCGTTGAGGGCTTTCTTCGGGGCGCGGCCCCTGGAAAGTCTGACGCCCAATTTAGTCGAGGACTATTTGGCGTTCCGAAAGAAGAAGGCCGAGGAGAGGGGCAGGAGCCTGAAGGGTTCCACCCTGAACCGGGAAATGGCTTGCTTGAAGACCATCGTCCGAAGGGCGTTGATCAACCGGCAGATCGACCGGAATCCTGTGGAGGGCTTGCGGATGTTTCGTGAGACTTCTCGGAACCGAACGCTTACTTCCGAAGAATTTCAAAGGCTGTTGGATCATTGCTCCCCGCACTACCAGCCCGTCGTGCAGTTGGCTTACGACACGGGCATGAGGCGGGGTGAGATCACGGGGTTGAAGTGGGACCAGGTGGACTTGAAGGCAGGAGTTATCACCTTAAAGTCCGAGGACACCAAGACGCAGGAGCAGCGGGAAATTCCACTGGACGAGGGTTTAAAAGACCTTTTCCAGAAGATACCCAAGGTCTTGGGAAGCCCATTTGTCTTTAACTTCCGGGGTCATGGGTTGAAAGATCCAAAAACGGCCTTCCTGCGGGCGTGCCAGCGTGCTAAAATCTCGGACTTTCGTTTCCATGATTTGAGGCATTGCGCGGTCACGAACTTTCGGAAAGCCGGAGTGAGTGATTCAACGATCATGTCGATATCCGGGCATAAGACTTACGCGGTCTTTCGCAAGTACGACCGCATCGACCGGGAAGACCGCTTGGACGCTTTGGCGAAAGTCAGGCGCTTCAAGGACTCCAAGGACTCCTATAGGACACGGGAGCTGAAAACGGAGGTTTCACAGGTCGTCGGCTGATAGAATTTTTCTTTTAGTGCAGTGTTTTCATGGAGATGGAGGGTTAGTCCTAATTGGTAAGGCAGTGGACTTGAAATCCACCGGGGGAAACCCCTTGCAGGTTCGAGTCCTGCACCCTCCGCCATAATTTTTATCAGAACAATTGAACAGCAGAACAACTGACAAAAGCCGGAGAGGTGGCCGAGCGGCTGAAGGCGACGGTTTGCTAAACCGCTAAAGGAGTAACATCCTTTCAAGGGTTCGAATCCCTTCCTCTCCGCCATATTTTGCGAAGCAAAACTCAAAAATTAAAGATTCCAACCCGAGGAAAGGGTTTGGGAAAACAGAAATTTTCCTGGTAGTTTCAAAGGGGTACGCAGGGGGAAGTTCCCTTGCGAGCGGGAAGCGCAGTTCGTATCCCTCCCCCTCCGTCATGTATTTGGTAGTTTCATTCTGATCTGACGCTACCGATAGTGATAATGTTTAAACCTCACTCTTATTGCCATCGACAATTTCCCTTCTTTTCCTTCCATGTCTCGGCAGACTTAGGTAAAATAAAACTAAGAAAACTTACTTTCTGGAGACACTTTTGAACACCTTAGCTCAACGCCTTGTCCTGCTGGTTTTCATCGGGAGCGCCTCTCTTCTACTGCCCGCCTGCGGCAGCCAAAACGTCAAAAGCCAAAAAGCTTCCGAAACTGTCTTGAACGCCGAACCCACTCCTGCGGCCGCTTCTAGCGGCACGGCGGATATCGGCATGCCCAGTGAAAATGGCAACGGCACACCCATCAATACCTATACCGAGAAAATCAAAAGAACCAAAACGAACAAAGGCACCAAAATAACTCTCACGCCCAGCACAGCCGTTTCAATAACTACTGACCTAGCTCCCCAAACAACTCCCAAAGAAACACCCGCCATGGAAACCCCGGCCCCCATTGTTAAAAGCGGCGGCTCCCATTGGATTTGGTGGATTCTTCTCATCGTGGTTTTAGGCGGCATCGGGTGGTATTTCTGGTCGAAGAATCAATCCGACGATCATTCCCAGCCCATGCCCCCGGTCGGCGGGCTTTCCCCGGTCAGCGGCTTTACCGCAGTGAAGGATAGAATCGAGGATGATTCCGAAACCGAGACCCCCTTCTGGTCTAAGAAACTCTTTTAAGATCCCCCAGCCGTACCATGGCTCTACATGCGGATCCCGATCGTTTTTTGGACGTTTTAAAACCCGACCGTTGTCCTCTCTGCTTTCTCCTTCATGATTACGTCCACGAGCATTTGAAATCGGTTTTGGATGAGTCGGTGACCGATCCCATCACTCGTGAGGCCCTTTTTCAATCCAGGGGTTTCTGCCGCCGTCACGCCTGGCAGGCGGTGCAGCAAGGCAAAAACTTAGGGGTAGCTGTCATCTACGGAAGCTTGTTGGAAAAAGGCTTGAAGGAACTTTCCTCAGGCCCCAAATTCTGGAACCGGTCAAAACCCAAACCTTGCCCCCTTTGTGAATCGGAGAAAAAAAGGGAGCATTCCCACATCCAGCAATTCGCCCTTGCCTGGAACCAATCGGAAAAACTTCGGGATGCTTTTTCAACGAGTGGGATCCTGTGTTTGAGCCACCTGGAAAAGGTTCTTCTGCAAAGGCTAAACCCTTCTCACCGGAAAAACCTTTATGAAACCGCCAAAAAAGCCCTGGAGGGGCTGTTGAAAGATTTAAATGAATTCCTCGAAAAACAAGATTATCATCGTTCTCACGAATCATTCGGTAAGGAACGGGACGCCTGGATTCAAGCCGTGCGGATGATTAGCGGCGAACGGGAGTAGCGGAGAAAACAATGGCTTTGACGGAAAACTACAAAGACAACCGTGAATGGGGCGTCACTGATTATTACTTCATTGACCTGGTCGTCATGCTGGCCTCCTCGGCCAAAATCGACCTGGGCGAGTTGGTTCACCCTTATTACAAAGATAAGGACCTCAACCTGGCCCGTGCCCGCATCACCATCAACATGATCGCCTCCCTGATCAAAAAGACCTCCGGGAACTTGAATGTGGAGGAAAAGAAGGTTTTAAGGGAAGTGATGGACGACCTCCAGAAAACTTACATCGACAAGACCAAGGAAAAGAATCGGTTGGCCGTGATCGCTGAGGCTGGAAAAGAAACTCCCAAACGGCCCTTGATCCCCATGCCTCCCCAACCTAAAAAAGACGTTAAAGATTGGATTTCCATGGTCCAACAGGAAATCGCCAAGAAAAAACAAAATCCCAGCACTCCCCCAAAAAGCTGATCTTTTATCCCTTTCCCAAAATTTCATTGAGGCCACACTTGGTAAAAAAATTCTTTCTTCTTTCCCTTCTCCTTTTCGCTGGCTGCGTCAGCGATACCCAAGGCAAAGGCCCCCGTGATGTTTTTTTCGCTTATGGAAACGGTGATGGTGTTTACGTTATCAGCGGGGATGGAAGTGTCAATAAGAAGGTCATTGGCGGCTATTATTACCAGGCGGTTCTTTCACCCGACAAAACCAAGTTGGCCTGCGTCCATGATAAGGATTTTCAAATTACCATTTTCAACTTGGACGGGAATTTTGAAAGCCAGGATAAGCCCAAAATGGCCTTCAATTCCCAGGCCGCAGTGCAAGGAAACCAGTTCTCCACCGTTTGCTGCCCGGCCTGGTCTTCCGACAGCCAAAAGTTATATTTCTTGAACTCAAACCATTTGATTGTTTACGACTACCAGGAAAAGAAAACCACCTCCCTCTACGACTTTCCGGAAGGGCAATCAGGCGGGCAAACTTACGACCAGGGGAATATGCAATGGTCCAAGGACGGCGATCTGCTTTATTGCATGTTGAGTGGCGGCACCGACAAGCTGGCCTTTTGGGCGGTAAGTCCCGGCGCTAACCAGGGCACTCCAACCGCTTTAACAAGCCGTGATTTGATTTCCGATTTCAAATTTCTTCCCGAATTACCGTCGGGAACCATCGAGAGTTTGTATGGCTCGAATGAAAATCCCGTCCTGGGCCCTATCCATTCTCCCGACTATCGCTATTATTTTTATTTCAAAAAGGAACAAGGCTTCTTGGCCCAACAACGCATCGAAGGCTACGACAGGACCACGAAAGAAAAATTTGACGTCGTTACACTGGAAACCTCGCTCTATTCCAAATAGTCCTATTGGGGCTTCAAGGTTCGCCCTTTCCAATGGCCCCCGCCAAACCAAAACCATCTGACCGAATTAAACCCGATCAGGGTAAAGAGCAAGCATCCGACCGGGTGGAATAAAACCGACCTCTTGTCGAAACCGTATTTCATTGCCTGAAAGGCTCGGACCGCCAATGTCACCATCGCCAGGAACAAAGCGGGCCAAAAGAGTGGGCAGGAGGTTCCAAAAAACAAAACAAAAAATGGCACAACTCCATCGAGGATTAAAACCAAGAAGGCGTTCAAGAAAAAAAACGAGGAAAACCTAACTGCGGGAAAAAAGTTTTTCGAGAATCCTTGCCAGACTTCCTGGGCATTGGTATACATCCGGCAAAATGAAAAATCCGACCCATCCCCATAAACCAACTGGTATCCCCGCCGTACAACTTGTTTCCCGAAGTTTAAATCCTCAACGATTTCGTTTTTGACTACTTCATGACCTCCGAATGCCCGATAAACCTTTCGTTTGATAAAGACAAACTGTCCGCTGACCCCCGCGAAGCGGTTGAAAAAACTGTTTTTACGCAGGGACCAACGGGCCGGGAGAAAAGCCAAGAGGGTGTAGGCCATGACGGGAATGACCAATATTTCCATCCAGGTTTTCGTGATTTGGCGGGTGAAAAGCGTCAAAACATCGGCTTTTCTTTGCTCAGCCATTTGAACGGTTCGTTTTAACATTTCCGGGCGATGCTCAGTGTCGGCGTCCGTGAAAAAAAACCATTTCCCTTTGGCCTTTTGGGAAAGTTGCTGGCAGGCCCAGGGTTTTCCGATCCATCCCTGGGGTAGTTCCTTGCCCCGAAATACCTTGAGTCGGTTGTTGCGCTTGGCATAGGCCTGCACTAGATTGAAGGTCCGGTCGCTGGAACGGTCGTCGAGGATCAGGATTTCGTAGTTGGGATAATCCTGCGCCAGCATCCCCCGAAGACAAGGCTCGATCCGTTTTGCCTCGTTTCGGGCGGGGATAAGAATGGAAACGAAAGGCCATTTTTTTCTTTTGGAATCGACCGGGGTAGGCTTCACGAAAATCAGGGCGTTGCCAAAAGCGCAGTAAAGCATCCAAGCCGCGAGAAACCACCAATACCAGGCGAGTAGGAACACATGAACCTCTTAAGCGGAGTCAACCAGGATTTCCACCGGCCCCAGCAAGCCCCCGGGGCCTATGAGTGGTGGCACTTCGACGGTACGGATGATAAAAACGGCTATGCTTTTTCCATCCAGTTCCACGCCGGTAACCTCTTCTCGGCTTATTATCAGGATAACTTAAAAACCTACTGGCAAAAAACAAAATCACCCCTGATTGATCCGTCTCTCCAACCCACTCCACCAAACCCATTGGATTATTGCGGCGTGGCTTTGCGAATTTTTCATAAGGGCCGGATGATTGGCGAGGCCTTTCAGGAATTTCCCATCAAGTTTTTAAAAGCTTCCGATAAACATGGTGCCGTGCTTCTAGGACCCAACCGTTTCAATTGGGACGAGCGTGGCGATCCACCTTCTTACGTCCTCACCGCCCAGGCTCCCCTGCGCGGCGGGCAAAAACTCCTCCGAACCCGCCTGTTTTTTACTCCACTCATGGAAAAATTTCCCGACTTACCCCAGCCCGAAATCCACTCCACCCATACTTGGGTTCTGGCCGCCCCCCTCTGCCATGTGGAAGGAACCCTGGAATGGTGCAACGCCGAAGGAGAAGTGGAAAAAGAACAAGCCTTTGTCGGGAAGGGATATCACGACCATCATTTTGGCTCAGTGCCGTTGGACCGCTTCGTGAAGACCTGGCATTGGGGCCGCGCTTTCTTAGGGGATGAAACTCTTGTTTACTCCTTCCAGATCCCCACGGATCCCCAGGAACCCAACGAAGGTTTACTCTTAACGGGGAAAGGCGGCGAGACAAATATTTGGAAGGTCGCTTTCGGGCTATCCCAAAACCGGCGTAACTTTTTTTGGCTTCCCTACCAAAAAAACCTGGAATTCACTGATGCCGATTCATTGAAAATTAATCACCGGCAAATATTAAGCGATGGACCGGCCAGTTTGATTTTTGAGGACGAGGTCCAATGGACTAAGAACTTCGAAACATTAAAGGGCTCCGGGATGTCGAACTATCTTTATACCCCCCGGCTTTCGAGCCGCTTCTTCTTCCCGATGCTAAAAGGCAAAACCTCGGTTTTTATTCAAAAAGAGGATGCACCAACACCTCCGACAAATAATTCCGGCGACGTCACAACCACAAGGCCTGCCCTTTAAATAAAAAAGGGAACCCCCAAATCAGGGGTTCCCCTATTAAAAACCTGAGATCCTCACGTCGCTAACCGTGCCTATCGGCACAGCTCCTCAGGATGACGGAATCTTACCATCATCCTTTGGCAGATTCCGTCAGTTAATCGTCTTTTGTCCTGGCGTCCAACCGCAGCCCGTCAGCTTGCCGGTCTCAAAGGCCGCCAAGGTACGGATGGTTTCTTCGACATTACGCCCGACTGCCGTGTCGTTCACAGTAGCATGTTTCAAGTTGCCTTCCGGATCGATAATAAAGGTCCCGCGAAGGGCGAAACCCTTGTCCTCGATCAAAACACCGTAGGCGCGGGAAATCTGGTGGGAATTGTCCTCCAAATGGGGGAACTTCAACTTGCCCAACCCGTTTTCCTGCCAAGCCTTGTGGCTGAATTTGCTATCGGTGGAGCAAGTCACGATCTCCGCTCCCATTTTTTTGAACTCATCAAACTTCTCATTAAAGGCTTTGATTTCGGTGGGGCAGACGAATGTGAAATCGAGGGGGTAAAAGAACAACACGACCCACTTGCCCTTATAGTCGGAGAGCTTGATATCCTTAAATTCCCCGTTCGGCATCACCGCTTGGCCCTGAAAATCAGGGGCTTTTTGTCCTACTTGTGCTGGCATTGTCGCCTCCTTGTTATTTAAAAACCTCGTTAAGAGAGGGGTAGTATCTAAAGGCGCCTTCCCTGGTTCAAGCCCTCTACCATAATTTTTTTAAGGCTCGCCTGCCTTCAAAAAACATTGATCTATAGGGCGCCGGGATGTTTTGGGCCATATTTTCTTTTCCGGCTGGCCAAATCTCATCAACAGGACCGGTTCTTCCGAATCCGGTGTTTGGAAAAAAGCATTTAACCGGCCCCTTTGGGAAGCCATGGCGATGGGCAAATGGAGGCTTTGACAGGCCATTTCCATGTCGGTCAGAGTTAAAGCCAAACGCGCGTACCAACGGCCGGCGTTAAAGTAGCCTCGCGGGGTCGGATTCCGAGTGGTCATCAATAGAAAAGCCGGGGCTTCAATGCGGTGGCCTTGCCGCAAAAGGGCCTGGCGGGCAACCTCACGGATCTCGCTCCCATGAAAAAAAGGCTTCAAGCACACGAACCGGATTCTCGTTGAAAGCGGCAGGCCTAAATGTTCGAGGGATAGTCCATCCAAAGGGTTTGTCAAAGGCCGAATCCAACGTTCCTCCTCTTCCACCAGCCACTCGAACCCGGACCCCTCATGGGACAGGTTATGTAAAAGTTGGATGAGGGTTTGGCGCCCGGCATCCTCCGTCAAAAGGTAAATTTTCTCAGCGGGAGAAAAAGGCGTAATGGCCTTCAACCGATCCAAATGAATTTCCTTCACCGACCCTTCCAGATATTTTCCCGCGTGAGTCTGCCGGGTTAAGAGAGTGGCAAAAAGCGTTTCAGGCATGGCTTCAGCCAGCGGTTTTATCATCAGCAAGGCGGCCGGCCCTTTCTGGTCTCCCCCGGGAAGTAAGGTTTCCTGAATTTCATATCCCAAGGCGGGCCCGGCCAAAACGATATATTCCACGCAGGCTCCGAGGGACATGTAAAGATCGCCCCGCTTAGGTTTTGCCATGACCCGTTCCTTGTCGGCGTAAACTCCAATGATGCCTCGCTTGGAGTCGATTGAAAATTTCCAGGGCTGGCTGTTGTAAATCGATGGCGCCAAGACGCCATACTCCAATAATCGCCGCAATATTCTCTCAAATCCCATGCTTTTCACCTTGTTTGCATCTTAAGCCAAATATAAAATGTTTGAAAGTCGTTTGCTCAAGTGAGGAATCGAATGCCGAACGAAAAAGCCAAAATAAAAATGCTCAAGCAGGAGGAAGCCAACGCCCTCCTGCCCCAGATTCGCATGATTTTGAAATCCCTTCGGGAACAGCGAAGCGTGGTTTTGCGTACCCAGGCCCAGATCGAAATTGAAGAAATGACAGGGGCGGATTCAACCGCCCAGCTCTCCCCCGTGGCCCAAGCCGCCATCACAAAGCTAATGGAAGCCTTTCATTATCAAACCCATCAATTCGAGAATAAATTAGAGGATCTTTTCCAACTGGGCGCCCATTTAAAGGACCTGGACACAGGGTTGGTGGATTTCTACAGCCGCCGCGGCCATGAAATCGTCTTTTTATGCTGGAAGGAGGGCGAAGCCGAAATCCGCCATTGGCACAGCCTTCAAGGCGGCTACCCAAGCCGCAAACCCCTTTAGAACCACAAACAAAAACCCATTTCACCACCAAGGACACCAAGTTCACCAAGAACAACGAAAAACAAGAACCTTGGAAAACCCCATAAACCCCTTCTTTATTTTTGCCTTTCTTGGTGAACTTGGTGCCCATGGTGGTTAATATTTGTTGTCCTTAATCCGTTAAAAGGAGTTTTCCATGTCCAAGCCATTTGACCAAGCCGATACTTTAGCCATCAATACCATCCGCCTGCTGGCCGTCGACGCCACCCGCCAGGCCAATTCGGGCCACCCTGGCATGCCCATGGGCATGGCGCCCGCCGCCCACGTGCTCTGGAGCCGCCACCTGAAACATTCCCCTTCCAACCCCAAGTGGGTGGACCGGGACCGGTTCGTCCTTTCCGCTGGCCATGGTTCCATGCTCCTATACGCCCTTCTCCACCTTCACGGCTATAACCTTTCGCTAGAGGAATTGAAAAACTTCCGCCAATGGGGCAGTAAGACCCCCGGCCACCCCGAGTACGGCCATACCGAGGGCGTGGAAACCACCACCGGCCCTCTGGGCCAAGGTATCGCCACGGCCGTGGGTTTCGCAATGGGCGAGCGTATCATGGCCGCCCGCTTCGGAAACGAACTGGTCAACCATAAAACCTGGGTCATCGCCTCCGATGGGGATCTGCAGGAAGGGGTTTCCCATGAAGCATGCTCCCTGGCGGGGCATTTAAAGCTTTCCCAGTTGAAGGTGATTTACGACGACAACCATATTTCTATTGAGGGTGATACCAAACTGGCTTTCAGCGAGGACGTTTTAAAGCGTTACGAGGCTTATGGTTGGCATGTTTTAAGAGTAACCGACGCCAACGATTTGGAGGCGCTGGACAAGGCCATAGCCGAGGCCAATACCGAATCCAATCGCCCTTCCATCATTGCGGTGCGTTCCCATATCGGTTTTGGAAGCCCCCTGCAAGATAACGCCAAAGTCCATGGTTCCCCCCTTTCCCCGGACGATATCAAAAAGACCAAGGATTTCTTCAAATGGCCTCAAGAACCTACTTTTTATATTCCCGAGGAAGCTAAAAAGCGCTGTTTGGAATCGGTCGAAAAAGGTAAAAAGATTGAGGCAGACTGGAACGCCAATCGGGATGCCTACGTTAAGGCCAACCCGGATAAGTACAAGCAATTCCAACAAGCCCTGAACAAGGAACTTCCGGCGGATTTGGAAAAGAAACTTCCGGTTTTCCCGGCGGATGAAAAGGGCTTGGCCACACGCCAAGCCTCCGGCAAAACCATCAATGCTATCGCCAAGGAAGTTCCATTCTTCTATGGGGGTTCCGCGGACTTGGCCGGTTCCAACGACACCTTGATCGAAGGCGGTGGGGACTTTGAGGCTGGTAACTATTTAGGCCGTGTTTTCCATTTCGGCATCCGGGAACACGGCATGGCTGCGGCCTTGAACGGCATGACCCTCCACGGGGGCGTCATTCCTTTCGGCGGCACTTTCCTCATGTTCAATGACTATATGAAGCCCGCTTATCGCTTGGCTCATTTGATGGGCGTACAGTCCATCTTCGTTTTCACCCATGATTCCATCGGTCAAGGGGAAGATGGCCCCACCCACCAACCGGTTGAGACCCTGGCCGCCATGCGGGCTACTCCGAATGCCTGCGTCATCCGCCCGGGCGATTCGGGTGAGGTCCCCTACGCCTGGCTGGTAGCCCTTCAACGTAAGAACGCTCCAACCGCTTTGGTCTTCTCCCGGCAAGCCATTCCAACTTTCGACCGCTCCAAGTTCGCTCCCGCTTCCGGCGTCTTGAAAGGCGCCTATACGCTTTCGGAAGCTAAAGGTGGAAAACCCCAAGTAATTCTGATTGGAACAGGCTCCGAACTGCAACTTTGCGTGAAGGCCCAGGAGGCTTTGGACATAGAAGGCATTGCGGCCCGTGTGGTCAGTGCCCCTTCCTTGGAACTATTCGCTGCTCAAAGCGCTCAATACCAGGATGGGGTTTTGCCCCCCTCCGTGAAAGCCCGGGTTGTTGTGGAAGCCGCCACTTCCTTCGGCTGGCACCGATGGACGGGAACGAACGGCAAATTCGTCACTCTCGAGCGCTTTGGCGCCAGCGCTCCCGGAAACGTGGCCCTCAAGAACCTGGGATTCACGATGGAAAATGTGGTCAAGGCCGCCAAGGAAAGCCTAAAGGCATAAAGCTTCTTTTCACCACGGGCGGCTTCGCCGCTCACAAAGACACTGTTAAATTTTTTTATAAAATCACAACCTTTGTTTTAGCCTAACTGTGACTCTGTGGCCCCGAAGGGGCCTGTGGTGAGAAGGTTTGAATGATTACAACTACCCATGCCATCCTTAACAGCGCCCTCTTAGGGCACAAAGAAAAGCCCACCCATTATTGGCCCGTGATCATCGGGGCGGTCTTGCCGGACGTCCCCATGTTCCTTTACTTTGGTTTCTACCTCTTAAACCATAGCCATATCCGCGTCGCCCCGGGCTACATGAATGAATACCACTTCCGCCAACTGTGGGTGGATTGGGGGCATTCCATCCCCCTGGCCTTAGGGTTGGCCCTCATCAGTTTTTTGGCCAGGTTTAAAAGCGGGATTTATTTCTCCTTGAGCCTGTTCCTACACTCCCTGGAGGACTTGCCCGTGCATTCCGATTTTGCCCATCGTCATTTCCTTCCCTTTAGTAATTTCCGGTATTTCAGTCCCATTTCCTATTGGGACCCCCACCATCATGGGAACGTCGTGGCCCCCATCGAATGGATGATCGTCCTCATCAGCATCGCCATCCTATGGCGCCGTGGCCTTTCCCCTTTAGTACAGGTTTTCCTTTTGTTCATCGGCATCTTCCAGGGTCTTTTCCTGGTTTATTACTTTGGAGGAATCCATTGGTGATTTTCCGACCCAAGGGCAGTCTTTTGGGCCGCGACATCAACCGGTTTTAAATCCCGTGCGCCTCTGGTCCCTTCACCCCAAATACTTGGACACCAAAGGCCTTTTAGCCGTCTGGCGGGAAGGGCTCCTGGCCCAAAAAGTTCTTCAGGGTAAAACCAAAGGCTACCGCAATCACCCTCAGCTGAACCGTTTTAAGCATCACGCTTCGCCCCGAAAATCCATTGGACGGTATCTGCTTGAAATTTGGAACGAGGCCCATCGCCGGGGATATTCCTTTGATCGGCTAAAGGTGAAAAACGGAACATCACCAATTGGCCGAATAGCCGTCTCCCGGGGACAGTTACGTTATGAGTGGAAACATTTGGGGCGAAAGCTGCGCCGCAGGGATCCGGTGAGATTTAAAAAAATGGAAAAATTAAAAATCCTAAAACCCCATCCTTCCTTCCGGTTGATTCCCGGTAGGCTGGCCGAATGGGAAAAGCCTTAATTTATTTCTTGAGAAGGGAAGCCGCGGCCGAGTCCATCGCGAAAACCAATTTACCGTCCGTGGGACGCAAATACTGGACCGGATAACGGGGTGGATCTGAGGTTCCTTCTAGCACATCCTTCAGCCGTTCGGCCTTCTTCTGCCCTTCCACCAGCACCAGCAGAACCCGGGACGCGTTTAAAACCGGAAATGTCAAAGAAACCCTTTCCTTCTTGGCCGCATCAACAAAATAACCCACCACCCATCTATCCAACTCATTCACCTGGGGAAATCCGGGAAAAAGACTGGCCGTGTGGCCGTCATCTCCCATGCCCATAAGGCTAAGGTCAAAACGGGGCAGGGACCCGGTTCCAAAAAATTTACCCATTTTAATCTCATAAACCGAAGCCGCCCTTTCCGCCGTTTCCTTGCCGTCGGTCATGGGAAAGATATTGGCCTTAGGGATGGGCACTTTGGAGAGCAGGAACTCCTGGGCCATTCGGTAATTACTGGTGGCGTCGGTCAACGGCACGTGACGCTCGTCCACCCAGAAAACAAATGTTTTTGACCAGGGCATGAGGGAAAGATAAGGCTCCTCGGTGAATTGTTGGAACAATCCTTTGGGTGTCGTGCCACCGGACAAGGCCACCACAAAACGGCCCCGGGCATCGGCGGCTTCCCGCGCCACCTTCATGACATAAGGAGCCGCCTCTTCGTAAAGAAGCGGGGCAGTGGGGTAGATCCTGATTTCCGGGCTAAACGAAACAACTTTGGGTTTTAAGGCCTGCCCTGAGCGGGTCGAAGAGTTGGAGGCGGATTTCGGAACTGTTTTTGCCGCGATTTTCTTTTTTGGTTTGGCTTTGGATTGCTTGGACTTTACAGGTGGGGCTTTCTTTTTGACCGGACTCATAATTTTACCTCTTCAACCAACGGAGCTTGTGATAACACTTCCGGCTTGAGCTCTCCAGTGCAGGAAGGAAAAACGGCTACAACCGCTTTAAATTGATTCTAATCCTCTAAATCCTTCAATTCAAACACCACGATCCAATAACCAAAAGAACAATGTTAAACAAGGGTTAAATCAGGTTTTTCTAAAACCGTTCCTATCACCTGAAGGGTTTGTTTCCAAATAAAATCAGGCTCCATATGCTTTAACCCCACGTTCAGCAATTCATTGGACTGAAGGTGCTCGAATGTAACTGTCCTGGTGAAAGCCACCCTTTGGTTGATCTCCGATCGAGCGGTCACGCAATGAGGGTCCTCGTCACGAATGACCGTAAAAAGGGCAGGCTGATTCCCATCCGTGGTAAGTCCGATGGCAAAAATTCGGTCTAGTTTAATGTCGCGCACGGGAACAGGAGTCAACACGACTTCCACTTCGCCTTGGGGGCCCTCAAATTCAAATTTCTCTGGGAATTCTGAGATTCTTTTTCCTTTGTACTTCCAACCCATTTGGGCGGCCAGCCAGCAGGCCAGGAAAAAACTACGGGTGGGCTGGGTGCCCTTCCCGTAGGCAATACTTACCTTTTTGACGTCTTTCAAATACTTGGCCCATTCCCCATCGAACATCTCGGCGATAAGCGCCCTCCAGCGCTGGACACGGATCCAATTCAAATCCCCCAGCAGAGTATGGGGATAGCGGCTGTTCCAGAAGGCTGAAAGCCGGGACAAGGATTGGATGGGGTCCTTGAATTTGGAGGAATCAACCCAGACGCGGTTGGACTGTTCGGCCATCTTGTCGAAATAAACATTCTGGTAAGGAAGGTCTCCCGGCCACCAAAATTCCACCGGGAGGTCGGGCATAAGAAGCGAGAAGGTGAACCCATATAGGTTTTCGATCACCTCATTTTGGGCTACAAGCTTAATCAAATCGCAACAGACTTTCTTCTCGCGCCCACTGCCGAAAAAGCAGTGCCCCAGGACATAATAACGGAGGGGCGCCTCGCTTTTATCCGCCGCGGGACGGATGAGGATATAACGGCCCGGATGTTTTTCCGCCAGGTCGTTCATGATCAGGTCGGCGCGGTAGCCTTCCTCATGGTCGGAAGCGTAAGCGACCAGGTTGGTGGTATAGACCCGTTGTAGGCCGATGATTTTTGTTTTTTCCCCGGGATCGGACTTCCAAAGCTCCGCCAAGTCTTTTTCAATCATTTGGGCTGAGACAGCCATAAAACCACCTCTTAAGGAAACAACAATTTGAACCACCAAGGCACCAAGGGCACCAAGAAAGATAAAAATAAAACCAGATGAAAAATCATTTTCTTTTTCGTCGTTCTTGGTGCCCTTGGTGTCTTGGTGGTTAGGATATCCTTTAAAGTCGTCTCCACTTACGCCAGGGTTTTTCCAGTAGGTTATCCGCTTCGGCCGGGCCCCAAGTTCCCGCCTCATAATTAGGAAAATGCCTTTCAGGCTCGGTGGTTTCCCAATGGTTTAGGACGGGCATCAGCGCCGCCCAGGCCGCCTCCACCTCGTCACCCCGGATGAAGAGGGTGGCGTCTCCCAGCATGCAGTCCAATAGCAGGCGCTCATAAGCCTCGGAAGTTCCCTCCGCGAAACTGGTGCCGTAGCGAAAATCCATGTTGACTGTGCGGACTTCCATACTCATGCCTGGAACCTTGGTCTCAAATTTGAGGGTGATCCCCTCGTCCGGCTGGATCCGGATGACCATGACGTTGGGCGAAAGGTCGCTGACGTTGGTTTTAAAGAGGAGGTTGGGCGGCTGCTTGAACTGGATAGCCACTTCGGTCGTGCGCTTCGGAAGGCGCTTTCCTGAACGAAGGAGAAAGGGGACCCCATGCCACCGCCAAGTATCCAGGAATATCTTCAAAGCCGCGTAGGTGGGGGTGTTTGATTTTGGATTGACTCCCTCCGCTTCACGGTAACCGGGCACCTTTTCCCCTGAAAGGTAACCTGGCCCATATTGACCCCGGACAGCCCACTGGTAAACCGTGTTCTCGTTAAATGGCCGGATGGACTTGAGAATCTTGAGTTTCTCGTCACGAATGGCGTTAGCCTCGAAGGCCACCGGGGGTTCCATGGCCACCAGGCTCATGACCTGGAAAAGATGGTTCTGGAACATATCGCGCAAAATGCCGGAGGATTCATAATAACCCGCCCGGCTTCCCACACCCATGTCCTCGGAGGCGGTGATCTGGATATGGTCCACGTACCGCCGGTCCCAAATGGGCTCGAAAATAGAATTGGCGAAGCGCATGACTAAGAGGTTCTGAACCGTCTCCTTGCCTAAGTAATGGTCGATGCGGTAAATCTGCCTTTCCTTGAAAACTTCCTTCACCTTTTGGTTGAGTTCCTGGGCAGATTCCAGGTCGTGCCCGAAGGGTTTCTCAATGACGATACGGGCAAAACCTTTTTCTTCCTTGGCAAGGCCAGCCGCGCCCAAGTTGGAAATGATGTTCTCAAAGACATTCGGGGGTGTTGAAAGGTAAAAAATACGGTTGCCCGACGTGCCGTTTTCCTGATCCACCTGATCCAGCATTTGGGAAAGGGCCTGGTAGGTCTTGAAATCGTCATAGCCACCCGCCATGTAATGGAAATTCTGTGAGAAGCTGTTCCAAAGGGAATCGGATAATTGGGGCTCGCTTTCCTTCAGGGCTACTTTCAACCCCTGTTTGAACTCTTCATCGCTGATCTTGGAGCGGGAGATTCCGATCAGGCTGAAAGAGGCGGGCAGGAGATGTTTCTCGTAAAGGTCAAAAAGCGCGGGAACCAATTTGCGGTGGGTCAGGTCCCCCGAAGCGCCGTATATAACCAAACTGCAAGGGGCGGGTACGCGGTCCGCGAATAAGCCTTGGCGGAGTGGATTTTCCATCAGGATCGGGGTAGCCAAAAGGAACCTCGCGGGAAAGGAATGAAAACCGGACTTTTATTTTAGCGGTTTATTGTTGCCGTAGCTTGTAATTCTTTCAAGCCCATCCCAAACTAAGGAAGTAGGCTGGTTTTGGTGTGAAATTTTTTTTAAAAAAAGTGACAAAAGATGGCTAACCCTAAGAAAAAAGTTCTTGAAAACATCGAGGGCGAGTTCTTCGTGGACTCCACCTGTATCAACTGTGATACCTGCCGCCAATTAGCCCCCGCGCTGTTTGAGGATGCGGGCGAAACCTCCTTTGTCCAGGCCCAACCCCAAACACCCGAAGAATTCCGTGCGGCGCTCCAGTCCTTGATTGCCTGCCCGACCGGTTCCATTGGAACCCTGCATAAAAACAGTTCCTCCGAGATCATGGATGACTTTCCCATTCTTATCGAGGACGATGTTTTCTATTGCGGCTTTAACTCTCCCAAGTCATTTGGCGGCAATAGTTATTTCGTGAAACATCCCAAGGGAAACTGGCTCATCGATTCCCCTAAGTATCTTCCCCAATTGGTCCGCCAGTTCGAGGCCATGGGAGGGGTCAAATACATCTTTTTAACCCACCAGGACGACGTTGCCGAGGCCGCCAAGTACGCAGCGAAATTCGGGAGCCAAAGGATCATTCACGAAGAGGATCGAGCTGCCCAACCGGACGCCGAAATCCTCCTGAAAGGCCAGGCCCTTTATGAAATGGCTCCAGGCTTCATCCTTTTTCCTACTCCGGGCCACACCAAAGGCCATTGCGTTCTACTTTATAAGGACAGATTCCTCTTCACCGGTGACCACCTATGGTGGCGAAGAAAACGCAAACAGTTGGGAGCTTCCCAAGGCGTGGCCTGGTATTCCTGGCGCAAGCAGACCGAATCGATGGAAAGACTCTTGAGGTTTAACTTTGAGTGGGTGCTTCCGGGCCATGGCCAGAGGATGAAACTGCCTCCGCCGGAAATGCGCAGTGAACTGGCGGCCTTGGTCAACCGGATGAAGGCTTCATTAGAAACACGTTGGGGATATTAATACTTGATCGTTTGAACCTTTCCCTTCGTCTGTCCCAGGAAAGAATCCGGCAGCGGCACATAGACCAGGTCATTTTCCAATTTCTGGCCGTCCGAAAAAATCCACGTGAGAAAATCCGCCAGCGCTTGCGCCCTTTTATGATCGTGATAAGCCCTGAAGCCGTCCTGGTAAGCCAAAAGCCAGCAGAAGCTGCAAAAGGGATAAGCTTTAGGCGAGCGTGAGCGGCCTAGGATGACCTTGCCGTCTTCGGGAAGGCTCACCAAATCCGAAGTAGCTGCCAGGAGAGACTCTTCTGAGGGGGCCACGTAATGGCCCGTTGTGTTTTTCAATTGGGCCATGGGTAGGCGATTCTGGGAGGCGTAGGAAAAATCCACCGCCGCTATAACGCCAGGCCACTTCCGCATCTTCTCCATAACCTTCTCATTCCCTTTGAGATTCTGGCCAACGGGCCATTTCAAGGATTTGTCCTTTTCCCGTTTGAGCGTCCACTGGGGGTCCAATTTGGCCAAGAGACCGGGAAAAAGATCATGAAGTGTGCTCTCATCTCCCCGGTGCACTACCAGAATGTCCATATTGGGAAAAGAAATCCCGGGATTAAGCTCCGTAATGGCGATATCGTTCCATTTTTTGACCAGGCCCATGAAGATTTTAGACAGCACTCCTGGCGAGAGTTTGATGCCGCCCGGAACGCCGGGAAGATTATAGGTTAATACCACCGCCTCGATGGCCACCGGCAGGTGAAGAACGGGCCGACCCAAGGTTTTTCTCTCCTCATTGTCGGTCAGGGGGCTGTCCGTTGCCCCAAATTCCGCGCCTCGGCCTAAAAACTGGTTGATGCCGTCGGTAGAATTTTTCACTTCGTATTTCAATTTAATCCCGGGATGAAGGCGATGGTATTCCTCTGCCCAGTGAAGAAAAAGGGAAGCCGCCAAGGAGGTTCCGGCGCCTTTGAGCGAAACGTCGGCTAAAGCGGGACCAGCTAAAAGCCAGGTGAGGGTAAAAACAAGTCTTGGAATTTTCATGGAACCTCTTTTAGAAACGAGTTTCAAACCGGGAAAGATTGCCATGGGAACCGCTAACCGTCAACGCAAAACTCCTCCAAATCCCGGTGTTCTCCAGCGCCCTTCCTTGTCTTTAAAAGGATGCCACCTTATGATGGAAATAGACTGGCCCTGGACCCTATGAGGGAATCATGAAAAACTACAATTTCGAAAACTTGAACAAGCAACTCGAGGGAAAATCCTCGGAGGACATCATCCGTTGGGCCGTGGGGGAGTTCACCCCCGACCTGGCTATGTCCACCTCCTTCGGCGCCGAAAGCGCCGTTTTGCTCCACCTGGTGACCCAAATCTACCCCGACGTCCCCGTCCTCTTTACCAACACGGGTTTTCATTTCAAGGAAACGCTGGAACACCGGGACTCCCTGGTCAAGCGCTTGAAATTGAATTTACGTGAGTTGAAGCCCGAGATGTCCAACGGGGAATTCTTGGCAAAAAACGGGAAACTTTACGAGCGGGACCCGGACGCCTGTTGCGCGGTCAATAAAATCGCTCCCTTTGAAAAGGCCCTGAGGGATTACAAAGCCTGGATCACGGGGATCCGCCACAATCAGGCCGCGACCCGTAAATCGGCGAATTTCGTCGAAAACTATCGTGACCGCATTGTCAAAGTAAACCCGTTACTGGATTGGACCAGCAAAATGCTCTGGGATTACGCTAAAAAACATGATCTTCCATTTCACCCCTTGTGGGAAAAGGGCTATCTCTCCATCGGATGCTCACCTGAGAACTGCACCCGTCCCGTCAAGTTGGGTGAAGATCCCCGTGCTGGAAGGTGGTCCGGTACGGGCAAAATCGAGTGCGGCATCCACACTTTTCTCAAGATGGAAGAATCCACTCCGCCAGTCCAAAAATAACACCGCTCCCTGTCGGGGTTCTCCATTAACGGGGACTTTTTCGCCAAACTTTTCACTCTTTGGATAAAATAGCCTCGTCATAAATTCCATTGGAGATCACGCATGCGGAAGTTGGGGTTTCAACTTTTGACCGGAATTTGCCTGTTTTTGACTCCTTGGGTCTTAAAGGCCCAGGCAAAAAACCCGGCCAATGCGGCGGTCATCGGTGACAAAAGCTCCGTTCCAAGCTCGGCCGCTCAATCCGAAACCGGAGGGGCCGCCTCAGCTACCGCCATTCCCAATGATCAACCTCCAACAACTTACGGCGAGAACTTAAAAAAGAGTGAAAAAGAAGATGAGGCGAAGTCGGACGAGGAATCGGAAAAACCATTCGTTCCCCATTGGACGGGTCAGTTAGGCCTCGCTTACTCAAGCCAGCCCAGCCAGTTGGGCCAAGGCCAGATCACCCGGGACTTGACCTTCACGGGAACTTACGAAATCACCGAAAGCGGTCACTTCTTTTCCTTAGGGCTCACGGGAGGGCAGCAAAAGGTCGAGGGCGCGGACACCAATTACGGCGGCATGGCGCTAAACGGGGGATTAGGCTTGGGATTCTTCCTTCCCTCCCTTTCGTTGGCTATGCAGGTCGGGTCCGCGGCTTTGAACTCAATTGACTCAACTTTAACTTTGAATTTCCAGATTTTCGAGCCCTTAACTGCGGGACTACTTGTGGAGGGCGGTACGGAGAGCCATCAGGGCCCCAATCCCATCACTCAGGACACCACCACCTTAGTAGAAATTGACAGCGCTAATATAAGTGGGGGGGTCGTGATCGGTTTTGTCCCGTGGGATTTCCTGAGCCTTTCCTTAACGGGCCAGCAGGAATACAGCGTCACCTATCAATGGCAGACCCTGAGCCAATCCCTCCAAAAGAACCTCAACCAAGGGGAACGCATTCCCTCTGTCAGCCTGGGTGCCGACGTTACCTTCCTCAAGGACTTTGTCTTGGAACTCTCCGGCCAGGTGGGTCAAGAATTTTATCCAGCTGGAACGGTTTATAGCTCGGTCTTAAAAAAGACCGTCACTTTCGCCAAGCCGACCACCCAAAACTTCTCGGGCTTTTCAATGGGGCTGATGTACAACTTCCAGTAAACCCGGTCGACTGCTAAGAACTAAAACATTCATTCCCAAAAATCAAAACCGACAAGCGTATTCGAGGCCTATCCCGTCTTGGTGGGGCCCCATGGATTGGATGTTCAAAGCGGGCCTGCCCAATAGTTCCAAACTGATAAGGGTAAGGGTATGGGTTCCTAAAGCGATCCATGCCCTCTCGTGGGCCTGGGAGTCGGAGGACCATAAAAGCTCGGTAACCGGGTAAACCGTCTTCGCGATTCCCGCCAGGTTCACGAAAAACAAGCCCGAATAATCGTGCGTGGTCACGATCAATCCCCAACCTAACGCGTCCACTCCGGCGGTCGACCAGCCGTAGATATCCGAATGGTCCTGAAACATTTCAGTGTAAGCCCAAACATAGTAATCTCCCACGATGATGGGCACGGCGATGAGCTCATTTTTCGCCGGGGCCTCCCTAGGGAAAATCGCCAAAAACAATAAGACCATCCACAATCCTTTTATAAATTTCTTCATTCATCCTCGCTTTCGGGGGTGGCAGTGGGTGTAGGTGTTAATGTAGCCGTTGGTTTGGCCGTGGGCATAAGACTTGGAGTGAACGTCGGAGTGGGATAAACCCATTGGGTATTCATAGGCAAACTTTTATTGGAATAAATATAAATGAAGACCGGGTAATAAAGCGGGGGTCCGCAATTGGTTCCTTCCAAATAGCGGTAAAGCGGAATGGTGATGGAATAGCAGTCAGTATTCATTTCATCGCCAAAGGGTGTTGTCTTTTGACAATTATTATCAATGGGAACCACCAGGAAATAAGCCATATCCTGACCCCAATTAATGACAGGTTTTTGGGAGAGAGAGGAAGTGGTAACGTTACCCATATCCACGGAAGAAAGATAATTCCACATCCGGTCAAAATCCACTTGGTTCGCGGCAAGTTGAGGCCCACCTTGGCCCAGCGGCGAAGTGGCTCCAGTGAGAGCGGTAATCAAACGGTGAGGATTTGCATGTTGGGGGCATTTATCCAAAACGTTTCGGCCGTAGGGATCGGCTTCCCCCGGATGTTGGACCTGGACCCGGGTATCGTTAATATCGACGCAACCCGAAAACCAAGCGGGAGCCAAAATCAAACCACTGACAAGGCCTACCCTTCTCAAAAGAGTAAAAGGATTTGGGATTCGAATCATTCATTCTCGCTTTCGGGCGTAGGGATGGTTTTCCCGGAACTTGTCGGGGTGGGTGTTGCCGTGGGTGAGGGCGTTGGCAAGGGCGTAACTGTGGGAATTGGTGTGGGATAAACCCATTGGATACTTATGGGCAAGTTTGATTTGGAATAAATATAGAGAAAAACGGGGAAATAAAGTGAAGGTTGGCAATTGGTCCCTTCCAAATAGCGGTATAGGGGAATGGTAATGGAAAGGCAGTCCGTATTCATTTCATCGCCGAAAGGCTTCGTCTTTTGACAGGAATTATCAGTTCCGATCACTAAATAATAGACCATTTGCTGGTCCCAATTGATGACCGGTTCTTGGGTAAGGGCGGAAGTGGTGACGTTTTCGGTTTCAACAGAGGAGAGGTTACCCCACATCTTGTCAAAATCTAGTTGGTTCAAAGCGACCCCCGTCCCTCCCTGAGCCAAAACGGAATTGCTCCCTGTAAGGGCTTTAAATAAGCGGTGGGGAT
>PLZG01000084.1 GCA_003152075.1 candidate division FCPU426 bacterium
TACCGGCACTGCTGATAAAGCTGAAGGCCTATTTTGTAATCCTTCATACCATTGTCGGACTTGGCTTGCGCCAAAGCGAATAAGGAGAAAAACAAGAGGAAGAATGGAATAGAAAAAGCTCTTTTGATCACTTCAAACCTTCTGTGACTGATATGGGCCGTCTGGCTTCACTCTCTAGACGACTACAAACGTTTTTAATCCAGGAAATAATACACCCATTACTCTTATCTTCAAACCCAGGTTTATTTAAAGAGTTTTAACGAGGCCTTTTGCCGAACTCCGCGGTAACGGTGGAATGCATGCCGCCCCGGGTGGCGAACTGGCCCGTGACCCTGCACCATTTGGGTTTGGCGGCGGCCGTAAAATCCCGAAGCATACGGTTGACCGCGTTCTCGTAAAAAATGCCGATGTTGCGGTAAGCCAGGATGTAGCCCTTCAGGGATTTTAGTTCCAGAACATGCTTCACCGGTTGGTATTCCAAAATGATGGTCCCGAAATCCGGCAGGCCGGTCTTGGGGCAAACAGCCGTGTACTCGGTAATTTCGATTCGGATAGTGTAACTTTGGAACTGGTTTGGAAAGGTCTCAATGGCGGGCAACTTGACGCTCAATCCCGATTTGGCATGGCTCTCGTTATAACCAGGCATAAAACCTCTTTCTCACCACGAAGTTAAAAAAGCACAAAAAAAGATTTTTGATTTACTTATGGACCTTGCCTATCCATTGCCTTCGGCAATGGAATTTGGGCCATGCCGCTCCCCTTATAGCTTTTTTGAAAAGCGGCGCGTGTATTTCGTGGTTAATTCTTTAGATTGTAGAATGTGTCGCGCTGGTGGGGTTCAAAACCCATTTCCTTGATCAACCGCTTCATTTCGTCGAGACCCATCGTGTAATGGGTTCCCGTGGAGGCGACCACGTTCTCTTCCAGCATGATGCTACCCATATCATTGGCGCCGTATTTAAGCCCCAGCTGGCCGATCTTTTTTCCTGGCGTGACCCAGGAAGACTGAAGGTTGGGTAGGGTATGGTTCAGGATGATCCGGGACAGGGCCAGGGTCTTCAAGTATTCCTGCCCGCTGGCGCTCTTCAACCCCAGGCTCTCGTTACCCGGTTGATAAAGCCAGGGAATGAAGCCCAAAAACCCGCCCGTCTCTTCCTGCAAATGGCGGATATGAAAAATATGTTCGATGCGGTCTTCCACCTTTTCCACGTGGCCAAACATCATGGTGGCGGTTGATTTCATGCCCAGGGAATGAACGTCCCGCATGACGCCCAGCCATTCTTGGGTAGAGGCCTTCAAGGGCGCGATTTCCTTTCGCACACTATCTACCAGGATTTCCGCCCCGCCGCCCGGCATGGAATCCATGCCCGCTTCCCTGAATTTCTTGAGGATTTCAATCACCGGCATCCCGAAAACTCCGGAAAAATGCACCAACTCCGGGGGGGAAAAGGCATGAAGGGTGATGTCGGGGTGGGCTTGTTTGACCTTGGACAGCATATTCAGGTACCAGTCCAGCTTTAGGTCCGGGTGGTGCCCCCCTTGCAGGAGGATCTGAGTGCCGCCCAATTTTTTGGCCTCGGCGACCTTGTGGATGATTTTTTCCGCCTCGTTGACATAGCCCTCTTTTTCATCTCCCACCTCGCGGTAAAAAGCGCAGAATTTGCAGTAGGTCACGCAAACATTGGTGTAATTGATGTTGCGGTCAATGAGGTAAGTGGCGATTTTGTCGCCCTTGGTGCGGGTCTTGAGGGCATCGGCGATGGCGCCCAGTTCATTCAAGCTGGAGCCTTGGAAAAGCTCAAGCGCCTCTTGGCGGCTCACCACATGGCCGTCGAGAACTTTTTCCTGGAGGGTTTCAACCGTGACCGTGGGCATTAGAGGATAAGTCCTTCTTCTTTCAGTAGTTTCTGGAATTCCATTTGTCCCCTGACTTCCTCAGGCCCGTAAGCGTAACTAATGTTCTTTTCCAGGTACTCCTTGGCCTTGGGATGCTCGAATACCCAGATGCCTTTATAGATTTTCACGATATCCTCGAAATACTTCAACCCCTCGTTCTTGGAGGCTAAAAGATCCATCTCAATTTCCCGGGCAATGGGAACGTTGCGGGCCATCCAAGTGGCGAATACGAAAGGTTTCTGGGTATAGCGGAACCATTCCTCGCCCAGGTCGGTGACCGTCATTCCAGTGGGAGCGGCTACCATAGCCGCGTCACCAATTTGAAGGGTGGCTTCCCAAGTCTTGGTCATATTCGGCCGGAATTGAGTGACATCAACTGTCTTTACCTTCAGTTTCCTCACTCCAAACCACTTTTTTAAGATCAGTTGGGCCAGAAGCGCCGAGGTTTGAGAATTTGAGTCAACGTAAAGCGTATCCACTTCCTGTAACGAAACATGGGAAAGGACCCGGACGCTCTTGACCGGACCCTTACTACCAATGGCGGCCACGGGAACGATTTGAAGCTCTGGATTTAAAAAGTAAGCGACAATGGGAGCTAAGGCCACGTCCAGCCGGCCCTCTTTGAGAAGCGTGCCCATTTGACTGGGAGGCACGGGGAATATTTGATGGTGGTCTTTCATGCCCCAAACCAATGGTTGTGCGTTCAGGAAAGGCACTACACCGATTTTCATGGGCTTGGCGATGAACTTGAGGGGTTTCGACGGTTCGGGTGGCGCGGCTGAAGCAGGGGTTGGAGGTGGCGCAGTTGCGGTGGCACCTGCCGCCGGAGCCGCCGCGGTTGTTAGTGCTGCCGCTGGCGTTGGTGCCGTCTCAGGCTTGGGTGTTGGAGCTGGGGCTGCTGCCGGAGTATCTGCCATTTTTTCCTCTTCGTTCGTTTGGTAGGGGCGACATTTATGGCGCCCTTCTCGGGCGTGATAAATCACGCCCCTACAAATAAGAAATTAAACCGCTGCCGCCGCTTTGAAATGTTTCAGTTCTCTATACAAGGTATCCCGCTCAACGGGATCGCGTCCCGCATCCTGAATGAGTTTCCTTAACTGCTCCACGGTCATGATCTCGGGCGTATCCGCGCCCGCCATATGATAAATCTTTTCCTCGATCACCGTACCGTCAATGTCGTCCACACCGTAAGACAGGGAAAGTTGGGCCAAACGCACGCCCAACATGATCCAATAAGCCTTAATATGCGGGAAATTATCCAAATAAACCCGGCCAATGGCCAGGGTCTTCAGGTCTTCCATGCCTGAGGGCCTGGCGAAATGATCCATCTGGGTATGATCCGGGTGAAAGGCAAGGGTGATGAAGGTTTGGAAACCCCCGGTTTCGTCTTGCAATTCCCTCAAGCGCCTCATGTGGTCAACCCGGTGCTCATACTTCTCAATGTGACCGTAAAGCATGGTGGCGTTCGTTTTCAAACCCAACTTGTGGGCCGTGCGGTGAACCTGGATCCATTGGTCGGCGGTAGCCTTTCCGGGACAGATTTCCTCACGCACTTCGGGATGGAAAATCTCCGCTCCCCCGCCGGGCATGGAATCCAATCCCGCGGCCTTAAGGCGCGTCAACACTTGCTCATAGGACATATTGTACTTATCGGCAAAAAAGTTAATCTCCACGCCAGTGAAGCACTTCAAATGGACTGTTGGAACGGTCTTCTTTAAAAGGCGGAGCATGGTCTCGTACCACTCGAAGTCGTAGGAAGGATGAAGCCCTCCGACGATATGAAGCTCGGTGATGTGTTCCCTCTCGTAGGCTTCTTTGGCCTTCTGGGCGATCTGCTGGTGGGTGAACTCAAAAGCGCCCTCTTCCCCCTCAAACCGGGAAAAAGCGCAGAACTTGCAGGTGGTGGCGCAGACGTTGGTGTAATCGATATGCCGGTTGATGTTGTAATAGGTGCGGTTGCCGTTTTTTTTCTCGCGCGATAAGTTAGCCATGGCGCCGAGGGTGTAAAGGTCGTTGGTGTTATAAAGACGCAGGGCATCCTCGTCCGTGATTCGGACGTTATTTTCCACCTTCTCGTAAATGTCTTTAATGGGTGATTGGGCTAGAAGCTTTTTGAAAACCAAACTGTGACTCCCACAACTACAAAATAAAGTACCGAAATCCAGCCGTTCATCTTCATCATGACCGGGGAAAGAGTGAAGTGGGTGCTGTCCCCACGCTTTTCCAGGCGATAGGCCTTCTTATGCTGGTAAAGCAGGATCGCGCCAATGACCCCAATTCCAAGGTAATAAACAGGTGAAAAACCGGCCTGGGCACCGAAACCAGCGAGAAATCCTAACATACAGGCATGGAAGAATCGAGAGGCTTTCAGGCTGTTAGCCAAGCCCCATTTCACCACCCAGGACTGTAAACCCATCTCCTTGTCAAAAGCTTCATCCTGCGTGGCGTACAAAATATCAAAACCCGCCAGGAAACAAATGACCGCCGCCATCAACCAGAAGGGGTCAATCGCGAAATGTCCTGTCGCCGCGATCCAGGCCCCGACGGGGGCGACGCCCAAAGCCAGACCGAGGAATAGATGGGAGGTCCAGGTGAACCGCTTCGTATATGAATAAAATAGGATGATGGCTAGGGCGATCGGAGACAACTTTGCCGCCAAGGGATTTAATCGGGTGGATGCTAAAACAAATCCCAAAGCGCAGACCCACACAATGATCCGAACTTGCCAAATCTTGATTTGGCCCGCTGGGATATCCCTGTTTTTTGTGCGCGGATTCTTGGCGTCGATATCGGCGTCCACCAACCGGTTATAAGCCATGGCCGTTGTTCTAGCCAATACCATGCAGACAATGACCCAAAAAAAAACGTCCAGGGGCGGCTTCCCATGGGTGGCCGTCAGCAGGCTCGCCAAAGCAAAAGGTAAGGCAAAAACCGAATGCGGCAAAACGACTAGGTTGGAGAAGGTTTTTAATTTTTCAATGACCATTTTTCGCGACCCTTTCGACGATTACTTCGATGTCTTTTCCCAACCGCCGAAGTAGAGGAGCTTCCATTTTCCATCTCTCAAAATTACGACGACCTTAAAATCAGACCCGCCCTTTTGAAACCGGACTTTAGCGTGATATTGGCCAATGACGGCCCTATGAAAATCCCTAAACCAAGAAAAAAAGACTTGGCCATTCGCTCCCTCATATTCCTGGAATCGCCCCAGCGATTGGGAGAGTTGGCTTATCTTATTCCAGCGGACAGGGTTTTCTAATCTCGTTTTGAATTCCGGGCTGGCTTCCCTCAAAAAGATCGACTGATCCCAAGAAGTACAAAGCTCAGGGACTAGCCCATCGACATAATGGCCAGCTGATTGAATAAGTGGCTTTTTATAGACGTCTAGAATCTTGACAAAAACAGCGGGCAACGCCGCGATGAAAGTGACGCCAAGCACGGCGAGAATCTTTCTTACTACCCGACCTTCCAAGCTTAGTGGCCCTCAGAAGGTTTCGTCTCGTGAGTGATTTTGATTTTTTCCTCGCGCCAGCGTTTGGAAACCTCCGCTTGGATGCCTGCGTGGTCATAAACACGGGCGATGACCGTATCCACCAGATCCTCGATAGATTTAGGATTGCCGTAAAAACTGGGGGTCGCCGGAATGACATGGGCTCCCGCCAGGGTAAGAAGTTCCATATTCTTGATTTGGATGAGCGACAGGGGGGTTTCCCGGGGTACCAGGATAAGTTTACGCCGCTCCTTCAGGAATACCTCGCCCGCACGGGTAATCAGGTTGTCAGCGATGCCATGGGCCAACCTGCCCAGGGTCGCCGTTGAGCAAGGGACAACCACCATGGCTTCAAACTTGTTGGAACCGCTGGCCACGGGGGCCGTCAAGTCCTTCTCGTCCCAATCCTTGACGTGGGGTGGCAGGTTCAACCCACCCTCGTGGGAGGCCACAATACGAGCGGCGGCAGACACCACCGTGTGCACTTCCCAATCATCATAGGGAAGGTGCTGGAAAAACCTCCGGGCATAGATGGTTCCCGAGGCACCGGTCACGGCCACAAATATTTTTTTCATTAGCCCCCCCTCACCCTATGCCAATTTTGGACATTAACCCAAAATGGTATTGGCATAATACCGACCACTTTAAAGATTTATAAATGGTCGGCATACCCTCTCCCGCAAGGGGCGAGGGAACTTAAAAACCAACCACGAATAACGACTTATTTGCTTAGCCTTGTTTCTTTTTATAAACGTTCAATCCGACCTTCTCATCCCGCTCCGGAACCGTAATATTCCCCTCGGTCGTAGCTACGATGGTGGTCTTACCCGATGCAGAAGGGCCATATTCCTTTGATAAATCCACCTTGATAGTCAGGATGTTTCCTTCCACTTTCATTTCGACGTTTTTCATTTTTTTACTCCTATGACGCTGACGGCGATTCCCATGGTTTGATTTATAACCGAGATATCCTTGAATCCACAACGCTCCATGAGTTGGCCGAATTCCTTCACCGAGGTGAATTGCTTGGCTGACTGCTGGAGATAATTATAGGCGCTCTTGTCCTTGGAAATGGCTCCTCCCCTCATTGGGAGAATGGTGCTGATATAAAAGCCGTAAGCCAGCTTGGTTAAAAAGCCCGTGGGCTTGAAAAACTCCAGGATCACGGCCTTTCCACCTGGCTTCAACATCCGGGCGATTTCTTTCAATCCCGCTTCCAGGGAATCCAGGTTGCGTACCCCGAAACCGCAGACCACCGCGTCGAAGGCCATGTCGTGGAATGGCAATTTAAGCGCGTCCGCCTGCAAATACTCGAAACCGTTCGAAGACCCCGCCTTTTCCTTGGCCAGTTGGAGCATGGGTTTGGCGAAATCGGCCATGACCACCTGGGCCGAGGGGATCTGTTCCTTCACCGCCAGGGCGAAATCACCCGTTCCGGCGCAAAGGTCCAAAACCCTTTGGGGCTTAAAACCATCCTTGAGCATCTGCTTGACCGAATCCTTCCGCCATTGGATATCCTTGTTGAAGGACAAGGCATGATTGGCCTGGTCATAGGTCGGGGCGATATTGGAAAACATGGTTTGAATTTGCTGGCTCATGAAACACCTTTCAAATCAGATTGAACCGCCACGAACGCCACGGTCGCCACGATGACAAAACACCTTAGATTTTCTTCAAAACCAAAGACTAAATTTTTTCGTGGCGCTCGTGGCGAGCGTAGCGGTAAAAATTATTTGATTAATCCGTATTTTTTCAAACATTTGAACTTTTACACTTTTTAACCAACTATTTCATCAACCCATACTTCTTAAGGATCGGTAGCACCTTTTCTTCGATCGCCTTATCCATATTTAACTCATCCGGCCATTCACGGTTGAAACCTTCCTCTTTCCATTTCTTTGTGGCATCAATCCCCATTTTTCCGCCCCAAGCCCACATGGGCGAGGTATGGTCCAGCACATCCAACGGCCCTTCGGTAATCACCACGTCCCGCTTGGCGTCCATGCAATTCCCCACCCGCCACAGAACCTGGCCATAGTCATGAACATTGGTGTCTTTATCCACGATCACCAAAATCTTGTTCAACATCATCTGGCCCAGGCCCCAGAGGGCGAACATGACCTTCCGGGCGTGCATGGGATATTGCTTGTCGATGGAAACAATGGCCAGATTATGGAAAATACCTTCCACGGGAAGTTCCATGTCCACCACTTCCGGGAGCACCTTCTGGAGAATGGGCAGGAACAACCGTTCGGTGGCCTTGCCCAGCCAGCCATCTTCCATGGGAGGCTTTCCAACAATGGTCGTTGGATAGATGGGATTCTTACGGTGGGTGATACAAGTCACGTGGAATACAGGGTACTGGTCGGCCAAACTGTAATAGCCTGTATGGTCGCCAAAGGGTCCTTCCAGACGCCTTTCCCCGGCCTCAACATAACCTTCCAAAACGAAATCGGCGTCGGCATTGACCATCAGGTCGACAGTCTTGCACTTCACCAATTCCACGGGCTTCTTGCGCAGGAACCCAGCGAATAATAATTCATCAATGCCTTCGGGTAGGGGCGCCGTAGCCGCGTAAGTCAGGGCCGGGTCGCCCCCCAGAGCTATCGCCACTTCCAATCGCTTCCCCATCTTTTCGGCCTTGCGGTGATGCCCCGCCCCGCCATGGTGGACCTGCCAATGCATCCCGGTGGTCTTGCCGTCGTAAACCTGCATCCGGTACATGCCGATATTGCGCACCCCCGTTTCGGGGTCCTGGGTATATACAAGGGGAAAGGTAATAAACCGGCCGCCATCCTGGGGCCAACATTTCAAAACGGGCAGGGTCGAAAGGTCCGGATCTTTTTCCACCACTTCCTGGCAGGCGCCCTTGCCCACCTCAGTGGGTGGGAATTTGGCAATTTCGGCTAACTTGGGCAGGAACTTCAGCTTATCCACTAATCCCTTCGGCGGCTTCAAGTCCATCAATTCCTTGATGGCGACCGCGTGTTCTTCCAGGTTTTCCACCCCGAGCGCCCAGCTCATTCGCTGGTAGGAACCAACCGCGTTGATGAGCAAGGGATAGGGACTTCCCTTGGGCTTCTCGAATAAGAGAGCCTTGCCGCCATTGGGAGACTTGGAAACCTTGTCGGCGATAGCGGTGATTTCCAGGACAGGATCGACCTCGTCCTTAATACGGACAAGCTCGCCCTTCTTTTCGAGGAACTCAACGAATTCATTTAATGAGGAATAGGGCATCTGGTTTCCTTTTGGGGATTAAAAGAGGGGGGTATTCTACGACAGTTGTGAGGGAGCCTCAACCACGCGCTTCAGCTGGCGTTCGATGAGAAAAGCGCCCAATACCACCAAAAGCCCCCCGATCGCCGGGGCCCAAAACCAAATTTCCTTGAGAAGGTACATATTGAACCAGGCCACGTAACTGGCGGCCCAACCCACCGTCATGAGAAACCTGGCCGACCGCTCCCCCAATCGGGGAGTCATCCAAGCCGTCGCGTAGCCTCCCATCGTGAAACTGACCCCGAAAAGATGCAAGTAAGCCGTGTGCTTGATAATCATCTCGTGGTTATCCATTCCGGAAATGATCGAAAGCCACACAAAACACCAAAGGACGATCCAGAGGACGGAAAGGAAGGCGGTTCCATACCATAAATACATGAGCGTTCTTCCGCCTTTTTCCAGATGGGTAGATTGCACCGCAAGCATGGAGAGACCGCACAAAACTGGAAAGCCGAACAAGATCAGGCTTCTCATCCACATAAGGGGGCCATCCTGGGGAGTCATTTCTAAAACTAACCCCGCTTCCAGGACCAATCCCAAGGCCCCAAGCCGTAAGAGAATTAGTGCCGTCCTCATTCTCCCCCCTTGCTCCCCCAGTTTTTCACCAGCGGAAAAACCTTGGGATAAAAAACCTTCACCAAAAAAAGGCCCGTGGGGGGCAGGGTGGGCCCCGCCTTCATGCGGTCCTTGGATTTCAAGATGGCCTTCATGTCCTCGGGCTTGAATTTTTTCAAACCCACGTAAACCAAGGTGCCGCTGAGGATGCGCACCATTTGGTGCAGGAAGGACTCCCCCAGGTATTCCAGGACCAGGTTCGGCCCCCGCTTTTTGACCGTGATCTTGATCAGGGTCCGCTTCGGATTCGCCCGCTTTCCCAGGCTCCCACGGAAAGCGGTAAAGTCGTGGGTCCCCACCAAATACTTCGCCGCCTTTCGCATAGCCGCCAAATCAAGTGGCATTCGATGATGGTGATAGGTGTGCCTGTCAAAAACAGTGTAGTCGTGGCTATTGCGGATGATGTAGCGGTACATCCTGGCCTTGGCGTGGTAAGTCGCGTGAAAAGTGGAGGGAGCCTCAACCGCCTGGACGACTCGGATATCGTGGGGCAATTGGTGGTTCAGGACATTTTTTAGTTTGGGGGCTGATAACTTGGAGGAAGTGAGAAAATTAGCGGTTTGGCCCAGGGCATGGACTCCGGCGTCCGTTCGGCCCGCCACCAAAAGGTCAACGGGGTGACCGCTGATTTTGGAAAGCCTCTCTTCCAAAACACCCTGGAGGGTAATAGCTTGGGGTTGTTTTTGCCAACCCGAGTAAGCCGTGCCGTCGTACTCCAGGGTCAAACGGATGTTTCGATTCTTCATAGGCTCAACTAGCCACGGATAAAAACGAATCCGAAAAAGAAAATCCAATTAGCCGCAGATGAACACGGATGAACACGGATGGGAAAAAAACAAAATAAAATATATTCTCTTTTAACCCGCCGCTTAAGCCCAACTTCTTTTCGCCTTTGAAATGTTGTATCCGTGTTAAACCGTGTTCATCTGTGGCAAAAACATATTTTGTTTTTCGATTTTTGGAATCAGGAATCCAACTTTCCATCCATGGTTTCCGCTTACTCACGTATGCTTGTTTCCCGGCGCCCCCTTCAATTGCTGGGCCTTGTTGAGCTCCTGCAGGCCGTCCAGGGCTTCCTTTTGCTGGGGGTTCATGCCCAGGCAGGCTCGGTAGGCCTGTTCCGCGTCGTTTATATTTCCCATCATCCGGAAAGCGTCGCCAATCTTGGCGTAAGCGTAAGGATTGTGGGAGTCCCGCCTCAAACTTTCCTGGTAATTGTTGATAGCCGCCCCGGGATCGCCCAGGGCCAGGTAGGTCTCACCCAGCATCAGGTAAATGCGCATCAGGGTTTGGACCTGGCGGTACTTCAAGGCGTTGTTGAAGCTCCAAAGGGCGATGTCGGGCATTTTGTTCATGTAGGCGAAATAACCCGTGAAGTCGTGGCCGATACCGTAGGAATCCTTCATGACGTCCGTGTACTCGTCCCAATAACCACGGTCCGGCTCATCCATGTACCTTAAGCGGTAGGTGTCCCAAAAAACATTCAGCCGCGAGGAAGTAAAGGGGTAATTGAGATCCTTGGTCTTGATCATGCGCCAAAGGAACCCTTCCGGCAAGGATGGGTTCTTGTCCCTCATCCAGGGAGCGGTGAATATGTTGGTAAAGTAAAAGGATTTTTTATCCTTGATCCTTTCCGCGTAATCGCTTTCCGATTCGTCCTTCCCCTTCTCGCAGATCCCGTGCTGCTCAATCATATTTTGAACCACGGTCTCCGGGCGAATATCTTGATCCACAGCTACTTTCAGGAAAGGCCAACGCGCAAAGAGCGGATTCCTGTACCAGTCATAAGGAATCAATTGCATGGTGAAGCTGACCACCCTGGGGCGCTTCCCTTCCACGTATTGCAGGTACCACAGGGGAAGAATGTCGATATCCCCGTTGCAAAGGATAACCCCGTTGTCGTTCACGGTCTTCAGCATGTTCATGCCCTCGTCGTAGGAGCTGACGTAACGGCTTTGGTCGTTGCCCTCATAAACGATTTGATTAAATCCCGTTTTGGTGCTGGGGCTGTAATTCAGGATCAGGGGCATCAAGGCGAAACTCATGCAAAAAGCGCTGGCATAAAGGGGAGTTAACCGGTGGGACCATTCCCTGCTAGCCCATTCGCACAGCCCCGCGATTCCCGCCGCGGCGAACATCGAGCACATCAAGAAAACCGGGGAAAAAAAGTTATCCAAGGTCCATTGGTAGCCCTCCAAGGGGTTGTTGAAGAGGATGACTCCCATAAAAACCCCGCCTCCGAAAAAAGCGATTCCCAAGGCGCTGGTCCATTGATTTTTCTTCCAAAGCCAGATAAATCCCCAAATCGCCAGGGCGAAAACGACAAAGGTAAAGACATCGCCAAACTGGTGGTGGGCATGGATCCAAAACCGTTTGAGGTCCCGGTCAACGGTCGTCCAACCCCGCATATCACCAACCCCTTTATAGCCTTCCCGAAGAACCGTTCCCCAAAGCCGTCCGAGGGTTTGCGGGTTCCACCAATTCACCAGCGGGTTTTGAGTGGCACGGATGGGCAAATACTCATAAATCGAAACGGACAAAATCAAACAGGTCAGGGCCCGAACAATATTGAGGCTTCCAAAGGCCGAGAGGACCCCGGTTATGTTTTCCCATAAGTCAAAGGGTCTTAGCCTGAGAAGGTTGGTAATAAAGGATTTCATGGGAACCCGCTTTTGACTGGACATGAAAAGCCAAAGGTAGGCGGGCGCCATGACCAGCTGGTTGGGCCAATGGTGGGCCAGGCTTAACCCGTAAAGAAACCCCATCAAGAGGAACGATTTAATGAACCAACCGTTTTCCCGCATCTTAAAAAACAGAAACAGCATGCAGGCGGATTGAAGGGTGTTCAGGGTGTAAATCCCGCCCTTGGCGCCGCAGGCCTGGAACCAATGTTGATAGGAAAAGGCGAAGGTCAGCGCCCCGAAAAGGGCCGGAATTTCCCAAATCCATGGGCCGGGCTTCTGGTTTTCCGTTACCGATTCCCCAGGTTGGGTTGGAGCTGCCTGCCCTGAGCTTGCTTGTGGTGAGCTAGTCGAACCAGCCGATGAATCGAAAACCCCTTTGATTAACATTTTGATCACCCAATAAATCACAACCACAGCCACCGTAGCCGTCAACATGGAGCAAAAGGTCACCCTCATCATGGGCTCACCCAAGGGAAGGAGACAATTGACACGCCCCCAAAGTGTGTGGAGAGGATAGCCGGGTGAGTGGCTGATGGTAAGAAGGTCGCAAACCATGATGGTTTCGCCTGAGTCGTTGATATTGAAGCTGGCGCAACAGGTGCGCAAATAAAAGAAGAAAGTGAAGAAAAATAATAAAGCGGGAATGAACATTCGGGCAATACCCCTGAGCAAGATGTTTGTAGGGGCGTGATTTATCACGCCCCTACGGGCCTGGTTTACCTTTTAAGCGTCGGCTTTAGCCGCCGCCAATGCCTTGTCATAATTGGGTTCGGTCGTCACTTCCTTGACGTACTCCACGTGCTTAACCTTCCCGTCTTTACCCACCACGAAAAGAGAGCGGGCTTCCAGCCTCAATTCCTTGATATGGGTCCCATAGGCGTCTCCAAAGGACATTTCCCGGTGGTCCGAGAGTGAGGCGATCTTGATGTTTTCGGCGCCGCAAAAGCGCTTCTGAGCGAAGGGTAAATCCGCGGAAATAGTTAGTATCTCCACGTTGGCGGGCAATTTCGAGGCCTCGTCGTTGAACCGCTTGGTCTGGATAGCGCAAACGCCCGTATCCAGCGACGGGGCAACCGAAAGGATGAGGGTCTTTCCTTTATAGTTGTCCAAGCTCACTTCTTCCAATCCGTTAGTCAAAACCTTGAAATTGGGAGCCTTATCCCCCACCTTGATCTCCGGTCCGATTAAAGTCATCGGCCCGCCCTTGAAAGTAATCACTCCCTTGCGCTCCTGCATACCAACCTCCTTGAAGAAATTTTGAATCCTGAATTCTCAATTTTGAATTAAGGTAATTTCCCATTCGGGAAATTGACAATAATTTATAATTCAAAACTCATAATTGCCGTTATCAGATGTGGCCTTTGTGGACGAGGTATTCCGCCACCAGCATGCCGCCCTTGGCGGCGCCCATCTTGGTGTT
This sequence comes from candidate division FCPU426 bacterium, assembly GCA_003152075.1. Lineage (GTDB taxonomy): Bacteria > Oederibacteriota > Muellerivitia > Muellerivitales > Muellerivitaceae > PALSA-1180. Next base: position 13,382 of record PLZG01000084.1, read on the forward strand.
GTGCGACACCAGCATGTACTTCATCCCGTTCGGCAAAGCATGGTCCGCGCGCACGCGGCCCACCGAAGTCAACATCCCGCCTTCCCTGTCCCTGTCTAGACGTGGCTGGGGCCGGAAAGGATCGTCGGTCACGTCAATCAAATGGGGGGGGCAGGAAGGAAACTTGAGCTTGATAAACTCTTTTCCATGGTCCCGCAAAACCTTTTTTACCTGATCCACGGTAGCGTGTTTTTTCATGGAAACGTAGACTGCTTCCGTGTGGCCTTCCAGTACCGCAACCCGGGTACAGGTGGCGGAAACCGGGAAGGGCGCCGGGGCGACCCTATTCCCAACGATGGACCCCAAGATTTTCTGGGTCTCCATCTCTACTTTTTCCTCTTCTTTTGGGATGTAAGGAATGACGTTATCGATGATGTCCAATCCGATAACGCCAGGTGACCTTCCCGCCCCGGAGCAGGCTTGCATGGAAGTCATGATGACTTGTAAAACCCCGAAAGCCTCATGAATGGGCTTCAAGGTCATGGCCAGCCCCATGGTGGTGCAGTTGGGAACCGGCGTCACAAAACCTTTCCAACCGCGTTTTTTCTTTTGAATCGCGATGAGCTTATCGTGCTCCATGTTGACGCCAGGAATGAAGATGGGAACATCCGGCTCATAACGAAAAGCGGAGGCTGTCGAAACAACGGGAGTGGTTTTGGCGTACCGGGGTTCCAATTCCTTGGCGGCGTCCGATTCCACGGCGGTGAAAACCAAATCCACCTTGGAGGCGTCCAGGTGGGCGGCGTCTTGCACTTTCAATTTGGCGTAAGCCGGGTCCAGGGGTTCCTGGCAGTACCAGCGGAAGGCCCCATGGGCGTCGGTGATGGCGTCTTTATAGAGCTTCCCGGCCGAGCGCTCGGAAGCGGCCAAGGCCGTGACCTCAAAATAGGGGTGCCTAGGGAGGGATGCCAAAAATTGCTGGCCCGCCACTCCCGTGGCGCCAATAACAGCGACTTTTTTCTTTTTCATGTCAAAATCCTCAAGAATTTTCCCAAAACCAGGTCCAGGGAGGAGAAAGGATAGCATATTAGGGGGATGGAGAAAATGCTTTTACGGCCCAAATCCTAAGGTTTCGGGCCGGTTTGACCCCTTACTCGATTAAGGTCCTGCGGCTTAAGAACGGGAAATGATTTAACTCCAAAAGGATTGGGAAATGGGGGAGAGGGAGCGGAGGTGATCTTGGCCGTAATTCTAAAGTACAAATTTTAGCCTGGCCCCTTTTTTGTACTTGTGATTTTAATTTTCCGTTTTAGCCCCCAATGGGAGTCGGCGTGGGCGTCACCGTGGGGGTCGGCGTGGGGTTCAGGTTGCAATTGACCCTGCCACTGGTCGTTTCGTCGAATTTCATGTAGTTCAAGTTCTCGTTGTTATAAATGAAAATAAAACTATTCAGGGAGCCGCTTGTCGTCAGGGCGCAGTCGTAGGAAGGCGGGTTAAATTGCATCCAGGCGCGGGCGTTGGTGGAAGAAATAGTCACCACGAAGATATCGCCTCCGGCGATGGTCGACGCGGCCGAACCCACCGCCGCTGCCTTCGCCAGCAGGGTGTTGGGGTAATAAACCGCGCCAGCGGGAATCAGCGGAAAATTCACCAGGTCGCCGTTGCCCAGGTAGGTGAAGGTGGCAGCGGGGGGCGGCGGACCCGCTCCCAAGTAAGGTGGCGCCGCCATGTAAGTCGACAGGGTGGTCACGTCATATAAAGCCTGCAGGTCCCCCGTCCCGCCGAATATCGAAGCCGTCACAGCCCCGGAATCAAAGGAAAAAAGATCCTCCCAACTTCCAGTGTAGGTCGTTACGCCTCCGCCAAGGTTGAAATCACAGTTCGTGGCATCGGTCAGATTGGCCTGGTAACAGGTATATTCCTGGTAACCGATATCTTCCATGTTCAAGGTGAAGGGGGTGGTTCCTTGGACATTGACCATACCGGCGCCGGCGAATTCCGGAATGGCGGTCAAACCCGGCAAGACCAGTTTCGACGCGGGTTTAAACGAACCCGCGCTGGGGTTATAGGTATAAAAGCATTCGCCCGAAACCAGCCAGTTCCCGGCCTTGGGAAGGTTGATAAAGAAAGTCCCCACCTGGGACCCGCTGTTAAAGGGGATGACACCCGTGACCGGGGCTTCCCCATCCGTGACTAGGTAATATTCAAAGGCGCCCGTGCTGGAATCGGGCACCGAGGCTTTAGAGGCTGCTTTCCCCGATCTGGCTGGGGCACGGAAGTTCAGGATTTTTGGGGGGATCACCAGCTTCAACACCGCCGAGTTTACGGGGATCACGGGGTGAGCCGCCTTATCGCAACCCGCCATCAACCCCGTCAAGGTAAAAGCCCCGGCCGCCAGCGATAAAAATATTTTTTTCACCATTTGAGCCCCACATTCGTTCCTAAAGTGATCCGCTGGTACGTAATCGTTTGGTTGTTAGCCCCCGCGTTGTTAGCGGCGATGTTGTGATACAGCCCCGCGAGGTTCCAGAAGGTTTCGGGGGAAAGCTGGAAGGTGATGCTTTGCTCGGCTCCCCACAGGTTTCCGCCGCCCACATACTCCGGCTGCGCCCCCAGGGGCGGTGTTAGGGGAAAGCCATTGGGCTGGATCCAGTCCCAGACCAGCCCGGTTTCCAGGACAACCCCCGGGCCCAACGAATAGCCCATCATGGGGTGGATTTCAAAACGGTCCCCGAAGAAGTGCCCCGGGTCCTGCGCGAGGGCGTTGGAACCCGTGGTTTGGGCCGTGGAACCCGCGTTGTAAAAGCTATAGGAGACGTTCACCACCAGCTTGTCCTTCCCCATATGGCTGATCCATTGGGAAGTGAGGATGGTGCCCTGCCCCTGGGTAAAATCCTGGCCCGCGTTGGGATAGGTGGATTCCAAAGGAAAGGTGTGCACCGCCCGGAAACCCCAGTTGTCCGCGCCCGACATGCGGAAACCCAGGGTGGCGAGAACCACCACGTTATCGCCGGGGCTATAGGTTCCCTCCGTGGAAAGGCCCGTGTCGTAAACGCTCGTGGACATGAACCCGGCGCCGAGGCCGTATTCGGAGTTGGGATCGGTTAAGGACAGGGAATAAAAAAGGTTTCCGCCCCATCCCCCGCCGTGGTAAAAGCTCGGCTCGAAAATGAAGGGGATGGCCCCGGTTTGTTCCGCGACCTCCCAGTGGTTGTCACCCGTGGGAAAGTTGAGTTTCCCTTGCAGGTTGGACCGCATGGAACCTCCCATGTCCAGGCCCCAGTTGACCCCCAACGTGGTGTCGGAAAATTGGCTGGATTTATACTCCGAGCCAACGATGCCCGCGCCCGCGTTCGCGTCTTCCACGTAATCCCCCGCGACAAAAGCGGTGTTCAAGGAAAGGGTCAGATTGGGCGAGGAAAAATAATAACTCAAGGGTATCCGTTGTTCCGTCCCATGAAACAGTGAGTTACTGCTCCAGGAATTCAGGACATAGCCGAGTTGAAGTTCCTGTTGTTCGGCCCTGGCCGGGCCAAGGGATAAAAACAGTCCCATCGCTAAAACCAGGCCGATCCCGACTTTGTTGAGGCTCATGTAATTCCGTTCCTTAATCATAAATAGATGGGTCCCGCGCTAGGGAACCGGGAGATATTGGGGAAACCCCAATAGCAAACCCAGGATGTGTTGGTTATCAACCAACGCGGGGCCGTTGCCCCCAATTTCGCCCGTGATCCCGTTGATCCCGCCGGGGAGATCGGTCAGCGGGTTGTTGAAATCATCCGAGCCCGTCCCGTTGAACCCATAAAAAGGGTTGGAAGCGATGAAACCAAGCCCCGTGTTTCCGGTAGAAGGCGGTGGTGGAAAGGTCCAGGTTCCGTTGAGGAAGGTTCCCTGCTGTCCCCCGTGGAAATCATGGTTCTTCCCATCCGCGGTGGTCCAAACCGTCCCTTCCGTCACCACCACGTCCACCTTTCCCGTAACGGGATCGTAAAAGACTGAAAATTCAGTTCCCCTCACTCCGCAAACCACACCCCCGGCTTCCACCTCAAAGGAGGACTTGGAGGAAGCTAATTTTCGGACGGTGGCAAACAGCTGGCCAAACACTAATTTGAACTTGAGCATTTTGTCGGTCAGGGAAGGCTTCTGCAGGCCCGTCACCACCACACTGCTATCGGGTTTAATGTCCAGGGTGGAACCGTCGAATAGTTTCAAGCTGGCGGTGGCGTCCTTGGCGGTCGTCACGGTCGAGCCCTCGGGAACGGTGGAGGTCATTTTGGCCTTCCGGGAGCGACCTTTTATATTCAGGATGGTCACCTTACCGGTCAGCGCGGCGAAGGTGGCCTCAAGGGAGGCGTTGGCATTGGTAACCGGCGCTGGCGCTGTCGTCGGCACTGTCGTAGGTATTGTCGTCGGCTCTGCCGTCGGCGCTGGCGCCGCGGCCCACGCCCCTAAGGCTCCCGTCAGGAAAAGTACCGGCAACGAGGGAATAAATCGTTTCATATAAACCTTTTAATCCAGGAGTTTTAAGGAGGGCAGAACCCGCCCAAGTAGGACGGGGGCATTTTATAACAGAAAGGACGCGATATAAAAAGATCAGTAACAGATTTAAAAGGGGAAAGTTTCGTGGTTTTCGCCCAGGAAATCCGAAAGAAAGAGGCCTAAACTTGGTTGTCCACTAAATCGGGGGAAATCCAGTATTCAACTGGGCGATCGCCCTGGTACTGATAGGCGGTGCCTATGTGGGAATCTCACATTTCAGTCGGCAGTCCACAGTCGACAGCCAATGGTTCAAAACAAACCGACAGCTATTGAATCAGCAATGGTTCCAAGCGCCTCTGCGCCGAGTTCTCAAACTGTGGCACAAGCCTCGAACGCCTCTGGGCCGAGGCTACCTGCCGAGGCACACGAATTGAGTGTACCAATTCCCAAAGAAGGAATTGGTACCGACTCTACCGCATCGAAAAGTTCAGCTTCGGTTACGTCCGGTGGACCGTCAAAGGCTTCCACTGATTCATCCCCCAAGAAAGACGCCAACTCCCCTACGGAGTTGGCACACCCAAAGCTTACGCCTCAGGCTAATACTTCGGCGCAGGGGGATCCCGTCGCCAAATTCGTTGGGGACGCGGCGGGCGCGGCCGCCAAAAAGGCTTTCGGGTTTTAAGCTCTAAAACATTTCACCCTAGAGTCATAGAAGGCGCCAAGAAAAGCCATAAAGATTGGATTAAAACGCAGTCATCCCGCTTATTTTCGGTCAATCCATTTTTCAACGGGAGTAGGCAGGTAAGCTTCCATGGCCGTAAGGAGCTGGTCGGGATTTTGGCCGACCAATATCATTTGACGGTGTTCTTTTTTCAAAAAACGCTGGTCGACGGCGTGGTCCAGGAAATCCATGAATTTGTCAAAATAACCCCGGACGTTCAGGAAACCCACCGGCTTGGAATGAAGGCCCAATTGCGCCCAGGTCAATATCTCCATGGCTTCTTCCAAGGTGCCCAAGCCCCCGGGCATGGCGATAAATCCGTCCGACAATTGGAACATCTTGGTTTTTCTTTCGTGCATGGTCGGAACCACGTGAAGTTCCTTGAGGCCCTTATGCCCGACCTTATGATTGAGCTCCTCGGTGATGATGCCGATCACTTCGCCCCCGTGGCTCAAAACAGCGTCGGCGGTTTCCCCCATCAATCCGACATTCGCCCCCCCATAGACCAACGACATTCCCCGCTGGGCCAGTTTCCTTCCAAGTTCCCGGGATGCCTCAACGTACTCAGGGTGCGCGCCCGGACTGGAGCCGCAATTGACGCAGATTTTCTTTAGTTTTCCAGGCATTTAATTTATTCCTTCCCCCAGGTTCGGGCTTCGATCAGTCTTTTTGCCCCCGTTAGTTCCCTACCACGGGCGATTTTAAACCTAATTCTCCGCCGGGGTGAGCCTATCTTCACCCGGACGCCCTTAACAGGGTGTTAAAAAATGTTTTTCACCCTGTCAACAGCCATGGGTTAGGAGCGAATCACCTTTACCCTCTTGATTTGGAGAGGTGATTCGCGACGAAGATAGAAAAAAGTCCGCACTAAGGACTTTTTTTAACCTCCTGTTAAAGCGCGGTTCTTTCCGCTTTTCCCCACGAACAATACCCTGCAATGTTCGTTTTAATCCAAAAAAATGAAATATTTTTTGAGAGGGTTAAAAAAATTAGGGCCGAATGCGCCGATTTGAAGGAGCGTGAGACAAAGGATTTATTTAAACTTGGGTTGCTTCCTCATTAGTGAACGCCTAGCCCCATTTCACCATAAAACTAATTAGGAAATGGGATGATCCCGCATCACCTTTAAATATTTCCAAAAGGAAATGCGGGGTATCGGCGTTCATTCCTCGCGATGACATCTATAAAATTTTTTAATTAGGGTATCTCGGTTTTACCGCTGGCTTCGTACTTCAGCTTCCCAACCTTGATGTCGATAAAACAGAGGTAGTTCCCCGGCGGCATGGGGCGCTTCTCCTCGTCCTTCCCGTCCCAATTCAATTCATGGGTGTCCGCGGATAAATCATCGGGGCTTTCATCCTTGTCAAAATGGAATTCCCTGACAAGGCGGAAACCGCTGGTATAAATTTTGAGGAAAACCTCGTCCGCCGGGGTGGTGGTTCCCCAGGTAAATTTCATTTGGCCCTGGTCGTTGGGTTTGGGCGAAACCAAAAATTTGAAAACGCCCGGAGTGGAAGTCTTAGTCGGGGTAAAGGTGGGTGTTGAGGTAAAGGTTTTGGTGATGGTAAATGTAGAGGTTGGGGTAAAGGTAAAAGTCGCGCTGGGGGTTAAAGTGCCGGTGGGGGTAGGAGTGAATGTGTCAGTGGTGGTCGGAGTGTTGGTTACGGTAAAAGTATTCGTGAGGGTTAAAGTCAGGGTGTTCGTAAAGGTCGGGGTAGGCGTCTTGGAGGGGGTGAGTGTCCCCGTGGGGGTAAAGGTCGGGGTGAAGGTCTGGGTAATAGTAAAGGTATTGGTGGGAATTGGCGTTAGGGTTATGGTGAAAGTATTGGTAAGGGTTAGGGTTTTGGTGGGGGTAAAGGTTGAGGTATCCGTCCGGGTAGGAGTTGGTGTTTTGGTGGGGATGAGGGTTCCCCTTGGGGTGCTTGTGAATGTTTTAGTAGGCGTGAATGTCCGGGTGTTGGTAAAGGTTCGGGTAGGGGTATGGGTGGGGATGAGGGTGCCGGTCGGAGTGTAAGTAAAAGTAGGGGTTGGAGAATCAGTTGGGGTGGCGGTTATAGTGGATGTAAAGGTGGGAAGATTAACAGCGGGTGTGAAAGTGAGAATGTTTGAAAGTGTAAAGGTTGGAGTCACAACTGGTGTCAATGTCTGGGCCATAACGGGCGAAATAACCAAGCCCATAAAAAGGATCAAATATAAAAACCTAGTTTTATTCATCATTTCACACTTCAATCTTGTTGCAGTTTGATGTCATTGCGAAGAGTGTCTTTCACCCCTCACCCTATGCCAATTTTGGATATTCATCCAAAATGACATTGGCATAATACCGCCCACCTATAAGATTTATTAATGGGCGGCATACCCTCTCCCGCAAGGGGCGAGGGTTTATTGAAAAAAGATTCGCTTTATCTGCGTTCATCTTTGTTACATGAGTCGTTACTTTATTTCTTTCGAGACCGCTTCTCCCATATCTTTACAGGAAATAACCTTCTCGCCCTTCTTCGCTAAATCGGCGGTCCGGAGCCCGGCATTGAGGACTTTTTCCACGGCCTTCTCAATGGCTTCCGCTTCCTTTAGACGCTTGAAACTGTATTGAAGCATCATGGCCACCGACAAAATCATGGCCAGGGGATTGGCCTTGCCCGTACCCGCGATATCGGGGGCCGAGCCATGGGAAGGCTCATAAAGGCCCACTTTCCCGCCCAGGGAGGCGGAGGGTAGCATGCCCAAGGAGCCCGTCAGCATGGAGGCCTCATCCGAAAGGATATCACCAAACATGTTGGTGGTGACCAGCACGTCGAATTGTTTGGGGTTCAGGATCAACTGCATGGCCGCGTTATCAACGATTTGATGCTCGAAAAACACGTCGGGATATTGCTTGGCCACCTCTTCCGCCACGTCATGCCATAGACGGGAGGATTCCAACACATTGAACTTGTCCACGCTGGTCACTTTTTTGCGGCGAAGGTTGGCCAGGTCAAAAGCCAGGGTCACAATGCGTTCCACCTCAGAGGTGCGGTAGATCTCGGTGTTGACCCCGTAACGGTCCTTCCCCTCGCCAAAAATTCCCCGGGGCTCGCCGAAATAGATGCCGGAAATCAGCTCCCGCACGATCAGCATATCCACGCCATCAATGACTTCCGGCTTCAAGGTGGAGGTTTCCTTGAGGGCCTCGAAAAGTTTCACGGGCCGTAAATTGGCATAAAGGTCCAGGCCCTTACGGAGGCCCAGGATGCCGGCTTCGGGACGTTTCTTGTTCTCGATCTTGTCCCACTTGGGCCCGCCCATAGGTGCCTTTAAAACCGCCTGGGCGGCCTGGCAAGCTTTCAGGGTGTGCTCGGGCAGAGGCGTGTCGAACTTGTCGATGGCGATCCCGCCCGCGTCCTGGGGTTCGTATTCGAACTTATGCTCGAACACTTCCCCCACGCGGTTAAGGACCTTCTTGGATTCCTCGCAGATTTCGGGACCGATGCCGTCCCCGGCGAGCACGACGATGTGGTAATTCATTTCGGTTCCTTCGGAACCAGTCGACGGTCGACAGCTGGCAGTCGACAGCTTTAATCTTTGCTGCCAACCATCGACTGCGGACTGTCAACTGAAGTTAGAGTTTGACGCCCTTCATGGCTTCAAAGGCGGCCTTGGCGCTTTTCTTTTTATGCCCGAGCAAAAGCTTGTTCACGCCGTTCAGGTAAGCCTTGGCGGAAGCCTCGATGACGTCGGTTGAGATGCCCCGGCCATGGACCTCATCCCCATTGATTGTCAGGCTCACCGTGACTTCCCCCTGGGCGTCCCGGCCCTGGGTAAGAGCCTTGAGGGCGTAATTAACCAGCTTACCCTTGAAGCCCGTGGCCCGGTCGATGGCGTTAAAAACCGCGTCCACGGGCCCGTCGCCGGTGGCGGCTTCCTGGACCTCGTGGTCGCCCTTTTTGATCTTCAGGGTGGCCGTGGGCAAAGTGGAGCTTCCCGCCGAGGTATGCAGGTAGGTCATCTGGTAAAGCTCGGTCGAGGAGAAAATTTTCTCCTCGATCAAGGCCTCGATGTCCTCGTCATAGACGTCTTTTTTCTTGTCGGCCAGGTCCTTGAACCTGGCGAACAGGGTTTCCAACAATTCTTCCGAAAGGTGGTAACCGAGGTCTTCCAGGCGCTTCTTAAAAGCATGGCGGCCCGAGTGCTTGCCCATGACCAGGCGGCTGGAGGGGATACCGATTTCCTGGGGCGTCATGATCTCGTAGGTCTGGCGGTACTTGAGCATGCCGTCCTGGTGGATGCCGCTCTCATGGGCGAAAGCATTGTTTCCTACGATGGCTTTGTTGGGCTGGATCATGAAGCCCGTCAAGGTGGAAACCAAGCGGCTCGTCTTGTAGATTTCCTTGGTTGTGATATTCGTGTAATAAGGATACTTATCCGCCCGGGTTTTGAGGATCATGACGATTTCCTCCAGGCTGGCGTTGCCTGCCCTCTCGCCGATACCGTTGATAGTGCATTCAACCTGCCGAGCCCCGTTTTGGATGGCCGAAACCGAGTTGGAAACCGCCAGCCCAAGGTCATTGTGGCAGTGAACAGAAATGACGGCTTTGTTGATGTTGGGCACCCGGTTGCGGATAGCCGCGATGGTCTTGCCGAAATCGTCTGGCACGGCGTAACCCACCGTATCCGGGATATTGACGGTTCTCGCCCCATGCTTAATAGCCATTTCGATCATCTTACAGAGGTAATCCAGCTCGGAACGGGAAGCGTCCATGGCCGAGAATTCCACGTCATCGGAAAAGTGCCGGGCCAGCTTAACCGCTTCCACCGCGGACTGGAGGGCTTCCTCACGGGTCTTCTTAAACTGGTACTTCAAGTGGATGTCGGAGGAGGAAATAAAGGTATGGATTCGGCCCCGCTTGGCGGGTTTGATCGCCTTGGCGCAGGCTTCAATATCCTTTTTGATAGCCCGAGCCAGGCCCGCCACGACGGATTTTTTCACCATCCTGGCGATCTTTTCCACGGCCTCGAAGTCGCCGGGGGAAGCGGCCGGAAAGCCAGCCTCGATGATATCCACCCCCAGCTTTTCCAGCTGGACCGCTATCTTCATTTTCTCGTCGGTGTTGAGGCTGGCGCCCGGTGCCTGCTCCCCGTCCCTCAGGGTGGTATCGAAGATATAAACACGCTCGTTTTTTTGGTTTTGCTTCATGTTTTGCTTTTTCATTTGAATGATCCTTTTATTTTACGGTTAAGGGTGAATTCGGATTTTTCGGGTTAAACCTTCAGGGGCTTGGCGACTTTGTTGTCCCTAAGTCGGCCAATGCTCTTTTTCGTGAGGAATTTGATGATCCCCCAAAATAAATAAAAGGTTAAAACGACAAAGGAAGTTAATTCCGCCATTTTGAAAAGGAAGAAAAGAAAAATCGCGATAAAAACGAGCGTGATGGGTCTGATCGTTTCCTTATTCAGTTTTTTCATGCTGGGATAGCCGATGGTAGAAATCATCACCAGGGCGATAACGAGGGTTAAAACGGGGATCCCGTAGAGCTCAAAGTAGGAAAGATTTTCCTCATACCAGCCCATGACCTTATTGACGATGATACCCTCCCCATAAAAGCCGGCCCAATGGGAAACCAGGATGTAACTGGCCAAAATGCCCGCGGCAGCAGGACTGGGCAAACCCATAAATTGGGTTTTCTCCTCGACCTGGGCCTGGACGTTAAAACGGGCCAGCCGGATAGCCGCACAAACCACGTACAGGACGGCGATGGAAATTCCCCAAAAAGGCAGATAGCGGAGAACCGACAGGTAAATGAGCAAGGCCGGGGCCATGCCGAAGCTCACCAGATCCGACAGGCTGTCAAATTCCTGACCGAACTTGCTGGTGGTGCCGGTGGCCCGGGCCACAAACCCATCGAAAAAATCCATGAAGGCGGCGAGGACGATGAGCTTGGCCGAAAGGACGAAGGGGACGACCTTTGTTTCGGCGGCCATGGAGAGGGTCAGCGAGTCATTGATGGCGAAGGTGATCGACAAGATGCCCAAGACCATGTTGGCCGCGGTTAACAGGTTGGGCAGCAGGTAAATGGTCTTGCGCAGCCTGGACTTGGCCGGCCTTTCCGTGTTTTCAAATTTATTTTTCAAAGCTACCATCACGGTCTCCTAAGGGCACATCTCAAAAATTAACTTCACCCCTCCCCCCGCCCTCTCCCCCAAGGGGCGAGGGCGGCTAGTACCCCTTCTCCCTTGAGGGGAGAAGGTTGGGATGAGGGTGGTTGTTGGTTTAATCAACCCACCTGCCTCACGAGAACCAGGTGGCCCAAAAGCAGCTTGCAACAACGACTAGACAGTTACAGTTCCCCTAACACTGTCACACCCGCGCGAACCTGGTCTCCCAACTTCACGGCGGGTTTAAAACTTTTTGGTAAAAAAAGGTCAACCCTTGACCCCAGTAAAATCCGCCCGATTCTCTCACCCTGCCGGATGCGGTCACCCGCCTTCGGAGTCGTTTTGACCCTGCGGCATAACAACCCGGCGATTTGTTTCACCACCATCCGCCCCACGTTCTTGGGTTTCTTACCTGGGGCTTGCAGGTCCACCAGCAAATGCGCCTGCTCGTTCACCAAATCTGCCTTGTCGTCGTAAGCCGCCAGGAATTCGCCCGGGTGGTAAACCATTTTCAACACCTTGCCGTCGTAAGGCGCCCTTTGAACATGGTTGTTCAGGGGGTTCATGAAAACCGCGATATGCAGGGCCGGTTTTTTCAAATAAAACTTTTCCTTGGCCACCCCCAAAACCACCACCTTGCCATCCGCCGGACTCAAGATTTCCTTGGGTTTCAACTTCCGTTCCGGGAACCTTTCAAAGTCCCGGAAGAAATTAAGGATCAACCCCGCCAGAACTAAAACCACGACCCCCAGGAAACCCAATATCGAACTATCCCAGTGGCCGCTGGCCAAGAGGACGCCGCTTCCCGCGATAAAAACAGGAAGAAACATGCTCCAAGTTTCCGGCATGAAAGGCAGCTTCAATTAAACACCTCTTTTACCACCAAGGTCACCAAGACCACCAAGAACACCCCAAAATTTTGTTTCTTTTTTTCTTACTTGGTGTTCTTGGTGACCTCGGTGGTTAAACCTGCCTTTATTTTTTCATCCAGCTAAACATGCTCCGCACCTGTTTCCCCACCTTCTCAATTACGTGTTCGGAATCCATCTTCAAGACCGAATTATAGACAGGGCGGTTCGCCTGGTTTTCCAGGACGAATTCGCGGGCGAACATTCCCGTTTGAATCTCGCTCAAAATACGGCGCATTTCGACGCGGGTATTTTCGTTGATGATCCGGCGGCCCCGGGTGATATCCCCATACTTGGCCGTGGTGGAAATGGCGTCGCGCATGCCCGTAATTCCCTTTTCATAGATCAGGTCCACGATGAGCTTCACTTCGTGAAGGCACTCGAAATAAGCCACTTCGGGCTGGTACCCGGCGTTGACGAGGGTTTCAAACCCGGCGCGGATCAATTCCGAGAGGCCGCCGCACAGGACCACTTGTTCGCCGAACAGGTCCGTTTCCGTCTCTTCTTTGAAGGTGGTCTCCAAGACCCCGGCGCGGGTGGCGCCAATAGCCTTACCGTAAGCCAGCGCGATCTTCAAGGCGTTGCCAGTCGCGTTCTGGTGGATAGCCACCAAAGCCGGCACTCCCTTCCCGTCCACATAAGTGGTGCGAACCAAATGGCCTGGGCCCTTGGGGGCGATCATGAAAACGTCCACGTCAGCCGGCGGCAAAATCTGACCGAAGTGAATATTGAACCCGTGGGAGAACATGAGGGCTTTGCCCGCCTTCAAGGAAGGCAAAACATCGCTCTTATAGAGGGACCCCTGCAGGTCATCCTGGATGAGGATTTGGATGATGTCCGCCTTGGCGGCGGCTTCCTTGGAGTCATAAGCTTCCAAACCATCCGCCTTGGCCAAGGCCCTGGTCTTTTCCGACCTGGCGCCGATGATCACCTTGATCCCCGAATCCTTTAGGTTCAGGGCCTGGTTGCGGCCTTGGTTACCATAGCCGATGACGGCAATGGTCTTTCCCTTCAATACGTTCAAATCCGCGTCCTGCTCGTAATAGATCTTCGCCATTTCTTTCTCCTTGGTTTTATGTGCGACTTAAATTAAAAATTCAAAATTAAGAATTCATACCACTTATCATTTGAAATTTTTAATGAAAGTGGCATAGCCCCACAATTCATTTAAATTTCCCCATCGTAATGTGGGGCAAAATTCCAATCAGAGATTGGACTGCCCCGCTTTACCTGCCTTCATCTTCACCTTGGTTTCCTCTTTTTCATGAACCTTCTTGCCCCGGGAAATAGCTACTTCACCGGTACGGACCAGTTCCAAAATTCCATAATTGCCCAAAAGCTCGACCATGGCGTTGATTTTACTTTCCTTGCCCGTCACCTCGATGATGAAGCTCTTCAAGGCCACGTCCACGATCTTGCCGTCAAAACACTGGACGATTTCCATCACCTGGCTTCGGGTGTTGGGTTCGGCCTTCACTTTAATCAGCGCCAGGTCCCGCGCGATGAAATCATCATGGGTCAGGTCAACCACCTTGATGACATCGATCAGCTTGTTGAGCTGTTTTTCCACTTGGTCGATCACCCTGTCGTCGCCCTTGACCACGATGGTAATGCGGGAAACTTCCGGATTGTCCGTAACCCCCACCACCAGGCTGTCGATGTTGTAACCCCGTGCCGAAAAGAGGTTGGAGACGCGGGAAAGGACCCCCGCCTGGTTTTTGACCATCACCGATATGGTGTGTCTCATTTGCGGCCTCCCTTTCCATGGGTCTTGGCCTTGGTCTTCACCGCTGCCATCACCCGCGCCCGATCCTCTTCCTTGGACAAAACCATATCCTTATTGGCGGCGCCAGCCGGAACCATGGGATAAACATGTTCTTCCTCGTCCACCACGATTTCCACGATGCAGGGGTCCTTACTTTTGAAGGCCTCTTCCAAAACCTTGGTCGTGTCCTTGGGCGTGTCCGCCCGGTAGCCTTTGAGACCGTAACACTCGGCCAGCTTGACGAAATCCGGCTGAACCGGGATGGAAGTGGAGGCGTAGCGCTTGTCGAAAAATAGGTCCTGCCACTGTTTCACCATTCCCAGGAACTTGTTGTTGAGCACGACCACCTTCACGTTGAGGTTGTGTTCCTTCACGACCGCCAACTCCTGCATGGTCATTTGGAAGCTTCCATCCCCCGCGATATCGATGACCGTGGCGTCGGGAAAGCCGAAGGCCGCCCCGATGGCCGCCGGAAAGCCGAAACCCATGGTGCCCAGGCCGCCCGAGGTGATCCAACGGCGGGCCTTATTGAATTTATAGAACTGGGCCGCCCACATCTGGTGCTGGCCCACTTCGGTGGTGATGATGGCGTCACCCTTGGTCAGGCGGTATATCTCATCCACCGCGAACTGCGGGAGGACCTTTCCATTGGGATCCTGCTGGTAAGCCAAGGGATGTTTTTTATGCCAGGCGTCCAACTCTTCATACCAGGGCTCGTAATCCTGCGACCCGACCATTTTGGTCAATGTCGAAAGAATACTGTTCATGTCCCCCAGGGTATGGGCGTCCACCTTGACGTTTTTGCCGATGGAAGTCGGGTCCACGTCAATGTGGATCTTCTTGGAATGGGGAGAAAACTCGCTGAGCTTCCCGGTCACCCGGTCGTCAAACCGGCTGCCGATGGCGATCAATAGGTCGCAATAGGTCAGGGCCAAATTAGCGCGGTAGGACCCGTGCATGCCCAGCATGTCGATGAATTGCCGGTCCCCGGCCGGATAGGCCCCCAGGCCCATCAAGGTCAGGGTCACGGGAATATTCGTCTTGCGGGCGAATTTATAGAGCGCGTCGGAAGCGTTGGCGTTGATGACCCCGCCACCCGCGTAAATGAGGGGCTTCTTGGCGTTCTTGATCAGCTCGGCCATTTTCTCGATTTGGTGTAAATCGGGGGTCGGCACAAACTTGGACAGGGGGATGGACGAGTGTTTCGGGATGGCCACCTCGGCGGAAGCCGCGGCGATATCCTTCGGGATATCCACCAGCACCGGACCGGGCCGCCCGCTGCGGGCGATAAAAAAGGCGTCCCGCATGATTTGGGGCAGTTCCTGGATGTTCTTCACGAGAAAATTATGCTTGGTGCAGGAACGGGTGATACCCACCACGTCCGCTTCCTGGAAAGCGTCTGTCCCGATCAAATGGGACGGCACCTGGCCCGTGATGGCGACGATGGGAACCGAGTCCATATAGGCGTCGGTCAGTCCCGTCACGATATTGGTGGCTCCGGGACCGGAGGTGACCACGCAAACCCCCACCTTGCCGGTGGATTTGGCGTAGCCTTCGGCCATATGAATGGCGCCCTGCTCATGGCGCGTATCGATCAACCGGATGCGATCGCTGTTTTGGTAAAGGGCGTCAAAAACCGGGAGGATCGCCCCGCCGGTCAGGCCCCAAAGAATATCCACGCCCTCGTCCACCAGGACATCCACGACCATTTGAGCCCCGGTTTTTAGTTTATTCTTAGCCATCGTTGTCTCCCTTGAGGTCCGTGCCCTAAACGAGCGCGAAAGACCCAGATTTTACAATAAACTCTTGGTTTTTATGAGGCAATTCAGGGTAAAAACAACCTGGATGCCTCTAAAAAGCCTTATTAAGCCGTCTTTTTGGGATTTACCGTTTCGGTGGGACTTCTTTGGCCTTAAAACAAAAAAGCCGCAGAAGCCCGTTTGGAAGCGGGCCCCGCGGCTTGGTAGCCGTCTTTAGGAGCGAACCGCCTCCGGACGCAATACGAGTACCAGTACCAAAAGCACTAGGTTCATTGCGATTCCGAAGGCCATTGAAATTCTCCTAAAATTTAACTGCTTAGTTTGAGAACTATATCTATTCCCTTATCCCTTGTCAAGCGCGGGGGTGAAAGGCCCTTATTTTTACAGGGAATGCAGCAGCCATAACAATAAGCCGATCAAGACGATCCAAATGATAAACGAGCTTTTCAAATCCTCCCACCAGATAAGACCCTTGGTTTCAGAAAGGTAGCTCCTGAAACGGCCGAAATAGTAAATCAGGGGCGGGGCCAAAACCACCAGAATGATGGCGATTAATACCGCTTCATGCTGGGGCCCAGGTCTTTTGAGGTATCTCAAAACAAGGAACAAGGAAATTAAAACCATCATGGACTGGGCTAACCAAAAACTAATGAAATCAAAGAGATGGGGTGGAATTTGGAAATAAATATTCTGCCACGAGTAGTCTTTGATGGGATGGCCGTCAAAATCGTCTGGCAGCCTGGTACCACAGCGGTAGCAAAACTTGACGATACGGCCCTTCACGAACCAACTTTCATGCCTAGAAATATTTTTATGCTCACAGGACTTAATAATCCATACCACGGAGAGGGCAAACCAAACGCTTAAAGTAAGTTGGATGAGCAGGCCCACCAGCATGAAGCCTTCGTCATAATTGCTGGTAATGAGGCAAAGGCTCAAATTGAGAAAAACAAACCAATACCAGGGTTCCAGCGCGTGAACTCGTTCAATGCTTTCCGCGGACTCGACGTAAAACCTCCAAACCTTGCCCAAGACCATCAACAAAACCACTAAAAATAAAATGATTCCCACAAAGAATTCCTTAGAGATCTTATTTTTTTAACCCATCCAAATAGCGAAGAACTTCATCCGCGTTAGTGTAATTGGGCCTCGTTCTTGAAGCCATTAGATAAGATTCCCTCGCTTCTTTCCATTGTCCATTCGCGTAAAACAAGCCTCCCAATTTATAAAACAAATGAGCGGCTGGATACCCCTTAGAAATCGCCCTTTGAAGCGCCAGGATATTTTCCCGGTTATCGTTCCCATAATGGTACTGGGCCAGCCACTCCCCGAACACAGACTCAAGAAAGGGATCTCCTTCTACCTTCGTATAACCCTCGGGAAGCCTTTCCAAAGCCGATAAATAATTTTTTTTATTATTTAAAATATTTTCAGCCTGAAGACTCAAGTCATGGAAATAGCGGTGAGCCTCAACCCACCGGTTAAAAACTTCTTTATTTTCATTATGAATCGGAATGATTCCAAGAACCATTCCCCCGTCCCCCGTTTGAGAAGATGGGAGGTCATACCACTTGGAATCCACAAACCTTTTTAAAAGGAAATCCCGATAATGCTTGTTCACCATTAGGGCAGCCCATTGCGCTTTCCGGGAGTCATACCGGGGATTCAAAGCCGCGTTTAAGTGATAGGCCAATACATTCAGGCTATGGCTATGGGATAAAAGCAGGAAATCGGCGAAGATTAAACCCGGTCCATTGGAACGATAAGCTTTTTCCAGGATTTGATAGGCGTTAAAATTTTCATCTGGAATGTCTTTCTTAAATTGCAACTTCCAAGGGGAACCCTCCACCACCGGTATTAGCAAATGGTTCACATCTAATCCGAACGAAAAAATCAACATGACGAGCAGAACCCTTTTTTTGTTTTTTCCCAAAACATCCAAAAGTTTTTGAAAACCAATTACGGTGAATAAAAGTAAAAAGGGCATAACCTGGATAACCCGGTTGAATTCAACGTAATCAGCGGCCAAGAAACCGGGTAAAAGGCAAATAAGGAAAGCGAACAGAAGCCAAAGGGAAAAACGCTCTTTGCGTCTTTGAAATAACTCGCAAAGTCCAAGAAAGAAACAAGAATCAAGGATTGGATTTAAAACTCCACCCCAGGACGGCCCGTAGGAAGCGCCTGGTTGGAGGTTGCCCCAGAAAAGACAAGTGACGTAAGAAAGATAGGTAATAAATTGATGATCCCGACTAAACCAGCTACTCGCAGCCGACGAATCGATTAAATGATGCCCATAGCCCTCCTTCCAAGCGGCGAGCAGGAAAGGAAGAAGCCCAAATAAAAGGCTTATAAAAAAGATATTTATATATCTCAAGTTTTTTCGGATGTCATAAAAACCAATAGCCAAAACCGTTAAAGCGAACAAGCAAAGAACAACCGCCCAGGAGGTAAAGGTTAGGGAACCCAAGCCCGCCCAAAATCCCAATGCCGCAATCCAAAGGGTTTTTTTATTGGTTTCGGAAGCGTTCAAAAATCGACCTAGCAACCAAAAGCTTAAACATTCCCAAAAAGGAATGAAAATACCTTGATGACAAAATCTTCCAAAAAACATCGGCCAAAAACTGAAGGCCAATAGAAAACCAAATAGGATAGTTGTGGATTTTGAGAAAAACTGGCGGGCGGCCAGGTATCCCATGGGAACTGTCAAGACTGAAATAAAAGCGGGGAAAAACCAAAGATTGAAAAAAGGCGAATCAAAAAACCGGAAAAAAAAACTTAAAACCCATATTAAAAGAGGGGGATGTTCACCTACCGTATAAAAAAATTGCCAGTTCCATTCCCGGGACAAGGGAATAGCTAAAAATCCGTGCAGCCCCTCATCGCCGGTTGGGCATAAATGAAAATTGGTCAAATTAAAAAATCTTAAAGAAATAGCCAAACTGCCCACCATGATCAAAGAAATGGGTTTTATGGCTAGCGAGAAATATTC
Organism: candidate division FCPU426 bacterium; assembly: GCA_003152075.1. Classification (GTDB taxonomy): domain Bacteria; phylum Oederibacteriota; class Muellerivitia; order Muellerivitales; family Muellerivitaceae; genus PALSA-1180. Next base: position 32,115 of record PLZG01000084.1, read on the forward strand.
CCGATCCCATGCCTTGGGCGGGTTTTTCGGGCGGATTCCAATGGATAAAATGAGGGGAGCCAAAACACCGAAAAAGAAAATCCAGCTTTTGGCGATATAAGAAAAATTAGAATAGGCCAACAAAGAATTTGAAACGAGCAAGATCCAAAAGTAAATCCACGGATTAACTTGGGTTAAATCGCCCTTTTTCAATGACGCCATTGGGGACCTAACCAAACCAAAATCAACCCTGCGGTCCATAACAAAAAAAATACTCTTCCAGCCTTGGAGTAGTTTTCTATTTCCTTTCCCTCTGACTTTTTAAGGAATAAGCTCAACAGGTAATATAAAAAACATACAATCATCGCCCCCGCGGCCAAAGGAAGCCGAAACCCTGGGTAGTCCAATGTGTGAAGCGCGAAAAAACATGAAAGCCCAAAATAAAAACCCATCCAACCCCACAGCCAATAATGGACTATTTTGATTTTCCACGACGACCCCGACTCAGCCTTTTCGTTTTGAACTCCAAGGAAGTTAACCGTGAAGAAAAAAAGATAAATAAACATGATTCCGAGGGCCAATGAATATAGGAACTTATAGGATTTGGACTGAAGGGAAAGAGAAAAGACGCTGTCTATCCAGATGAAAAAATAAGTCGTTGCCCACAAATTGGACATCATCCCCGGGGTAAAAAAGGAAACCCAATTCATCAACAGTACGCCGAGAAATACGCACGCAGTCGCCGAACCAAAAAGGAGGCCAAAAACCAACCCGCTTCGGGATAGGTCCGACAGTTCGCTCATGGCCAGCAGCCCATGGGAGTCTCTTAAAACCGGAACGGTGATCATGAACAAAAAATAAAGCAGACAGGTTAGTGAAAAAAATAATAGGGCTTCCAGGCTGTCTTTGGCGAGTTTTGCCACTAAATCCCCCTAGATTGGGTGTTTTCTTCAATCTTGATTTTGTTTGAAAATAAGGGTTTCAATCTTGGGAAGTTGATCTTATTGAAAAGCATCTTATTTGACTGTGTTTTATCACTAATACCGCAAAAACCCCTTTAAAAATCTATTTTTTTGACAAATATCGTGTCAAATATGTAGCAATATTTAATAACATATCCTATTGCTTCATAACATAACATAACCTATCATAATATTGCTTAGGTTTTGACTCAAACAAACCTAACAAAAATCTTATACCTCTCAACACCAGGCCCAGGAGGCTGAAATGAAACAAAAATGGTCGAAAGAAAAAATTGTAGAAACAATCAAGGATCTTAAGAAGCAAAATGTTGATATCTCCGCCAGTAACATCTCCAAAAACCAGATCCCACTTTTTACGGCTGCTTGTTCAAGGCGTTATTTCTCAAGCTGGTCCAACGCGGTCAAGGCGGCTGGAATTGATTACGATCAAATTTTAGAGGCTGGTAAAGCTCGCCGCAGGAAAAAGTTGACGAAATGGTCCAAGGAACAAGTCTTGGAAGCTGTCCGTAAAGCCGAATCCCAAAACCTTTTGACCACCTATCGGGACCGCTTAGCGCTCTATTCGGCCGCCCGAAGGGAATTTGGAAGCTGGAAACAAGCTTTGGAAGCCGCTGGTTACCGGTTAACAAAGGGTTCCCATAAAAACTCAAATCAAATTTTCAAGGCTGATGATCCCAACGCGGGGGTACGAAAAACCCAATCCGTCAATTCAGCCCCGATAAATTCTTCAGAAAACACAAAAACCTTCTAATCATTCAAGCCACCAGCCTCAATGGATTATGGCGACTTTTTTGGTAATGGTTTTGTCGTTAACGGTAACGCGGTAGACATACATTCCGCTGGCTAAATTTTCGCCATTTTGGTTTGTCCCATCCCAATTAATGGCATTAACCCCGTTTTGGGTTTGAGATGCGTTTATCCTCTGGCTCCAAACCGACTCGCCCCTTACATCGAAAACCTGTAACAAAACATCCGATGGTGAATTTAGGTTAAAGCTGAATTTCACCTTACCGTCATGGGTCGGATTGGGATAACAAAAAGTGGTTTTTTCAGAAAAAGGCGTATCAAATCCATTTGGAGAAAAAAGTTTCGCCATGAGTGGACCAGAAGTTGACGGAACCGAAACTTGCGCCAGTACCCTTATCGAATTTGAACGCATGTGGCTTAAAACCAAGTCCGACTTCCCTTGTCCCGTCGTGTCTAAAACACCTACTTCAACGGGGCCAAAAGAGCTGTCAGAATCTATCGCCACTTTAAGGGTATTAACAAGTTGAAATTGGCTTCCAGTCCATTGAATGAGATCAATTGAGTCCGAATCGCGATTGGCTACCACAATTTCTTTTCCGCCATCTCCATTTATATCCGCTACAGTTAAACCGTTTGGATGGCTCCCACTGGTGGGTAAAGGAGGTTGGGCAGCCAAAGAACCATCCGCTTGTTGAAGGTAAATCAAAACAGTATTTTTGGTAAAATCGGCCGCTACCAAATCCGCTCTTCCATCGCTATTCAAGTCCGCGATTCTCAAATCCGCCGGTGCACTTCCCTCCGGCAAAACCAAAGATTTTTTCAGCGAGTAGGAGGAAAGGTCATCCTTTTTGCCGACTGATTTCAGGGATAAAATTTCTATCTGATGGTCTGTCAAACAAGCAACCGCGATTTCGCTTATTCCATCTCCGTCCAAGTCTCCAATGGCCACTTGAGTAGGCCCACCCGCTACCGGGATATCGATTTTTTTATCCAACTTCCCTTCCTTAATTTGAAATAAGGAAAGGCTGTTAGAACCATAATCGGCCACCGCCACAAAAGGAACGCCTTTAGAACTGGTTAAACCTGTGGCAACACCTACCGGCATATTCAAAGTAGATTCCTCATTTGTTTTGATGAATTGTCCATTGGCCCAAGAATAAACTTGCAAAAGGTTGGCATCATAACAAGTCACCAAAATATCTTGACTCCCCTTGTTGAGAAGGTCGAAGAGGCTAATTCCGCGGGGGCTTGAGGCCGTCTGGATAGTTTCAACCAACTTCAATCCATTAGGCGAGGACGAAAAAACTTGAAGTGATGAATTTTTCGGATTCAACAACGTGGCAGGCGTATTTTGGCCAATAAAGGTGGGAGAACCAAAATTAGCCACGATAAAACTCTTCACACCATTTCCAAAAACATTTCCAACTGCCAAACCTCTGGGACTAATACCAACCGGAATGGAAGCAACTGGGAGAAAATTACTACTCGCTGAATAAAGGGGTCCAGTCAGAATAAAAATCATCAATAAATACAGAAGAAAACGGCCAGTAGGTTTCATTAACTCCTCCTTCAACAAGTCCAATATAGATTTCATATTTTATCGCCCTTCGCACAAGGTATCAATGCGGCAAAAAGAAAGCTTAAATCATCTTAAATTTGGCCCATAGGTAGGACAAAAAAAGCTTGAATAGGGAATTTCTGAATTTGATGGGCAACCCGTCCCGAGTAACGTCCGCTAAAGTTACCTCTTGGGAAAGAGCTTGAATTCTATCAATGTGGGATAACATGGAAGCGGCAAAATTTGTATCACATACTTCCATATCCAACACGAAATTCAAACAGAGTTTAAGGAATCCAAGTTGCTCGATTCCTATCAAAGACTAAAATTCGTTTACCTCGAATAATTTTCCGTGCAAAAAAGGGGAGGCAGGGTAAAAATTCTTTCAGAAGGAGAAGAGTTCCAAAGCAACTACAAAAAAAATCTTAAAAACGATAAGCCAATGCCAAGGTGGGGCGGTCCTGATTCAAATATGCAATGGGTTTCAATCCATGGTCATCGTTATAATCCTTCGCGGCGGTCGGCGCGTGAGCCATATCAACTATCCACAAACCAGTGAAAAAGATAATGCCTCCCCAAATGAGGTTGGTTCCAATTCTATCCGCATTGGTGGAATCCCCTAAAAGGCCTCCGGAAAAAGTTGTCGTATCAGATTTTATCAATGCGCCAAAACCAACTGAAAGCACGGAAATAACTTCGCCTGTTAAAAGGACATCCCCCATTAATTGGTCATCAGCGTAAAAGTGGCCATATCCATGGATGAGCAATCCCGGGAAGAAAGCCAACAAAAAAGCTTTATTCGGGTCTTTGTAAAAATAATTTTGGTGGTTTGTTTCAAGGCTGCCAGATAAACCCGTGTCGGAGTTTTGTGCAAAAAGAGTGGATGCGGAAGAAAAAAGCAGAAAGGCCAAAAGCATTGAAAGTATTTTGGTTTGAAATGTTTTCATAAAGTATGGGGTATTCTACGCAATGAGTTAAAACAGGTCAAAACAATATTAGATTTTAATGCTTCACAATAAAGGGTTTATTTAAGCCCAATTAAGTTGTTGCTTTAGCTTCTTTTGATTGTTTTTTCTTTTTTCCAGGTTGAGTTTCTGAGGATGCCGAGGATGGGGCTTCTGCCTTTTCCTTTTTCTCCGTTTTACTTTCGGTTAATTTTTCTTCAAGGGGACGGTCGACCAATTCCAAAAACACCATGTCGGCGCCATCACCTTTTCGGTTACCCAATTTTAGTATACGGGTATAACCGCCCTTGCGCTCGGCGTAACGGTAAATGAGGGTCTGAAAAAGCTTATTTACCACTTCACGTTCCCTGACAAAACCCAAAACATGCCTTTTGGATGCCAGCGTTTCCTTCTTGGCTACTGTAATCATTTTTTCGGCGTAACGTCGAACTTCCTTTGCCCGACCCTTAGTGGTCTTGACCCGCTCATGTTTAAAAAGGGAGGTCACCATATTTCGGATCATAGCCCTACGGTGAGCTGGCTGGACCCCTAATCGCCCGTGATGTGCTTGATGTCGCATTTTAAACTCCTAATCGAATTAAACGCTTGCTTCAACCCTGGCCGAAACGGCAGGTTTACCCTTTGCGAGTATGGAATCAACATCCATCCCGAAGGAAAGGCCCATTCCGCTTAAAATTTCTTTTATTTCATTTAAGGATTTCCGACCAAAATTCTTATATTTCAACATATCGGATTCAGTTTTGCGGACCAAATCCCCGATTGTTTTAATATTGGCGGTTTTAAGGCAATTCGCTGACCGAACAGACAATTCTAATTCCTCGACACTTTCATTCAAGAGCTCGCGCAAACGCTCTTCTTCCTCGCTGACCGAATCATCTTGTTGAATGGGTTCTTCTTCAAAGTTGATGAATATTTGTAAGGAATCCCTCAAAATTTTGGAAGCGTGGGCCAAAGCGTCCTCAGGATGGATGCGACCGTCCGTCCAAATTTCCATGATCAATTTGTCGTAATCCGTCATTTGACCAATGCGGGCCGATTCCACCGAGTATTTCACTTGGGTAACGGGGGTGAAAATGGAATCGATAGGAATGACCCCGATCGGCTGACCCTCACGTTTATTACGTTCGGCGGGTGCGTAACCCCTACCCTCGGCAACTTCAATTTCTAAATCCAAAGTTGCATCTTCTTCAGTTAACGTCGCCAAACGAAGCTGGGGATTCAATATTTCAATATCAGCACTGGTTTGTATATCTGCCGCCACCACATTTCTTTCGCCCTTCACAGAAAGACGAAGGGTTTTTGTCCCAGGACTAAAAAGTTTAATTTTTAATTCCTTCAAATTTAAAATAATTTCAGTCGTGTCTTCCACAACTCCCGGAATAGAAGAATACTCATGGGAAACGCCTTCAAACTTGACGGAGGTCACAGCCGCGCCAGTAATAGATGAAAGGAGAATTCTCCGGAGAGAATTACCAACTGATTGTCCGTAACCCCTTTCAAAGGGTTCGGCGATAAACTTTCCGTAAGTTTGGTTTAAAGATTCTTTCTCATAATCCAAAAACTTTGGAATCTGCACATTTCCGATTTGCATGACGCCTCCTGCTAAATTAGTCCCTCGAAAGGGACCTGATATTCTATTAAGCCTTATTTCGAATACAGCTCAACGATGAGCTGTTCTTGGACTGGCAACGCGATTTCATCTTTGGTTGGCACTTTCTTGAAAACACCCGATAGGGTTTCAGTTTCGACTTCAAGCCAAACGGGAACCCCTCGTTTTTGAAGGGTTTCTAAAGAACGTTTCAAAACAACATTTTCTTTAAATTTATCCAAAATAGTAATCTTGTCCCCTGCTTTTAATGAAAAGGAGGGAATATCCACTTTTTTACCATTCACCAAAACCATGCCATGACGAACAACTTGGCGGGCTTGGCGACGTGATTCGGAAAAACCCATCCGGTAAATAGTATTATCCAGACGCTGTTCAAGTAGTTGAAGCAAAGTTTCACCCGTAACCCCTTGCTTACGTGACGCAATTGAAAAATAACGGCGGAACTGTCGTTCCAAAACACCGTAAATGCGCTTAACCTTTTGCTTTTCTCTTAACTGCAGCCCATATTCGGTATCTTTTTTTCGTTTTTGCCCGTGCTGTCCAGGTGCGTAGCTTCTACGTTCGAAGGCGCACTTTTCGGTTTCACAGCGGGTGCCCTTTAAATAAAGTTTCATCCCTTCACGGCGGCAAATTCGACATACGGTTTGTACGCTCACAGGAACTCCTTTAGACTCGCCGGCGCTTAGGCGGCCGGCAACCATTGTGGGGAACGGGTGTAACATCTTTAATGATGGAAATTACCAATCCACTCGTCTGGATGGCGCGAATGGCCGCTTCCCGGCCCGAACCAGGACCCTTCACGTATATTTCGACCGATTTCATTCCCGCGTCGACAGCCTTTTTACCGGCGGCTTCCGCGGCAACTTGGGCGGCAAAGGGTGTTGACTTTCGGCTGCCTTTAAAACTCATTGACCCCGCCGATGACCAAGCCACCACGTTACCTTTTGGGTCAGTGATGGTTACCAAAGTATTATTAAAAGAGCATTTAATATGAACGACTCCGTTACGCGGTGCCTTCTTGCCTTTTTTGGGGCCGGCTGCAGGTGCCGACTTTTCATCCTTTGTTTCAATTTTCGCTTCAGCTTTTTCCGCCACTTTTTATCTCCTTATGCTTCTCGTCCCCTTTCGAGGGACAATTCAATTAAAAATTACTCTTCCTTTTTACGACCACTTCCAACCGTCTTTTTCGGACCCTTCCGGGTCCGTGAATTTGTTTTTGTCCGTTGGCCCCGTACGGGCAGTCCCTTTCGATGGCGGCTGCCCCGGTAGGTTCCGATATCAATCAAACGTTTGATGTTCATAGAAATCTCGCGGCGCAGGTCTCCTTCGACTTTCAAGTTATCTGAGTTGATAATATTTTGGATCCGCGCGAGTTCGTCATCTTTTAAATTTTTCACTCTGATGTCAGGATTCACGTTGGCCTTACCCAAGACTTTCTTGGATAAATTCGGTCCAATTCCATAAATATAAGTCAACGCAACCTCGATACGCTTTTCTTTGGGTAAATCAATACCAGAAATTCGGGCCATTCTTTTATCCTTGCCGCTGTTTATGCTTAGGGTTCGTGCAAATCACCCGGATCACCCGACGGCGACGGATAACTTTGCATTTATCACAAATTGGTTTCACAGACGACCGCACCTTCATGTTTTTTTCCTTTAATCAAAACTTCTTTTATTTGAACCGATATGTAATCCGGCCCCGGTTTAAATCGTAAGGGGATAATTCTACTGTTACCCGGTCCCCCGGAAGTATTCGGATGAAATTCATCCGCATCTTTCCCGACACATGGGCTAAAACCACGTGTTTGTTTTCCAACTCCACTCTAAAACTCGCATTGGGAAGGGCCTCAATGACCGTTCCCTCAACCGAAATCGCTTCTTCCTTTGCCATATGCCTCCCAACCCCTTCAAACGGGGCTTGGTTATATCCGGGTTAAATTTTCCGGTCCACTCGACAGGATGGCGATGGTGTCTTCAAAATGGGCTGAGAATTTACCATCTTTTGTCACCACTGTCCATCCATCCTCTAAAACCCTTACTTCATCAGTACCTAAATTGACCATTGGCTCCAAAGCCAGACACATTCCCTCAACAATACGAGGCCCTTGGTGGGGTTTTCCGTAATTAGGCACCTGAGGCTCTTCATGCATGGCTTGCCCTATTCCATGCCCCACATAATCTTTCACGACCGAATAACCTTGGGATTCGACATATTCTTGGACGGAATGTCCAATGTCAGAAATCCGATTTCCAACTTTGCACTTTTCAATACCCCTATTGAGGGCTTCAAAAGTAACATCTAATAAATTTCTAACTTCAGAACAAACATTTCCAACCGCAAAGGTTCGGGCCGAATCACCGCAATAACCTTTGTAAAAAGCGCCTATATCCACTCCAACAATATCGCCTTCCTCGAGAACCCGCTTTCCGGGTATTCCATGGACCACCTCGGCGTTGAGCGAAGTACAAATGGTCGAGGGATAACCGTGGTACCCCAAAAAAGCCGGAGTACAATCATGCCTCTTAAAAAAATCGTATGCAAACTTGTCCAATTCCTGGGTAGTCACACCCGGTTTCACTTTTTTCCCCAACTCGACCAGGGCCCGTCCGACGATTTCGCCGCTGACCCGCATCAACTTAAGCTCAGACTCGGACTTAATTGTGATCACTTAAACTTTCGCCACTTTTTCAAGGGCCGCGAATAAGCGCCCCAAAACATCTTTGTACTCACCTTCGCATTGAACCGGCCTCAAGAGACCTTTTTTTTCGTAAAACTCAATCAAGGGGGCAGTATCTTTTTGGTATACCGCCAAACGATTCTCAATGGTTTGCGGCATGTCATCCGGACGCTGAACCAATTCCTTACCGCACTTGTCACAAACCCCTTCTTTTTTTGGCTTCATGGTGTCAACGTTATATGTAGCGCCGCAACCCTTACAAACTCTCCGGCCCGTCAATCTTTTCAAAAGTATGGCTTTACCTACTTCAATTTTGATAACCGCGGAAAGACTAATATCCATGCTTAGAAGCATTTTATCCAGGCTTTGCGCCTGCGGGAGGGTTCTGGGAAATCCATCCAAAATAAATCCCTTGGCCGCGTCCCCCTCTTTAATTCTTTCACGAATTAACTCAATAACCACAGAATCGGGAACGAGCTCACCTTTCTTCATGAATTCCTGCGCCTGTCGCCCCAAAGGGGTTCCAGCCTTGACTGAGGCGCGAAGCATGTCGCCCGTTGAAATTTGGGGTATACAAAACTTTTTTACTAATTCGCTGGAGTAAGTACCCTTGCCTGCCCCGGGCTCTCCCAATAATATTATTCGCATTAAAACGCGCTCCGTCCCTTCAATCGGCCTTTTTTCATGAAGCCGTCATAATGTCGCATGAGTAAATGGGATTCGATTTGTTTCATGGTATCCAGCGCCACCCCGACAATAATGAGCAGGGATGTTCCGCCAAATGAAAATGGAATATGAAGTTTGCGAGTGATCAAATCTGGAAAAACAGCGACCGCGCAAACCGCCAAAGCTCCCCATATGGTGATTCGGGTTAAGGTCCGATCGATAAATTCCGCGGTGGGTTGGCCGGGACGAATGCCTGGAATAAAACCACCGTACTTTTTCATGTTCTCAGATAAGTCAGTAGGATTAAAAGCGATAGCCGTATAAAAATAACAAAAGAAAACAATCAAAACCGAATAGAGAAAATAATATATGAAGGCCCCAGGCGCAAAATTACGGGTGATAATATCCATGAAGCTGTAAAGCCAACTATCTTCTCCGCCCTTTTCCGAAAGAACCGTCTCAATATATTTCGCGATTTGAGTGGGAAAGATTAAAATCGATGAGGCGAAAATGACCGCGATAACGCCAGAATAATCCACCTTTAACGGCAATTGGGTTGATTGGCCCTTAAAAACTTGTCTCCCAACAACTCTTGTGGCGTATTGAACCGGAATTTTTCTTGCACCCTGTTGCAGGGTAACAACAAAAGCAATTGTTAAGAGAGTAAAAATGAAGAAGAATATTACAGCGAAAAGACTAACTTCATTAATTTTCACCAATCGAAATGTCGCGAGAAATTGACCTGGTAAGCTAGCCACGATTCCCGAACAAATAATAAGTGACATACCATTACCAATACCATATTCCGTAATTTGTTCACCCAACCACATAATGAAAATAGTTCCCGTAGTTAGGGATAAAACAGCCATTAATTGGAACCCAATTCCCCAATGGTAAATCACACTTTCCCCAAAAGACTTGAACAAGTATGTTGTCCCGGTACCTTGGATAAGACAAAGGCCGAGTGTTCCAATACGGGTATATTGGGTAATTTTTCGGCGGCCCATTTCCCCTTCTTTAGAAAGTTTTTCTAAAGCGGGAATAACTGCGGTTAAAAGTTGAAGAATAATGGACATACTAATGTAAGGCATCACTCCTAAGGCGAAAACGGATGCTTGTTTTAAGGCATTCCCTGAAAAGAGATTCAAGAAACCTAAAATTCCGTTGCTTTGGCTTTTGAAATAACTGGCAAGGGCTTCCACATTCACGCCCGGAACCGGAATATGTGTTCCAATGCGATAAACTAAGAGGATACCCATAACAAAAAGAACCCGGCTTTTTAGCTCCGGCACCCTGAAAATATTAGTAAAAGCCGAAAACACTTAAAGAACCTCCGTCGTTCCGCCGGCGGCCTTGATTTTCTCCATCGCGGATCCACTAAACGCATGGGCTTTTACGGTTAATTTGGTCTTTAATTCGCCCCCACCCAAAACTTTAACTAGTTCACCGCCACCGATAAAACCCTTTTTCTTAAGATCGGCGGGAGTGACCGTCGCCCCGTTCTCAAATGTCGCGAGTTGGTCTAAATTGATCACGTCAAATATCCTTTTATCAATACTCTTAAAACCGCGTATAGGAAGTTTGCGGTAAATCGGGGTTTGACCACCCTCAAAACCCATGCGAACTCCGCCACCAGTGCGGGAATTTTGGCCCTTATTTCCACGGGTAGCCGTCTTACCGTGTCCTGAACCTGGGCCTTTTCCAACAATTTTTCGCCGTTTGACGGCGCCCCGGGCAGGTTTCAAATCTGAGATTTTCATGGAATAACCCTTACTTTTTGATTTCGATTAAATAACCGATTTTATCCAACATGCCACGCACTTCGGCTGAGTCCGGCTTGACCACCGTTTGGCGAATCCGTTTCAAGCCTAACGCCTCAGCGATTCTCACGTGCTTAGGCAAGCGTCCATTTAAGCTTTTCACCAATTGTATTTTAATTTCGCTCATGATTTAGACGCCCACGCGAAGCTTTCAACGGGTTTTCCCCTTAAAGCCGCCACTTGTTCCGGGGAACGGATTTCCCTTAACCCCTTTAATGTGGCCTGGACTACGTTGAATGTATTGTCAGACCTGATTGATTTGGTCAAGACATCATGAATTCCAGCCAACTCACACACCGCCCTAACTCCCCCTCCGGCGATAATTCCCGTTCCGGGAGCGGCAGGTTTTAACATGACCCGAGAGGCCTTAAAAACACCCACAATCTCGTGAAAAAGAGTGGTGCCCTTCAAGGGAATTCCGATAAGGTTTTTCTTCGCGTCCTCAACTGCTTTTTTAATGGCATCTGGAACTTCGCTGGCTTTACCCGTTCCAATACCCACATGGCCATGCCCATCACCCACCACTACTAATACTGAAAAGCTGAACCGACGGCCACCCTTAACAACCTTAGCCACACGGTTAATGTGAACCACTTTTTCTTTCAGATCGAATTTCGATGCATCAAGTCGCGCCATAATGTTCCTTCGAATTAAAATTGCAACCCGTTTTGCCGGGCCGCTTCCGCAAGGGCCTTTACACGCCCATGAAAAATATAACCTCCACGGTCAAAAACAACCCGGCCAATGGATTTTTCCTTGGCCAATTTAGCGATTTGTTCCCCTACCGCTTTTGCCGCGTCCAAATTACCGCCATACTTCACTTTCCCCCGAAGGTTCCCGTCAAAACTGGCTGCCGCGACGAGGGTAATTCCCTTGGTATCATCAATAATCTGGGCGGTGATATTTTTTGTCCCCCGATGAACAACCAACCTGGGCCGCTCGGCAGTCCCAGCCACCTTTTTACGAATGCGGTCGTGCCGATGTTTTCTTTTAAAATTTTGAAGTTGCAACTGCATTTTAAAACTCCTGGTTTATTATTTCGCGCCGCCGGCCTTGCCAGTGGCGCCGGTCTTACCAACCTTTTTGCGAACGTACTCGCCCAAATAGCGAATACCCGTTCCTTTATAAACTTCCGGAGGTTTGACACGACGGATCTTTGCCGCAGTTTCACCGACCAGATATTTATCAATGCCCTTAACCGTCAAGAGAGTCTGTTTTTCGATATCGATGGTTACACCTTTTGGCAAATCCATCACTACAGGATGGCTGAACCCCAACGTCATGCTAAGTTTACCTTTTTCAATATTCGCACGGTATCCCACACCCTGAATTTCCAATTTTTTTTCGAAACCAGTCGTCACGCCTTGAACCATGTTTTTCACCAGGGCATGGGTTAATCCGTGGGTTACATTTAAAACCTTAGCCTCAATTTCTGTTTTTTCTATCGGGGATACAAAAAGATTTTTATCTTTTGTTTCCACTTTTAAGCCCGGCATCATTTCGACATTCAAAGACCCTTTGGGCCCTTCCACGGTTACCCGAGTACCCTCGGCTTTAATTTTGACCCCCTGAGGGATCTCAATTGGTTTTTTGGCCATTCGCGCCATAACTTCTCCCTTAAATCTTCAATTCAAATTTAGTGAACTAAACAAAGAACTTCTCCACCCACTCCCTGTCGACGAGCTTGTTGATCAGTCAAAATTCCCTTCGAAGTTGAAAGAATCGCGATCCCTAATCCGCCAATGACTTTTGGAATACGAGCTTTTCCAGAATAAACCCTGCGACCCGATCGGCTCACCCGGTTAATGGTAGTAATAACTTTTTCTCTCTTTTCCCCATATTTCAGGGATATCCGAATCCAAGCGGGCCGTCCCTTTTCCTCTACTACTTTGTAATTTCGGATAAAACCTTCCTCAGAAAGAATCCTTGCGATTTCCATTTTTAATTTCGAATAAGGAATATCTACTTTTTCCTTATAAACATGGTTCGCGTTGCGAATCCTCGTAAGCATGTCGGCTATCGGATCCATCATGGACATATTATTCTTCTCCTTAACCTTACCAACTGGCTTTGATAACTCCGGGAATCTTGCCTTCTCCCGCGAGATTTCTAAAACAAATACGGCACATGCCAAAACGCCTCAAGAAAGCTCTGGAGCGGCCGCATAACTTACAACGGTTATAAGCCCGAACCTTGAATTTGGGCTTACGCATTTGCTTATTAATAAGGCATTTCTTGGCCATAAATTCTCCTAATTATTCCGAAAGGGCATTCCAAGCAGTTTCAACAACTCCTTGGCTTGCTCATCATTTTCTGCGTTCGTGGCAAAAGTAATGTCCATGCCATGGATGGATTGGACATTTTCAAAATTAATTTCTGGGAAAATAATTTGCTCTTTCAAGCCGAGGGTGTAATTACCCCTCCCGTCAAAGGAGCGGGTCGGCACACCGCGGAAATCCCGAATACGGGGAAAAGTAACCATAAATAGTCTTTCCATGAATTGGAACATCCGAGCCCCACGCAACGTCACCTTAGCCCCCAAGGGCTGGTTTGCCCTAAGCTTAAAGTTTGAAATAGCTTTTTTCGATCGGGTGATCGCTGGTTTTTGACCGCTAATCATCGTCAATTCCTCGACAGCCATGTCCAAGAGTTTAATGTTATTTTCAGAAGCGGCCTTTCCAACACAAACGTTGATGACGATCTTTTGTACCTTTGGAACGCGCATAATATTTTTTATTTCAAACTTCTTCATCAAAGCGGGCACAATTTCCTTGGAATATTTTTCTTTCAATATCGTTGTCGTCATCTTACTTTTCCTTATCCAAAATTTCGCCGCACTTTTTGCAAACCCTGGCCTTCTGGCCGCTGGCTAAGGCTTTGTGGGCGATCCGGGTTGCTTTCCCGCACTTCGCGCAAACAACTTGCAGATTAGAGAGGTGAACAGGGGCCTCTTTTTCCAATATTCCACCTTGGGGCAGCTGTTGTGTCGGCCTGGTGTGGCGTTTCACCATATTGATTTTTTCCACCAAGGCTTTTTCAACCTTCGGGAACAGCCTAATCACGCGTCCCTTTTTTCCCCGGTCTTTGCCGGTCAAGACCAACACGGTATCTTCACGATGAACATGCATGGCTTACAAAACCTCCGGGGCAAGTGAAATAATCTTCATAAAATTCTTTTCTCTTAACTCGCGCGTTACAGGTCCAAAGATACGGGTTCCGCGGGGAGCCATTTGGTCATTAATGATAACGGCCGCGTTCTCGTCAAAACGGATATTCGATCCATCCGGGCGGGACATTACACGTCGTTGGCGGACCACCACAGCCTTGACCACTTCACTTTTTTTTACCCCAGCACCAGGAATGGCTTCTTTAACGGCGGCCACAATGACATCCCCTATAGCTGCATAGCGACGTTTGGTGCCCCCCAAAACATGAATGCACATGATTCTGGTTGCCCCACTATTATCGGCCACATTTAACATTGTCTGAGGCATGATCATAATTTAGCCTCCTCAATTTCAACGGCCTTCTTTAGGATTTTCACTAAGCGCCAGTGCTTATCGGCGCTGATTGGCCGGGTTTCGGAAATCAAAACGATGTCACCCTTTTTCGTTTCATTCTTTGGGTCATGAATTTTAAACTTGCTGCGTTTGCGAACTAACTTTTGATAAAGCGGGTGTTTCACGAGCCGCTCTATGGAAACCACTGCGGTCTTGTCCATCTTCCGGCTTAAAACAACCGCCGTTTTAACGCGCGTCTCAGGTCTCTTGTTTTCCAATGCCATTACTTTCTCCTCACGAGGCCTTCGGGCCTTTTTCTTTTTCCCGAAGAATAGTTTTTAATCGGGCCACATACCGCCGAGCTTCCCTAATTTTCATGGGATTTTCCAACTGCTTCGTGGACAGCTGAATCTTCAAGTTAAAGAGTTCTTCTTCCTTGGAGATAAGGTGTTGTTTTACTTGTTCAATGCTCAATTCACGGACTTCCTTGGACTTCATGAAACCCCTCCCAATTCCGCGCGGGATAAGTATTTAGTTTTCACAGGCAGTTTATGGGACGCCAATTCAAACGCTTCCTTGGCGACGACTGCCGGGCAACCACTCAACTCAAACAAAATTCTTCCAGGCTTAACCACCGCCGCCCAATGATCAGGGGCCCCTTTACCGCCCCCCATACGAACTTCAGCCGGCTTGCGGGTAATAGGTTTATCGGGGAAAATTCTAACCCACAATTTTCCCACTCTTTTCATGTGGCGGTTAATAGCCACCCGGGCCGCCTCAATTTGCCGATCAGTTACGTAACCAGCGTCTTGTGACTTCAGGGCATATTCACCAAAAGCGAAGGAAGCCCCGTTCTTGGTTTGTCCCCTCATCCGCCCCTTCATTGTTTTGCGATATTTCACGCGTTTAGGCATTAACATGGCTTATTCCTTAGTGACTTTGGCTTGCGCCGGTTTCTCGAAGCTTTTTCTTTCCCGTGGACCGGGTTTTGGTTTGGCGACTACCACTTCTTCTTGCTTATCCTTGGAACCAAATATCTCTCGCTTGAAAACCCAACACTTTACCCCGATTTTTCCATAGGTGGTGCTTGCCTCGGCAAACCCGTAGTCAATATCGGCGCGAAGAGTATGAAGGGGAACCCGCCCTTCCCGGTACCACTCAGTGCGAGCGATTTCCGATCCAGCTAACCTACCCGAACACATCACCTTGATTCCCTTGGCCCCGCCATCCAAAGCGCTTTGAATAGCCTTTTTCATAGCTCGGCGAAAAGCCACACGTTTTTCAAGTTGTCCGCAAACACCCTCGGCAATCAATTGAGCGTTTGTTTCGGGGTGTTTTTCCTCGTTGATATTGATGCGAACTTCTTTTTTCGTAAGCTTTTGCAATTCTTCTTTCAATTTATCGACTTCCGAACCCTTTTTCCCAATCACAATTCCAGGACGAGACGCGAAAATATCAACTTCCACCGTTTCGCCCTTACGCTTCAAAACGACTTTCGCTATTCCTGCGTGCTTCAAATGTAATTTGACAAACTTACGGATGATTATGTCTTCTAATAGTGTCTGGGTGTAATTTCTTTGCTTGGCGATAAACCAAAGAGAATCCCAATCGCGAGTGATGCCGATCCTTAAACCGATCGGATTGATTTTCTGTCCCAAAAGTTCCTCCCGAAATCTTGAACTAGTTCTTCGTTTCATCCGAAACTACCACTTTAATGTGGCTGGTGCGGTGATGAATCGCGCTTGCCCGACCCATGGCCCTTGGAATAAACCTCCGGGTGTTGCGCATCATGGGGCCCCCATCTACTTGGATGGATTTAATCATGAGTTTATCAATATCAACCCGCGTATTTTGGCCCGCGTTAGATACCGCCGACTTTAAAACTTTTGCCAATTCACCCGCGGCCCGTTTTTTCGTAAAAGCCAGAATATTCAATGCCTCTGCCACCGGCTTTTTCCGGATCAACTCCACCACTTGGCGGGCTTTCCGGGGGGTCACCCTGGTAAATCGAGAAATCGAATGTGCTTCCATTTTAAAAACCTCATTCCCTGTCTTTGACTACTTTAAAGCAACCGCTTTTTCAGTCCTAGCCGCTCCATGGGCTTTAAATGTTCGAGTGGGAGAAAACTCACCCAATTTATGCCCCACCATGTTATCGGTAATAAAAACCGGGATGAATTTCTTTCCATTGTGAATGGCAAAAGTGTGCCCAATCATTTCAGGGTGAACAGAACAACGACGGACATAGGTTTTAATCACTTTTTTATCATTCGCACGGTTCATCTTTTGAACCAACTTCATCAGTTTCTGATCTAGATAAGGACCTTTTTTTAATGATCGACTCATTTTTAACCTTCCCCCTATTTACGGCGTTTGACGATGTATTTATCGGTTAATTTGTTTTGACGTGTCTTATAACCCTTGGTGGGTTTACCCCAAGGAGTAGTTGGATGACGACCACCCGAACTTTTTCCTTCTCCACCGCCCATAGGATGCCCGTCACCAGGTCTCGTCACAACACCACGGGACTGAGGGCGCTCACCCATCCATCTCATGCGACCCGCCTTGCCAATGCTCACATTAAAATGTTCCAAATTTCCTACCTGGCCGATGGAAGCCATACACTCAACGTGAATTTTCCGCATTTCACCGGAAGGAAGCTTGATGGTCGCATAGTCCCCTTCTCGCGCCATCAATTGGGCTGTCGCTCCAGCCGACCGAACCAATTGACCACCTTTGCCCGGGCGAATTTCAATATTGTGGATCATGGAGCCCATCGGAATATCTTTAAGTTTCATGGCGTGACCTGGCTTCACATCCGCCCCTTGTCCCGCCAAAACGCGGTCTCCTATCTGCAAACCATCCGGAGCCAGGATATATTTCTTTTCCCCGTCGAGGTACTGCAGCAAAGCGATGCGTGAAGTGCGGTTCGGATCATACTCCAACGAAACAACTTTCGCCGTCATACCAGCTTTATCTCGCCCAAAATCAATCAAACGGTATTGGCGCTTGTGGCCCGCTCCCCGGTGGCGGCTGGTAATGCGTCCATGCATATTTCGGCCACCAGTACCCTTCAAGGGCAGCACCAATGATTTTTCTGGAGCCTTTTTTGTCAGATTTTCTCCCGTGATCGCCGTCATTGCCCGGCGACCAGCGGAAGTAGGTTTGTATTGCTTAATGGGCATGAGCTTTAGGCTCCTTCAAAGAATTCAATTTTTTGGCCAGGCTTCAAGGTTACGATTGCCTTTTTCCAACGGTAAGCCTTAGACATATTCTGCCCGAACCGGCGGATCTTCGCAGGAACGTTCGCCGTGTTCACTTTGGTCACTTCAACTTTTTCTTTTTTAAATATTGACTCCACCGCGTTCTTGATTTCCTGCTTGGTTGCATCGGGGTGGACCTCGAAAGAATATTTATTTTTTTCCTTAAGCAAGGTGCTTCTTTCGGTAATGAGAGGGCGGACAATGACATCCTGTAGTTTTTTCACGAGACCTTCTCCTTATGGGAGGCAGTCTTCATCTTGGCTTCGGTTAATTGTTTCAAGGTGCTTTGTGTTAACACCACTACATCGTGATTCATGACTTCATAAGTGTTCAAGTTTGATTGCGACAAAACAGTTGTCTTGGGTAAATTACGGAAACTTTTAGTGGTTGCGGCGTGAGCTTGATCTATCACAATCAAACACTTTTGGCCGTTTACCCCCAAACTCTTCAGCAACCCCACAGCTTGTTTTGTTTTGGGAGATTCAAATTTTAAACTTTCAATAATCATAACTTTTCCCCGCAAAGCTTTATCCGAAAGAGACTCGGCCAAAGCTTGACGACGCATCTTCTTGGGTAATTCCAATGAATAATCCCGAGGTTTGGGTCCATGGGCGATCCCGCCGCCGACAAATTGAACCGCGCGAATCGATCCTTGACGGGCATTACCTGTCCCCTTTTGCTTGAAAGGCTTCTTGCCGCCGCCCGAAACCTCACCTTTGCGCTTGGTTTTAACCGTGCCTAAACGCTGGTTAGACAAGTAGGTTGTCACGCCGCGCCACAAATGGTGTGTTCTTGGCTTTAAACCGAATAAAGAGTCCGGCAGATCCATCTGGCCCGTGGACTCACCGGTTAAATTGTAAACATTTGCTTTAAGCATATTTTTTACCTTACTTTTTAACGCTTGGGCGCACAGTCACGATTCCACCATCGGCTCCCGGAACCGCGCCATTGATGAATAATAAGTGGTTTTCAGCGTCGATTTTCACGACTTTTAAATTCAAAACTGTATTTTTATCCGTTCCCATATGGCCAGGCATGCGGGTTCCCGGAAATACTCGCGAAGGGTCGGAGGAAGCTCCAATACCACCAGGCGCACGATGAAACATACTTCCGTGAGTATTGCGTCCACCCTTGAAACCGTGGCGGCGCACCCCGCCCTGAAACCCTTTTCCTTTAGTGATGCCCGTCACATCCACCCAACTTACATCCTTTAGGTTTTCCACCGTCAAAGTTTGACCCACTTGATAAGGGGTTGTATCCGCGACTCGAACCTCTTGAAGAATTCTCTTGGGGGTTGCTCCGGACTTCTTAAAATGACCCTGCAAAGACTTTGTCGTGTGTTTTTCTTTTTTTTCCGCGAAACCCAATTGAAGAGCGTTATACCCTTCCTTTTCCGAGGTCTTTTTTTGAATGACCACACATGGCCCAACTTCCAATACGGTCACGTGGGTGGCCTTTCCACTCTCCTCAAAATAAGTCATTTGGCCGACTTTTTTGCCGATTAATGTTTGCACGTTTTCGCTCATTTCCTTACTCTTACAACTTGATCTCGACATCCACACCAGCGGGGAGGTCGAGCTTCATCAAGGAATCAATTGTCCTTTGGTTTGGGTTGACAATATCCACCAACCGCTTGTGGGTACGGATTTCAAATTGCTCACGTGACTTTTTATCCACATGAGGGCTTCTTAAAACCGTATAGCGGTTGATATCCGTGGGTAGCGGAATGGGACCCAATACGATAGCTCCCGTGCGTCGAACGGTTTCGATTATTTCAACCGTCGACCGATCCAATAAACGGTGATCATAAGCCTTTAATTTGATTCTGATTTTTTGACTTGTGGCCGTGGCCATTCTTTCCTCGCCTTTTCTTTATTC
>PLZG01000029.1 GCA_003152075.1 candidate division FCPU426 bacterium
AAACTGTCCAAGTCTACCCGACCAAAGAAAAAATACTCATTAGGCCGTCGATCGGGGGGTTCTTGGAATAACGGCACGAGTGCTCATTCGGGTTCTTTCCCGCCCAACTCTCGGCTTTGGAATCGCTAAAAAGCCTTCCTCATTGAACAATAACCTGACCTGTCATTCCCGTGCACGATGCGCAGGAGCCGGTGCCGCAAGGTGAATGGTACTGGCAATGGAAACTGAAAGTCCCGGCCGTGGGAAAGTTGATGGTTTGCGGCCAGGTGGAGTAATTCTGGGCGCAGGTTCCGCTTCCGTTATCGATATAAAGCGAATGGGTGCCTCCCCCCAGGACAAAAGTCACCGCATGCCCGTGCATGATCGTCACCGTCGAGGGGCTGAAGGTGGCGCTGGTGGTGGCGGTCACGGTCCCCGCAGTGGTGGTTTGGGGGGTTGTGGGACTGGTGGCGCAGGCCAGTGGCAGTAAAAACAAAAGGCCGAGGGCGCCCCAAAGCGAAAGTAAGAAGATCCTATTCATGCTGGTTCCTTTTTAAAATATTTTTCATCCATTAATGACTACCGTCCGCCCTTGGGAAAAGTTACGGAACTAAAAAAATCCATCCTCCGGCTCTATCGCAAAATGATAGGCATGAAAAAATTACAGGAAAAATCCTCCCACCTCATTGATCTTTCGAACCCCTTGGACCATAGTCGAATTTGAAATCTTCAAAGGAGGCCCGGATGACTCGAAAAAAATCCATCGTTTTATTTTTTGTCCTCACTCTCTTTTCCCAACCCTTGTTCGCCGGCGAAAAGGGCGGGGCCAAGAAACCCGGCCAACCCGACCGATCAACGAGCGGCCTTTCGGTGGAAGACTTGGGTTTTGCGGACACGGAGATCAAAAGCGATCCCCAATACCAAAAGGACCTGCTGGCCCGTTCCGACATGCTCCAAATCCACCAGACCCTGGGTCTCATCACCGCCGTCCCGCTGACGGCGGAATTTGTCCTTGGGATCGTGATGGCGGGCAACGTGAACAACGGCAGTACGGATACGGGGCTCCACGCGGTTTTGGGGATATCCACCGTGGCCCTCTACAGCACCACCGCCCTGTTCGCCATCCTCGCCCCCAAGCCGAAGGGATTGAAACCCAGCGGCAACACCGAGGCTCATGTCGACCTGGCCTGGGTTCACGCGCCCCTGATGGTGGCCGTGCCCATCGTGGGGGGCATCCTCAACAACCGGGTGCAGAACCACGAACCAGTGGGGGACCTGGCGACGATCCACGGAATCCTGGCCGTAACCCTTTTGGCTTCCTATCTGGTTTCCGCGGCGGTCATGACTTTTTAATGAGTTGGAGAAAGGGAATAATATGAAAAAATTACTCGTTTGGACGGCCCTTTTGCTACTGCCCGCGCTGGGGTTTGGCGCGGCATCGAAAGCGAAATGGCGGCTGGAAAAATCCAAGGTGACCTATACGGTGACCCATCCCCTTCACGTAGTTCACGGAAAGAGCCTAGCGGCCCGCGGGGAGGGCCTTCACGGGTCAGACGGCGCCTGGCATTTCCTGGTGGCGGTCTCGGTCAAATCCTTCGATTCGGGGGACAATAATCGCGATCTCCACATGCAGGAAGTTACCCGGGCCGGCCTTCATCCTCTGGTCAAAGTGAACGTGGACATCGGCAGGATCGCTGACCAAAAAGCCCCCCAGAAGCTGACAGCGGATGTGAAAATCGAATTCGCGGGAAAAACGGCAGAATACCCAAAAGTGGAATTGAATATCCTGGAATGGAGGGGCGGCCAGGCGCACCTGACCGGAACGGTCCCCTTGACCTTGAAGGATTTTGAGATTCCGCCTCCCGCCCTTTTGACCCTGGCCGTCCATAATGAGGTTCCGGTGAAATTGGACATGTGGTGGTCCGATTCTGGTAAAAAAGCCGAAAAAAAATAAAAGCAGAAAAAGACGGTCAAGCCCACGCCTAAAAAAAGAGGGGAAATGAAAAAAATCACTTTAACAGTTGCCTGCTTATTTCTTTTTATGCCGGGAAGTTCGTTCGTGATGGCCGCCGATAGTGATGCGACAAAAGGGAAAGTTCCCCTGCCGCACCTCGGGGTGGAGGCTGGAATCACCTTCTCGAACCTCTACGGTGATGTCGCGCATGACATGTTCGGCTCGCGCTTGGGGATTGCCGGGGGCGCTTTCCTGAATTTACCGTTGGGAACGGTTCTGGCGCTTCAGACTGAAGTCCTTTATGAACAAAAGGGCGGAAAGTTCAATGGGATTTTTTACCAATTGGATTACGTGGAAATTCCGCTTCTTTTGAATGTCACCTTCGGGACTCCGGCCTTCAATCCGGGCCTATTGCTGGGCCCGGCCATCGGCGACATTATCGCTTCCCAAGGCGTGCCGATGACTATCGACCATTTTGACGTCGGCCTAGTCGCGGGGCTTCAAATGAATCTCTCCCAGTTTATCGTCAGCGGCCGCTATGAAATGGGTGTGATGGAACTGAGCGTCGACCAAAAAGTCAAAAACAGTACCGTCACCTTTTTGGTAGGACTCTCCTATATCTAATCAATTCGGTAAAAAGCCAGGGGGAAAAAGGGCCGGGCCCTATAGGCCTGGCCCCTTTGTCCGTGTTGGGGTGTCTTGCAATGTTAACGAAAGCCACATTATGGTAGGGCCTTCTAAATTTTTAAAAATAAGCAAGGAGAGTACCATGAGGATTCGAGAAATTTTTGTTTTGGCGCTGGTTTTGGGATTGGCCTTAACGAGTGTAGTGAAGGCGGAAGAGAGTAAGTTGGATACGGTTTTCATCGAAAAACTCACGGGGGCCAAGGGAGCCTGGAACAAAGACCAAACAGTATTCAAGGTAGGGTTTCCCCGCAAAGAAGTGAAGGTAACGGTGGATGGTAGTCCCTTGCCGCCGTTCATGGGCCTCGGAACTTGGTCCGCTTTTACTACGACAAAAGAAGGAATGATAATGGTCATGGGTGACAACGTTTTGTTTCAGGACGAAGTCAATTCTGTTATGAGCGTGGCCCTGGAAAACGGACTGGACGTAACGGCTCTACATAACCACTTCTTCTTTGACGAACCCAAAGTCTATTTCATGCACATCAGCGGAATGGGAAAAGCCGAAACATTGGCTAAAGCCGTGGGTAAGGTCTACGCGAAGGTTCATGAAATTCGGGCCGCTAAGCCGGAACCCGCCATGAACTTCGGTTATAAAGCCCTTCCAGAGAAAAGTTCAATCACCCCTGAACCCCTGGAAAAAATCCTTGGTGTAAAGGTGACGGCTCAAGATGGAATGGCGAAGGCGGTTTTTGGCCGCAAGACCAAGATGAGCGAGGATGAAATGGGTGCCGATATGGGTGTCAACACCTGGGCGGCGTTCCTTGGTTCGGATGACAATGCGATTGTGGACGGGGATTTTGCCACGCACGAGGATGAACTTCAAAGTGTGCTCAAGTCCCTCCGCAAAAGTGGCATCAACATTGTTGCCATCCATCAACACATGACGGGCGAATCACCGCGTATCATTTTCCTGCACTATTGGGGACATGGAAAAGCCGCGAAATTGGCGCAGGCCGTCAAAGAAGCTTTGAAGCAGACCCCGTAACCGATGAAATGGATTACTCGCGAACGGCCCAAGATCGACCGGATTGCCTGCCCTTGGTTAATCGCGCGGTTTATTGATAAGAAACCGGAATTTCTATACGTCCCCACCGCTGATGTTTTAAAGGTGGCGAAGGAAACAGGGGCCATCCCCTATGACATTCCTGATGCGGAGTTAAGTCACGAAGGTGAACTTTGCTCCTTCGATACTTTCCTTAAAAAATACAATTTGAACGATCCCGCCTTGAAACAACTGGCGGTGATCGTTCGGGGGGCCGATACCGCAAGGCTGGATTTAGCTCCCCAGGCTTCGGGGTTATTGGCCATCTCTCTTGGACTTTCCAATAAATTTTCTGATGACCATGAGATGTTGAAACATGGAATGGTGGTTTACGACGCTCTCTACGCTTGGTGTCAGTCCTGCCAATCGGAAAAACACGGTTGGAATCCCCAGGAGAACAAATGAGGCAGATTGGAAAGTCGAGTCTTTCCCAACTTTTGTATTATTTTTTGAAGTTGGGAACCTCCGGTTTCGGCGGGCCGGTGGCCCTGATTGGGTTCATGCACCGGGACTTGGTTGAGAAAAGGGGATGGATTTCCGAAGAGGAATATAAGCAAGGCCTCGCTCTCGCTGAACTGGCCCCCGGTCCATTGGCGGCCCAGCTTGCCATTTATCTTGGTTACGTGGATTTCGGAATATGGGGAGCCACGTTAACCGGATTCGTTTTTGTCCTTCCTTCGTTCCTCATGGTATTGGCCCTGGGTTGGGCCTACACCCTCTACGGAGGCCTTCCTTGGATGCATTCCGTCTTTTACGCCGTGGGTGCTTGCGTCATCGGAATCATCACCAACAGCGTTTACAAATTGACGAGAAAAACACTTAAGGGCGATAAGTTACTTTGGCTGATTTTTGCTGTCCTCTTAGCTGTAACCGTAATCGCAGAATCCGAAATAGTTTGGCTTTTTTTGGGCGGGGGTGTTCTGGTTTGGTTTCTCAAAGCTCCACCTTGGAAGGGGAAAACCCCCAAGGTTCCATTGCTGGCAGTATTCCCATTCTCACTCGGTATTTCACAGCCGGGTATATTGATGCAGATTTTCATCTTTTTCGCTAAAGCTGGAACCCTTGTTTTTGGAAGCGGATTGGCCATTGTGCCATTTCTATACGGCGGGGTAGTGAAGGAACACCATTGGTTGACTGACCAGCAGTTTTTGGACGCGGTGGCGGTTGCCATGATTACGCCGGGGCCGGTGGTCATCACGGTGGGGTTCATTGGTTATCTAGTGGCGGGTCTGCCGGGGGCTTGCGTGGCGGCCTTGAGTACATTCCTTCCTTGCTACCTCTTCGTGATAATCTTGGCCCCCTATTTTCGCAAACACGGCAAGAAGCCCGGACTCGTTGCCTTTGTGGACGGAGTAACCGCCGCCGCCATTGGCGCTATCGCGGGAGCCGTGATTATTTTGGGGCGTAGGTCGGTGGTGGACATCCCCACGGCTTTGATTGCCCTTGCCACGGCCTTCATTCTCTGGAAGACAAAGAAAATCCCTGAACCAGTGATCGTGATTATCGCCGCCATTTTGGGACTCGTTCTATCCAAATAAAATCAGTCCCAAACCGATTTTCAAGATATATGCTAATCTGATTTGAAGTGTGGGAAATTAGGACTGGGTGGTAAGGCGTTGTCCACGACGGGGAGGTGTAGTAGACAATAAAAAAGAGAGACTTATTGGCTAGTAAAATACGATAGCCTATCGTATAATTAAGCTATGAAAGTCACCGCGCTCTTACCCGATAAACTTATCCAAGAGGTTCAAGGTTTCGCCAAAGGCAAAAATCTTACGGAATCGCTCGTCAAGGCATTATCGGAATGGAACCAGCAGCAAAAAATCAGGGATTTGAAAGAGTCGGTCCATTCACACCCTCTCAGTTTCTCCAAAGAATTTTCCGCCCATCGCGTTAGAGCCAACAACCGTAAATCATGATACTTGTGGATACTTCCGTTTGGGTGGAGTACCTCAAGGGGCATCAACCCTACCTTGATCAGATGGAACAATTACTGGAAGACCGCCAGATCCTTGCCATTGAACCCGTATTCGGAGAACTTCTTCAAGGCGCTAAGGATGATCGTGAACGGCGGGTCCTTTTAGAATTTTGGGGGAATCTGCCCAAAAGTCCGATGCAGGGGGCCTGGGTAAAAGCGGGTGAATTATCCTCCCGAAACAAATGGCTCGATCATGGAATCGGATTAATTGACGCAGTCTTGATCTTTTCTGCACGGGAATCAAAAGCGAAGGTTTGGACTTTGGATAAAAAGTTAAAAACAGTTTTGCATAAAAACGAGAATTTTGAATAGTTTTACTGTCCACGACGGGGACCCCGAAGGAACAACCCTTTTTAGCCAAAGAGTTAAAATAAATGCGGCCTAAGTTGTCCAAGGCGGGGATCCGCATTGTATAGTTAAACGGGTAATTGAATCGGCCTATGTTTTGGTGTATTCTTACTGATAAGATTACTGGGAGGTGACCTGTGACCGTAGCTACGACAAAGCTTTCCTCAAGAGGACAGGTGGTTATTCCTGAATCCATTCGGAAAAGCTTACACCTGAAAGAAGGCGACCAATTTGTTGTGGTCGGTCAGGGAGATTCCGTGATTTTTAAAACTATCTCGCCCCCCTCACTGGACCAATTAGACGGCCTTTTGGCGAAAGTACGGACACAAGCCCGTAAAGCCGGGCTCCGTCGATCAGATGCAAAGGCCGCTATTGCCTGGGCCCGGTCACGGCGGAAGTGATTCGAGTCGTAGTCGATACAAACGTACTCGTTTCCGGAACTTTTTGGAGCGGGACACCCGCCCTCGTTTTGAGTGCTTGGAGGAAGAGAGTTTTCCGTTGGGTGGTTTCCCTTGAAATTCTCGAAGAATATCAAACTGCCATGGGTAAATTAGCAAGTGATTTTCCTGCCGTGCAGATTGAACCCATTCTTGAGTTGATCAGACTGAATTGCGATATGGTGAGCGCCAAACCTGTTCGGGGAATTTGCAGAGACCCCGATGACGATAAATTTATTGCCGCCGCATTAGCTGGAGGCGCTGATTTCATCGTTTCGGGTGATAGGGATTTGTTGGATGTGGGTGACTACCAAAATATTCAAATCATGAATGCATCTAACTTCCTGAAAAACCTATAATTTAGCTGTCCCCTTGGGGGAGGTGCAGTAGACAATAATTTTAGTGCTTTTTTGTCTTGGAATGCCTTGTTCCTAGGCTTTCCCGTTACGCTTCGTGCCAAGAGTAACATTTGGAAAATCTATCCAGATAGGTTGAGGAGCTAAACTAATTGTCTATCCCCCCAAAGATGCCATAAAGCTATTTCTTGAAAAAGGGGTCAAAAAAACAACTATTTTTAACCGGTAAAAATAAGGGTTTTTAGGATCATGGGTTTAATCATGGCAAAGTCACAAGTATTTGCTATATTCCGACTGCAAACGTTTTAACCTTTTACCTCGCCCACCTTCGTTTAAACAACACCAACCTTTCGACAAAGCTCAGGATAATCCACTTCAGGGGGATGCAATGGATTTCAAATTAGGAATGAAAAGTTCCAATTGGCGAAAAATGATTTTTGTTTTTTGGGCTTTGTGGTTTTTAGTTGTGACAATGTCGAAGGTTGCGAAAGCCGATGAAAATAAACCTACGCTCAAAGAAATTTGGTCCAAAGACTTTGAGGCTCCAATACAAAATGTGAGTTTGGGCCTTGATAAAGATGGCAACCTTGAGTCTGCGTCAGTCCAAACTTTTGATGAAAATAAAGATACTTCGATTCACTATTTGGATGCGAAAGGTAAAACAGTAAACGAAAAAAAATCGCAAAAGGGGAAAGCACATTTCTTTTGCCAGACGGAAAAAGGGTTATCGACTCGGAGAAATGGACCCATACAAAAATCCAAAAAAAATTTCCAAATGGAAAAACGAAGAGTCGCTTGGTGGCTGAGGGCGAGAGAAATATTCGGGTCGAAGATTCCAAAGGTAACTCGCTTGGAAATAATGCGCTAATCAAAGACCACCGTGAACAAGGTGCTTTGACTTTTTCAAACGATGGTTCAATTTGTTTTGTGAGGGGTTCGGCAGAAGAGGGCGATGACGGTTATGAGATTTATGACAACAATGGCATTCTCTTGGCTGGAGAAGATAATCCGAAAGGTTCTGTACACCATATTTTCTTTTCTCCCGATGACCAATACATTGGGTTTGGCCTTGGCGAAAAATTAATCTTGTTGAATCGCAATGGTCAAAAAGTTTTTGAATACAAACTTGAAGCACTTAATAAAAAACTTGGTCCACGGATTGAACAGTTTGGTTTTTCAAAAGATGGAAAGAAAATAATAATCCTCTCAAGAACGAATTTAATCGTCCTCGATACAGATGGAAATGTTCTATCGAAGGCCTCGTTGCCAAAACCTGTATTCGGTGATCTTCATTTTTTACTCTTGAACAACGATCAAATTGTTTTGAGTGATATTACAAGAATTTGGGTTGCGAACTTTCAAGGCCAATTAAAGCTGGTAAAACAATCCGGAGGTGTAACGGATTTCAGCCATAGAAGTACTGGATTTTCAGGTTTCGACATTGTTGACGGAAATATTGTAGTTTCCGTTTGGAATAAAGTTGGCGACGGTTCAATCGTTTTAATAAACCAAAATGGAGATATTTTGGATACCCGACAGATTTCAAGCCCCGGCGGCATAACCGCAAAAGGGAATTATTTATCAATTTTTGGAAAAGATCACCTTGATATTTTTAAAACGGAATAGGTAATGAAAAAAGCAGCTCTTTTATATTTTTTGGTTTGTATCAGCCCTAGCATTTTATTCAGCCAAGAAACTACTTGGCCTATCCCGGGCTTTACCTCAATTGTTGGATCTTTTGGAGAGTTTCGACCCCAAAATTCAAGCGGTACAATATCGGCTCATTTCCACTTGATACGACGTTTCTACCCGAAGAAGACTGATTTTGCTACCATAACTCCAGAGCAAGTGCGCCGCGTGGAACGGATTCTCAATAGCCGTCCTCGTAAGTGCCTTCGCTTCAAAACGCCGGAGCAGGTCTTTCGCCTAGGTGTTGCACTTACTGGTTGAATTCAGCAGTTTAATTTCATCAACTTAGTATTGCGAAAAAAGGAGGCTTCAATGAAGTTTTCAAAATGTAAGAAATTTGGATTTCTCGGCTTATCCATTTTTTTATTATCTCCGCTTTATTTAACAGCGGATGAAAGCAACTTTAAAGTCGATTCGGTTCACAGCTTTCCGGTGGTTGAGAAAAAAGCGAATTACAGTAAATACGAAGGAACCTTTGCTCAAAAGCCAAATGGAATAAGCCATCAAATGTTTCCTGGCCAAAAAATATTTATTAACTTTGCATTTGAAAACGGAGGGTTTTTAGTTCGTGACGGAAAACCGTTAGGGATTAAATATCCGATTCAATTTAACCATTTATTATTTTCGCCCGACCACAAAGTCGTCTTGGCCTATGGCGTGCCTAGGTTTGTATCTGATTCAAAAAAATTCTGTTTTATTGATGATCAAGGAAATGTAATCAACACTGGCGATTTAATCTTGAATATGGCTAAGGTTTCAGACCGGGGATTTGTAGGTGTGTGCCAGGAGGTGTCCCAAGATGAAAAACCGGTCGCAAAAAACGGCAGTCATCATCCCCATGTATCGGGACTTTATCTTTGTGGATGGGACTTTTCAGGCCAGGAAGTTTGGCGAACGGCGCTGCCGCTTGGAGAATTTGCCGAAATACTTCCAAGTAAACTATCCATTTCTCCAAACGGTGATTTAATCATTTTGGGCCTCACTGGCTCCACTCGTGTTTTTAATGGAAATGGAAAAGAGCTGGAAAGGTTTAAAGAAACCTATAGTTCCTTTATTGCTGACGACAACGAAACCACGGTTTTGGTATCTCGCCAGCATATACGGGTTCTCAATTTAAAAAATAAAACCATTCTTTTTCACAAAGACCTCGATGAGAATTCCAAATCAATGTTCCGTATGACTGAAAATCCGGGCGCCTTTTTCGGCCCTGATGAAAATCAGCGAGCCGATAAGGTTGTAATAACCGAGGGTGTTCACCACCTGGATAAAATAATCGTTTTTGATTCCAAAAATAAAAAAATTACTCACTTGGACCCAGGTCCTGCTGATAGAGGGGCTTTTAGTGTTTATTATTCGGCTTCTGAAGGAAAAATCATTTTCGTGGACCGCAACCATATTGGGAAAAATATTTATGAATCCATTGATTCGAAAAATTAAATCAGCCGTTTTTATTTTAAGTTTTTTAATTTTTGGATACGGCTATTCCCAAGTAACACAATGGCCGATAGACCCACGAAATTCATCGCCTGTATCTTCCATTTCTGCATTAAATGGGGACTATGATGGTGCTCAAAACGTGGGCGATGCTTTTCCGGCTTATGGTTTGAGAATAGAAGCGAGCTCTGGAACTACGGTCAGAAGTGTTTCGGATGGGTCTGTGACTTTAAAAGATTCACATGTCGTTGTTATCATTTCCTCCCCAAGTGATACGGTTGGTTGGTATTACGGACATATCGTTCCAGATGATTTGATGGTCCCGGGTGCATCGGTTACAGCGGGTCAGATAGTTGGGAAACAAGACGGGACATCCCCTACGGGATTTCCTTCGTACCAGCATATTGATTTTGCCCGAGGATTTACCGATAGTGTGGTTGACTTTAACTATACAAACCCGCTTTTCTACTATTCTAATCCACCATCAATGGCTATAAGTTTTACCTCAAACAATGTCCAGTTTGTCCAAGATTTTGATCCAATTAACCGAACTGCAACCATAACTCCTTTTACCGGCGTTGCAAATGGCATATCGATTATCTATGGAAGCGTTGATGCCATTGTGGACCCCCACACCATTACCCAAGGCGATCCAAAGCCTGGTGTTAATTCCTTGGGTTTTTATGTCCAAAATGGACCCCCTAGTTCAAGTGGAATAATTGAAAGAACGATGTTTGATTTTTCAAATTCTTTTGTGGGTAATAACCCCGCAATAGATGATTTGCTTTACGCGCCAACTTCAACTTTTTTTGATGGTAAATATATTGTTACAAATTGCGGTGTCAATCCACCACCACCCCATTCATCCAGTGACGAGGGGTTAGCAAATGTCATGAAAAATGCTTGGTTTACGAATGCCTTAACAGGGGTTAATGATTCAATTGGGGGGGTTAATCAATTTGCTGTGATTAACGCCCAGGCAAAATACCCAGACGGCCAATACGATTTTGTTGTGCATGCCAAAACTTTTAATGCAACGGATGATAAAAGTGTAACAGTGCAAACTATAGTCGATAATTTCATGCCCTACGTGCAAGCGGTGACGGCGGCACAAGGGAGCAGCATTATTTATGGCGCTTCTTGGCCCACGACAGCCCAATCGGTCTCTGTTTTAGGCGATTTGAATATTAATACTTTCGCCCAAATGCCAACGCCTGGGGCCAGCGTGGCTTTAACCATTGCTTTTAGCGAAGCGATGGATACTTCCGCAACCAACCCGGTTTCGTTAAGTTTTTTTCTCAACACCGGGCAAAATAATCCAGTTACCACTCCCGGCCAATGGGTCACAACCGGGCCGCAGGCCGGACAACTCTGGTGGGTGAATACCGAAACCGGGCTTATCCCAACGAATTATCAAGGGAGCGTAAACCTCGAAATTAGTGGAGCGAAGGACTTGGCGGGAAATTCCATCAATTCAGCGCCAACCACGATAGCTTCAAGAGGCGCGAACGGGGTTTTTACTAATTTCAGCCCGCCACCGGACGAAAACCATTTTCTCCAGGTGGGGCCGCTTGTCCCTTATGTCCAATCGGTCAGCATTTCGCAAGGAAGCCCCATTTATTACTCCTATTGGACTCCGCCCATAAGTTTATCCGGACGAACGCAAAGCACACCCATAAACAACGCGGTCACTGTCAATGCGGGCAATATATTGATCAACGTTAATTTCAACACCACCATGGACCCGACATTCACCCCCGCTATTTATCTTTTTTACAACAATGGATACATCGGGGGAGTTTCCGGCGGCCAGTGGATGAACGGCAATACCATCTATCAAGTAACAGCGGACCCCAGCCAGGGTGGCGCTATTCCACTTAATTACAAAGGTCCAGTTCTTTTGGCCATCAGCAACGCACAAAACTTAGACGGAGATTCCCTCGATGCAAATCCAAAAACAATCGCTACTTTAGATTCTTCTGGCAATGTAACCGGCTCTGAACCAGGGCCGGACTTAAATAACACCTTCATGCTTGGCGGAATCTTGAATGAAGCCGTTTCCATCATCAGTTTCACACAGGATGACATGAATCTTTATGATGATAACCAACCGGGTGGTCTGGGGGCATTTATGTGGGGCACCATTCAATTGCCAGGGAATATTGATAACACCAACTCGCATTTCGTTGAAACGGGTACATATACTTATGTCCCTGCGGGCAATCAATATAATAAAAATCACATCCTTTATGAGTTTGCCAATGGCGCGCCTACGACTTATTTGGACGGACCAAACCCACCAGGTTACTTGGTAAGCCAGTCTGGGGCTTATTTCAATGCCTATTGTTCCGGGGGCCCGGGTACCTACTGTCAATCCATCACAGGGCTGGGATCTTTAGTAACCATAGGCTTGTCCCCCTACCTTGGTTTCGGCGCTTCGGCTTTGGGTTTTCCCTCCGAAAGCTTTAATTCATTTAGTTTTATCTTGAATATGGCATTACTACCCCCAACCTTTACCTTCACCCCTACGCCGACCTTCACGTCCACACTTACCTTCACCTCTACTTTTACTTCTACCCCCACTCCAACCACCACTTCGTCTTCCACATCAACCGCTACCCCGACGCCCATGGCCACCGCCCAGGCTACGGTAGGAGCGTCAGGTGTCACGGTTTCTTTGCCCGATGGAACCAGCGTTGATATAGGACAAGGGGTTTTAAGCCAGGGAACCACGGTGACAATCGATAGTTTTTCCTCATCGGCGGCCCCCGCGATAGGAAGCTTCCAGACTCCGGAAGGGAATATTTATACCTTCAGCGCGGTGGGAACGAACGGGCCCGTCACTAATTTTGGAGGTAACACGGTGACTTTGGTATTTCCCTATAACCCCAGCCTATTACCGGCGGGGTATACGGCAAGTCAGTTAGTGGTGAATTACTTTGACGGGACCAATTGGATCGGCATTCCCGCCACCTTGGATAGTGTCCATGATACCTTGACCGTGGTCACCAATCACTTTTCAATTTGGGGAGTTTTTCTTTACCTATCCACTTTCACACCTACACCAACGAACACCTTCACGCTGACCCTAACCAACACGGTAACCACGACGTTTACACCGACGAATACGCCTACCATCACGCTCACACCGGGGAATTTTGGCAGTGTTTGGACCCAAGCGGCTGGTACTTTCGGAAATGGGAATCCGGGCTTTAACCTGGGGGCAGTCGGTTTCAACGGGAAGCTATGGCTGATTGAAAATGTGTCCTCGACCAACAACATAGGGGTGTTCAACACCACGGACGGGAATAGCTGGACAACGGTAACGACAAACACTTCAGTAAATCCCCTTACCAATACGGTTGTTTTCAATAACCAAATGGTGTTTTTGGGAACCCCTCCCTCGGGAGGCTTGTTTGCGTGGGGTTCTACGGATGGAATCACTTGGACAATGCTGTCCAGTTCACCCGGCTTTCCTACGGGTGTGAACCCCAACGGGTTGGTGGTTTACAACAACCAATTGTGGGCCATCATTGGGGGAACCCGATTTGCGCGGGGCTCGGTTTATAATTCGGTGGACGGGATTACCTGGCACCTTGTGACCAGCACGCCCGCTTTTGGAGTGCGGCAAGACTTCGGTTTTGTGGTGTTCAATAACGCCATGTGGGTTTTGGGTGGAAGCGCCGGTTCCTCACCGCCGAGCGTTTTGGGAGGCGTTTGGTATTCCAATAACGGCTCCACATGGCAGAATGCGACCGGGAACAATTTCTCGCCTAGCGCCCTTTTTGGCACTGCTGTTTTTAACGGAAACTTGTTCGCGATTGATGGGGTTAATCCCTCTTTTTCAGGTCAGATTGATAGAATCGCCTATTCCCCTGATGGAATCCAATGGACTTCCGTGACCAGTAATTTGCCCCCCCGTTCTAACTTGGCGACGGCTGTTTTCAATAACGCCCTTTGGGTAGTGGGAGGGACCAACAGCCAAGGGTCGTTATTCGACACCTGGTACCTGGGGCTTCCGAGCGGAACGGTTACGCCTTCCGTTACGCCAAACAATAGCCCTACGAACACGGCAACAATAACGCCAACGAACAGCCTGACGAATTCACCTACCAGTACACCCACTAACACTCCCACGAATAGCCCGACTTTAACACCAACCGATACCCCAACGAACACTTCGACCAACAGCCCAACTAATAGCCCCACTAACACACCTTCCGACACTCCTTCGAACACACCGACCAACACGCCTACTGATACGCCAACCAACTCATCCACCAGTACCCAGACCAATACTACCACCAACAGCCCAACGAGTACTCCCACTAACACGGTTACAAATACGGCGACCAATACGGCCACGCCCACCGCAACTTTAACGCCCACAAATACACCTACTAATACTCCATCTAATTCACCTACCAATACGCCTACCCCGACTTTGACATTATCTAATACACCAACGAATACCCTAACCAACACGCCGACAAATTCACTTACGAACACTCCTACAAATACAATGACTAATACCCCGACGAACACATCCACCAATACCGTTACCAAAACTTTTACGAATACGGCCACCAAGTCACCCACCCCAACCCCGACGAACACGCCGACGAAAACCGCCACTAGTACTGCTACGAATACTCCAACCAATACTCTCGCGAACACTCCTGCGGTTACCAACACCGTTACTGAAACAGCGACGAAAACCGCCACCAATAGCCCCACTAGGACGCCGACGGCTACCCCCACGAAAACCTTCACCCCGACGATTACTTCGACCCCAACCAAGACTTTTACGATTACGCCCACTCCTACCAAGACCTTGACTCCTACGCCTACGATTCCTTGCGGGACCAGCTTGGCCAGCCTTCAATTGAAGGAATCCAGCAGCACCTGCGTTTCGGGCCGGGTGCAGGATGTTTTCGAGATCATCAATAACGGGGCGTCGGTGACCTTATCGGATCTCACTGTCAAGTTCTGGGCGGACGATACATCGGGTGTGAATCTGACACCCTCCATGATTTCAAACGGCTGTCTGATGAACCCTACCTGCTTTCACGGGGCCTTGGGAGTCACTATTTCAGGCGTCAAGTTCTCCCCGGCTTGCGGACCCGATTCCACCCACCAAGCCAACTGGGAATTTACCGTTTCCACCACCGACAGCATGGTTCTGGCAAGTGGGGTGAGTTGGGTGAACTTCCAGGTAGCCGTGACCCGGTTTGATTCACAGAATTTCGTTCCTGGAACGGGCTTCTGGTACAGCCCTTGTTTGGGGAGTAGTTTTGTTTCTGATATTCACTACGCTCTTTACCTGAAGGGTAATCTGGTGATGGCTTCCGGTGGTGCGCCGCCTTCCTGCCGTCCTTTGCCTACTTGTCCGCCGGGAGGTTCCATGAGGCCTTTAGTCTTCCAGGGAGGGGAAGGGGAACCTACTTCAACCCCAACCGCAACAATCACGCAGACACCGATGGCAATGCCTTCTGATAACCAATTGGTTCAATCGGCGGTGGCGGGCCCCAATGTTTCCAACGGACAACAGCCTATCCGGTTCTTCTTGAATTTGAACAAACCGGCCAAAGTGGTCCTATCGATTCTTGCCTTAACTGGGGAGAAGGTTTACAGCACACAAACGGAGGGAAGCCAAGGTTCAAATACTCTTATCTGGCAAGTCCAAAACAACGCGGGGAGCGCGGTGGCCAGCGGGCTCTACATTTATTACCTTCAAATTGATGACGGTTCCAATCAGGAAATTCGTAAGGGCAAGATCGTGATTATCCATTGAATGCATAGGATGCGACCAAAGGTAGCTGACGAAATTCGAAAAACACTCCCCCACTACATGACCCGGTTTAGGAACCTACTTCTTGCAAGTGTTTCCTGTATCGCTTCGTCCCAAGTGTTGCAGAATTAAGCCTTTAATTTTTCTAATTGCCGTTCTCTCCTGATAATCCTTAGGACGGTTATAGATGGCCATTTTCGCGACCCTCGCTTACGAGTGAAGCCTGCGGCTTCCAAAGCCACACAGATAGCCCTGAGAGAATTACCCTTCTTTCGCATGGCCAACATTAAAGAAACAGCCTTTTGCTCCTCGGGATGGGGAAACAGCTTCCCCTTACGGACCCCATACCCAAATGGCACGTCCCCGCCCGTCTTTTCCCCTTTCTTCTTCTTGTGAGCCATGGCAAAGCATGTCCGGTCGGAGATTTGGTCGCGTTCAAACTCGGAAAGGACCGCCAGCATGCGAAAAACCATCTTTCCGGCGGCGGAGGTGGTGTCGATTTTCTCTGATAGGCTGACTAAGTCCGCCTCTTTCTTTTCCAGGGCTTCCGCTATTGTCAACGTGTCTTTCGTTGATCTGGATAGGCGAGATAGGGAATAGACCACCAGCGCATCCCCTTTGTCGACCAGGTCTAGTGAGGCTTGAAGTCCAGGGCGGTTTTCAGTTCGTTTGCCCGATATACCCTCATCCCGAAAGATAACCACTTCAGCGTCGTTTAGAGTGGCCCAGGCATAAATCTTCGATTCCTGTGCGGCCAAGCTGACACCGTCGTCGGCCTGCCCTTGTGTGCTGACCCTGATATATCCGATTGCCTTCATGTGTCCTCCTCCAAATACATGGAGTGGAACACCCGGTTGGCTTGGATAGAGCGTCAGTTTGGCCCTCCCAATCATTTCAATCGCAAGGCTGTTTCCTTTCAATGTATATTCTTTATTATTGAATCAAGCCGGAAGTTACATGAATGTCGCCTTTCCATAGGGTTGGTTCGAATAAGCGTTGCATATTTAACCTGCTAGGTTAAAATTGAAAAACCATGAATTACCTGAAACGCCTTTTCCCCAAAATAGACCAGAGCCATTTTCTATTCGGCCCCAGGGGGTCGGGAAAGTCCACTTGGCTTAAGCACGCCTATCCAAGTGCGTTGTATCTTGACCTATTGGATCCCGTCCTGTTCCGGGATCTGTCCTCCCGCCCTGAACGTCTGGCCGAAGCCATTGCCAAAGCTTCCCCCAAAGAACCGGTAATTATTGACGAAATCCAGAAAGCCCCGGCGCTCCTCGATGTGATCCACCAATCAGTTGAAGGCGGGGCACGGGGAAGACAATTCATCCTGACAGGTTCCAGCGCACGAAAATTACGCCGCGCCGGGGTAAATCTGCTGGGCGGGCGCCTTTTGTGGCGGCAGTTCCATCCCTATATGGCCAGCGAATTAGGACAGAAATTTGATCTGGATGGCACCCTGAAGACAGGTTTATTGCCGCTCGTGTTGGCATCCAAACGACCCGCCGAAACCTTGAAGGCTTATGCTTCTCTCTACATTCAGCAGGAGGTGAGGGAAGAGGCCTCAGTCCGGGATTTAGGTGGATTTGCCCGTTTCCTGGAGGTTGTTTCGCTTAGCCATGGGGGACAGCTCAACCTCAGTGCGGTGGCCACCGAGTGTTCCGTTACACGACGCAGTGCCGAAGGTTTCGTTGAAGTTTTGGAAGACATGATGCTCTCCTTTCGACTCAAGGTTTTTGAAAAGCGGGCCAAGCGACTGTTGGCGGTCCATCCAAAATTTTATTTTTTCGATCCAGGGGTTTATCAGGCGATACGTCCCCGCAATCCGCTCGACTCGGGCCGTGAAATCGGTGGAGGCGCGCTGGAGGGATTAGTGGGCCAGCATTTACGGTCATGGATGTCTCACCAGGAAGGCAAGAACGAACTCTTTTTTTGGAGGACCCGTGCTGGTCTGGAGGTTGATTTCATTGTATTTGGTGAATCCGGACTTTATGCCTTTGAGGTTAAGTCTCGCGGGACAGTCCGCCTGGAGGATGTGGCGGGATTGAAGGCTTTTCACAAGGACTATCCGGAGGCTCATGTTGCCCTGCTTTCCCCCACCCCTTCTCAAAAAGTGTTGGAGGGCATTCCGTGCCTGGATCTTAGGACGTTCCTTGTTGGAATACTTCCCTCGAGGCCTCTGCCGTTGGGAATGTGATGTGATTTGAATTGATAGATAGTCAGCTAGGTCAGGGCAATGCCTGGAAGGTTCCGGCTTAGGAAAGGGAAGTAGCTGTCTTTGACTGGGTTTCCCCGTTACACTTCGTGGGAAGTGTTACAGATTTAAAGTTGTTTATTTAAATAAATTCTATTAAGGACAACTCAAACCTAACGTGATGATACGCCAACTCCAAGTTTAGATGGATATTCCCTACCCTGATTAAAAAATTTTAAAGAGGATTAAATGTACTTAATTAAAAAAATAAAAAATCAAAATAAAAATGATGATATTTTCAGATTTTTTGCGGTATTGGTTTTTTGGTTGTTTTACTTTTTTTTATTTAACACAAACAATAATTTTTTGTTTTTTATATCACAGATAATAATTTTTGGATGTTTGACTTTTTTAATTTCAGGTTCGAAAATAAATTCTTTAGGTATCCCGAAAATAAAAATTAGTAAATTTATTGTTTTTATAGTAATTTTTTCCGGATTAATTTTTTGTTCTTGCGACGCGTTATTAAGACTTCTCGGAATTAAATACGATCTAAACTGGTTTTCGGCCTCTCGGGGGATAGCGGCGGGATTTTTAAAAAATTCCTACTACTATTCCGCGCATGCTTTTATATTTGGACCTCTAATCGAAGAATTTGTTTTTAGAAGGAATTTACTTGTTTTATTAGTTAAAAATACCGTTCCTTATGCAAGTTTAATTGTGAGTATTTTGTTTGTTTGCTTTCATATATCGAATTCCTTTTCTTTTTATGTTTTTATCTTTCTGTTTTCGATACAAGTCAATCAGCTGTTTTTGAGAACTGGAAATTACTATTTATGTGTTCTGTTTCATTCCGCGTCTAATATCGGCGTTAATATTTTTTATAAAATATCGCAATTGATAAATCCTGGTCTGTATTTATTCATGTTTTATTTTTCTTTGCTTGTGCTGGGAATGAGTTCGTTGATTGTTTTAAATCTATACTTGGTGAAGTTTGAGGCTCTGCAAAAAAAATTATTGAAAGCGTTTTAAAGAGAGACTGAATGCTAAAAAGAATGCGCTCAAAATTTTTAATAAGGGTGCTGAGTTCAACCTCGAAGTGCACCACCCCGGCGAAAGACCTCCGCGGGAGTTTGAAA
Source organism: candidate division FCPU426 bacterium (assembly GCA_003152075.1). GTDB lineage: Bacteria > Oederibacteriota > Muellerivitia > Muellerivitales > Muellerivitaceae > PALSA-1180. The sequence goes on from PLZG01000029.1 coordinate 19,029, forward strand.
CCCAAGGCATTTCATGGGACGGTGGTTGAGCCAACGTTCCACGGCTTTGACCTCGGACTGGCTTAGCTTAGCGAAGTCTGTTCGCTTTGGAAAGTGTCGACGAACAAGACCGGCACGATTTTCGACTGTTCCTTTTTCCTGGCTGGTGTAAGGGTGGCAGAAGTAAGACTGAGTTCCAAGAACAGCATTTACGAGTTGATGTTCAACGTTCTCCGTCCCGTTGTCGTAAGTGATAGATCGCCTCATCTTGGGTGGAAGTTTACACATGGCTTTGTTCATGGTTTTTCGCATGGAAGCCGCTTCCCGGTTGGGTAGCCAATTGAGGAATGTATAGCGAGCTTTTCGTTCAACCACGATTTGTAAGGCGGGGCGACTTTGACGGGAAACAATGGTATCGGCTTCCCAATGGCCCGACTGTTTGCGTGATTGAATATCTTTGGGACGCTGATCGATGGAAACACGTGACGGGATATGGTTTTTCATATGCTTGCGACTGTAGCCTCGTTTTCGACGCTTGCGAAGGGCTCTGGCGAGGAAAGGAATATAATGAGGGGCGTCTTGATAGACCCATTGGTAGATCGCCTCATGTGTGATTCCTTCCGTCCAGTTCAACTGTTGAACTCGACCGGCAATGAGTTGGGGAGACCAACCTCGCTTGAGTTGGCGGGCAACGTAAGCCCGGAGCCGTCGGGTCTTGAGTCTTTTGTGGTGAACGGCAATTTGACGTCGCTCAACAGCCCGCTGGTGGGCTTTGTGAGCCAAGTAGTACCCGGAACGAATAGGTGGTGCGTTCCGTTTTAGTTCGCGGACCAAAGAACTATGGTTTCGGCCTAGGGATTTAGCAATTTCCCGTAGGCTGAGGCCTCGACTCCGCAAAACGGCCAATTTATCGCGTTCTTCAATGTTTAGGTGGTGGTAGTTTGTTTTCATATCCGCGCATGGTAACGCGGAGGCTTAACCGACTAAGTGGTGCACTTCACTATTGAACTCGGG
>PLZG01000090.1 GCA_003152075.1 candidate division FCPU426 bacterium
CCAAGCTTCTTGGCGCACTCCACGAAGGGTCCCCGTCGTGGACGATGATGTTCCAATTATTTTAGGGATGCCCCTGATTCAATAGGCCGGGTTGATACATACGCTTTTGAGGGTAATGCTTCGAGGGGCTCGGGCGCTAACCTTTTTTCGCCACGGACTAATTGGCCGTCCATTGGATGTTGTTCACGTAAAGGAGGGGGCCGGAGTTTGGAAAATAAGTCGGCCCGTTTGGGCAATTAAGATCGATCTCAAAAACATTCCCCGTCCATTCCGAAAAATAATTGTAGGTAGGGGGGATTGACTGAAAGAAAAACAATGGCACAGAAACATGGGTAAAACTGGTTGAGCTTAAAAGGGAAAGGTTAAGGGCATAACCCAAGTTGCCTGTAAAATTATCATAACGGATATAGATGGAACCATAAGAAGCGGTAGTTAGGGCAAGTTTAATATCCATTTGAAGATGGCCATTGAGGGGGAGGTAGGGAGTGATGTCAATGGGATCATTCATGTATCCAGTCAAGCTGGGATTACATATGTTTGAGCCATTGCTGTCCCACTCCAAACTGTTACCATTCGTTTGAAAGGTCGTTGGTCCGCCGTTGATGGTCGACAACCGCACTAGGTCCAATAAACAATTGCCTTGGTAACAACCCACGGTGCCATTTTGCCAAATGACAAAAGGCACTAAGGTTGGGACGGGGATAGGGGTTTGGACGGGAAGCGGATATAAGGCCGAGGGAGCCAAGTTACTGTTCGTGCAACCGATAAAAAGGGTGACGGCCATTAGAAAAATCGAAAAACCAAAGACTATTCTTTTCTTTGAGGACATATTTATTCTCCCAATATCGACGAAGTTACGTGGGAATTACATTCCCCCGCTTATTCACAAAAATGATCTTCTTCTAAAATCAGCTTCCCTTCCTTAAAAGAACCTTACCGTTACATTCAAGCGCAATCCCGAAAGGTCGATTTCCGCGTTGGTTCCGTCGGCATTCGCCAAGAGATGGGCGGAGCCTGAAGTCCCGTTGACCGTCCGGGTGAACGTGATCGGGCTAATCTTCAAATACCGGTAACCCAAACCCGCGTCTAGGGCCCAGGAGCTTTTAACCCCCTGGAGGAATTCCAGTTCAACCCCCGCAGCCCCCCCGATATTGGAGCCGTCCAATGTCAGCGTACCCTTATTTCCGTTGGTGTCGCTCATGGAGATATGGGAGCCGGCCAGGGCGTAAACCCCACACTCACCGTAAAAGATGAAATTATCCTTGGGGCCCAGGGGCAGGTAGGCCTTTAACCCTAAAGCCCCGCCGAGGACATAGGTGTCCCACTCATCTGTTTCCGTCCCGGACCCGCTCTCGGTGAAGGAAACTTTTTCCGGGAACCGCGTCATCCCTTGAAATTGAATGCCCGCTTGGAAACCGGAAAAGAGGGTGAGGTCCGCTCCCAGGTCCAATTCGGCGCCGTAGGGTGTTTGGGTACTGAAAATAGCGGACCCATAAGCGGCTTCCAAGTCATCAAAACCAAAAGCCGAACCGGCCAAACCCAGGCTCCAAGCGAGGCTTCCCGGCATGGGTAATCCATTTTCCGCGGGAGTTGAAAGAGGGGTTCCTGTTAAAGGTTTATTGGGATCTGCGGCAACCGGGGCGGCCTCAGCCACCGAAACGGCGGCCGCTGGGGTTGAGGCCGAAAGATGGCGGATAAACTTTTTGAGGGACGGGTTATTGGGATACAGGTCCAGGCTTTGTTGATAAGCCGCACGGGCGTCGTCCGTTTTACCCATGTGGAAATAAGCGTTTCCCAAACTTTGGTAAGCCCGCCAATTTTTGGGATCTTTTTCGATAGCCTTCTGGTCATCATCCACCGCGGCCATAAAGTCGCCCTGGTCATAGGCCGTTTTAGCTTCATTGAAATAATCCTTCGCCGTTTCCCCCAAAACTAAAGGGGCCACGCCTAACCAGGCGAAAAACAATATAACTTGGAAACGCATAAAGTGCCTTTTGATACGGGATAATAATTTAACTCACTCAACCACGGTTATTTGTCGCTCATCATAATGCCCTCAACCGTTTTTTTCACCACATTCTCAGTGGGCGGACAGAGAAGAGGTTGGTTCAAAACTCTTTACCGGGATTTCCCAGGTGCCTAGCCCATAAAATCAAAGTTCGGTTCGCCTTTTAGCCCTTCTTTTTGTCCAACGCGGGTCCCCGTCGTGGATAACTACACCATGTACGCTCATTCTAATACTCCCCCCCAAAAAAAACCCCTCACCGTTTAAACGATGAAGGGTTTTAAAAACTTGTTAAAATCTAAAGGTTATGAAGCTTTAGCTGGTTTGGCGGCCTTGGCCGCTTCAACCAATTGCACAAAGGCTTTTGGGTCCGTCAGGGCCAAATCAGCCAGCACCTTTCGGTCCAATTCGATCTCGGCAAGTTTCAAGCCCTGGATAAATTGGCTGTAGGACATCCCGTGCTCGCGGGTAGCCGCGTTGATGCGGGTGATCCAAAGGCGGCGGAATTCACGCTTGCGGGCCTTGCGGTCCCGGAAGGCGTAATTGCCGGAACGTTTGGTGGCTTCCCGAACCGTCCGGTATTGGCGGCTTTTCGCGCCGAAATAACCCTTCGTCAGTTTAAAAAACTTCTTCTTACGTTTTCTCTTGGCGACTGCTCGTTTAATTCTTGCCATTTTCCTTCTCCTTAAATTCCGATCATTCTTTTAATCTTCTTGGTGTTGGTTGCGTTCAGCATCGGCTGCAGTTTCGCCTGTCGCCTGTTCTTATTCGAAGTACTGGATGCCAAGTGGCGATGGCCGGAGGTTTTTTTAATCTTCAACTTCCCGGTGCCCGTGATTTTAAACCGCTTCAAAATACTCTTTTTCGTCTTTGGTCCCTTACCCATTTTTCTCTTCCTTTTCCAAAGTTTTATCTTCCATAGCGGGTTTTTCTTTTGGCGCCGCTTTCTGCTTTTTCTCTTCCTTTTCCAAAGTTTTATCTTCTTTGGCGGGCGTTTCTTTCGGCGCCGCTTTCTGCGCTTGGGGTTTCGGGTTAAAGAGAGCCACGATCTGCATCCCCTCATCCTTAGGCGGGGCCTCAATATCAGCCACTTCGCTCAAATCCGAAACGGCTCGATCCATGAGCTGTCGTCCTAAGTCCTTGTGGCTTAATTCCCTGCCCCGGAACATCAACGTCAGCTTGACCTTATCCCCGTGCCCAAAAAATTTCCAAGCCATATTGAGCTTGGTTTGGTAATCATGTTCGTCGATCTTGGGCCGCATCTTGATTTCTTTAACCTTAACGACCCTTTGCTTCTTGGAAGCTTCTTTTTCTTTCTTCCTCTGCGCGTAACGGAATTTTCCGTAATTCAAAATCCGGCAAACGGGGGGGACTCCCTCGGGAGCCACTTCCACTAAATCCAGGTTTTTTTCAAGGGCCATCGCGATGGCTTTGCTCAAATCAATGATTCCAAGCTGTTCACCCTCTTCACCCACCAAGCGAACTTGACGCGCGCGAATCTGATGATTGATCTTTAATTCTTTTGTCGAAGAAATGTGTAATTACCTCCAAAAACAGGATAAAAAAAAGACGAACCTCGCCAGGCAAGGTCCGTCTTTAAATGAAAATATCCAAATCGAATAGTGCGGATACCATCAAAACCCGTTCGCGCCCGAAGGGCTTAGGGTGAGGGACGGAGGCCCCTGCTTGAGGAAAGGATAGTAACCCTCGCTCTTTTTTTTGTCAAAGGCTTTTTAACCGAAGACTTAAAGCGGAAGGTCGACATCCCCGAAATTGTCCATGATTCGCTGTTGTATCATCGCAACCAGGGCCGCCTTGGCTTTTTCCGTTGGTACCTGGGCCTGTTTTTCAACCGCATACCTGCGCCAGGTAACGGTCTGGTCCTTCACCTCATTGGCGCCCACGATCCAGATATTCGGGATTTTTTTGGTGATGGCGTTACGGACTTTCTTTGAAAAGGAATCGTTGGACTCGTCCACTTCGGCCCGGATCATCAAGCCTCTTAACTCGGAGGATATCTTTTCCGCGTAACCGCGGAAATCCTCGGCTACCGGTACGATTCGAACCTGAGTCGGGGAAAGCCAGGTCGGGAAAGCCCCGCCCCATCTCTCAATCAGGAAAGAAATAAACCGCTCGTGAGTCCCCAGGGGTGCCCGGTGGATGATGAAGGGCCGTTGCTTGGAGCCGTCCGGGGCCGCATATTCCATATTGAAGCGCTCGGGAGAGGTAAAGTCCAACTGGACCGTCGAGGCCGTCTCTTCCCGGCCCAGGACGTTTTCCGTTTGATAATCGATCTTAGGACCGTAAAAAGCGGCCTCACCCACGGCCTCCTCATATTCCACACCCAAATCCCTCAAGACCTCACGAAGGATGTTCTCGGTTTTAATCCAAAGCTCCTCGCCCTCGGTAAACTTACCCTTGTCCTGGTCATGCAGGGATAACCGGACCCAGATTTTATCCATGCGGAACTTTTCATAATAAAGCTTGTGCATGGCGGCGACCTTCTTGATTTCCTCTTTCACCTGGTCGAGCGTGCAATAGATATGCGCGTCATTCATGGCTAACCCGCGAACCCGCAGCAACCCCGCCAATTGGCCGGATTTCTCGTAGCGGTACACGGTCCCGTATTCCGCCAACCTTAAGGGAAGCTCCCTGTAACTTCGGGGACGGTTCAAATAAATCATGTGATGGTGGGGACAATTCATGGGTTTCAAATAAAACTCTTCCGCGGGGGAATCAGGATCCTTCTCGATGCTTCGCATAGGAGGAAACATCGATTCTTTATAAAGGGGAAGGTGCCCGGAGAGTTTATACAAATCACCGTTGGCGATATGTGGGGTTGCAACCCGAACATAACCGTCCTGGAATTCCAGTTCCTTTGCGAACTTTTCCAACTCATCACGAATAACCGTTCCGTTGGGCAGCCATAGGGGCAAGCCCTTCCCCACCCTTTCATCAATGGTAAAAAGCTCCAGCTCCTGGCCCAGCTTGCGATGGTCCCGCTGGAGCGCAAGTTGGCGGTTTTTGATAAATTCCTTCAATTCATTTTCCGAGGGGAACGCCAATCCATAAATACGGGTCAACATGGGCCTCGTGGAATCGCCCCGCCAGTAGCTACCCGCGATGGAGTCCAACTTGAAAGACATAACCGGAATTTTAGAGGTGTCCTGCACATGTGGTCCCTCGCACATATCAACAAAAGGCCCGCTGGAATAAAAACTGAGGGAATTGTTTGTTTTGAGGAGTTCTTCGGCATATTCGACTTTCAACTTTTGACCCATTCCCGCGAGCTTTTGGACGGCTTGTTCTTGGGGAAGGTCTTCCCGCTTGAATTCCTGCTTTTCCTGGATAATCTTGCGCATTCGCTTTTCCAGGTCGGGAAGATCGGCTTCTGTCAGGGGTTCCTCGAGAAGAAAATCATAATAAAAACCAGTCCGGATAGGAGGGCCGAAACCCAATTGGGCTTTGGGCCTGACTTGCAGTACGGCTTCCGCAAGGATATGGGCCATGGAATGGCGGAGCTTATAAAGCGATTCGTCCATCCTATGTTTGGGTTCGTATTTTTCGGACATGAAAGATCCTGATGATTTACTCGAAATTGCGGGAAAAATGGTGGGCGTAACTGGACTCGAACCAGTGACCCCTTCCATGTCAAGGAAGTACTCTAACCAGCTGAGCTATACGCCCCCGCAAACCTGAAACAAAATCCCATTTAACCTGAAATGAGTTCTACTTTATAAGCCCTCTCGGTGGACTTTTCAACACTCTTTTACTTGAGCCCCCGATAGGATTCGAAATCTTTCCCCATTTCGGCGAATGTCCTTAAGCCTTTGTCTTTTTCCGACAAAAGGGGGTTTGGGATGGGCCATTGGATTTTCAAATAGGGGTCATTCCAGGCAACCCCGATTTCATCTTTGGCGTCGTAATAATCGGTACACCGATACTCAACCTCGGCTGTGGGACTGAGAACACAAAACCCATGCAAAAAACCACGAGGAATGTAAAGTTGAAGGAAGTTGTCCCCGGAAAGCTTATGCCCCTCCCATTTCCCGAAAGTAGGGGAATCGGGCCTGGCGTCCACCGCCACATCGAAAATTTCACCCTGGGTTACTCGGACCAATTTTCCTTGAGCCTTGCGGAGTTGGGCATGAAGCCCACGGAGAGTGCCACCCTTGGACTTGGTGTGGTTGTCCTGGACAAAAGATAGGGGAATGCCCGCTTCCAGGAAATCCTTGCCTTTATAAGTTTCCAGAAAAAAGCCCCTCCCATCCCGGTGGACGGTGGGCTCGATCAATAAAACGCTCTCCAGGCGGGTGGGGGAAAAACGCATCAAAAATCCTGTTTTAAAATGGACTCGAGATATTGGCCGTAACTGCTTGGGCTGATCTTTTCAGCCAGCTTTTTGAGGTCCTTCGCCGTGATAAAGCCCTGCTTATAGGCGATTTCCTCGGGGCAAGATACCTTCAAGCCCTGCCTTTCCTCGATGGCTTGGATGAATAACGAGGCCTGCATCAAAGCCTCAGGTGTCCCCGTATCCAGCCACGCAATCCCACGGCTCAGCCTTTCGACCGCCAATTGATTTTTTTCCAGGTAGGCCAAAATCAAATCGACAATTTCAAGTTCGCCACGGGCGGATGGTTTCAAACGAGTCGCGATTTCCACAACACGATTGTCAAAAAAATACAGACCTGTCACCGCGAAGGGCGATTTGGGCTTTTTGGGTTTTTCCTCGATGCCAATCGCCTTCCCATCCTTGCCGAACTCAACCACTCCATAGCGTTCCGGATCCTTGACCCAATAGGCGAACACGGTCGCGCCGTTTTGCCGTCCAATAGCGCTTTTAAGATGGTCGGGCAATCCACCCCCGTAAAAGATGTTGTCCCCCAAAGCCAGCGCGACAGGGTCTTTCCCGATGAATTTTTTCCCAATCAGAAAGGCTTGGGCGATCCCCGCGGGTTTCGGTTGGGCTGCGTATTGTATCTTGAGGCCCCATTCCTTTCCGTCACCCAAAAGACGCTTGAAGCTCGCCTGGTCCTGGGGTGTCGTAATGACAAGAATTTCTTGAATTCCCGCCAACATTAAAACCGACAAGGGGTAGTAGACCATCGGTTTGTTGTAAACCGAGAGTAATTGCTTGCTTACCGCTTTGGTCATGGGATGAAGCCTGGTTCCCGCCCCGCCCGCCAAAAGAATACCCTTCATATAAATCCTTTCATCCGGTAATGATTAACCGAAAACCCGCTATTTATGCCTTATCAAACCCAAACGTTGGCGGTTATATTTTCCCGACTGAACCCTTTCGCACCAATCCATACGCGACAAATACCAGCTAACCGTCCTTTTCATTCCCTCGGCAAAACCATGTTGCGGTTTCCACCCAAGTTCCCTTTTAATCTTGGAAGCGTCAATCGCATAACGTCGGTCATGTCCCGGGCGGTCCTTGACGTAGGTGATGAGATCCTCGTACCGGTTAATTTTCTTCTCAAGAAGGGCGCGGTTCTTTCGGGAGGGCAACAGATACTCCAGTTGACGACACAGGTTATGGACAACCTGCAAGTTAGTTTGTTCGCTGTTTCCCCCCACGTTGTATTTCTCACCGGGTTTTCCGCGAGTGACCGCTTGCCACAAAGCGCCGCAATGGTCCTCAACGTAAAGCCAATCCCTCACATTGAGGCCGTCCCCATACACAGGAAGCGGTTTCCCCTCCATGGCGTTTAAAATCATTAGGGGAATGAGCTTCTCCGGAAATTGATAGGGTCCGTAATTATTCGAGCAGTTCGTGACGATTACCGGTAACCCATAGGTTTCGTAATAGGCCCTGGCCAAATGGTCCGCCCCGGCTTTTGTGGCTGCATAAGGGGAATTGGGGGCATAAGGGGTTTTTTCAGAGAAGGCCCCGCTCTTGCCCAGGCTTCCATAAACTTCATCGGTGGAAACGTGTAAAAATCTAAACTTCTTGCGGGCGACTGGGATTAACCCACCCCAATAATGCCTTGCCCCTTCCAAAAGTTGAAAAGTACCCGTTAAGTTGGTCCGGACAAAATCGCCCGCCCCCTCTATGGACCTATCCACGTGGCTTTCCGCTGCCAAATTGAGGACAAATTGGGGCTGGAATTGGCGGTAAAGCCTTTGGACTGCCTTTCCATCGGCGATGTCGCCTTTGACGAAACGAACCCCGGAATTTTTCAAGGCGTCAAGAAGGCTATATAAATTCCCAGCGTAAGTGAGTTTATCAAAAACAATGACTCGATCGCCCTTCGTTTTTGAGAGTAAATGGTAAACAAGATTGGAGCCGATGAAACCGGCCCCACCAGTGACAATGATTGTCATAAGAAGTCCTCCCCACTCAGAAACGAAGTCCTGTGATATACCGTTGTTTCGACCCCGTATTCCTTGGAGGGAGGATAAAAAAATGGGGTGAAACCGGCCCCGCCCGTGACAATGTTTGATTTCATAATAAATCCATTTCTTTAAAAGGTTCGGTCATTATACCTTCACTTGATGGGCGGGTTTGAGCAAATCGAAAAAGGTCTTTACCGGATTGAAAGTATCAAGTGGGACCTCCACAAACAAAGTGATCCAATCCGCCATGGCCCCGTTCCAAAGGCCGGGCAGTTCCAAGGCCTTCAATTCCTTTCCTTCCATTGATTTTCGGCTGATAAATACCGCGCGTGAATCCCGAAATCGGTTCAAATCAAAAGGCTTGCCATTCCAATGGCGAACCCCGCAAACCAGGTCCACGGGATTGAAGTGGGTGGATTTCTCAAAAATTTTTTTTTGTTTTTTTTGTTTTAAATCGATTTGGGCGGACTCAACAATCTGTAGGGTATTCCGGCCATCCAGCCCCCTTACCCAAAAGGGTCCACCACCCGGTTCTCCCGTATTGACCACCACCCCGCAAACCCTAATCGGCCGGTCAAGCGCTTCCTTCAGACGCCTCCCCTTTTGGGCGGGTGACAGGCTCGAAAAATCATCGCCCAGGTCAATCATCAGGTTCTTGCGGGTGAATGTCGTGATTTTCAATAAATCCCCGGGCTTTATTTTTTTTATCGAGAGGAGCCGGAGAAATTTAAAGGTTTCCTCCTGGAGCGTGACCAAATAGCCTCCCAGGATTTTTTTCCAATTAACGATAGAGTCGGCCGAATGCTCCATTGTCACGTTATCGATATTTTTGATGAAAACCAGGTCGCCTTTAAGGTCGTTCAAGTTTTCCAAAAGTGATCCGTGTCCGGAGGGCCGGAAAACAAGCCGACCTTCCCTGTCCCGAAAAGGGCGGTTGTCCCCATCCACCGCCAGCGTGTTGGTACTGGAGCGTTGGATGGAAAATCGCGCATTAAATCTGACTCCGAATTTTTTTTGGTGTTTCTCGCGGACTTCAAGGAAATGGCCCCGGCATTGTTTTTGGTGCTCCTCGGAAACGGTGAAATGGATACGGCAACGCGCGCCCCCATCCCTGACCGTTTCAACTGCCTCCACCAAATGTTCCTCCAGGGGAGTTCTTGCCCCGCCCGAATAGGTGTGGAACCTGATCAAGCCCTTGGGCTTTTGGGAGTAATTAAGGCCATTGGGCAAAAGCAAGGCCTCGAGAATTTCCCCGAACCGGCCCTCCCGGCGGAGGGTCTCCAAGTCCAAACCCCTTTGGGCCATGACCTTCCCAAGTTCATCGAAAAAAGCGAACTTTGAGATGGATTCCATGAATTCAAGGAATTGCCGGCTGTCCTTCTCCCCATTGATTATTTCCCGCTTAAGGTCCTCTGGGGAAAAGGGTTTTCGCTGTAGAAATTTCATTAAAAGGTGAAACATCCGGCTAGCCGCCCCCGAGGCGGGGACGAACTTAATGAATCTTCCCTTTCGGCGGGCCGTCTCGAATTTTCTTAGAGCGGATTTTTCTTGGGACGAATTTAAACGGATAATTCCATCCCCAGTCAGGGCTGGCCGGTCCAGAGAGGCAAAAGGAGGTGGATTCTTAAAAAGCTCAAGTTGGCGATTGGCCTCGGATGGTTCAATCCCAAGGGTTTTCATCCTTTTTAAATCTTGGGATTTCCATCGGATTGAAGTCATGGGTGGGGCTTAGGGAGGTAAAAGGATTGGGGAAAGATGGAGGCGGCAGGCGGATTTGAACCGCCGAATCGCGGTTTTGCAGACCGCTCCCTTAACCACTTGGGTATGCCGCCCCTTGCCCAAAAAAGAAAGGTGGCCAGTGGAGCAACCGAGCGGGGAATCAAGTTTTCCTCGATCCACCGTTCAACTATTCCAATGATTACCTGAACGAGCCACGGGGCCAAGCCCCGGGAATCTATGGAGCGGGAGACGGGGTTCGAACCCGCGACTTCAACCTTGGCAAGGTTGCACTCTACCACTGAGTTACTCCCGCGCGTAAAACTAGGCAAAACCGTTGAAACGGTGCGAATTATACTTTTCATGGGCGAAGGAGTCAATTCATCAAAGCGGGCCAAAATCAGGACCCCTGCCCGCTGATTTAACTATTTTTGTTGAATGAGTTTCTTGGGGAGGCTTGAGGGGAGGGTTAATCCTTCTTAAGTCCCAGATCCTTCACTACCTGTTCGATGATATCGGCGTCAATCTGTTCCCTTTTCAAGAGGTATCCCTCCAGCATGGCGTTGTCGCAGGTGGTGTTGATCAAACGGGGTATTCCCTTGGTGTAGTCAAAAATCTTCTGGAAAGCGGCTTGGGTGAATATATCCCTTTCGCAACCCGCCACGTTTAAACGGTGGCGGATATATTGCTCGCTGGTATCCAGGGTAAGGGACTTAATGAAAAATTTCATGGCGACCCGCTGAAGAAGGGGGGGGTCCAACCCAAGGTAGGTTTCCAACTCGGGAAGGCCAAGGAGGACAATGGAAATGAGTTTTCGGCCCGGGACTTCAAGGTTCAGAAGGCCCCGGAACTCCTCAAAAATTTCTTTTTTCTGGAGCATGTTGGCTTCGTCGATTAAAACGACCGCCTTGCGCCCTTCCTCGTATATTTTCATCAGGCGTTCGTATAATTGGGAAATCACCTGGCCCTTGGTCTCGCTGGGCGTGTCCACGCCCAATTGGTGGGCGATTTTTTTGAGCATCCACTCGGCTGAGATTTCACTGTGGACAATGACGAGGAGGGTGGCTTCATATTGGGGGTCCTGCTCGAGTTTTTCCAGGGCCTTGCGGGCCAGAAGGGTTTTCCCCGCCCCAATGTCGCCCACCACGACCGTCAAGCCCTTCATGGTATCGACGGCGTGCAACATCCGGACCATGGCTTCGGCGTGCTGGCTGCTTTCGTAATAAAAGCGGCTGTCCGGGGCGTTGGAGAAGGCTTGTTCTTTTAACCCGTAGAAATTTTCGTAACTCATGGGCAGTGTCCTCTAACAGGCTGGCGCGGGACCTTGCGTCTCCGCTTTTAGGAAATAATTATCCTGTTAAAATCAGACGTAGCCTACCCTATTTGGTTTCTTTTTGCCACCCGAATCTGAAGGTGGGGAGGGCGGGGATGGAGGCGGCTCTACGGATTTTGAGGAGGGGGGCGGCGGGGCTTCAGGAGGGGTCGCCTTGTTGGACTTTGATTTCGTGAGGTTCTCCAATTCATTTAATTTTTTCTTCGCCTCTTGGTTGTCGGGCTCCATTTGCAAAATCCGGTGGTAAATTTTGGCAGCTTCCTCATAAAGGCCCTGGCGTGTGTAAATGTCCGCCACGGCAATTGTCATGAAACCGTCCTTGTCTTCCTCAATGGCCTGCTCCCCCTTGGAGTGCGGTTCGGAGCGAGAGGTTTTTATCTCGTTGACCGGGGCCGCGTTTTTTTTCGCGCTTTTCTCTTTTTCTTCCCGGAATCTCTTTTCCGCCTCTTCTTTCGCCTTGCTCGCCATTTCCGCTTGCACCTTGCGCTCCGCTTCCTCTCTCATCCGCTTAATCGTTTCTTCCTGGACGCGTTTTTCCAGATCTTCCTTGGCCCTCTTTTCGGACTCTTCCTGCAACTTCTTCGAGGCTATTTCCCTCGCCATCCGCTCCATTTCTTCCTTGGCTTTTTTGTCGGCTTCATCGCGGGCCTTTTTCTCCAGCTCCGCCCTCGCTTGCTTTTCCGCTTCCGCCCTCGCCTTTTGTTCCATCTCGGCCCTTAAGCGCTTCGCCTCTTCCAAGGCTTTCTTTTCCATCTCCTTGCGAAGATTCGTATCCTCTTCTTCCTTCGCTTTCTTTTCAGCTTCCAGGGCCCCGATAACGTCATCCCCCGTTTTGACATAAGCCGTGTAGGCTTGGTTCAGTTTTTCCTTCAACTCCGGGAGATTCGGGTGCGCTTCCATTAATTGCTGGTAAATTTCGATGGCTTCCTGGACCAATCCTTGATTGACGTAATCATCGGCAATCGCCAGCTGGGCCCTCATTTCATCCTGAAAATCAGCCTCGTTGGGAACTGGTTTCGCTTTTTCGAGATGCGCCTCAACCAGTGGCGGCGCTTCAGCCTTCGGGGGTTTGACCGTCTCCTGCTCCAGGTCCAGCACGCCCGTGACCGGAATTTTACCGATTGTCTCTGCGGTCTTGGTCGCCCCCGGAGGGGCTTGGGCCGCCGCCTGTGGCGAGTTGGCCTGCCCAGTCACGTCGCCCATCATTCTTTTTTGGGCTTCCGAATGACCCGGATTTAATTCCAGCGTCTTCCGGACAAACTCCATCATGGGTTCTTTTTTATTTTGTTTTTCGTGAAGCAAGGCGACCTTGAAGAAGGCGTCGGCGGCCCCGTGCTTGTCGTCCGATTGCTTCAAAAATTCCCCGAGCTTGGTTTGGGCCATTATCGAATTCTCATCGAGGGAAACCAAGTAGCGGGAAAACTCAATGGCTTTGCCCAGTTCGTTCTTTTCCGAGTAACGGTCCACCAAGGTTTTAAGGGTCGTGATGGCATCGGGCTTGTTCCCCTTCTTGACGCAAAGCTCGACCCAGGCTTCCATGGCCACCAGGTTGTCCTTCTCGATCTTCAGGGCCTTTTGGATATTTTCGGACGCTTTGTCCGGCTGGTTCATTTCCAGGTAAACTTTTCCCAGGTAGGTCAGGGCGCCCACGTGGTTGACCTTAAAACGCAGCAAGCTCTCGAACTCGGCCTTGGCTTCGGAGAGCTGTTGTTTCTTGAATAAAACCATGCCCAGAACATAGTGGGCCTCGATGCTCTTGAATTCCACGGCCTTCGTGGCATAAGTATTGGCGTTTTCAATATCGCCGGTGTTGAGGGCCAGTTCGGCGATTACCAGGAATTCCTTTTTCGCGTCGCTCTCCGAGCCCTGTTTGATGAAGATTTGGGCCAAATTGATCCGGGCCTCGATATTATTGGGCTCCAGTTGGATGACCCTTTGGAACATTTCCTGGGCTTTTTTGAAGAGGCGGTTCTTGACGAACACCCCGCCCAGCATCTGGTACTGTTGGACCGCCTTGGCAACCTCGCCTTTCTTCTCAAAAAGCTCTCCCAGTTTGGCGTAAGCCCCCAAGTTTTCGCTGTCCAGCTTGGCGACCTCGCTGAGGGCCTCAATGGCTTCGTCCACGTTTCCTTGTTCCATCGCCGACTCGGCTTTAATGGACTGTTTGATTAGACTTTGTCTTTTCTGGGCTTCGGCGGGAAGGAGGCTGGAATCGAGGGCGGCTATTTTTTTATTAACAATAGTGGCCTTATCGGATGAACCCCGGGAGGAGAAATCCGCGGAGACCTTTATATATTCCTCAAAGGCTTCGCGCGGGGCGCCTTTCTTGACGTAAACGTCTCCCAGCATGTTGTGGGTATTGATATCATCCGGATCCAGGGCGATTAGCTTTTTATATTCTTCGATAGCCTTATCCCAGCGACCTTCCTGGAAATAAATATAGGCCATTTTAACGATGTTTTTTTTATCACCACCAGCGGGAGCTGCGCTCATAAAACCTCGGGTAATACTGTCTAAAAACCTGATCTTTACTATAACATCGCCATTTTGGGAGCGCAACAGAATGAGGCCTGTTTACGGCCTTTTTGGGTTCTGAACCACCCATTTGGGCCTATAGGGCGAATAACTCGATGACAAAAAAGATCGAAGGATTAAACCATTTCAAACCGCGGTCACAACCTGAATTTCCCTTGGTTCACGCCCAAGAAATGTCACCGACTAAGCGAAAAGAGATTCTGCTATCAATTATTAATTGAAATCGCTATTGAGATTGACTCTGATTAGGGGCTTTTGTGGAAAGACGGATTTTTCATCCAGCTTCTCAACGCAAGCAAGGCGCTTACGGATTATTGGGGCGTTCTCTTGCGGTAAAGATCGATTTCCCCGAAGCTCCAAGTCTCTAGGGGAAAATCCTGCTCTAAGCGAACACGGCATTCTTGTTTTTTGGGGTCCACAAAAACGACCATTCCCACAATTTCAATTTGTCTGTGTTTCACCAAGTCTCGCAATTGGATTGGTTCTTTCGCCCGAGGCGGCATTAGTAGGGGTCATTGGAAAATTACCCAGAAAAACAACTCCCGGGGTCGCCCGGGACCTTGGATCCCCCTTTTGTTGCGTGATATATACGAATCCCCACCTGGAAAGGGGTTCCCTGCCCCATAAATCAATACCCCGAAAAGCCGCAATTACAGTAGAATAGCGCCCCCCTGGACCTTCCGGCTGAATCTGCCGACATTAAGGTTTGTGGCCCTGGCCCAGGTTTTAAACCAGTGTGAGTCGTGAAAAAAAGTACCGATGGAGGGCCAATGAAGTCTAAAGAACCCAAAAAAAATTCCGAACACGCCCAAAACATTCTTAAGGCGGGGAAAGAAAAGGGCTACATCACGGTCAAGCAGGTTCACGATATCCTGCCGGACGAGGTCGTCTCTTCCGAGGAGATCGACGACATCCTGCTAATGCTGGGGGACAACGATATTAAAGTAGTGGCCCAAGAGGAAAAGGCTTCCGCCCTTCCCGACGATGAAAAGGGAGGCGAAACCGCCGCTGATGGCGCCCAAAAGGACGACGAGGCGGATGACGAGGAAGAGGAAATCGGCAAGGCCTTGGAAACCGCCGGGGTTGAGACCCGAGTGGGCGACCCGGTGAAGTTGTACCTCCACCAGATGGGCAAGATTTCCCTTTTAAGCCGCGCCGAGGAAATCGCCATCGCCAAGCGAATAGAGTCCGGCGAGTTCAAGGCCGACAAGGCCGTCCTGGGTTCCCTTCTTGGTTTCCAGGAACTGCACAACCTATTCACTTCCATCCTGACGAAAAAGAAAACTATCCGGGAGGTCCTGAACCTGGATTCCTATGCCGAATTGCCCCAAGGGCCGCCGGAAAAAAAGATCCTTGCCAAGCTCCGGAAGAACTACTCCAAGCTCAAGAAATTGGAACGCCAGGTCAAATCGCTCCAGCACAAGGCCGGTCTCAAGACCCTGGGCGAGGAAAAACGAAAGGTCCTGTCCGAACAGTTGGACGCCAAGCTTATCGACCTTATCTGGCTGGTCAAGGACTGCCAGTTCCAGAAGAAAGTGAAGGAAGGTTTGACCGCCGCCTTGCGCGACAAGGGCGAGGCAGTCGAGGAGCAGGAACATCTCATGCGCCAGCAAGAAAAGCGGATGAAGCTGGCTCCCGAGCTTTACCTCAAATTGCCCAGCCTTCTCACCCACGGGGAGTCCTCGAGCTTCAAGACCTTGGAAAAGAAAAGCGCCCTCAAGGGCGAGGACTTTATCCAGGCTTGCCGCCTTTGGGACGGCGCGCGCCGGGAAATCAAGCGTGTCGAGAAGGAAGCCATGGCCCACCGGGATCACCTGAAGGTCCTGATGCGTCAAATCCGCACGGGCGAGCGAGAGGCCTACCTGTCCCGGATGGAGCTGGTGGAAGCCAACCTGCGCCTGGTTATTTCAATCGCCAAGAAATATAACAACCGCGGCCTGCCGTTCCTGGACCTGATCCAAGAGGGTAACATCGGCCTCATGCGGGGAGTGGAAAAATTCGAGTACCGCCGTGGCTATAAGTTCTCCACCTACGCCACCTGGTGGATCCGCCAATCCATCACCCGCGCCATCGCGGACATGAGCCGGACCATCCGTATCCCGGTCCACATGCACGAGGTCATCAACAAGTCCATCCAAACTTCCAGGGATCTGGTCCAAGAATTGGGCCACGAGCCCACGGCCGACGAGGTGGCCGAGCGACTGGACATGCCGGTGGAAAAGATCAGGGCCGTTCTCAAGATCGCCCAGAACCCTATCTCACTGGAAACGCCCCTGGGCGAGGAAAAAGACAGCCATTTGGGCGACTTCATCGCCGATAAGGAAACCATCAGCCCCGAGGACGCCACGGCGTTCGAGCTTCTCAAGGAGCGCATTTCCAAGGTCTTGGGAACGCTTAAAGAAAGGGAGGCTGAGGTGTTGCGCATGAGGTTCGGCTTAACCGACGGCACCCCGCACACCCTTGAGGAAGTGGGCAGCATCTATAAGGTCACCCGTGAGCGGGTGCGGCAAATCGAGGCCAAGGCCCTTCGTAAATTGATGCATCCTTCCCGAAGCCGGATGCTCAGGGACTACCTGAATTAACTGCTGACGGCCAAGCTTTCTAGGAAAGCCTCCAGCAATTTAATATCCTCTTCCTTCATCGCTAAAAACCGGATACCGGCTCCCGTCGCGTTGGACCACATCACCTCGGCGAAAGCCGTTGTGGGTGCCGTCCTCCCGGGAATTGATATTTTTAAGGAGAGAATGTCCCCTGTTTTCAGGGGCGTCTCCGCCACGATATACATGCCCCCCAAGCTCGTATCCATGGTTTGCCCGGTCTTTACCCTCGTTCCCATCTCCCGGACAATCGTGATTTCCTTATGGTCGTCCATCAAACGGAAGGTCACGGGGATCTTCACCAGAACCCTAGAATGGAGTCTTTTGTCTAAAAATAAATTAGCTTCAGGCATGATTGGCTTCCCTTCAAAATGTAAAAAATATTTAAAAAAGCGATATAGGTCTGCTTTAGCTAACTTGGGGTTGCCAATTTAACAGCCCCCATCAAAATAGTTTGATAATTTTTTGTTAAACAAATCCCAAGGGCAGGGACCATTGGATTCAAAAGAAGCTTGACGGCTTCAACCTTCCTGGATTGATTTTGCCGGATAAAATAGTCCGAATCGCCTCAAACCCCTTAATTTAAAGGCTTTCCAATACGTTTTCTCCTCATCCTCAAGAAATTTGAGCCGTTAGGGAATAAAAGCGTTACCAGAAACTCTATATATTGAGCAGATTAAATTATTAAATTGGGAGTATTTATGAAAATCAAGTATTTCTCGTACGCGACAATGGGTCTATTAATTACAGGTTTATTGATGGCAGTGGGTTGTTCCCCAAGCCAGTTCGCCACTTCCCCCCTGAACACGAATAATTTCCAGGGCCCGGCGATAACACCCCAACCCTCCCCGTCCTATAACCCCTCCACCACACCTACCCCGGTCCCCCCTCTACCAACCCCGGTTCCAGTAATTACCGCGACCTTCACTTCAACGGCCGTTCCACCAACCGCCACCCGCACCAGCACACCCCTTCCGCCCACCCTAATCCCAACAGCCGTTCCACCCACAGCCGTCCCCACGGCGACTTATACCCCGACTAAGACAGGAACCCCTCTCCCCTATGGTCAGGTCATCACCGGTACGGACGCCAACTTCAGCCAAATACTCGCCAGCGCAACCGTACCCGTCGTGCTGGAGTTCTGGGCCACCTGGTGCCCTGCCTGTACCTATTACGCGCCGATAATCACCCAGTTCGCCAAGGATTACGCCGGGAAAGTCATCGTGATTAGGGTCAACGTAGATCTAAACCCTACCCTGTTGAACACTTATGGCGTATTTGTTTCCCCGGGTGTCTATGGGGTTCCCCAAACGGCCTTCTTTAAGAACGGGTCTTATGACTTCACCATAATGGGTGCCGATAGCGAATCTGACCTGGCTCTGGAATTAAGCTCACTTTAATCTACCGTCAACTTTAATGGCTGGCCGCGAAAACCACGACTAGCCATTTTTTTACCAATACGTTTTTAATTTCGTCCTGATTCCCCCGGCTGTTATGGTATCCCCATGAATTCCTACGACGTGATGATACTGGGCGGCGGGGCCGCCGGGCTAATGTGCGCTACCGAAGCCGCGGCCCGTGGGCGAAAAGTCCTCGTTATGGAACAAAGCCAGAAACCGGCTCCCAAGATCCTCGTTTCCGGCGGCGGACGCTGTAACTTCACCAACCTTCACGCCAAGCCGGCCAACTACGTTTCCACCAACCCAGCTTTCGTCCACCACGCCCTTGCAAAATTCACCCCGAAGGATTTCATCGCCATCGTCAAGGCGGCCTCGATTCCCTACCACGAAAAGAAGGATGGCCAACTCTTTTGCGACAGGAGCGCCAAGGCCATCATTGAGCTTTTAGTTTCCCGGGGGGAATCAAAGGGCGTGACGCTTCTGCTCGGTCAAAAGGTTGAAGAAGTTGTCCATGCGGACGGTTCTTTTTCGGTCAAATCCAATGGGGAAACCTACTCAGCCCCGCGCCTGGTCGTGGCGACCGGCGGCCTGTCCTGGCCCCAGTTGGGCGCTTCCGACTTAGGGTTTAAGCTGGCGCAACAGTTCGGCCTGAAAATCATCGAGCCCTCCCCCGCCCTGGTGGGCCTGGCTTTCGCCGAAAAAGAAATGGAGCAATTCAAGGATTTGGCGGGCATCCACCTGCGTGTGGGCGTTTCCTGCGGCGATTGGAAAATGGTAGAGGACATCATGATTACCCATAAAGGCTTAAGCGGCCCCGTGATGCTCAACGCTTCCCTTTACTGGAAGCCGGGACAGGAAATCGAGGTGAATTGGGTGCCAGAGTTCAATGTGGAATCAACGTACGAAAAGCTGAAGAAGGACAAGGCCGAAGGAGGCCGGGGCAAGTTCCGGGTTTGGCTTTCCGAGCGTATCCCACGCCGCCTAGCGGAACGAATCGCCTGGAACGCGGAAGCCAGAGGTGCCTGGTCGGCCCTGTCCGATGAGCGCCTGATGGCCTTAGCAAAGGCAATCCACGCTTACCGCTTCATCCCCGCCGATACCTTCGGCTACCGTATGGCGGAAGTCATGAGGGGTGGAGTGGACACGAGGGAAATTTCCCGGGAAACCATGGAAGTAAAGAAGGTGCCCGGGCTCTTTTTCATCGGCGAAGTCCTGGATGTGACGGGCCAACTGGGCGGGTTTAACTTTCAGTGGGCATGGGCGTCAGGGTTTTCGGCAGGCCAAGCCGTTTAGACACACCTACTGTGAGCCCCCTAGGCGAACAGTGGGAAGATGTGCCTGACAACAGGCACTTTGTGCCAACTGAAAAAAACAGTTAGCATACCTGCCGTATGCCCCCCGACTCCCTTTTAAAGGGGAAGTTTGGACTTGGGGGCCTCGGAGGTTTTGGAGCTTTTAAAAACCGCGTCGAAGAATCGAAGCAACATGTTCTTTTGTTTTTGTCCGCCTTCCTTTTTCGGCATGGGAATCAGCTTAAAATGATCCGGTAAGTGTTCAAAATCTTTTTTGGACAATCGGTCCTCCTAAATTCCCGCGGTTAGTAAATATAAAGTCCTGGGTCAAAGCCCGCCTGGCTCCCCATTCTTCACCTCAAGTCAGCGCTGGTCTTGAATCCCCACTTATCCCAAGTTTGGGCGCGGGTGTAAAAGGTTCCATCCTTGTGAAGAAACCCGGTGTTTTCCTGGCCCAGATAGTGAGTCCCATCATCCTCAGCGGCTTGCAGGGCTCCCATGTGGTCGAAACCAGTATAGGTCTTTCCGGTATTGGGGTCGAGAACAGCGGGTTTGAAGTCCGATTTATTAAAGGGTTTAGTCATGTGGTTATTTTAAGGTAAGGGAGGGAAAAAATTAGTTCAAAATTGGTTATGGTACGGGCTAAGGCCCTTGCCTTTTTACCTTACCAAAAGGATTCTTTTCAATTTCCGGGCCTCCGGTTCAATAAGATAAAAAAGGTAAACCCCGCTGGCGCAAGAATCCCCATTTTTGTTGGTGCCGTCCCAAGTGTAAGACTGGGTCACGGGGGCGTTTAACACCTGGTCGGCCAGGGTCTTAATGTGCTCCCCCGCCGTGTTGTAAATCCTCAGGCTGTATTCCCCCGGATACTTGTTGTAATCCACCGTGATGGAAACCGCCTTGCCGAGGGAGGGGTTAAAAAGGTTCTTATCCACGTAAAAAACGTCCAAGGGAACAGGGGTGGGGGTGGGAGTAATGGTTGGGGTAAAGGTATTGGTGGGAGTTGGGGTGATCGTGGGCGTAAAGGTTATGGTGGGTGTCGGGGTGGGGTTGCAGGCCAGGGTATAACAAAAGTCGTATTCGAACCCCTGGTAATTAATGAACCCCGGCCCAATGGGAATATTAACCGCCACCATTGCCAGGGCATTGACCCCAGGCACGAAGTCCCCAGGTGGAATGCTGACGGTGGTGCAAAGGTTATAGGCCCCCATGTTCGAAACCTCCAAAACTCCGTCCAGCCAGATACTTCCCGTATTGTCGTTCAGGTAGGTCAGGGTGGCCTGGGTTACCACGCACCCCGCGGGAATAACGAAGCTATTCAGGAAATACTCGTTGACCACATTTGTGGCGGCCCCCCCACAAGGATTGCCACCGGTGAGGTCCGACCCAATCCAACAGGGGTTGCCCCCGGCCCCCGCGATGACGCAAGGCACGATCCAGTTGCCCACCAGGGGATAATTCACCGACACCGCGCTTCCCCACCCGGGCAAAGAAGGCGCGTTATAAGCCGGGCTTAACCAATTTTGCCCGGCACTGTCAGGAGGGGGCAGGGGCTGCCCCACAGTAGTCGGCGAGCAATAAGCGAGGTTCGCGTACAACAGGTTGGTTGTGTCGCTTTGCAGGCATTGAGTGATGGGAAGGGACGGGGGGGCCTGGGCGAGAAGCGCCGAGGGTAACACCAGCCCCAACCCTAAAATCCATGTTTTCCATAAAGAAAAGAGATGGTTTGAATTCATAAATTTTAGGGCCATTGTCCCCCACTATTGAGCAAGTCCACAATATAGACAGTTTGAACGGGGAAAAATCCAGGTTTTATCCAAAGAAAATAGTCAGCGAAAATGGGTTTTTCTTAGTTTTAATCGGGAGGAAAGTAATAAGGCACGTCTTCTCGGGGACCAGTTTGTTCAACTTCAAGCCTTTGTGGGTTTATCCTCGCCTTCAGCCTGTCATTTTGAGATTATCAAGATGATAGAAACCACTCCCACATTTTATTGAGGCGAAAAACATGACCCGGGTCATAGCTATCGCGGGGTCTCATGCCTATCCTGTATCAATAATAACGAGATTTCCCAAGGAGAAAATTTTATGAAAAGATTATTCGCCGCGCTGATGGTTTTATCGTGCCTGTCCGTCGCCAACTTGGCCATTTCCCAAACCTATAAACCAGGTGTCATAGGTTCGTCGGGTTATGTTCCGGCGCCCACCTTTACCCCAGCTCCTGTTGTGGTGCCGACACCCCTTTTTGGTAACAATATCGTCTCGACACCGATAGATCAAACCCAGCTGACAAACCAGCTCCGCATGAAAGTTAGGCGGCACCGCAAAACCGTTGCCACACCCACTGCCACTCCCTATAACTCCGGAATTGTAACGGGTTCAGGTTCGGTCCAACAAAGTGGGGCCCAACCAAAGTAACGCCTTTTATTTGATCAAAAGCCTTATTAAGAAGCTGTATTTCCACCGGGGCGGATATGCCGGTCCGCGCGACCGGGCAGGATGAAGGTAAGTGACGCCTGCCAAAAGATAATCGCGTCAAACCACCTAGCGAAGGATCACAAACCATAGGAAAGACCAAAGCTATACCCCGAGAAGGTTTGGGTTGAGGCGGCGCTGGAATTCACCGTCTTCTTGGTGATGGGGTTATAACTGACTCCCGCGGGGATGTCTTGCTCACCCTCCTGCAAGGACAAGCTAAGGGTTAAATGATCCAGGAAAATTATTTCGGAGCCTAGGGTGATCGAGGGGATCGTCTCGGTTTGGTTCAGGGAATGGGGGCGCCTATGCAGGATATCCTGCCATTGGTAAGTGGTGGAATAATCCTGTTCCCCGGTCAGCGTGAAGGCCAGGAAATCCCAGGGCATGAAGGTGATGACCGCGCCGCCGGTCAGGTCCACGCTGTCGATCTCGTCGATCTGGTCCGAAGTCCCCCCCAGAATCGTGAAAAGAGCGCCTTGGTGGTTTTGCGGACTCCCTTCCAAAATCAATCCCAATGAAAGCGGCTTGAAAAACTGGAAGGTCAAGGTCAGGGTGCCATCCAGGGAATTCAAGGCTTGCGCCCCCTGTTGAAAAGAAATATCTAAAGAAGGCAGGAAAAATCCGAAACCCAGACCCCCTCCCAACGAAAAAGCCCCAAAGCTGGTGTTCACGCCTTCCAGAACTTGCTGGCCCCCTCCCGCCTTGAAGGAAACATAATGGCCGCCCTCGGTAAAACTGTAATTGCCCGAAAGGCTTAGCTCCTGGCTGTACTGTCCTTGGCCTAGGGAAGAGGGCTGAATGGAAAAGGTGTAGCCCACATCCCCCGTCCAATCGGGTTTGAAGGGTTCCTCCTCGTCCTTTTCCGGGCTGTCCTCCTTTTGGGTTGGGGTGCTTTCCAAATCGGTCTGCGATTCGTGGGTCGAGGAAGCCTTTTCTTCATCCGGCAGTTGGGTTACCAGCGGGGCCGTGGGGGCGCTTTCCATCCCCGACGGGCTGACCGTCGTTAAAACGAAACGGTAGGTCTTGTCCATTTTCATTTTTTCAAGGAAGACATGGTTATCGGAAATGGGTTGGGCCGAAATTTTTCTTCCCATTTTTCCCTTCTCATCGGCCAGGTAAAGGTTGAATCGGAACCCATTTGCGGAGGAAGGGCTATCCCAGCTTAATTGGATGCCGTTTCCTTTTACCGCGGCCGTCAACCCCGCGGGAACCGGGGGCGCGCTGGGGGCGGCACCAGAGGGGCTTTCCGCCCCCCACCCGAAAGCCGTGACCCCTAGGAAAAGGGCCGCTGATAAAAAATATAACTTATCGCGCATCTTGCTGGTCATTTCAACCGCTTCCCTTCTCATAGGAATAAAGTCCCCTGGATTTCCGCGCCCAACGAGAGGCCGTAATGGCTCACATTGTCCAAGCTCACCCCCGGGCCCAGGAGGAATTTATTGTCCAGCCTGATTCCCTTGTCCTGGTACCCCACTCCCACCGTCGCCGAAGTATTGATGGAATTCAGGTTGACGCTTTGGGTGTAAATATCCTCTTCCGCGATCAGTCCCCCCCGCAGGGCCCATTGGGGCGAAAGCCTTTTTTCACCGCCCAAGACAAGCTGGTAGAGGTCATAGTCGGTGGCCGTGGTGGAACCGGTGGCTACCACCTGAACGTCGTAGATGTAACTTTGGTAGGTGAATTGAAGTCCCAGGGTATGGTCGCCCGGGGTTTCCATGCCGATGACTTCAACTGCAGTTTCTTTGATCGATCGGAAATCTAAAAAAAGGTGAATCCTATCTGGCGCAATAGAAAGTTTTTCGATGAGTTCATTAATTTTTTTATTAATCTCGATAACATCCCCGAATTGGTCTTCAACATTAATCCGAAGGCCTAAATCAGAGTTATTTTCCCGAATTATATCTTCAACGGTTTCAATTTCCTCAAGCGTCCTGTCTATTCCAATTACAGGTATTCCGCTAAGTCCCTTTACATTTAAAAAGTTTGAAAAAATCCGAAAGGGATTCTTAGTTTTGTATTCCAAATAGATATCGTAAAAATCATAAAAGAAGCCAAACCCTTCACCCCAATAAGTTTCGATTTTACTCGCTATATTTTCTAAGTGCTCTTCGATTGTGTGTTTCGGAGCTTTGGTTTTGAAATCAACAGGTATGTGAGGAATATCGACTAAAGGAAAAACATCTCTTTTGAATTCATTCTGCAACCAAGCAATTGCTCGAATATCCCCTTCTTTACCCTTGATGAAGGGTACATATTCAGTGAGATTATTCACGCCGTCACCTCGGAAGAAAATAGACGCCTAACTTTCCCAGTACCAATAAGATCAGTAAAGTTCTCGTATTTTTTCAATTCGTAACGCAACCTCCCAGCAACTATTGCAGGGTGAATTTGTTGAGAATTCGCAAAACTTATAATTCCCTCTCTTGATCTCGAACGAAAAGCCGGGCTCGTCTTCCAAACCCTATGCGGAATAAATATTTCATCAACAATATCGTTTGTTTCTTTTTCAAGAATATCCGTTGAATCTTCATCGAATTTAATTGTGTCGAAAAAATATTTGTAAGTGCTTTTGAATAAATGGTTTTTTACGTGCACAAGTTCATGCATCAATGTGAACCAAAAATAATCAAGACGGTCATACCTTAGGGTTAAACCAATGACAGGAGCGTTGTATTTGTTAACCATTGCCGCCCCATCTAATTTTGTTTTTAAAAAGTGCTTTTCAACCACTAAGGCGATTCCGTTTTTCTCCAAAAAATCTTTCGCAAGAAGAGGCCCATTCTCATAGCGGCTCATATGAGCGATATCCCGTAAAAAGTTATCATCCACTATATCTTTTTTATAATTTTTATAAAAATTATATTTTTCGGATTGTTTTTTTACAAACGTTTCCCAGACGCATAAAGAATTAAGTACCAACGGATCGTCGGTTGAGGTTTTAGAAGATTTTCTCCAGGCAACATCTCCAATACTTTGAAGATTGGACGTTCCAAAAAAATCCGAAAGTGCAGACCGAAATCCAACGTCGGTTCTGTCCTTAATATTTAAATAATTCCTATTGTTCATCTCTTTCAATGGAAACTGGTCAGCATCAAAGAGAGCTGTTGAAGGGTTCTTCGTGTCTAAAAGAACTTCCGCAGGTATGTCCAAATATTTGTTTAAGTTTTTTATCATTGGAAGTGATAAAGTAACCTTTCCAGCCAACACTTCGGACACTTTGCTCTTACTACCGATTATTGGAATTAAATCAGATTGTTTCATATTTCTTTCATTCATTCTGAAAATGATAAAATCAATTGGTGACTTTAACTCAAAAGGATAATGCTCCTTTTCGTATTTTTCGATTAAAGTCGCCAAAAGGGTCATATAGTTGAAATCGGCAGTGCCAACAGATGGGTTTTTATCCATTAGCAAATCTAATTCCGATTTCATTTTTT
This sequence comes from candidate division FCPU426 bacterium, assembly GCA_003152075.1. Lineage (GTDB taxonomy): Bacteria > Oederibacteriota > Muellerivitia > Muellerivitales > Muellerivitaceae > PALSA-1180. The sequence continues at coordinate 25,133 of PLZG01000090.1, forward strand.
TATGTTCGTTTTCAGTTTCAATAATTTTTAAGTTCATTTCGGCTTCCTTTTCAAACTTCGCGTGTACTCAGCGTGGGTCAGTATCCATTCAATACTTACAATATTCGCAGGGTTATAAAGAATCTTCGTCTGCATTCGATATTTATTTCCGTGAACATTGAATACCATTTTGTTCCCCCCTATCGGATCGGCCGATGGATAATTCTTTTTGACGTCATGGGGTGAACTCCACGTTGATTTCTCAACATCATTAACCCAATTCAAGAGCCAATTTTCTGCGTCTTTGTATGTTTTAATAAACTCATGGAGAATGTCTCTCCCCGATAATCGCATCTAAAGGTCACTTTCTTGGGATTCTCCATTGGTTTATCCACAATGAAACGATACCACACAGTTCCTAAAATAGGAACTAATTAATGTTCCCTAATAATCATTATATTACTCTAAAAAGGGCTTGGGGCAAAGCCCCAGGAGAAGGGGGGTGCGCCGGGGATTACCGAAGGAAGTCGAGGCCAGGGGGAAGGCTTTCCCCCTCAAGAACTGCTAAGCGGAACTCGAGTTTAACGTCTGCCAGTTTATTTAAGTGCGTTGTATGCCTCGTTGATTACCGTCATTTTCCGCTCAGCTTCGTTCCGAACTTCAGGGCCCAAATTTTCAACCGTGTCCGGGTGGTATTGCTTGGCCAACTTCCGCCAGGCTGCCGTAATCTCGTCTTTGGAAGCTGTCTTCGGGACACCAAGCACCGCGTGATAATCGAGTTGCGGCTTCGGTACGGTGGTTGCGCTTTGTTGGTTTCTCTGTCTCAGCTCCAGGGCTTGCCTCAATTGTGCAAGATACAACATCTGAAGAATCTGCTCATATGTATAAAAATATGGATTCATAGGCTGACGATGACCCCGAAATTCAGGTGGCATCGTTGCCCGCTTTCTGCTGAAGCCGTTGTTGTATCTTTTGTAATACGCCATTTGAACCCTCCTACCGCGATGACACCAGTATCCGTCTTACACAAAACCCTATTTGTTAATAAGGTTGAAGGACGTTATCAACACCTAGGAAGAGACAATAGGTTGTCATTCCAGTAACCATCCGCATGCGTCCGGAGGAATGGAGCACGTCCCGCTTCTCGGACCACCCCAACATTTGCCCCTTTTTGTGCCCTGTCATCGTAGACATAGAACGAATCGGTTTTCCCGTCGATCCGCGCTATGGCATCCTCCTTGGTAATTTTCCATCCCGCCCCACCGATGTGCGTGATGTGTTCATGCCTGCTTCCTCCCGACGATAGCGTGATGCATGTGACTCGATGCTCTGGCATCTTGTCCTCCTTGATTTTTATTTTTCTGCCAAAACGTAAATACTAGAACCGATCAGGCCCGCAAGGCGCGAACGGCTCCTTTGACTGCGACTCCCGCCAAACCGACCACCCCGACAATGATCATTACAACGGCGACCGCCTTGGCGAGGCCCTCGACAAAATCCCCTACCGCCTTACGCTGTGGACTCCTGGGTTCGCCTTCAAGAACTGCATACAATGAATCCTCGCAGTTGTATTTGAGGAGGTCGTATTGTTTTGGCCGTTGCAAGGCCGTATTGATCTTGTTAACGACGGTGAAGTAATCAACCGATTCGACCAGTTCATAGGTAATCGGCTTTCCCTCGGAAAATGCCTGGATGTTAGAAAGATGCTCTCCCTTTCCTGGTGCATTATGGAAAACACCCTCACCCTCGATAAACAGGCCGACATGCTTTCCCCAGGCCTTGTCGCAACTGACTTTGTAAATTCTTCCGGTTCCCATGGGTGCTTACCTCGACCGACGGTTATAGGGGCTTTGGTTTGTTGGCTTGAGGGATATCCCCTGTTGCGATGCCCGGGAGTAGATAGACTCAGGGGTTCGCCCCAACTTGAAGCCCATCACCCTGGTGGGGGTATTCTGGGAAGCCATTTGACGCAGCTGCTGGACATCAGATGGCGACCAATGCTTGCCGGTATTGCGGGTACTCTTCGACATGTACAACCTCCTCAAAACTAAAATTGGCCAATTCCCGTAAGTGTGGAATTGATATCCTGTAATAGGATATAATCGACCCATAGGCACTGTCAACGTTTTTAGGATATTATTTTCCTAAAAAAGGATACATACCTTCGGAGGTTTTATGGACATTTTCGAACACGTTGGAAAGAAGATTCAGGAATTCAGGAATGGGATGGGTTTATCTCAAGAGGGCCTAGCAAAGGAACTAAAGGTAGCAACTAACACCATTTCCCGCTGGGAAACTGGAACGTATAAGCCGGATTTAAAAGATTTGGATTCTGTTGCACGGTTTTTCAAAGTTTCTATCATCGAATTCTTGCCTAAAGAAATGGTACCTTCAAATGATCCAGTAAATGCCCTCCTGCGGGCAGCCAAGCAGTTGGAGCCTTCCGATTTGGAAGAATTGCAGCGTTATGCGGAATATCGTAAAGCGAAACATCTTTTGAAAGATGCAACTCGTTCACGGCCAGGGAGAAAAAGAAAGGATGCCTGATGGGAAGGTCCGAATATTACGAAGAAATGAAGGATCTAGCCCGACTCGTTCGAGCGGAATTCGGCATTTCTATCCCACGCGTAATGAAAAGCGACCTTCGCAAGATATTTCGCCATCATGGCATTGAATATGAGTTGTGGCCGCATAAGTTCAAAAAGCTTCGCGGCGCGTTTATCAATGATGATTATGGACCATCGATAATGGTCGCCAAAGATATGCCTCCTGAGCCTACGGTTTTTACCATGGCACATGAGTTAAAGCATTTTTTAAAAGATAAAGATATCGCCACCTCTTATTGTGATCCTTCGAATCAAAAAGCGGAGATTGAAATTGGTGCCGAAGTTTTTGCGGCTGAGCTTTTGTTCCCTGATGCGGACTTTAAAACTCATATGGCAAGTGCCGGAGTAACCCTAGGAAATTGCACGGCAGAGCACCTGGTGCGGTTAAAAAACTCAACGAAAACCACGCTTAGTTATACGGGGCTTGCAAAAAAAGCTGTTTTCCTAGGGTTTGCTCCGAAAGGTGCCTTTGATGAGGTCAAATGGAAACGCCTTGAGGAAAGCATTTTTGGTGTTCCGTTCTATAAGCGATTTAAAGGACGGCGTCGGAAAAACACCTAACAATTGCCCAAGGTATTCAGGTTATTTCTTGAGAATCTTTTCCACTTGGGGCTTCAACTCGTCGATAACCTTTTTATAGGGCGGCAAATCAGGGACCAAAGGCCCAAGCCATTGTTCCCAAGTCTTTTCCACTTCCACCATGACCACGGCAGGAAAGAAATCCGCCGCTACCTTGAAAACAACACCTTTTGCGGCGCATTTTCTCTCAAGGACCCCACGAAACCCGGAAAGCTTCAAGGACCTGGAATAGGTCTTGAAGATACGCCAAAGGTCGTAAAAATCCCTAGCCCTTGACCGGCTCCATCCCCGTTTTTCCAAGACCCGTTTGTTTTGAAGAATGGCCCTCAGCTTTTCCGCCACGATCTCCTCCAGGGCATAGACCCTGATCTTGGCGCCCAACTTCTCCCCGTATTTGTGGATGAGGGATTTCTTAACCGTGGGTTTTAGCAGCTTCTCTTTATACGTGATCTCGACCAAAACCCTTGCCATGGGTTCCCTATGCCAAGGGAACTTCGCCCTTATCTCGAATGCCTCCTGGCCATAAGGATGGGCTTTCTTTTCCTTGTAAGGCTTGCATACCACCTGAACTGGGGCGTATTCGTTCATGAAGGCGCTGGCTTTATCGCAAGCCTCAATGATCGCCATTTCGAGGACTTTTCCCTTGGGAGCCTTGGGAAGGGCTGAGAAATCCAAGTCTTCCGAAAAACGGTAGTCGCCGAAATAACACTTCTTGAGTGCCGTTCCACCTTTGAAAACCAAAGTGTCGTTGAGTTCCTTGACCCCGGCTATCCCGGCCAGGATGAAGGACAACAGGTAATCCCGTTCCAATATCTCCCAAGGCGCTCCTGTGGCCCTTCGGGCTTCTTCCAATCGTTGGCGTAAGGGTTTCAAGACTTGCCCTTTCCGGAAAGATTGTCCTGGATCATCCATCGCTTATGGCAAGGCCCATTCGCCGGACCCGAAGGGTCCAGCTTCTGGAAAGCCGGACAGGGAACCTTTGCCAGACGTTCCAGCTTGGCCGCGCTGAACCCCCGCTTTTCCAATAGCCATCCCAGGCGCTTGCCAACGGCAACGTCCATGCGGATGGCGTATCCGATCATCTTTTCAAGGTCCAGCTTTTCCTTGAGAAGCCCCAAAGCGTTCAAGACCTCCCCAAAGCCGCCGAAATATTGCGGCATGGCCAGCCCGTCCAAAAGGGTCCTTTCCGGGTCGGTCATTTGGATCTTCACTTCCCCTATCCAAACCTTTTCAAACCCAAAAAACCTCTCTGGGATGACCCGGATGAATTGGTAGTAGGTCTTTCCCACGGGATAACCACCCTTGGAACCGCCTCCCCGGACATAAGGCACCCAGGTGTCCTTGGTGGTCGTGGCGAAAACCTTCCGTGGGATTTGTTCGGTAAGTCCGTGGTGGTGGAGGGCCGACCAATGGCTGATGGCGCAATTGGGGACCAAGGCCGTGGCGATCTCGAATTCATGGACCGGAGCCCCGCCCGTAAGGGGGCCGGAAAGGCTGTAAAGCCCGCGCCGGACACCGGCAATCCAGCCGCCCTGGGTAAGCAAGTGCAACGCCTCCGGAAGGTAAGCCTGACGGATTCCCACCTTGGGGGCCAGCTTGCGGGCTTCCCCCATGGTGAAGACACGGTGGCCTTCCTCGGCCATAAGCCGGACCAATTCCATTCCAACATTTGTTCTTCGGGGTTGCGTAGCGGTCGTCATTTCCCTACCTCAATCGGAGCTTAATTAATGGTATTGCAATAATATGATAATGTCAAATGATTGCAATACATATAAATATAGCCATTACACAAACCCCTTAATAGTTAAGGGGTTTGTGATTTCTCCTTATTCCCCTCCTGCCCATATCCATGTCCATGACCGGCTTAATCACCCTGTATCGCCTCTAGGTATGGCCCCATGACCTTTTCGACCCGGCAGATTTTCGAGAACCTTGTGAGTTCATCCGTTTTCTTCCATTTGCTTCTCCAATAGTTACGGAGGGCCTCCAGGGCCGTATCCAGCCCAACGACAGTGCGGCACTTGAAACAATCCGCCAGGGTTTTCTCGCGGGAATAAACCCGGTAGGTTATGCCATCCACCTTTCGTTCCTCGATCCCCTCCGAAAAGGCTTTGCCCGAAAAATGGAACACCCTTATGGGTGGATTCTCCAGCCGTGGAACCCTGGCACCCATCTTGAGGGCCAGATAAATCTCATGGGGTATTTGGGTGGTCAGTTCATGAAGGGCAAGCGCCGAAATAAGGCAAAGGACCCCTTCCGGCACCCGTTTGGCTACCGTCACGATGTCTGGGTTTTCCAGGGACGGCATATCGGAAAGCCGGTAAAGGCCCCTGCTGAGCTGATCCAACAGTTTGGCGTCCCGCATGGCGTAAAGGTCCCTGGGATGGATACCCGCACGCATGGCTTCGGTGGACGAGAGAAGACCTCCGTGGCCTCGAAAGACCTGAATGGCTTTTTCGTATGATTTGGTTTTGGTCGTCGTTTCCATTCGGATAATATAGCCTATAGTCATTTACAACTATATACATTTTTATCCTTACCATCCTCAACGTCAAGGGGAGCCCAAGAACCGGGAATGACACCCCTACCCCACACCTAGGTCCCTCCAATGACACGGGAATGACAACCTATGTAAACGCCGGTCCAAAAGTGTGACGGTCTGAGGGGTCAAAAGGGCGGTCGAAAAGTGTGACACTCCCCGAAATTCCCTGGAAGATGTGGGGTTTTTACCACATCTCTGGGAGGAAAAAGGAGTGTACAAGGACATGGACCAATGGACTGAAATCCGTAAGAAAATCCTGGTGGAGGGGGTCTCCAAGCGCCAGGTGATGGAGGAAGAAGGCATCCACTGGGAGACCTTGAAGAAAATCCTCGAAAACAGCCAGCCGCCCGACTACCAGATGAAGCAGGAGCGGCCCCAGCCAAAGATCGGGCCCTTCCTGGGCCGAATCCAGCAAATCCTCCAGGACGACAAGCACGTCCACAAAAAGCAGCACCACACGGCCAAGCGCATCTTCGAGCGCCTCAAGGCCGAGGACGGCTACACCGGCGGCTATACGCAGGTCAAAAAGGCCGTCCGGGGCTTGAAACGCAAAAACTCGTCCAAAAAGACGAAAAAGGGCCTATCTGACTTCTCAATAAGCCTTTGCCCTATTACCCCTGCCAAGTCGATTAAGGCCGAAATAATTACTGGTTTAGAGTCTTCCTGGTTCACAAGGGAAGATGTGCCGAATAGAAATATCTGTTCTTTCTCAACCACATCCTTCATCTGGATATCCGGGTGCAAGGTATTGATGAGAGGCGACCATTCCCTGCTGGTAAACCGGGAAAGTTTGCTAGTAAGGCCCGATAGGTTCATTTCCCTGTCCTTTTCGGACATATTGACCCACTTCTCCATGAAGTATTTCCCTGAGACTGTGTCCTCGTGACGCCTTGCCAAAGCCTTAATCGTGTCAAATGACCTGATCTCATTGGATATAAGGTTCTGGTAATCCATCCGCGTGACATGCTTGAACTCCAGGAAAAGAAGGTTTGTCAGGTTGCTCAAAACGTCTGCGGCTTGGTCCCGATAAAATTCCTGTGTCACCGGCCCAAAAAAAATCGACTTCATGAGGCCATTAAAAACCTCGTCGGCCTTTTCCTTAAAGTCAGGGTTGTAGGTCTGGCTTCGTTTGATATCCGCTAAGTCAAAGTATTTTAGGTCGCCAAGCCTTCGGTGCTTTTCAGCGTAATAAGGGATGGTTTTGTTGTAATTGGATTTGGCATCGAAAACAAACATTCCAAGGCCATCCTTGATTCCCTGTTCAATGAGATAATTGAAAATATTGGTCTTGCCCATGCCTGAAGATCCGATAACTTCAGTGTGGTACTTGAGAAAGTCCCCAGGAATGAAATATTTATATTCCGCATCCAGGTATAAGGAATATTTCCCTCCTTCCTCTTTTGGTGATTCCCCCTGATGGTCCGGGACATGCCTCATCAAGAAATGAATGAAATAAAAGCAAAAGCCGATGATGATGGAAATGCCCATCACAACATCACCCGTAAACCCTTCGTTTCCCAGGAACACCCCGAAAAAGTCATGGCAGAAGGCCAGGGCTATAACGGCTGGAGCAAAGGCTAGAAGGTGGTCAATGCGGACATGCTTCTCAAACAAGTAGAGAAATCCCACGGAAAGGGCCGCTAGGGTGTCAAAAGGGGTAAAGGACAGTCCAATGACCCCAAAGACCTCAAGCGTGAATTTAAGACCCGAATAGACCCCAAATCCGACCAGGACAGGGGGAGTGTGCTTCTCAATTGCTTTAAAAAAATTTGAAAACATCAGGCGGCTTCCACCCAATAGTATTTTGATTACTAACCACGATTAGATTTAAGCCGGGTTGAGGATTCATGCAAGGTAATACTGGGAGGGGACGCGATAGACTAATACTCTATCGCTCTTAGTTAAAACTTGGAAATTCGCAGGAGAGGACGCAATAGATTTTGCAATAGACTTTTGCTCGTCAGTTGGTGTCCAACCCGTGTCTTATACGAGTCTTTCGTATCCAGTTTTTACCGGTTTTGACTGCCCTTGACTGCCACTGACTGCCAAAAAGAAAAAGGGCCTCAGACCAAAAAATGAAATGGTCGGAAGCCCTTAAATTCTGCTAGGGACAATGATTTTTAGAGTTTTTCCAGACATTAACAAGAGAAAAAAATTGGTGCCCGAGGTCGGACTTGAACCGACATGTCCGTGAGGACGATAGATTTTGAGTCTA
>PLZG01000001.1 GCA_003152075.1 candidate division FCPU426 bacterium
TGCGGCGGTTTTATTCCGAAGAGCGTATTTGCCATTTTCAATCCTACATACTTTTTACAGTTCTGCCACCAAAGAGCCCCAAGAAGGGGATTGAAAAGGATTTTTTGAAAATCGAAGAAATTCTTCGTCGTGGAAAATCCTGGGTTTCCCAACTCAATATTGTCGGTTTTGAACCAGTAGAAGCCACGAGCGAGGAAATTTATACCCTATTGTTTGAAGAACTTTCACTTCAAAGGTTTCAGGGGAACACGGAGAGGTTTAAAAAGGCTTCTGGTTTCTCGGGCGGGGAATTCGGTCTTCAAACCTTAAGGGAAATGCTAACCACCTACCCTTGGGATTTCAGGGAGCCCACCTACTTCAAAGTTGGAGAAACCTTTGGGAAGACTCTCTATGTGACCGAGTTTCCGTCTTTCAATGAACAAAATACTTTCTTCCAAGAACTCTACGAGAAAACCGACGATTTCAAAATCTCCCTTTATGCCAAGGGTGTGGATTCATTTCGCGCCCAATCCATAGTGGAAAAACAGATCCAAAGCGACCAGGGGGCCTTGTGGAAGAGAAAGAATGTGATGAATTTTGAAGCCCAGGCCGCGCTGGACTACCGACAAAGCGTTTTGTCCCTAGTCTCTGAAAGGAAGACAGCTTTAGCCAAATTCTCTCTATATATAACCCTATTCTCGGATAGCCACAAAAGCCTTATTTCAAGCTATGAGAGTTTGAGCCGGATGTTCAAGAACGTTCATCCTTTATCCGGTTATGGGGAACAGAAAAGGCTTTTTCTTTCTACTTTGCCCCAAGCCACCGATTTAGCCGGGCATGAGCATCTTCAAGCCACGGCGGTTATGGCAAACGCCGTTCCCTGTTTGTCCGACCCCATCGCGGAAACTGATGGAGTTCCAATCGGTAAAACCCTTTCCGGTCAAATGGTTCAACTGGATTTATGGAGCCGGGAAACAGAAAACTGGAATGTTCTGGTAGTTGGTTCCTCGGGGACCGGCAAGTCATTTTCAATCAACCAGCTCCTCATCAAGAACCTAGCGCTGAATCCCTACGTCATGATTATCGACAAGTCCCAATCTTATAAAACCCTTTGCCGGTTAGCGGGGGGCCGTTACCTGAATTACGACCTGGACAGCAAACACCATTTGAACATCTTTGATTATCCCTTGGACGAGATAAAGGCAACGGATGGGGAAATTGACCCGGATCAAATCGGCAGCATCATCATGTACTTAGGAGTGGTGCTTGCCAACATCAAGGAAAACAGGATTGAGGAAGCCGAGGAACTGGACAAGGCAATCCTCCAGGAGGCAGTTAAAAAAACTTACCGGAATTGCATTGGAGAGGGAAGGGTTCCCCTTTTAAGCGATCTCAAAGAAAGTCTTTTAAAAACGGCGGACGACAAGAAAATCCCTGCCGAATTCCAATATATTTGCCGCAAGCAAGCGGAAGTTTTGAAACTTTATACCGGAAAAGGAATGTATGCCAATCTGACAGACCGCGAATCTACCGTCAAAGCGGATAACTCTTTCATCGTTTTTGATACTTCGGGTATCAGCGACAACGACAAGAAAGCGGTAGGGTTAGCCGTTTTCGTCATTTCCAACTACTGTCTTCTAAAAGCAAAACAGAACAAGGAATTGAACCGCCTCTCCCAGTTGGCGATGGATGAGTGCTGGTACTTAGCGCAATACCCAGCGGGTTTGGCCTTCCTTCTTCGTATTGCCAAGACCGCAAGACACTTGAGGCTCCAACCTATTTTCGCTACCCAAGAAATTGGGGAGTTTTTCGGGGTGAAAGGTGTTGAAGCCATCCTCAAAAACACTTCTACAAAGATCCTCTTGAAACTTGTTGGGGACGACATTGAACACGCCAAGGGACTTCTACAGCTAAATCCCACCCAAGTGGAGAAGGTAATGAACCTCCATTTGGTAAAGGGTGTCTATTCCCAGGCTTTGATCCACCAAACCCTCAGGCAGGGAATCGTGAACATTTACCCGGACGAATTGGCATACCACATCGCAACAACTTATGGTCCCGAGGCCGCGATCCGTGACCTTTACCTGGAAACATACGCCCCCAATGAGGACCCGGTGGCGACGTTGGGCGCTATCGCCAAGTGGATCGAGGATAAGGAAAACAACAGCGTCTTAAAGCCGGTTTCGAAAGAGAAGGATGGATTGCCAATACATAAGAAAGTTGAAGAGGTCTTAATGAAATGACTGAACCAGAAAAGACAGAGGGGGTTAGGGTTCTAGAGAGGGTTGAGGAGGGTCCTAAGAAAAACTCTTATACCGGCAAAATCTTGATTGGACTCGTCGTTGTGGGGTTCGGGTTAGGTTCAACCCTCTTTTGGGGAAGGATCATGCCGACCAGCCAAAACAAAGATACTCCGGCTACAAACACCAAAGCGGTTGTGGAAGATGCCCAATATGCCGACATCAGGAACTTCGCGGAAAAGTTTACCATCATGGCCTTCAACGTGAGCTACACCGACGTCAACCATCAAGTTGACAAGGTGGCTAATTTGATGAGCGACAACATGATGTCCTATTACCAAGAAGCTTTCCTCGACCCAAAATGGGTTGCCTTCTTAATGGACAACAAAGCCTATGTTTCATACCAGGAGATCGACCGTTCCAGTGTTGAAAATACCGATGGAACCCACTTTTGGGTTCGGGTAATTGGCAAAAACCTATTCAATTCAGACGCGAGAGGGCCAGGGTCCCAGATCGAACTCCCGTTTCATCTCGTTGTGGTTATCAAGAACGACAACGGGAAATTAATCGTCACCGATTTCCAGAGGCTTTGACATGGAAGAAAACGTAATCCAAATAAACCCTGAATTAGCCAAACGGTGCCTCCAATCCGCTCATCTGCTCATGGAAAAGAACCGTTTCCCTGAGGCCATCGAACTTTTTGACGAAGTAATTAGTAAACACCAGCCCCAAAACGTTGAGGCCCATATTGAGGCCGCGAAGATTTACGCCAGGTACAAAAAGCCTGATTCCATAATGAAGGTCATTACCCGTCTTCACAATTTCTCTCCTAAGACCCTCGAAAGCCTTGTTTTGCTTGCCCGAGCCCAGTTCCAGTTGTCCCTTTATGGGGAGTGCCAAGCAACATTAAAGGAGGTTTTCGCCCAAAAGAGGGATTTCCCCGAAGGAGTGGCACTGGAAGCCGAGCTTTGCATCCATATTGGAAAATACGAATCCGCAATTGAGAAATTTGAATCGTTAAGCCTTCGTTACCCAAAGAATTACAACTACCTGACCCTATTGGCCGTGTCCCACTACTTAATCGGCCAAACCCACCGGACCATAACCCTCTGTACCACGATCATGAAAGCCGGGTTTGCCGATCCCAAGGTAACCAACCTGTACGAAATGGCCAAAAAGAAGAAACGTGCCGAAGCCCTCGGGAAGTTGAAGAAGGTTAAACCCCTCAAATGGCTTTTCGCCCAATTGTTCGACCCGTTTCTGGAAAGTGAAATGAGGGCCGAATCGGAAAGCCAGACAACCCAAGAAAATCTAGTAAATGAAACTTTGGTGGACCATAGAACAAGTCTTTTAAACGATAGGGCAGCCGTCCAGCAAATCCCCGCCCTTGCCCAAAGAAGAAAGAACC
>PLZG01000008.1 GCA_003152075.1 candidate division FCPU426 bacterium
CCTGTAACGCTTCGTCCCAAGCGTAACGGGCATTAAGCCTTTATTTTTGCCATTTGCTGTTCTCGCTTAACAATCCTAAGGACGGCTACGGGCGACCACACCAGTGATCCCTTCTTCCTGGTGATTCCAGCGGATTCCAGGGACCGGCAAATAGTCCTGAGAGAATTGCCCTTCTTCCGCATTGCCAGCATTAAAGCAACCGCCTTTTGCTCCTCGGGATGGGGAAACAGCTTCCCCTTACGAACCAAATATCCAAATGGCACGTCTCCACCCGTCTTTTCCCCATTCTTTTTCTTGTGGGCCAGGGCAAAACATGTCCGGTCGGAGATTTGATCGCGCTCAAACTCGGATAGGACTGCCAGCATCCGAAAAACCATCTTCCCGGCGGCGGAGGTGGTGTCGATTTTTTCTGATAGGCTGACTAAGTCCGCCTCTTTCTTTTCCAGGGCTTCCGCTATTGTCAGCGTGTCTTTCGTAGACCTGGAAAGACGGGATAGGGAATAGACGACCAGCGCATCCCCTTTGCCGACCAAATCTAGTGAGGCTTGAAGACCAGGGCGGTTTTCAGTCCGTTTGCCGGATATACCTTCATCCCTAAAAATAACAACTTCAGCGTCGTTTAGAGTGGCCCAGGCATGAATCTTCGATTCCTGGGCGGCCAAGCTGACACCATCATCGGCCTGGCCTTGTGTGCTTACCCTGATATATCCGATTGCTTTCATGTGTCCTCCCCCAAATACATGGAGTTGAACACCCTGTTGGCTTGGATAAAGCGCCAGTTAGACCTTCCAGAAGTTTGACGGCCTGAATGTTCTCTGGGAACGGTCGAAAAAGGGCTGGACCGCAGATTAAAAGGGGACGAATTATTTCAGGTCATGCACCAGGTGGACAGCTTCTTATCAGACCGAAATTACTTAATAAAACCCTAAGCTTCCAAAAAACAGCAACTTTTCAGGCAACTTTTCCTTAAAACAATATTAGTCCTCCCTTAAAATTTTTCACTTTTCCCCAATAATTTTTTGTAATGAATCGCTCCTACTCCGTCTGAAGTAATTGAGCACCAATGTTTTCGAACGGGAGAGCTTATCTTCTTAGGACTTTTAAAAAAAAACAGCTACTTTTCTGTCTGCTTATTTCAAAATCATCCTAAAAACAATATCCGCCCTTAAGTGTCTCTCCCAAATCATTTTGATCCGATTTTTCATTTTTCCTTTCGCTTAATTTTTCTTTAGGTGTATACAGTCGGTCGACACTAACAGAACATCAACACCACCACAGGATAATATGAACGTCAAACGCGGAGCCAAGTTTCGTCTAGTCCGGAAGAATTATTCAATTTCAGCCGTCCAAGCCAAAGCGATCAAAAGGGAAGTCAACGCCCAACAAATTTCGGAATCCGAAATTGTTCGCCGGGCGCTTGACGGCTATTTATTTCAAAAGCGCCGGGATGAGGATTTTTCTAAGAAGGATCAGGAGACCGTATGAAAAAGATTTTTATTTTTGGGGTTCCGGTATTTCTTTTTTTAGCCGCGATACTTACTTCTTTTTTTATGAGTATGGCCGGTTGCAAGAGAGGGGACAACCTAGCCGGGGCAATCCTGCCGCTCAACGTTCCCACATCGACCCCCACCCCCGCCACCGGGGCCTTTAATTGCTACGTCTACGACAACGGGGGAAAGCAAGGTGTCACCGTTGTCCTCTTAGACCCGTCCCTTAGCAACCCCATCACAAACACCACCGATCAATTCGGCAATGCCATTTTTAACCCCACCCCTTTACTTGTCGGTAATTACACCGCCGAAGTATTGGCCCAGGGTCGTTACGGCCTTAGTGCTTTGCCCATCACTATCACCAACCCATCCCAAGGGGCAGTGTCTTGTACCTTCACAGCCGCAAGCCAGGCTTTAACTATCGTTTCGGGAGTCCCGGTTTCTTTTGTTGCTGGAAATGGGACTTTCAATATTGGAGTTAGTTACATTCAGCCCGGCACATTAGATGTACCCATTACGGTCACAACTAACGCGCTCCCTTCTTCCTGGAATACTTCACCGTCGCCATTTGTTTTGAGCATGGCAAACCCAACCACCGTGGTTGCGGTTAATAAAACCGGGTGTGCTGTTAAAAATCAACCGGTGTCTTTTTTTGGAGCTGATTTTTTAGGTCTTCCTTTTGTTAACACCGGCATGACCATGATTCGTAATTTTCCGGTTAACGTCCAACTTAACCTTACTCAAACGGCAACAACTTGCACTTGCTTTGGGGGGACTTGTAAAAATGCGATAGATACAACATTTACTTTAAATTCGCCGAGCGATTGCGGAACCTCCTGGACCCTCACTGTTGGGTCAAGGGTGTTTACGTTAACCAACGGTCAAAGCGCTGGGGTCGGGGGAGCCGCCAGCTCCCCTTGTAAAGGTCTGGGGACAGTTGGGGCTTCTCTTTCGTCGGTTTTAGGTAATGCCTCGGGGTCGGGTGTAAACGGCGTGATTATCAATACAAACTTTTAGGGGGTTTTATGAAATACTTTTTTGCTGTAATGGCTTGTTTAATCTTTGTTTGGGGTTGTTCCCAAACGGCGGGTCCTTCCGGCCCCAAGGGGCCTTCGGGAAACCCCGCCCCAAATTCTTTCCAGGCTGTCTTTCAAAATGGGGTCTTTCCTACCTCGTCATATGCGGGTGAAATTGATACTTGGGCTGATGGCGGCCAACAAGCCACCGTATTGGGTGGAAATGCCTTTCGACGCATTAAAACCGGAAGTGGGGCTTCGGCTTATGGCCGTGTCCTTTTAAAGTTTGATGTTACGAGCATCCCGGTTAATGCCCAAGTCATTAGCGCCGAAGTTCAAATGAAAACAATGAACACCACAAATATTGGTTCCAATCCGGTAACTGTTGGTGTTCACGATTTACCTGTTTCTATTTATACAGGCGGTTGTATCTGGAGCCTTACGGCCACTTGGACAGAATATGGAAGTTCTAACGTTTGGTTTTCTTGCGACGGAGATTCTAGTGGTTCCCAACTTAGTTTTTTTAACAACACTCCCTTAAATACCGTCTCCTTGACCAATTCAATAAACTCTACATCGGCGCTTTACGCCTGGACCATCCCAGCCTCTACCATTCAAACCTGGATCAGTGGGAAGAATAACGGACTCGTTTTAAGGAGCGAGGGTGAATTCACTGAATCCGTTTCCAGCATTGACTTCTACCCCTACAACGACGCAACCGCTTCAAACCACGCCACTTTATTAGTTACCTATCAATAAAAAAGGATATTGCTTTGAAAAAAAATATTTTTATCTTAACGATATTAGCCCTTTTTTTATCTTCTTTGGGTTTGGCGTTTGCCCAACAAACGCCAACGGTTTCTCCTTCGCCCGAGACGGCTACGCCAGCGAAGAAGAAAAATAAGAAACACCAAACCGAGGAAGTAGCGACTACCCCGTCTCCAACCCTGTCCCCTTCGGAGACTCCTGAATCCAAGCCCAGGTGGGTGCCCCCGCCCGTCCTGGACGACTCAGCCAAACTTATCCGTTATCAGATCAACGCCCTTTATGCGAACGACATTAACGGCTCAAATCTTTACTCCACTGTAGACCTTCTTCTAAGGCGCAGACTTGATAAATACAACGTCAGCGCGGAGGGGGATATCCGTTTCACGAAAGATGTTTCTACTTCCTACGACGCCGGGCAGATTCAGGTAAGGACGGCGGACGTTTCTTATTCCGAAGTTTGGCTAACCGGGGCTTTGGGCCGTCTCAACGTCGGCGATACTTTAAGCCCTATGCACTTTTTCGGAAATTACGCCACCATGGGGATCCGGAGGCTCGACGGTATTCAATTAACCCTGCCTATCGCTTTTTCTTTTGGTGTGGTGGACTACGATAAAGTTCAGGCCCCGCCCACTGGTTTAACCCTCTTTTACTTTCCCAGCGTTTTTTCTTCCCAATATTTGAACCTCGACACTTCCCAAAGTCTTTTTTTGGGGCAGTTGCGCTTTAGCTCCAAGGCGTTCGACGTACCTTTCGTCTTGAGGTTCAACCTGGGAGGATCATCCACGGACTTTTTCAAGTATTCCTCGTTCAATGGAGGCTTAACGGGCTCCGCCGCCGCCGAATTCACCATTGAAAAAAATTATACCTTCTATACCGAGGCGGCTATCCCTGATTTCAGCAACTTGACCAATTCTAGCGTTATCGCCTTTGGCCTTAACGCCCAACACCTAATTACCTTCGGCCCGATTTCCGTTGATAACTTAATAGCTGAAATGCAAGTGCCTTTGGGATACTCATTGGATAACACCTTCACCGGGGGAAATCCATTTATCCCGAGCACATCAGTTTACGGTCAAAAAACTTTCATGCTGGAGCTCAAGACACGACTTAAGGCCATCAACATTAACCTTTATGCCACAAACACGCCGGGGGACTACACCTTGGCCAGGTTGAATGCCTCTAATTCCACATATCCAAAAAACGTTCCTTTTGGTTTAGGAAACGAGCTTGAGGGTATTGGGGTTCCCCTACTTACAAATTCCTACTCAAATATTTCATACATGGCAACCGTGGGGGTGGAGTGGTGAAGTCTTTCAAAATTATTTTAATTTTTTGCTTTTTGTCGACCGGGGCTTTTGCGGGTGACAGCGCGTCGGATATAGCGACCTTCTACTCGAACCATGAGGGAATGTTTAAACAATTGCTTGAGTTCTACGACCCCGGCGACGTAACCACCCAGGGCGATTCTACTTCTGAAAAAACCACTACTAAAAAGGCAGGAAAGAGAAAGGCCGTTTCTTCGGCGGCGGTTTCCGCTGTCCTTGCGGTTCCGCCGCCCGTTACCCAGGTTTTTTCCGCGCAAAGCACCTGGGCTAACATGAAAGCAACCGTAATTAACTACCACACCCACTTTAAAGTCATGATCGAAACCGACGCCCCGGCGGAGAAGTGGATCCTCGAGGAAGATAAGACTAAAAATGAACTGGCATCGGGGAGCCTTAACGATCAGGAGAATTTTGTGATCGACCAGCCAGGGGAATTCAAGGCAGGGCTAAACGTCAGCATAATGATTTACAAAGACGGCCTCCAATATCCGTCTTTGCTTCCGTTGCATTGAAAGGCGGGCCAAAATGAGGAAATTTTGCATCCAGAGAGGCTTTACTAGGGCTTTTGCCCAGGGTAGGGGTGCAATGATACCCCTGTTTTTGGCGTTCCTGGCCACGACCGCGGGCTTTGGCCAAAGCGACAGCCGTGACGACTTAGTCGCCTACCGCAACTATATTTCCGAGTATTTTAAAAAATACGAAACGAATAATAACCTTCCTTCATTCGGGCAATATGCTTACGCACCGGTTAAGTACCGGGCTCCCCAAAGTAAAGGTTCATACAACAAGTTAAACCAATTTCCCAAAGGCGATTCACAAAATTACGTAAAGTCCCAAATGATTCAGCAGATCGGTACGCTTGCCCAAGCGTTGGCCCAAACAGCGGGAACAGCCATGGCCTTTGATAGTGCCAATCAATTGAATAACCAAGCCGCCCAATTTAAGGCCACCGGCGATCCAACTCTTACAACTATTGCCGGCCAACTCGCCACGGAAGCTACGGCGGTCCAGAACGGCGACCAAGCCGGGGCGCAATCGGCGGCCAACCAAATTTCGGCCACGCCGCTTCCGTATGTTTCCCCCAATTACACCCCCGGCCCGCAGGAGTCCCAATTCGTTCAGGCCCTTCAAAATGTTATCGGCATGATAATTACGTCAGTAACCGGTGTTCTTGGTGTTGCCTTGGTCTCAAAGTTCCTTGCGGCGTTGGGTTTAGGGGGTGGGTCGGGAGGTGCTTTGGGAAGCATCTTAGGGGGCGGCGCGGCCGCAGTGGTCCAGGGCCAGCCACCGGCCCAGGCCGCCAACAACACGGGAGCCTCTGCCGCGTATTCGGCGGGGGGTATTGCTTCTAGTTCTGTAAATTTGGGGGTTAACAACGCAGTTAATCCAAAAAATTCTGTATCAGTCGCACCACAAAACGGGCAGAACACAGGTGGAATGCCCAATCCTTAAGGAGGATGTATGAGATTCAAGCTTTATCATTTTGCGGGGAGCCGGTTCGCTTTACTAATTTTTTTCTTGCTTATGTCTTTAGCCCAGGGAGCTTTCGCAATGGGGATTCCGGGTTTCCCGGCGCTAAACACCCTCATGGGCCAGGTGTGGGCATGGGCGATAGGTTTTACTGAATTCATTTTGGGAGTTGGTTTAATCATCCAATGGATTCGAGTCACCCACGGCCACCCGGACGAAAAAATGCGCCTCGTTTGGATCTTCGTGGCCATGATCTTTGCCCCGTTGACTCCATCACTCGTGGACTTTTTTTCGGGCTCAGCCAGGAACGCCGGTGGTGAAACCGCTACACAATCCTGGAACGGCTCAAATCCTTCTCAATAATGAGGCCGCATGAAACACAGGATTTCCTTTTTAATTTTTGGTTTTCTTATCGTCTTTTTTTGCGCCCCCACTTGTTGGGCGCTTTTAGATAGTATTTCGCCTGATGCAATTGAAAAGGGCATGGCCCAAGCCGCCAGCCACCATGCTTGGCATTGGCTAGCCGCTGGAATTCAGTGGTTAGCCCAGATTTGCCTCAACCTATTTTTCATGGTTTATAACTACCTCGGTGGAATTTTAATCTATACGCCGGACGTCACCAAAGAAGCCTCTTGGGGAGCTATAAGTAAAGGTTTTCAACACCAGGTTTTTACCGACGTTCAGAATGTCGCTAACATTTTTAAATGGCTTGGTTTCATTGTCCTTTTCATAGGAAACGTTTTGTATCTCTCAAAGGTCGCATTAGGAATTAGCAAAGAAACCTTGGGGCTTCATACTTTCATCAGATTTTTTCTTCCTCTTGTCATTCTATTCAATTTCTCCGTGATCGCGTCTTTTTCAGCCAGCTTGGTTACCAACGGCGGGTATTTCATTTTTCACCAAAATTCCCTTTCGACAACGGGAGTGCTTGAGGGACTTCAAAACCTTACCGTCACCCAGGGGCAGGCAACGTCTGAATCCACCAGCGGTATTTATAGGCAGCATTTTTACGACGATGTTACCCTTGCCAAGGATTTAGCTTTTGGGATAGCCGTCTTGTTCGCCGGGCTTGGTATTATTTTTGGTTGGCAACGGGCCGCCAGCGGCGCTCAGGGTGGTTGGAATACCCTCGTAATATCAATGGGGGCGCTTCTTCTTATTCTTGTAATGCCCTCAATCATGACGGTATTCACTAAAAATATAATTTCCGGGACAGCGGATACAAGCGTTGTTCCTTCCACAACAACAATGCCCTTTAACATTCCTTATGAACAATCGGTAAACACCGCCGTCAACGTCGCACCAGGCCAAACACCCATTGCCGCCGATCCAAACCAAAACAATGACCAGCCGGGACCTGATTATCACCCGGAAGACACCTTGGGTAATATGGTTGGAAACGTCCTTCGGATCGTCGTTGCCTTTACCGGTGTTGCCGTCGTTTTCAGCGTTTTATTGGCCAAGCTTTACAATGTTTTTTTGATCGCTGTTCTTTCGGTCTTGGGTTTTCTTCTTATTGGTTTTTGGGGCCATCCCTCGACCGAACAGACGGCTATTTCATTTATTAAGTATTGGATAACTCTCCATCTTTACCCAATCATTTGGGCGGTGGGTCTTTTCTTCCTTTCCCATTTTATTCACCTTCAAATGAGCCCTACTGGTTACGGAGTAGGGCTGGGAAATATCCTTTCAGCTTGCGCGATTATTGCCGCCCTTTGGTTTATCCGAAGCCCTGAGAAGGTTATTTCCCTCTTCGCAAATTTTCAAATGGGATCAGCCGGGACCGGGAAAGAATTCATGCAGACGGGAATGGCTATGCTTCGAACCGCCGCCGCCATTGGAACAGCCGGGGCAACGTTGGCTACGGGTGAGGCAGTTCAAAAGCTTGCGGCTTCAGCCGGTGCCGTGGGTGGCGCAACTTTTGGGGGCATAAAAGGGGCTGAAATGGGGGCTAATGCGGCCGGGAGCGCCGTCCAGGCCATGAATAACATCGCTAAAAAGGCGGGTGGAGGTGGGGGAAAGAATCAGCAACCGTCTTCGACTGATTGGGGGAGTTACGGTAAAAATTACGCAACCCCTACGGGGGATGGAAGTTCAGGCGGCGCGGAGATCGGGGGATCTGCTGTGGCGAATTCAAAAATCTCAAACCGGTCTGCCGGTTCAACAGGTGGCGGAGGCGGGTTTTCTTCCGGTGGGAAGCAAGTTGATTTCACGAAAGGCGGTTGGCCCACCAATAAGGGCTACGAAAACATCAACAAGGCGTTAGGAACTAATTTCCAACCTACACCGTTAAACAGCCCGAGGGAGTACGCAGAGCGGGACGCCGAATGGCGTAAATCAGTATCCGGGAGCGATAAGGAGTGGATTAATCCTCAAGAATACGACAAGAGCAACCCGGAACACGCTAACTACTCCCAAAACAGGTGGAAGGACATTATGGACAACCACGGGAAGGACGCCTAATGGGACGCCCCTTAGACGAACCTTCAAAAATTTTTGGGCTCATGACTATGGTGGACGCTTTTATCGTTATCCTTTTTTTATTCGCTGGGTCTTTAATCCTTATAGCCATGGTCAACCACGGAGTGCGTTTCCCGTTGGCCGTTTGCTTTCTGTGCGCCTTTATTGGTCCACCAATGGCTTACATGATTGTTAAGAACACATTGCCAGACGGATTCTTTTATTTTTATTTCAGGTTCAGAAGCAAACCTAAAGTCCTTTTGCCGGAAGCTGAAACACTAAAAACGAAGGGTAAAAAATATGCCTCATACTAAACCTTACGGAATTTTGCCGGATCGGCTCCGCCTTGCCCGGGTAGGGGAGGGTTACCTCGAGTTAATTGAGCCCCAACGTTTTGTCACTCTTTACCGGGTCCGGGGGGGCATTAACCCGCTCGTCGAGGACCCGGCCCAAATTCAATCAAAGATCGTGGCCTTCGAGAACGCTTTGCGCCAACTTCATTTCAACGAGCAAATCCAAATTATCCTTAAAAAAATACCGGCAAACCCGCAAACCTACATCGACGAATTTAACCGCAGAAGCAAGGAAGACGCCCCCGAAATCTTTAGGGCCAACTTCAACAGCTATTACACCGACTACCTCAAGGATTTTTTCCATAACAACCGCCTTTGTGAGTACGAAGTCTATGTCCTTTTTTCTATCGACCCAAATGTCAAACCCATCCATGAGGAAGTCATCAGCGGAACCTTAAAAGTCGCGGGTGTCTTTTCCAAAAGCGCGAAGGAATACGGAAAAAAGGTAAACACCGTCCAACAGCTCGAGGAAATCCGCCGACGTGGGAAGGCTTGGTGCCAAATCTTGGCCGTTGCCGGCCTTAACGCCCAGGAGTTGAATGAAGGGGAAATCTATAAACTTCTTTACGAGGAAATTAACCTTTCCCCCTTTCCGGGGAATGTTGCCGCCTTGAAAAAGACGGCGACGGCGGCGGGAGGCCCGGACGGGTTGCAAAGCATCCGGGAGGCCCTTTCTTCCCAAGCCATGACTATAAATAAAAATTCCGTCCAGGTCGGGGGCACTTTTTCGCGGACGCTCTACGTTAAGCTTTTTCCCGAATTCAACGAAGACCCCCATTTCCTTTCCCAATTCCTACACCAGCGGGAGGATTACAAAATCACCCTCTTTGTCCGTGGATTGGACCAGGAAACGGCCAAATCAACCATTAAATCTCAACTTAAGATCGACGTGGCCACGGGGGATGACGGGGTAACCCGTAATTACGACAGCGACGCCAACGCGGTCGAACGGAATACCATTCTCCAGGCCGTTGCCCGGCGTGAAACGGGGCTGGCCAAATATTCCCTTTTTGTCACCGTCTACGGAAAGAACGAACACCAGCTCCAAGCTAACTACGAAAATTTCAGCTCACGTTTCAGAAGCATTCATACCTACGACGGACTTTACCAGCAGGAGGATTTATTCTTTTCAACGTTGCCACTTTGCTACAACGAAGTCCAATATCGGCACGAAAGGATGAATACCACTTGGGCTATCGCTAACTGTTGGCCTTTTTTTTACGACAATTTAACCAACGATACGGGAATGATTATCGGTTACACGGCCAGCATGGAGCCGGTGCGGTTCAATCCTTGGAGTGGTAAGGCCCAAAACTTCAACATCGGGGTATTCG
This sequence comes from candidate division FCPU426 bacterium, assembly GCA_003152075.1. Lineage (GTDB taxonomy): Bacteria > Oederibacteriota > Muellerivitia > Muellerivitales > Muellerivitaceae > PALSA-1180. The sequence goes on from PLZG01000008.1 coordinate 10,217, forward strand.
GTTCTCAGGGATCAGGAAAAAGTGTCCTGACCCAACTTATCCAAAATAAACTCATCCCCGAAAACCCGGTCATCATGGTCATCGACCGCTCAGGAACCTACAAAACCACTTGCATGGCAGCCAGCGGCGAATATATCCACTTTGGCCTTGGAGCTGAAAAAAGAATCAATCCTTTCGACACAACGGATGAAACCTATTTCAAATCCGGGATCGTTTCCCAGGATCAAGAGGACGCTGTTTTAGGCTTTATCTCAACTACCGTCTTGGAGCCAGGTGAAACGAACCTGGACGGGGTAGCCAGTGCCATCGTCCTTGAAGCCATCAAGAAGGCCTATAAATCCAAATTTGAAAAGGTAAAAAAGAAAATAACCGAAGGCTTGGCCACCCAAAGCCTGGCTGAATTCCTGGATAGTGAAGACCTTTCAACCGAGGAAGGTAACATCTTTCCGATGCTTCGGGATTTCAGGGCCGCTCTTTCGTCCATTTCGGAGGATTCGAAACATTCCTCCGAAGCAAGGAATTTAAGCGCCCGTTACTGCGAAATCCTTTCCCAATTCGTCGAAGACGGGACCTACGCCAACCTTACTGATAGGCCAACTAACATCAAGACCAAATCCAACTATATTGTTTTCGATACCTCCCTTGCCGCGAAGCGAGAGAAGGTGAAAGCCCTCGTCACCTATATCGTCTCGACCTACTGCTTCAACCGTGCCAGGAAGTGCCAGCTCGAAAAAAAGTTCCCAATGATCTGCATTGACGAGTTTTGGGACTTGGTGAGCTTCAAGGCGGGTGGCGACTTTATTGAAATCCTCAACCGAACAGCCCGGCATCTTTCTCTTTCAACCATGTGGGCCACCCAGCAGATCGCCGACGGGATGAAAAGTGAACAAGCCCGGGTCGCTTTCAATGGGGCAGCCACCAAAATATTTTTAACTCTTGGGGATGAGGACCGGACCCTCTTGAGATCGCTTTTTGGATTAAGCCCGAAGGAAATGGGGATCATCAACGGGCTGCACCAGGTCAGGAACGTTTATTCCCAATGCTATTTGAAATCGTCCGCGCGGGAGGGTTTGGTTTATATCACCTTGGACCCTCTTTTGCGGTGGGTGGTTTCGTCATACCCGGAAGACAAGAATCGCCGGAAGGAATACATGGATTACTACAACCCGAAGGAAACAGCGGAGGATTGCTGGAATGCAATCTACAAACTTGCCGATGATGAATTTCAAAACCGTAAACCAGAATTTCTAAGGAGCTAATATGCAGATGGAACAAAAGTCTTTTGGAAAAACACAGCCCTCAAACAAGCCGTCCGGACCGGGGAAGTACGCCCTGGGGATCGCCGGGGTCGCCCTTTTGGTCTTATTGCTCGTTTGGAGCAACCGTTCGAGCTTCCATTTCAACTTCCCTTCGGCGGCTCCTGCAGGAGACAGTTCAATTCCGGCTTCAGAGGTTCCACAATATGAAGCTTTTGCCAAAACCGTTGCCGTGGCCTTAAACAACATCGGTTTTCACAACATCAACAACAAGGGGAGCGAATTAGCCCCTTATTTTGCTCAGGATATTCTCTTTGATGTTCAAAACAGTTACATAACCCCCGAAGTTCAACAGTTAATAGTTAATTCAAAAGCCTATTGCGTCGGGCAGGACATTCAGGCAATTCAAACTTTTGTCCACTTGAACCAGGTTTCCTCTTGGTTTACCGGGACCGTGGCCTATCAGTACAAGGACCGGCCCGGCGTCATTCGAATACCTTTTTCCTTCCGTCTTATTGTTCAAAAGGTTCAAAACCAATTCAAGGTCGTGAAGTTCGTCTTATTGACGGGGAACAAAGGCGAATGAATGATCTTCCGATAAAGATCGACCCGGAGAAGGCGAAAAACGCTTTCGTCACGGCGGACTACCACATCAAGGACCAGGAATACGACCAGGCCCTTGTCATCCTTGACAAGATTGCCAACGAGCTCGACCCCACAAACAAAAAAGCTTATTTCATGGCGGCGGATATCTTCCTTACGACCCATGAGCCGGAAAAAACTTTAGAGGCCTTAGGCCGTATAAAAGATCAACCAGTCCTCGACGATCCTCTTTCCTTAACGGAAGATGGGATTCGTTTTTTGCTTTTAAAATCAAAAGCTTTGTTTCTTCTTAAAAAGTACGAAGAGTGCAAAAAGTTTCTAAAAGTAGTCTTAGAAAAAGACCATGGGAACCTAGAGGCGGTAGAACTTCAAGCTGACCTTGCCTTGGAAGCTGGACGCACAGGGGAGGCCATCCGTATCTATGAAAGCCTTCACAACCGGGACTATAGCGTCGACCACATGCTTTTTTCCCTTGCCAGCGCCCACTACCGGAACAACGACCCGGCTATGGCCTACTGGTACTTGAAGGAGCTCGACCAGGTCATTAAAAGATCGAATCCTTCAGTTGATTCTTTAACTAAGTTAGTCCAAAAGGAACTATATAAGGTCGTCATTGAACCGGACAAGTCCTTTAGTTGGCTTAACAAATTCCTGATGAAAAACCTTCCTTGGCTTGCGATAGAAAAAATAAACGCTCACGTAAACCGGGTAGTTGACCAACAAAGGCTTAAAAACAAGCTCTACGAGGATAAGCTTTCGGGGTGTTTCAACAAGGACGGTATCGACCTCATCATGCCCCAGCGTTACCACGAATCAAAAAAACAATTTTTCGTTTCGGCCATCGACATAGACCATTTTAAATCCATAAACGAGTGCGCCGGCCATGCGGTCGGGGACGAAGTCATAAAAGCTTTTGGAAAAATAAGCCTTGAACATTTCCCCCTCAATTCTTTCCGGGGCGGAAAGGGAGCTGATGAGTTTTTTTGGACGTTTGACGGCACCGAGGCGGAAGCTATTGAACGGGCCATCATTTTCAGGAAGGACATTGAAAAGCGGGTCCGGGAGCTGGTTAACAGCGAACTAAAGGAAAAGCCCCTCCGGGATAGCGAGGACAAGCCTATCTTCCTTCAATGGAACATCACTTGTTCCCAAGGCCTAACCGAATGGAAGAAGGGAATGGACGCAATCAAGGTTAAAAACGACGCGGACGGCCTCTTGCGTGAGACGAAAGCCCAGGGCCGCAATTCAATCATCTACAAAATGAAAGCCATCGACAAAGGGGACCGCCCCATTGAATACATGCCGGTTCTTTTAAAGCACCTCAACCAGGCCGCTCTCAAAGCGGGGTTTTCGGATTGGTGGAAGTGGAAAGAAAAGTTGTCACCCGAGGGTTTAAGAGCCGCCATCGACCAGGCTGGACGCCAGTCCGACGAAGAAAAGCGTTTGGCAATTTCTTCACAAATTCAGAAAGGATAATCAAGAAATTCCCGTCTTAATTGGGTTTCGTGCTATTTGACGGATTCGTATTTTTCCCGGTTGCGCTGATAGCGTTCAATAGGTCTAGGATTTCTTTAGAGGCTGGCATTTTTTATCCAAGATATTTAAGGCTTTATTTTTTCCTTAGCTAACGCCAAGAACTCTTTCGCCCTGCTAATCTGCAATTCAACAGCTTCCTTGGAAAGGCCGCTTCCCGAATCATAATCGCCGAGAATGCGGCTATCAGCCGCTTCGATTAAATATCGGTGGAATTGGAAGGGAACCCGACCCGGTTTGGCGAACAATTGGCCGAAAGCCGCAATAACAGAAGAATGCTTGGAAAAAGCGGAACCTTCCCCTAAGAGGAAGGCTTCAGCTAGGTAAAACATGCAGTAATAAGCCCTGGACACGGCAAAATCATAATATTCATTCTTCGCCAATAGTTCCGCCGCTCCCAAGCTGTCTTGGGCTTTTTCAAGCAGGGCCTTTTGTTCCGGGGTCAAACCGCCACGCCTTCCCGCCGGACATTCAAAAGCAATGGGCTTTGTTCCTTTAGGTATCGTTCTGTAGAGACGAACAAACAGGAAATGGCCACGTAATGCTTCAAGGATAGATTGGAAGTTATTTCCCCAACCCTGGAAATCTCTTTCCCCGGATCAACCGGCCCTTCCAGGACAATCATCAAGTCAATATCCGAGGCAGGGCTTGCGTCTCCCCGTGCCTGTGACCCGTATAGGACTATTTTGGATAACCGTTCCCCATAAACAGCCCCTAAGAGCTGATGAGCTTCTTGGAGTAGAGCATTTATCTTGTCTGTCATGGCTTCCTCTCAATGAAAAACCATTATAACAAAGGGAATTGCCAAACATGGCCTTGTCTTGGTTAAATTCCCCGAATATTCCCTCCGTTAATTCCCCTAACCAAAGCAAACCGGGAATGACCCTTTGCTGGAAATGATGAATGGCTGGGAGACGTGGACTTGAACCACGATAAGCAGAATCGAAATAATTAACCCCACCTAATACAACAAAGATAACTCAAGGCTAATTTTTCCGTAAGGCTGTCATTCGTACTTATGGGAACAACGGTAAAATTAACCCTTCCAAACATAAAAGCCTACGACAGCGAGTCGGGCCTAGGACTCGAGTGCCGGGCGAGGTACGAAAAGGTTGTCAGAAAGGGAAGCCACTTCCTAAACAAGGTTGAAACGGATTAGCCCCAGCGCCGGTGCCCACCGTGGCACTTAGTAGCCACGAATGACCCCTCAATTATCATAAAGAAGGTGGTAAACGTCGTGGAAATGCTTTATAAAAAAGGCTATCGGTACAAGCGGATCGGGCTCAACGCGACCAAGCTGTAGCTCGAGGATTGCGTCAAGGAGCTCCTTTTCGTCAAGGCCGAGGACACCAAAAGGCGCAACCTTTTGCGTGTCGTGGACAAATTAAACGAAATCAGCAGGGCCGTTACGATCCGAACCGCTTTAGTGGTGATCGACGCCCGATGGATGACCCGCTTCTCGAAGCGGTCACCCCACTACACCACCAAAATTAAAGATATTCCAATAACGAGGGTGGGATGAAAAAAGTTAAAGCAGGAGTATTCTTAACTTTTTTCATCCTTATGTGGTTCATTTACAAATTTAATGAACGTCCATTAATTGGTGTTCTCTGGAGTATTTTAGGTTTTATATATTTGACCGGTCTTTGGAAAATTATTAAAGATCGCAAATGGCCTCCAAGAAATTTTATTTTAGTCTTTTCTTGCTTTTTCTGGCTTCTCGGAGGTGCTTCACAAAATTTACTAAACACTTCCTTAGAATTGGCTATTTCATTGGTGCTATTTGTAGTTTGGTTTATCCTTCTTGATAAGGCCGACCTCCGCGAAGAAAAGAAAAATTATTCTCCAAATATAATGCAGAAATTAATTAAGCAGCATATTAAAGATTCCCTGGAAAGTGGGGGAGGTAATAATCCCTTTGCCGGGAATACAGAAAAGTTAGACCCTTTATTAAAGAGGGACTTAATGTTTAATGGTGTGTTCAAATCAAATTCGAAAAAAGAGAAAACATCACCTTTAGAAATATACATTAATAATTATTGCAAGATTGGAGAACTTATAGATAAAGAAGTTGAAGCAGAAAAAAACAAAAGAAAAGCATTTCTCGTTATGACTGTCCCGGGCGTTTTTTTGTCGGCTGATATCCTGGCAACTGACATTATTCAGGACTTCAAAAAAATAGCGGAACAAGATTTAGAAACGGTGTACACGGGAAAAGATGGTTGGTGCGTTTATGATACTATTGTTTTCGAAGTCATTATGTGGATTTTTTTAAGCCTAATGGTTGAGCCCGGTCATGATTGTGGACCGAACGAAGAAGAAAAAATACGTCCTTATCACGAAGCAATAAGCGACTGTCTTCATTTGGCAATTACCCAGTTATCTAAATGGCATGAAAATGAAAAGCTTTTTAACCTTCAATATGTTTCTAGAAATCTTCGCTTCAAAAAAACAATACGGGATCATGAAAATACTTTTGAATTAATTTCGACATATATTAAAGCATCTCTTAAACATGGCAAGCCTGTTGCTGATTTGAAGGAACCAATAACAATTATCGATATTAGAATAGATTCAATGATAAGTTTGGCGATTCCGATTTTTTATAAACATGTATTATTGGCTTTAATGAATGGAACTAAAAGGTTATACCGAGAGTGTGTCTCTTGACCCCCTCCTCAAATAACCTCACCATCCCCAACGTCATCATTTTTCAGGTGGTTATTAGGGCACTTCAATCGTGACTATTTTTCTTAGTTTTCTATTGGCCTATGCCTTAACGGGGATTTTTTACGTTAAAAGAGATTTGGACAAAACCAACGAAACGCGTCCCTATTACGCTGATAACCCAACATTAAAAGATTTAGTTTTTGTAGGCGGGCTGTGGTTTTTTAGACCTTTTACAAAAAATGGTAAATTAACAAATCGTGATTTTCTTTTCGGGTTGGTGACTCTTTGTTTCTTTCTGGTGGCTCATACCACCGTTATTTATTTTTGTTTTTCTTTCCCGGAATACTTTTTTCCCGATGCTTTCCCTCAATTCATTTCTACCTTTATTTTGATAGCAATTTGGTTTTTTATTGTCCTTCCGTCGATAAGTATTCCTTTCAAAGTTAAAAAAGGTGACTTCTTCCTTAATAAAAAATCCGCTGGTTTTCCAAAGGCACCCTTGAGCGCTGATTTAAAAAGAAAATTTGCCTTAATTCCAAAGGAGCAAGCTTTTAAGGAAGCCCATTGGGACAAGGGTATGAATATCCCCAATCGGACCTACTGGGAAAATATTCCGAAGAAGGCTCTCAGTTCTGCCATGGAAATTAAAATGGTTATTGAGTTAAAGGACAAGTTTGGAGAATATAATATTGTCCACCTCTCTTGCGAAATGAGCGATGAGATGCTGCTTTTGCAAGAAGAACCCTATTTCCGAGGTATAGACCTGGCCCTTACCGAGTGGGACAAGTTCAGGGCCCAACATAATGAAAAAGATGTTTTAGAGAATTTTTGGACAGAACTCGCCCAAAGGTTGTACAAACCGGTAAAAATCCAGATTTTACCTCTAACTAAACAAAAAAAGCGAATTGATAACCAGAAAACCCCACAGTTTTATGCCGGATGGGAGGATTTGCATGATAGGGCACCTCAGGATTTGGACTGGAACACCTTTCGGGTAATTAAAAATGGAATTTTAACTTATACACCCAATATGACACCTGAAGAACGTTTAAATGCTCTTAGGGAGGCCCGAAAAATGGACGGGCCATTCGTGCCTCCAAAATCTAAACGATAAATAATACTCAGATCTCTAAAGGCTATTCACGCATGTGAGTTTTTTAAAAAAAATAGGAACCAACAACGCAGAAACTTGTATCAAAAGGGATATCCAAATGATTTACGTTTTATTAGCCTATTTTCTAACTGGGTTTGGCATCGCAATGGAAGACTTGGAAGAACGGGATAAAAACCCCATAAACGCCCGAGGTTGGACTTTCAAACCAACTCTTAAGGGAATCTCTTTCATAATTCTAACTTGGTTCTTTCGTCCCATGATGACTTGGCCAGCAAGACTTTCCTTTAATAAGGCAGTAGTTTCTGGAATGATCATCTCTTCGATAACCCTTGCATGGGGTAGCTTTTGTATTTGGGGTTGTTTTTGGCTTGCAAATCATGTTACAGATTATTTTATTGTTCATCTTATTGTGGCCGTCATCGCATGGTTTTGCTTATCTATTTTTATAATGCCATTTTTTCCTCTACTAATGAATTTTATAATGCTCCCTTTTGGTTTTCTCCTAGGTTTTCTTTTTCCGCAACCAGACACCACAAAAGATATAAATTGGTGCCGTAATTGTCAGCATTACAAAAAGTCTAAAGAGTTTGAAAACTTGATGAAGGGCCTTTGGCAATCGCCAACAATTCCACAAAGTGACAAATTACCTTGTACTATTACCCTTGAAACAGCAGAAGTTTGGAAAGCTCATTTTGGGCTAGACCCGAATAAAAACAGGACTATGTTTCCCAAAGAATGCCCACGATTTGTTAGGAAGCCCCAATAAACCTCGAAAACCCTTAGAATGACCCCCATGACCACCCCCCAAAAGAACGTCACCACTCCCATCGTAATCATTATCGGAATGATGGCTTGGGCACTACTCCCTGGGAACCCCTACGGCTATTACGTCCTCCTCCGCTTGGTTAGTTGCCTTCTTCTGATCGTCCTCTTTTTCTTTCACATCGCCATGATTAAAGACAAAAGGCCCGTTGAATACCCGACCGACCTTATCGGTTGGCTCGGTGTTTTTGTGCTTTTGGCGCTTATTTATAACCCCATCATTCAAATCCATTTAACCCGTGAAATTTGGTCCTTCCTCAACATCGCCACGATCATTGTCCTCGGGACTTTCTGGTACCTCCAAGTACGTGTCTTTACAGGCACCCTCGTCTTTACAAAAAAATCCGCTCCTTCATCTCCTCCCGCCCCTAAACTAACCGATGATGAAGACTGCCAGGCACTAACCCGTGAGGCCATTAAGTGTTTTGAGGCAAAAAGGTATGGCGATTGCGCCTGGGTCCTGGACAAAATTATTGGGAAATACGATAAAAACAATGATCCCCAGATAGCCGGAATGGTGGCCCATGCCTATTATTTCAAAGCCGAATCGCTTATTTTTTTGAACCGTAAGGAAGAAGGAATTAAGCTCTATTTCAATTTAATCGAGCAATTTGCTAAAAACAAAGACTCCGCTGTCATCGATTTGGTAAAGTCGGCCCGTGAAAAGATCTCCAAAATCCAATCTAATAACTAACCTGCTAGCCCCTCTACGTTAGAACCCATTCTCTGAAAATTTATCCACCCCACGAGGGTTCTATACCCAGGAAAGGTTTTTGGTTTTCCTTCAATACCCTTTTTTTACAAAAATGTATCCAGCCCCCTTACACCGACAACTTTCCTTGGAAAACTTTTCATTTTTACAATCAGGACAACGTTCCCAATCGATGACATTTGTGGTCGTTAACCCACAATTACACACTTTATTCATCCCAATTGGTTTCTGACAATGGGTAGGTCCAAAACCAAATGCGGGGGTAAAACATTTAAGACACACCTTCGAAGGTTTAGGAGGTGGTTTTAATTCATTTTCCATCTTTTCTCCCACTGAAAAAAGCAGGACATAGGCAGAAACACTTCCCTGCCAATCGCCCTTCCACCGACTCTGCCCTGTCCTTTGCGTATTTCGACCCCAGTCCCGGGCCAGGATACCCTACCCAAGGCCTTTCCGCCGACTTAGCACCTCCTCGCTCCCAGGGCTGGACCAGCTCCCCTGGATCGGCTTGGCCACGGTTGGGGGTCGACCGCGGCCTTTCCGTTGGGGTCCAGCTGGTAGCCGGGCCAGCCGGGATCCGGACAGGACAATTTCCATCTATCAAAAGATAGATATTGACCCCGATATTATACTAGATATAATTATCGAGGTTTCTTTAGATGTTTTAAACCGGGAAAAGGTGGGAAATGGGCGAAATCTTGTTTAACCGGCAAATTTCAAAAAACGGGAAACTTACTTATGTTTCTTTCCCGGATACCGCCTTGCAAGCTCTCGGTTGGAAGCCAGGCGATAAGGTTGATTTCATTGTAAGGGATGGCCAGGTTTTAATCAGGCCAAAAGAAGGGCAGGAGGAATTATCGTTAGCAGGACCGACTAAAAAACAAAAAGCCCGGAAGCGTTAGCTCCCAGGCTTTTTTCGTTACTTACGGCCGAACCTGAATTATCTCTTGGCGGGGACTTTCAGATTTGGCTTTTGCTATCGACGCTACGGGTGCGCCTTGCGGGCCCTTTTGCGTCTGGACACTCACTTGGGGCCTTTCCTTTGCGGGGGCAGTCCCTACGGTGAAGCCATTGGGATAATTATATTCCCAGGCTTCCGGGTGTCAACACCATTTTACGGGAGCCATTTTGACCGACGCTAACAACGACAACCAACGAAACAGCTTTGTGGATGAAACAGCCGACGTAACTATACGTCGGGAGATCATCAAATTTTACGGCCCGGCCCTTGGCCGTGGGACTATGGGAACCCTCGTCTTTTTTAAAGATTTAGCCCTTCGACACAGGGACAACGACCCAGGGCGGACTGAAAAAGACGAATTTAGCCTTTCCTATGGCCAATTAACCAATTTTATAGGCTGTAGCCGCGAAGCCTTGGCCGGGGATATTAAAAAAATGACCGACTTGGGCCTTCTCTCCAAAGTGACTGAAAAAGCTTTAAAATCCGATAAGAAGTGGAACGAAACCAACCGTTACCGAATCCTGTATCCTGATTTCAACCCCTCGCAAGAATTGGTACATAAATACTGGCCTTCCTGGTGGATACGCCCTGACATAAAAGGCTTTAAAACCGGTAGTTCGGAAACCGAACCACAAAACCAGACCACGTCCCCTAGTAGTTCGGAAACCGAACTACGTGGCAGTGGTTCGAAAACCGAACTACGCAAGATAACCGGTAGTTCGAATTCCGGCCTACCAACATCTTCCGAGGTTCGATTACCGAACGGAAGTGTTGTTGTTGTTAAGCTTCAAGAAACAACAACACCAGACTTTGTTGCTGTTTTTTTAATCGATGAAATCAAAAGATGCCAAAAATACTACCCAGACTTCAATGCCCGGACAATGCTCAAATATTGGAAAAAGGCTGTTGAAAAATGTTTTGAAAAGCCAGGAGCAACTTTCAACGACGCCATAGACAGGTGTAAAGCCGTCCTGGATGTGGCAGACACCCTTAAAAAAGCCCCTAATAACTTTCTCATTTGGTATATGGCCGGGGTCCGCGACGGATACGAACCGACCGGACCCGCCAAACCCAAAGCAATAACCCAAGAAGAATTGGAAAAACAACAACAAGAACTTAGACGCAAAAAAGAGGAACAGGAAAAGGTGGAGGAAAAAAACAGGGCCGATGAATGGGAAAAGGAAAGACTGACGGCCCCGGAAGAGACAATTTTGGGGGCTTACAACTTTGCTTTCGAGCATTTGAAAAAAAGAGGAACCGATCCCCTTGACCATATTAAAAAGCATTACGCGGGAAATCCGAATTTAGAGATTGTTCTTAAAAAATTGTCAAAAGGGAAGGGGTGAGGTCATGGCGCACAAAATTGCGATCTACAACAACAAGGGCGGCGTCGGTAAGACGACGATAGGCGCGAACCTGGCTTCGGCTTTGGCGGTTACTGAAAAGCCGGATGGAACGCCTTACCGTGTTCTTTTGATCGACATGGACCCACAGGGGAACTCCACCGAGTTTCTTTGGCTTTCGCGCGAGTGGAGGGCCGAAGAAGACAAGGACCGGGACTTTGGCCTTCTCATCACCGAGGACAAACCCATTTCGTCGGTTATCTACAACTACAAGGCAAGGGAGTTTGTGCGCCCTAACGTAGAAGGCGACGATGTTTACGAAGTGACCTTCCTCAAGGACGTGACAGAGGATGGACAGGAAATTAACACCGTCCAAAGGTTCCGGCTGAAGGAGTACCCCAATTTTGGGGTCGTCCCGGCTTATACCCGGATCGGAATGGGGAAGAACCCCAAGACGGGCCAATGGTACGACGAGGACGAAATCCGGGCCGGGCTCCCGGTTGATTTTCTTTCCAAGAAACTCGCCGAGATTGAAAACAATTACGACTTCATCCTTTGGGACTGTCCCCCGTCCTGGGATCGTTTTTCCAAAATGGCGATTTTCGCATCCGACCAAATTATTATCCCGATCAGACCGGGCAAGTTCGAACTGGACGGAATTATCGGCGTCGGAGAAAAACTAGAATACTTCGAGGAACAGTATGGGAAAAGACCCCAGCTTATTTTTGCGATCATGAACGCCGTCCGGGGGGGAGTGAAGGGGCATCAGGCCTATATACGCAAAAACACCTTGGCCTTGGAGGGCCTTATTTCCTCAAACGGGGTCCCCTTCACCGAGGAAGTCACCAACTCCATTGACCAATACACGCCCTTTGTTTTCGCAAGAGGGAAGTACCCGGTGATGGCGGACACGTTTTTGGATATTGCGAAAGAGATCATTGCTAAATACAACGCAAAGGAGAAAGTAAATGGTTAAGAAACTCGAAATAAGCACAGGCAGTAAAATCAAAAGCCTTTTCAACCGAGACAAAGACAATCCTCTCCCGGAAAAAGTGGCCGGTTCCCTCGAGGACCTAATCAGAAACTTCGACCCAGAGGCGCTTTACTCCATACCCCAGGAATGGATCGACTTTGACAATCTGTCCTTAAGGACCAGATTCAAATACAACGATGAAGCCATTTCCAAGATGGCCGACAACATAGCCCGCCAGGGCCAGCTCCAAGCCGTCCTACTTCGTATTTCAGAAAATGGAAGACTTCAAATCGTCCTGGGTTGGCACCGTAGCTACGCTTGCCGAAAAATCAATCGGCTCATTAAGGCTTGCATCACCACCGCGACCGAAAAGGAGTGCCGGGCTTTTGCTGTCACGGAAAATGTCGTCCGGAACGAGCTCTCCCCATACGATACCTTCAAGGACGTGGTTGACCTTCGGGAGAAGGATGAATATAGCGTCAAAGAAATCGAAGAGATCATGGAAATTTCCGACGCCTATGTTTATCAAATTTTAAAGATTAAGGAATACCCCACCATCATCGAGGCTTTGGAAAAGGAAGTAATCAAAAGCCTTAAAGCCGCCAGGGAACTAGCCGCTCTTTTCAATTCCAGGGGGATCCCCGAGGATCTCCAACGGAAGGCCATAGCCGCCCTCCAGGAGGATCAAATCAAGCTCGAGAATATGGAGTACTTCTTGGACCAGGAGAAGCGGGCGGCCGGCACGTCGCCGGCAGGAGGAAAAAAGAAAAAAGAGGGGTCCGGGCCCGGGCTGGCCGCGACCCCCGGGACGAAACCAGGAAAAGATAAAACCGGAGAAAAAGTATTCTTCCAAAAATTTCTGGACGGGAAAATAGCTTTTTCGGCGAAAGCTTCCCCCGAAAAGACGGACAAGAGGGAATTGAAAAAAATCCTCTCGGAAGGAAAAAAATTCATGGACGCCGTAACCAAATTGGTCAATAAGGCGGGCAAATAATTGTCGCTCAAAGAGATTTACACCTTAGTCATTCGTGTCCTGGGGGCTTGGGGCGGGCTTGTTTTCATCCTAGAGTCTTTAGGTGTCGCCACGGCCACCCTTGGACCACTGGACTTTATCGTAACCGGTTTGTCCTTTTGGATTGGTTACGAGCTGGGAAAGGAGCGGAAGCTTACGGCGGTGGACCGGGTTTTCATGCTTGCGCCCTACGTTTTTCTTTGCAAGCACGTCACCGCGGTTGTATTTGGGGCTACGCTTTTTTCCGGGGTCTTGAACATTTTTTTAACCGTCGTGACTTGTGTGGCCATCTACGGATTTTTTGGAACCTTTGAAGGGAAGAAGGACGAACCCAAGGCCAAGAACACAGAGCTTGGTGAATACCCCATTTACCTAACCCCGGAACACGTCATTACGACAGAGCAAACTTTTGAGCACGTCCAAATCATCGGTAAAAGCGGTTCAGGGAAAACAGCTTCCTACTTCATGAACACGGCATGGCAGATCACCCAATACGGCCTTGGTATGTTCATCCTTGACCCCAAATCGGAAGAAATAAACCGTTTGACTTACTACGCCAAGGAAGCCGGGCGGCAGTCGGATTATCACACCTTCGACTTGATGAGGCCCGAGCGCAGCCCCCGGATGAACCCATTGTATAAATTTTCCGTCGACCATAACGGAATGAGCGTCCCCAATTCTAAAGAAGCCGCCAACGTTGCTTTCGGCGCGATGTATTACGGCGAAGCGGAAACAAGCGGGGATTCATCCTTCTTCATCAAAATGGCAAAATCCTTTATCGACAACTTCACCGCGCTATTTCATAAAGAGTTCCCGGTGATCACTTTTTTCGACATGTACCATGTCGTCGCCGCTGAAATGGAAACCTTTAAAAGCATCGAGGCTCTTTGCGATAAACACCCGGAGGGGATCGAGGCGGATTATTTCCGGGGGCAATGGCTCAACCTACCCGTGACCGAAAGGAAGAAGATTCTTTCGGGGCTCTTGAATAAATTGAGTCTCTTTGTGACCGGGCCCTGGGCGCCCTTGCTTAATTCAAGGAACCCACAACTAACAATGGCCCAGGTCGTCAACGAAGGAAAAATCTTCCACCTTGGAAGCGCGGCCTTGGTTTATCCCTTTGACTACAAGAATATAACCGTGGCCCTGCTTTACGACCTAATGGGGGAAATAGGCAAACTAGGAAGCCAGGACCAGGCTCAAAAAAAACCTTTTCATCTTTTGCTCGATGAATTTTCAAATGTCACTTATCCCGGCTTTGTGGACATAATCAACAAGGTTCGAAGCAAGGGGATCCCTTGCCATATTGGGCACCAAAGCATGGGCGACCTGGCCAGCGTCAGCGAGTCTTTTGAAAGCCGCATCATTGACAGCACGACCACCAAAATTTGTTTCCGGGTTTTAAATGATGTGACGGCCCGGAAATTTGCGGACATGATCGGCCACAAAGAAGCCAAAATAAAAATGGTTAAATCCTTTAAGACCAACGCCGGTATTTTCGGCGAAAACCAAGAAGCGGGGGAGTCTCAATCCGGGGTCGGGACCCAAGAGTGGATTTTTAATCCCCAGGAGTTCAAGGTACTCAACAAAGGTGAAGCTATCGCCAACATCACTTACCGGGGATCTGTAACAGCTTTTAAAATCCAATTCGAGGAAGCACCCAAGCCTCCCAACGACCATGACTTTAACGACGTGGCCCCTGTCTTAAACAATCACTTGAAGCCCATGGAAAAGTCCCTGCCTTTTGCGGACCAAGAAGTAGTGGCCGTCAAGGAAGTTGAAAAGCCGGTGGCCACCAATCCGCCGGAACCAACAACGGTTTTTGACGTGAAAACCCCGGAGGAAGTAAAACCGGCCTTTGCCAAGGATAAAGTTTTCCAGGATATGAAAGCCGTTAAAAAAATGCTTACGGACAGCCGGAGGCCCAGGAAAGTAACCCCAGCCATGGACAAGAAGGAGGAAGAAGGCAATGGGCCTTAAACCGGAGGACTACGAAAAGCTAATCTATATCCACAGCAACAGAATCCTTTCCCCCAAGATGTTCCAAAAAAAATTCTTCTCAGACAAGACCCGCCAAAGAGCCGAACAGCTTATTTGGCGTTACCACGACCAGGGGTACGTTTTTATCCGCAAGCAAAACCACTTCTCAATGGCGGCGGTCGGGCTCAAAAGGAACACCATCCGGGATATTGTCGAAAAACGCTTAGCCCTTATCCGGGTCGGTAGCCCGGTTAAGGTCAACTACCGCGAGCTGGAACATCACCAAAGGGTAGCGGCCTTGCGCGTAACAATGGAGCAAAGCCCGTCCTTCCAGGACGTGTTTTGGGTTTCGGATTTTGAAATGAGTTCGGGAATCACCCGAGAGGCCAAATGGAACTTCCGGCTTATGGACGTGAAAGCCAGGGACTCCTTTTATAAAAAATGGGAGCTAAGGCCTAAAGTTAAATACAAAAGAACGGCGGATGGATACTTTGAGGCCCTCATCAACGGGAGCCATGTTTCTTTCATCCTGGAATACGAACACTACCCCTATTCCTACAAACGGATTCAATCCATGCTTAACCGTTTAGAGGCGGCTTTTCCAGCCGCCTTTAAGCTTATTGTTTGCGCCAACAAAACCAATTCCGAGAGAATGAACCGAGCCCTATGGGTGTATTCCGAAAAAGCTAAAAAGCGGATCGACCGGGCAAAGTGGCTTGTGGCTGAATACCAAGACGTTATTTCAAAACCGCATAAAGAAGCCTTTATACCGATACTTGAACCACCTCCCAAGGCTAGGTCTACGGAAAATTCTACCCGGTAGACAGTTTTAAATATGTTGCCTGGGAGGCAACACTTTCACACCCACAAAACCCTTACTCCATAAGGCTTTAACCTAGTTTCCGGTCGCCGACC
>PLZG01000040.1 GCA_003152075.1 candidate division FCPU426 bacterium
TCAAAGTGGAAGTGGTCTTCGCCTTATCCTTCTCCACGGGGGCCGCTGGCATCGGCAACAACCCGACCTTCTCCTTGATCTTCTTCTCAACCTGAGCCAACACGTCCGCGTGTTCCTTCAAAAAGGTCTTGGCGGCGTCGCGGCCCTGCCCAATACGGGTTTCCCCGAAGCTGATCCAGCTTCCGCTCTTGTCCAGAATTCCCATGTCCACGCCCACGTCAATGAGGGACCCTTCCTTGGAAATACCCTCTCCAAAGATAATGTCCACAAAACCTTCCCGGAAGGGCTGGGCAGTTTTGTTCTTTACCACCTTAATTTTCACCTTGTTACCGATGTTCAAGTCACCGTTTTTAATGGCCTCAACCCGACGGATATCGAGGCGCATGGACGAGTAAAACTTAAGTGCGCGACCACCCGGGGTGGTTTCGGGGCTTCCGAACATCACTCCGATCTTTTCCCGGATTTGGTTGATGAAAATAGCGCAGGTGTGGGACTTGGACAGAAGTGCCGTTAATTTTCTCATGGCCTGGCTCATTAAACGAGCCTGCAAACCCACGTGAGCGTCGCCCATCTCCCCTTCCAACTCCGCCCGGGGGGCCAAAGCCGCCACCGAGTCGACCACTAGGATGTCGATAGCTCCCGAACGGATAAGGGTATCGGCAATCTGCAGGGCTTCCTCAGCAGAATCCGGCTGGGAAATCAGGAGCTCGTCCACGTTGACGCCCAATTTTTTGGCGTAAACAGGGTCCAAAGCATGCTCAGCGTCAATATAAACGGCTGTCCCGCCGGCCTTTTGGCACTCGGCGACAATATGGAGAGTCAAGGTAGTCTTACCGGAGGATTCAGGACCAAATATCTCGACCACCCGTCCACGGGGTACCCCCCCAATGCCGGTGGCGATATCCACCGAAATGGCGCCGGTTGATATGGATTTGACATCCTGTACTTTGCTTTCTCCAAATCTCATGATGGCGCCCTTGCCATGGTCTTTTTCCACCTGCAGGATCGCCATATCCAACGCTTTTTGCTTCTCAGTCGCCATTTGCTTCTCCTTGTTTGTTTATCCGTCGCGGTCTTAACTTTGACGGATGGTTTTTTTTTTGGTTCCAAAGTGTGGTTTAAATGTTGTTCTCTTTTTCCCGTTGGAAAAAGGCGTTTAATACTTTCAAAATTTCATCATCCAATACCAATGGCAGGACTATAACACGAAAGTATACCCCTGTATACTATTATTTTACATTTGTATACCTACGTGTTTCCAGGTTTATTTTATAGGAAAATCGAAGGAATCTAAAGAAAGAGACGGGGGTCCGTCACGCCCAGGTTCTCTTTCGAGAAAAAGGGCTCGCCCGTTTGGGCACCGATCATGGAGCCCCAATAGCGGTTGGAAACGTTGATGAAATCCAGGGCCCGGCTGCCAGGTTTTTTGATGAATTGGCTTTCGTAACAACGCACCGCCGAGAGTTTTTGTTCGTGATAGCCAGAGGTATCCACAATAAAAGAAGGCTGTACGTTGGTTCTCAAGTGGGAACAGAGGTGGTAATAAAGCTTGGGCGGGTACCAGGGGTCACCCTTCATATTAGTCTTCACCAGCTTGGCCCAAAAGCGGGCCGCTTCCACCATTTGACATCCGTTCCAGTGATCGGGATGGGCGTCCACCCAGTAGGGCGCGAAGATCATGGCGGGCCTGAACCGTCGAATCACTTCGGCCACATTACGACGAGCGGATAGGGTGTCCTGCAGTTCCCTGTTTTTGAGGGAGAGGATAAGATAATCATCCAGCTTTAAAACCCGGGCTGCCTTTTCCGCTTCTTTTAACCTGGTTTTATGGTTTCCATAGGGNNCCCCCCATGGCGATTTCAACATCGTCCGGATGGGCCCCAAAAGCCAAAACATCCACAAGAGCGCCGCTACCGAAAGCCCCGCCAGGCGCAACCGTTTCAAATGTTTGGATTATTTTTTTCTTCATGGATGAGCCCATCATAAACCTACGGATTGAAATAAAAAAGGCCCTCCCCTTTCGGAGAAGGCCTTTGGAATAGGTGTCGTTTTAACCTGCTTTTGTTACGTTCGCGGCCTGCTTTCCCTTCGCCCCCTGCACGATCTCGAAGGTTACTTCCTGTCCCGCTGTCAAGGTCTTGAACCCGTCGCCCTGGATAGCCGAGAAATGAACGAACACGTCTTCCCCGCCTTCCTGCTCGATGAACCCGTAACCCTTCCCCGCGTTAAACCACTTCACTCGACCCGTTGGCATCTTTCGAGCCCTTCCTTTTCCGCATCTTGTGTTGCCCCTTCAATCGCAGTGGCTTCCCTCCGTCGCTTTCCTAAAACAGGGATGCCGACTTAAGATGCCCCCGATTGACAAGTCCATCGCCCTTGATGCTTACAACGATGTAGCTCAAGTGTAAATAAAAAACAGTGGTTTTTCAATGGGTTTTACGTTTTATAAAGCTCTTGGGAAAAATCAACCATTAGAGTTTCCGGGATGGAAATTCTTTTTATGTTCCAGAGATGATTCGGGAAGGTCCTCGACCAGTGTGATCACCTTAACCCAATAAATCAATTCCAACCCGCGAGGGTAAACAGCCACTCGAAAAGACCGGCCACCAGGGCGGCTGCCGGGATGGTCAGAACCCAGGCCCAGACGATGCGGCCCGCCACGCCCCAACGCACCGAAGAAAAGGACGTGGTGCTCCCGACTCCAATGATGGCGCCTGTAATCGTGTGGGTGGTGGAAACGGGGACTCCGAGCGAGGCCGCGAAAAAGAGTGAGATGGCCCCGCCCAACTCGGCGCAAAAACCGCCCACAGGCTTGAGCTTCGTGATCCTCTGTCCCATAGTCTTAACGATACGCCAGCCCCCGGTCATGGTTCCGAAAGCCATGGCGGCGTAACAACAAATGATGATCCACCAGGCAATCTCCTGGCTTCCCGATCGATAGGCCCACTCCGGATGCTTCCCCGTCAGCAAAAGTGCCACGATAATCCCCATCGTCTTTTGGGAATCGTTGGCGCCATGCCCCATGCTGTAAGCGGCCGCCGAAAAGAATTGCCCGATGCGGAAAATGCCGTCCACGGACGAGGGCGTAAACCGGCGAAACAGGTTGAAGACAAGGGTCATGAAAAAAAAGCCGAGGATCAATCCCAGGATCGGCGCCACGAATATGAAGATGATGGTCATTTTGAACCCCGCCACGACGAGAACTTTCCACCCGCCGTGGACCACCGCCGCCCCGCCGAAAGCCCCAATGAGGGCGTGCGAGGAACTGGTGGGAAGCCCGTAATACCAGGTGATCAGGTCCCAAACGATGGCGCCGATCAGGGCCGCCAGGATCACGTAAACAGTGATCCCTGCCGGGTCGACCATGCCCTTCCCCACCGTTTTGGCGACGTAGGTGCCCACCGTGAAGGCGGCCACGAAGTTGAAAAAGGCGGCCCAAAGTACGGCCTGGCCCGGGGTCAAAACCCGGGTCGAGACGACGGTGGCGATGGAATTAGCCGCGTCATGGAACCCGTTCAGGAAGTCGAAGGCCAAGGCGAAGAGGATGATGAAAACAATGACGGCTAGTTCAGAAGTCAATGAACACCCCTAAGTCATTTTTTATTCTTAGTTTTTAATTTTTAATTAAGAATTCACAATTCAGAATTCATAATTGCAGTTATCAAGCGTTTTCTAGCACAACACCTTCAATAATGTTGGCCACATCCTCACAACGGTCAATGGCGTTTTCCACGTCCTCGTAAATTTCCTTCCAAACCAAAACCTGTACCGCGTCCTTCTCTTCCTTGAATAGCTTGGCGATGGCCGAGTCGCGGATGGCGTCCCCGTCGTTCTCCAGCTTATTGATCTCGATGCAGGACTTCAGGATTTGTTTGGCGTTTTTGAGGTTCCTCAGGTTTTTGACCGCGTTTTGCAATTCCAATGTTGAGTGGTTCAAAACCTTGGCCAACTCGAGGAGCTCGGCGGGAATTTCCTTCACTCCATAAAGCATCATGCGCCGGGCGGCGCCATCGATAAGGTCCATCACATCGTCCATCCGGGAAATGAGTTTGTGAATCTGGTCCCGGTCAAAAGGAGTGATGAAGGTTTTATGCAGCATTTCCACCGTGCGGTGGGTGATTTCGTCCGCCTTATGCTCTGCGTCCTTGAGTCGCCTGGCCTTGGCCGGGGCGTCGCCGAAATGTTCCAGCATTTCAATGAAGATTTGGGTGCCTTCCACGCAGGTTGCCGCGTGTTGGTCGAAAACGTCGAAAAAGCCGAATTCCTTGGGAATGAGAAAGTCGAACATAAGCGCCCCCGATGATCCTGAAGTGGAAATCGGGGCCAAGATAGCCACTGTCCCCTTGTAACGTCAATGTTAAATTTCCTATCTTCACAATGAAAATGAAGGCGAAAAGTGTATTTTTAGATAAAAATCTTTCGAGATCCCTTGACCCTCGACTAGGCTCTAGATTGTATCCTTGGACTAGGTGAAATGATGAAAACTGAAACCAAACAATTCCAAATTGGCGAGGTCGCCCGAAGGGCGAAGGCTTCCATCCACACCATTCGCTATTATGAAAAACTCGGACTCCTGATAAGACCATCCCGTAGTGCTGGCGGTTTCAGGCTTTACGGGCAGGACACAGTTGAACGGCTTGGCTTTATCCAGAAGGCCAAGGATTTCGGGTTGACCCTGGAGGAAATCAAGAAGATCACCTGTTGCGGTGACAAGGGCCTGGGCCCCTGCTGTGATATGACCGTCAAACTTTTCAGCCGCAAGGTCAAGGAACTTGAGGGTAAAGTAAAAGAGCTTAACCAGACCAAACGAAAAGTCCGGGGCCTGTTATCAGGCTGGGCGGTTAAAAAGAAAGGAAAGCACGTATGAAACAGCGGGTTTTAATTCTCTGCACCGGCAATTCCTGCCGGTCCCAAATGGCCGAGGGAATCCTGCGCCACTATGGCGGTGACAAGTTCGAGGTTTCCAGCGCTGGCACACAGCCTTCCAAGGTAAATGAAACAGCTATACAGGTGATGAAGGAAATTGGAATCGACATTTCCAGCCAAAAGTCCAAGGATGTAAAAGAGTTTGTCGGCCAGCACTTTCATTACGTCATCACGGTTTGCGACAAGGCGGACAAAGCCTGCCCCATCTTTCCCGGTCCGGCCATGCGTTTGCACTGGTTTTTCCCCGATCCACCCCATGGAGTGGAAGTCACGAACGAGGTGTTAGGTGAATTCCGCCTGATCAGGGATATGATTCACAACAAGTTTAAAAAGATGGGCGAAACAGGAAAAACAGAATAAAAAGGAGGCTGTTATGAGGCCGCATATTTCGATCAACGTGAAGGACGTCAAAAAATCAATCGCCTTTTATCAAAGGCTTTTTGGAAAGGATCCCCAAAAGCAAACCGGCGATTACGCCAAATTCGACTTGGAAAAACCGGGTTTAAATTTTTCCATACAAACCGGAAACCTTGAAACCATAAGCCAAGTCAGCCATTTTGGCATTGAGGTGGATTCCCCTTCCGAAATCAATGAATGGAAAGAACGCATGGAAAAAGAAGGTATCGTTGGAAAGGTTGAGGAAGATACTGACTGTTGTTTCGCCCGCCAGGACAAGGTTTGGTTCAAGGACCCGGACGGAAATTCCTGGGAAGTGTTCCATGTCTACGAACAACTTCCCGTGTTAGGATCTTTCGCCGTGTCCGGTTCCTGTTGTACGCCGTCCGAATCAGGAAGTTGCTGTTCAGCCTAATCTTCCATCAATTAAGATACCCAAGGAAATGAATTGGCCAGCCTCTCGAAAAAGATGAATATCTTTGAGCGTTATCTGTCCCTCTGGGTCGCGCTTTGTATGGGGCTTGGAATCCTCATCGGGAAGTCCCTCCCCCAACTAACGGCTTCCATGCAGCAGATGGAATTTGGGACAGGAAGCCAGATCAACATCCCCATCGCTATCCTTATTTGGCTGATGATTTATCCTATGATGTTGAAAATCGATTTTGCCTCTCTCAAGGCGGTAGGGAAAAATCCAAAAGGTCTATTCGTAACACTCTTCGTCAACTGGCTGGTGAAACCTTTTTCCATGGCTTTCTTGGGGTGGCTTTTTCTCAAAGTGTTATTTCTCCCCTTCCTAACCCCCGAAATTGCCAACCAATATTGGGCGGGGCTCATCATTTTGGCCGCCGCCCCCTGTACCGCCATGGTCTTTGTCTGGTCGTATTTAGCGGGCGGGGACGCCGCCTACACATTGGTGCAGGTTTCGGTCAACGATCTCATCATGCTGGTCGCCTTCGCCCCCTTGGTCCGGTTTCTGGTGTCCGGAACTTCCGGGCTCGAAGTTCCCTTTCAAGTGCTCCTATATTCAGTCCTTATTTTCGTGGTCATCCCCCTCATCCTGGGCGCGGTCAGCCGGCAGTACATCATTAAAAGCAAAGGCCAAAAGTGGTTCAACGAAAAGTTTCTTTCCGCGTTTCACCCCGTTACTATTTTGGCCCTTTTGGCGACCCTGGTGTTGATCTTCGCTTTTCAGGCCGAGAACATCATAGGCAGGTGGTTTCATGTATTTCTCATCGCTATCCCCATCCTGATTCAGGTCTATTTCAACGCGGGGTTGGCCTATGGCTTGATGAGAATTCTGAAAGTTCCTTATAAAGTGGCCGCCCCAGGTGCGCTCATCGGGGCCTCAAATTTCTTCGAACTGGCGGTCGCCACCTCCATAGCCCTTTACGGAGCGGGAAGCGGGGCCGCTTTGGCCACAGTAGTGGGAGTGTTGGTAGAAGTTCCGGCCATGTTATCGGTCTGCTCGGTATGCGTCAAAACCAAGGGATGGTTTCCTAAAGGGGCCTAATACGCACGGCTTCTTAGAAATAAAAAAGCCCAGAGTTTTTCCGGGCTTCAATAATTCAAAATTGTAAATTCAGAATTCATAATTGCAGTATTACCCGCGTCGGTGTCTTATGTCCTTCCCCTGCACCATGTAAACCACATCTTCGGCCACGTTGGTAGCATGGTCAGCGATTCGCTCCAGGTAGCGGGAAATGAAAATGAGGTTCAGGGCTCTCGTGATGGCGGCCCGATCCTCGATCATATAGCTCAATAGCTCCCGGATGATCTGGTCATTCAGGTTGTCCACCTCATCATCCCTTTCGCAGACCTTCTTGGCCGCGACCGGATCCCGGTTGACGAGGGAATCGAGAGCCACCTTGACCATTTCCTGCGCGATGGAAGCCATTCGCGGAATATCAATCAGGGGCTTCAAAGGCGGAAGCTCGTTTAAGGTGATGGCCCTCTCGGCGATATTAACCGCCATGTCTCCAATACGCTCCAAATCCGAGTTGATCTTCATCGCGCTGGTAATAAACCTCATGTCGCTCGCCATGGGCTGGTGAAGGGCCAAAAGACGGTGGCAGGTCTCATCCACCTCAATTTCCAGGTCGTTGATGTCCCGGTCGTCCCGGATGATCTGCCGGGACAACTTGGTATCCCGGTCGACCAGGGATTTCATGGCCAAGCGGATGGCTTCCTCCACCTTGCTCCCCATGAGCAGGATTTTCTCTTTTAAGCCGCCTAATTCCTCGTCGAAAGATATTTGCATCTGCAAAACCCCATTCCACCGCCAAGACGCCAAGGCGTCAAGGAAGGATTTAATTTAAAAAACATTACCATTTCCGGGCACCGGAAATTTCAACAATTCAAAATTTAAAACTGAAGGTTCAACCGAACCTTCCTGTGATGTAATCTTCTGTGAGTTTGTTCGCCGGGTTGGTGAACACCTTCTCCGTCGAATCATACTCAATCAACTTCCCATTGAGCATGAAAGCCGTCTTTTGGGAAACCCGGGCGGCCTGCTGCATGTTATGGGTCACGATAATGATAGTGTAATTCTGCCTCAATTCATGGATCAGTTCCTCGACCTTGGAAGTGGAAATGGGATCCAGGGCCGAGCAGGGTTCGTCCATCAATAGGACTTCCAGCTCAACCGCCAGGGATCTCGCGATACAAAGCCTTTGCTGTTGCCCGCCCGAAAGGGCCGCGCCTGCCTTTTGCAAGCTATCCTTTACTTCCTCCCATAGGGCGGCTTTCCTCAAGCTCTTTTCCACAACCTCATCTAGGGTTTTCTTGTCCCGTGTCCCATTCAAGCGCAAGCCAACGGCCACATTGTCGTAAATGGAAAGCGTGGGAAAAGGGGTTGGCTTTTGGAAGACCATGCCTACCCGGCGGCGGACCGCCACCGGATCCATGCGGGGATCAAAAATACTGTTTTCTTCCAAGAAAATGTCCCCAGCGAACCGAGAGCCGGGTACGGTCTCGTGCATTCGGTTGAAACAGCGGATCAAGGTGGACTTGCCGCAGCCCGAAGGCCCGATAATGGCTGTTACGGCCTTCTCATTAATATCAATATTCACGTCAAAAAGGGCCTGCTTGGTTCCGAACCAGGCGCAAACACCTTCCGCTTTCATCTTCACTTTCTTGACGGAGGCGTCCGGTTCATGATGGGCCACTTCAATCTTGCGGGAATCGCTTCGGGGCTCGTTCTTGGGTTCCTTTTCCACTGGTTTCCTCTCTTTTTTCTCTTTTTCAGCCAATTCGTCAATCATGGGACCCATCCTTCACCTCAGAATCTTTAGATTCACTACAAAAATCTTGGGAACAGGGATAAACGCAGATGAACGCCGATAAATCTAAAATAAATTTACTAAAATATTTATCAGTCTTTATCCATCCTTATCACAGTTCCCATTGCCGTCAGCCTATGGCTGGGTTGTTGTTTTCCCATCAGCGTTTATCCGCGTTCATCCCTGTTACAAAGGCTTTGTTTTTGCCTTTCTTATCGAAGCAAGCTTCTTGAATTCTTGAAAAAAAACTTTGCCGACAGGTTGATCGACAGCACCAAGAGAAGGAGAACCAGGGCCCCGGTCCAAGCTTGGTCTTGCCAATCCTTGAAGGGAGAAATAGCGTAAGTGAAAACCTGTACCGTCAAGGAAGCCGTCGGTTCGTTGATCCCCTTGGGCCAGAACTGGTTGTTGAAAGCCGTGAACAAAAGAGGCGCCGTTTCCCCGGCGATGCGGGCGATGGATAAAAGGACCCCGGTCAATATGCCATTCTTGGCGGTGCGGACAACGATACTGAGGATGGTCCGCCATTGGGAAATACCCAAAGCCCAAGAGGCTTCCCGGATGGAATGGGGCACCATCTTGACCAGTTCCTCGGTAGTGCGGGTAGTGATGGGGATCATCATGAACCCCAGGGCCACGCCTCCGGCCAGCGCGGAGAAATTGTGCATTGGCTTTACAATCAACGTGTAAGCGACGATACCGGTGACGATGGAAGGAACCCCCGAGAGAACGTCCGCCGTGAACCGGACCATCCAGGCAAACCTGTTCTTCTTACCGTATTCCGAAAGATAGATTCCGGCAAAAATGCCGATGGGCAAGCCCACGCAGGAAGCGATTAATACCAAAGTAATAGTTCCCAAGATAGCGTTCGCCATGCCACCGCCTGAAACGCCGACGGGAGTGGGAAGGCTGGTCAGGAATGTCCAATCCAGGCGGCGGAAACCCTGGACCAAAACATACAAAAGAAGGCTTACTAACGGAATCCCGGCGAGAAAAGCCGCCGTTCCGCAAAGAAAAACCATGGTCCTGTCGGTCCAACGCCGGTAAGTTTGATAATTCACCATTCTAAACTTCCTTCAAAAAGTTCATGTAACAGGGATAAACGCTGATGAACGCCGATAAAAACCAAAAGTTTTTGTTTCCCATATCCATCCTCATCACAGTTCCATTTGCCGTTAGAATTCGGGTAGTTTGTTTACCCCATCAGCGTTTATCTGCGTTCATCCCTGTTTCAATGCCTTTGAATCTTGATTATCCTTTCTTCATCGCTGGAACTTCGAGGTGGTAAGCCACACTAAAAGGTGGGCCGCGACATTCAAAATCAAGGTAATCACCATGAGTAAAAGACCGATTTCCGCCAGGGCGGCCACATGGATATCCCCCACCGCCTCGGAAAACTCGTTGGCGATCACGCTGGCCATGCTGTGCCCGGCTGCTAGTAAATTGGTTGTCACTTGCGGCGTATTGCCGATCACCATGGTGACTGTCATGGTTTCACCTAAGGCGCGCCCCAAGGCCAGCATGACGGCCCCCAGGATGCCCACTTTCGAGGGCTTCATCACAGCCAATTGGATCGTTTCCCAATTGGTCGCCCCCAAGGCTTTCGCCGATTCCCGGTAAGCGTTGGGAACGGCCTCAAACACTTCCCGGCTAATGGCCGTAATGGTGGGAAGAATCATGATGGAGAGGATGACGCCTGCGGTAAATAGGGAAAGACCTGTTGAGGGCCCCTTAAAAATCGGAAGTCCCGTTTTGATCAGAATCGGGTCCACGTGCACCCGCATAAAGGGCGCAAGTAGAAAAATACCCCAGAGCCCATAAACCACGCTGGGAATGGCGGCCAAGGTTTCAACCATAAAGGCCACCGGTTCCCTCATTTTCATAGGGGCCAATTCGGTTAAAAAAAGTGAAATGCCGAGTCCAAAGGGTGTGGCGATAAGAAGGGCAAGAAAGGATGAGACTAGGGTTCCATAAACAAAGGGCACGGAGCCGAAAATTTCCTGGACCGGGTCCCAATCGCTTGAGGTTAAAAAACTCCAACCCATTTTATGGATAGAAGGGACCGAAGCTTTCCAAAGGGTAAAGGCGGTGAGGCAGGCTAGAAAAAGAATGAGGAAGGCGAAAAAAGCCGTCAACTTCCGGAATAACCAATCGCCCACGCCGGCATGGGCCAACTTAGAAAAAAACGGGAGGGCCTTTTCGGCCCTCCCGTCGGTTGTCGCGTCTAAAGACAGGCTCAAATGGAACTCTTTCCTCAAACAATCTTAGAGGCTTTAACAAAAACCCTTGGAACAGTGGCGTGCTCCGCACGCGCTGATGAACGCCGATAAAGAAATTTCAAATTCCTTGTTTTCCTTATCCATCTTCATCACAGTTCCCATTTCCGTTAGAATTCCGGCGGGTACTGTTTAATGTTTCCTATCAGCGTTTATCTGCGTCCATCCCTGTTCCCAAATTCTTGTTTGTGCCTCTTGTTACTTGATCATCTCAATTTTCGCTTCAACCTTCTTGATTAAAGACTCGGGAAGCGGAGCGTAATAAAGCTCCTTGGCCATTCCCTCCCCTTCAGTCAAGTACCAGTGCAAGAAGTCCGTGATGGTCTTCACGGTGTCTCCCGAATAGGTCGGATGAACCAGAAGCCAGGTAAACCCGCAAATAGGATAAGCTTCGGCTCCTGGGGCGTTGGTAATCATCATGCGGAAGTCGGACGGCATCTTCTTCAAGGCGCCGTCGGCGGCCGCCGTGGTGGATTCGATAGTCGGTTCCACATAATGACCCGACTTGTTTTTCATAGAAGCATAAGGAAGCTTGTTCTTGATGGCATAGGCCAACTCGACATAACCAATCGTCCCGGGGATTTGGGAGATCAATCCGGCCACTCCCTCGTTACCCTTCCCACCCACGCCCACCGGCCACTTCACGGAGGTGGCGAAACCCACGGTCGAAGCCCACTTGGTGCTGACTTTGGTGAGGTAGTTGGTGAAGATATTGGTGGTTCCGCTTCCATCAGAACGGTGGGCCACGGTGATATTCAAATCCGGCAACGTAACGCCGGGATTAAGCCCAGCGATAGCCGGATCATTCCACTTGGTGATGGTGCCCATGTACATATCGGTCAACACATCAGAAGTCAGCTTCAATCCACTTTCAACCCCTTGCAGGTTGTAAGCCAAGACTACGGCTCCAGCGACTGTCGGGAAGTGGAGGACCCCACCGCTGACCTTGGAAATCTGGTCATCGGTCATGGGAGCGTCGGAGGCCCCGAAATCAACCGTTCCGTTGGTCAGCTGTTGGATACCGCCGCCCGAACCAATGGATTGGTAATTAATCTGCACCCCTTTGCTCTTGTTGTACTCGTAGAACCACTTGGAATAGATGGGATAGGGAAAAGTCGCGCCCGCCCCATTGAGGGAAGCCGCCTGGGCTAAGCTTGCGCCCATCATGGCCGTTCCGGCCAAGGCTCCGATCATCAGATTTTTAATGCTTGTCTTCATTTTGCTCCTCTTTTCTTTAGATTCTAGGCTTTCGGTTTACCGATCTTTGTTACATCTGTGTTAACTAATCTCCCCAACAAAAACATAGGAGAGGGGGGCCGGCCCGCTTCCCTGATTAGCGGGCGGCCCCCAGGAGAACATCACCTACAAACCTTCAGGGTTTAGAAACGGTACCAGGTGCTTAATTGGACACGGTGGTCGATGGCGTCATAACCAGCGTTCGTTCCACCATAAGCCGCTGGCGAATTGGAATAGTGGGTGTCAAACCGGGCATATTCCACGCCCACGCGGATATTTGGAGAAATATCCTGCATCACGTTAGCGAACATACACATGTCGTCGTTATACAGCTTGAGCTGATTGGCGCCAGAGACAGTTGTTCCATTCACGGCCGCACCCGTCAAACCCGATACGTTGGGAGAAAAGGTCTCACCGTAACCCACGGTCAAGAAGGTTCCAATGCTCGGCGGCAAATGGATTTGGAGCTGACCGTTGAAGCTTTGCTCTTGGATAAGCGTGAAGTTTCCGTTGGTGTCGAACCCGGCGATTCCCGCATCCATATTGGGAAATACACCGCTGCTGGCCATAGCGGACTGCCCACCGGTATAACCATTCAAAGCATCCGCATAACCGCTTCCCATGGTCCATTCACCCGTGACGACCGCACTTGGATTATCTTTTCCCTCTTCAAAAGGAAGAAGTGGTATCAAGGCGTCGACGGCCACGCTTTGGCCCCAGACATTATTCAAAAGAAAGTTTACGTTGGACGCGGCCGCCGTGTCGGCGAGTGGCCAAACATAGTTCCGCTCCGTCGCGGAAATGCCGACGCTTAGGGCTCTCGTTGAGGCGGCGCCAGTAGCGTAAGAAAAACGGCCCTTCCAGCTATTCAAGACGAAACGAAGGCCAGCGTTCAAATTCGGAAGGCCCGAATCCTTTTGCTCAGGTCGTTCGGCGTCCACGGCGATTTGTACCTGCATGTCATTTGCGTTACCTATGGTCTTCATCACGCCAATTCGCGGTGTCCGCTCGTAAAGCGTGCCCATAACTGGCTGCACGTCAACGCTCGCCAGAACATAATCCATGTTCCAGCCGAAAAGGGTCCAATACTGGCCGGCCATAATGTCCCACCCGTCCTTTTGGAGGTCCAGATAAGCATGGCGCAACCGCAAGGTCGGGGCCACGTAAAAGTTGATTTCGGAGTTCGTCCCGGCCGCACTCGCTGGTGCGCTGGCGTAGGCTGGTGCGGGGTCATAGCCTAAAAAGTCAGCTTCGATATACCCCTTGGCTTTCCACCCTTCCACGTCCGACGTTGCCAGTAAAGCGATACGCGAGTTACGCATGGACAATTGGCTCCAGCCGTTGTCTCCAGCGAAGCTTCCCGGCCTTACCACGGCGGCGTTACCCACCACTTCGGTGAAGGACCTTGTGTCATCAACAATAGCGTCGGTTTCCGCGAATCCATGGATCTCTACCTTGACGGCGTGTTCCAGGTTCGAAACGCGGCTGGCTAAACCTCCGATCGCGGAATTAATATCTTCGGTGTCTGCCGAACTCGACCCGCCTTCTTCCGCATCCTTCGCGAAAGCCGGTGCGTTCAGGGCTACCAGCGTCCCGGCCAACAACATCGCAAAAAGCCAAAACCGTTTCATAACTTCTCCTTGAACAATTTTTTTACAGATTTTTCCCGCGGCTGGGTTCTTCGATTTCCGTGGTGGCATTGATAGGCGAAGGGAAGCTTAAAAACCAGATGCAGAAAAATTTCAGGCGGAATATAGGCAATTGAATAGCACGCCAAGTTTCGGCAATGTTAATTGCCTGTTAACTCTGCCCCGGACTTAACATTCACCCTCCCCTCTCAAAACTTAAAGAAACAGCTAAAAGCACTGGTTATGCCGACTTTGGCAGGGTGTTATTACTTAACAATTATGATTTCTTTGAAAAACGAGGTGATGGAAGGCGTTCATCTACTGGACGAATTAAACAGAAACTGGGCAGTAAAAAACTTTAACTTTACGTGGTCATTTTAGTTGCCTTTAAGTTCGAAAAACAGCTCGGTTTTATATCAATGCCACTATTGATGGGAGCCGCGAATCAACGGAAAAGATTCAAAAAAAGGAAAAACACAAATTATGTTTCGCTCCTTTTGGAAATCAACCGGCAATCACACTTTGCCATTTTAAAGATACCAAGAATCACTACAATTCATTCAAAGCCTGAAAAAATTAAACCTCGGAAAACAAGGACTTTATTGGGAGGCCAAGTCCATGGGCGATTTTCAATAAAGTTTTAACGGTTGAGTTAAGCTGACCTCGTTCGATAAAACCGATATGCCGGGAATCCAAACCGCATTTTTCTCCCAGCGCTTCCTGGGTCAACCCCAATTTAAGCCGGTGCTTTTTGATGTTGAGGCCTATTTTTTTCAAAGTTTCTTCGATTTTCATTTAATCTTTGCCCCTTTTTCCTTCTTTTCGATTCGCGCCAACCGGTTTAAGCCCTTTGAATTTCCAAAAACATTCCAAGATTTTTCCTCGCCTTTTGACGGGCCCGGGTAAGGCGTCCCCTAGCCGCTGTCAGGGTGCATTTCATGACATCGGCAATTTCCCGTATTCCAATGCCTTCGGCTTCCCGCATGGTAAGGATGGTTCGGTAATGGGGTGGCAGGTCCAGTAAAAGCAGGTGGACCAATTGACGGTCTTCAAGATTCGAGGCGGCTTTTTCCGGAACGGCTGACAACCCTTGGAAATGGTTGCCGTTTTTCTCAACCAGCGCGTTCAGCGATACGGTTTTTCGGCGGTTTCGCGAACGCAGGATATCCAGGCAATGGTTTGCCGCAATTCGATAAACCCAGGTCGAAAACGTCGAATCGCCCTTGAACCTATCCAGCGCCAGGTAAGCTTTCACGAAAATATCCTGGGTGGCTTCCTCTGCGTCCGTCCGGTTGTTCAATAAGGCAAGGCAAGAACCCATTACTTTTTGGCGGTATCGGCGAATAAGGTTGCCGTAAAATTCAATATGGCCGGACTTTATTTGTTGGATTAAATCGTGATCGCTCTGATCGTTCATGGAATTTTCCTTTTTAAAATTGTTTGCCAAATCCCACCCCGTCCGGGAATTGGAACCCTCCAATTCCTGGACGGGTACTCCGGCGAATCCCGGAGTCACCCTGGTTCCCTTTATTTTGCGGCTGGTATTTTGGCACCTTCCGCGGTTGTTTTTGATTTTTTGCTTTTTTTCACCCGATGATGGCCGGCTTTTTTGTGCTTCTTCACCTTTGCCGTGGGGGAAGGCACGGGTGTGCCCTCCGCCGCGAAGATAGGCCCCGGAACTGATCCAAGGAATAAAACCGTCAACCATACGGCTAGTATCTTTTTCATGACATCTCCTTTAATTTTTTAAAATAAACGGCTGGGACAGCCCTTTGGATGGGCGGACCCGAACCCCGCTTCGAGATAGCCGTTTTCCATTCCCCGCCTAGCTAGCCGGGGTCGGAACGATCTCCCGGTGTTGCCGCCGGGACCAAAAGGGAACACTATTCCCCTTCCTCATTGTTTTTATGTTTTTCACCGCAACCGCGCCCTTTCGCCCCATGGGCCTCAATAAATTGCTGGACGCAAAACCCCAGGTATAGCCTTTCGGACTCAGTCAAGGGCCTTTCCAAGGTGGCGCTCAAGGACGGGACCGCCTCAGCCAAAAAGATCCGGCAGGTAAAGTCTGTCCAGGAATCCTGATCAGACTCCCGGACCCGGCTTAAGCCCTCCAACAATCTTTTCAACCGCAGGTTTTGATCTATTTTTTCCTTTCGAAGAAACCCTTTCAAAAAAAGGGAAACCAGGGAAAAGCCGTCGACCTCGATGCCATCCCACCGGCCTCTCAACTTTTTCATTTTTTCTCCTTTCGGCTCAACACCTCAGCTTTCCGGGTACCCTTCCTTATGGATCACATTTTTTCCGGGACAGCCGGCATTAATTTCAACCCATTTAAAAATCCCAAAAGGCGGTGTCCTTTGGGAAAGTCCGGCCTGAGGCCCCCATTCCCCGGATTCCACAACGGTTCATTCAAAGCTTGAAAACATTCTCCGTTTCCTTCAGGAAGAGTGATTCAACTTTTTGTATTTTTATTAATTCCCCGCAATGAACCCTTATAAGTTTCATAATTACGGGGAATCCGTAACCTGTCGAAATCAGCAGCCCATAGACGGATATCATCAGGATAAATTCATTACGTTTCACTTTGCCCTCCTTTGGAATCATGTAAAAAGAAGGGGTGTTTTGGGCACCCCCGGGTGAGTTGGCTTCCCCTGGAGGGAAACCCAGGTACCCTGAGGGAACCTAATTCTTTCGGAAAGGGGCGGGCTCGCCGTTTAGTTTGAGTAAATTTTGGCTCGCCAAATTCCCGATAGCGTCCAGCGCCATTTGGGCGTCCTCCCCCTCGGCGACGACTTCAAGCTTCGTTCCCTTGGCGTCGATCAGGGCCAATATTCCCATGAAGCTTTTTGCGTCCACGGTTACGACGCCCTTCTGGACCGTGATTCGTGAATTAAAACCGATGGCGACCTGCTGAAGATCGCTTAAAAACTTCAAATAAAGTTCGGATTTGTTTGAAATGGTGATCTTACTGGTCATTTGTCTTTCTCCTTTGCGTATGGGTTGAATAAATTTCCGTGTAAGCCGGAATAGCGGGACGTTTCCAAGCTTTGGGTTGGAACGTTTTTGGAATTCCGGGGCCGTGCGCGATCCCGGATTAGGTTGTCAGCGGTAAATCAAATTCTGAGGGAAACCGAATCTCCGGAGGGAAAAACCGCGCGCGCAAAACCCGAATGAAAATCCATTGCCAAAAATTTTCTTGGAAAGAAACCCTTTCCAAATATCCCGGGGCTGGAATGCGGCAAGAGAACCGGGCTGGTCTTGTCTTGATCCAGGGCCTGGACGTCTAATTGGTGGATCAAATGCCTGGAAGAATGGTGTCCGGCTGCCCCATTGGCATAAACACAAGTGGTGAAATTACGGGAGACATGCAATCCGAAAGCCAAGAGCTGGCGGCAGGCGAAAGGGACAAGGACGGCAACGATTATAAGAATTAAGAATTTTTTGCGGGATGATTTAAGTCTGCTTATCATGTTTTCACCTTTGCCGCCGCCAAATGGTAAATCAACTCGTTCCCCTGAAATGTATATCTAAGTTTACAGCCATGGACGTTTTTTCCAATCGAACCCATCCCTCTTTCCACTCTTGGTCAAACTAGTGGTTCGCGACCAAGTAAACCGCCATCAGGAGGCCCACGAGGCACAACCCCAAGGCGATCCCGATACCCAAATAGGACGGCTTGATCTCGGGTGTTTCCCCGCGCTTTAGAACCGAAACAAACCGGACATAGTCGACCACTACCAAAAACTGAACCAGGACGCCCAGTAAAACCAAAAGGGTCCCGAACCACATGGACCAGCCCGTGGGTGGAGGCATCGGGGCATCCGTCCTCGCTTGGATCATCCGAAGGAACAAATTGAATCGTGCCACGACGAAACCAAACCCCATCAATGCCAAACCGGTCCTGATCCAGGCGAGGAAAGTCCGTTCCTTGGCCCAAAATATCCGGGGGTCGGCCTCTTTAAATGATTTTTTCATTGATGGCTTTATGACGAATACCCCCGCTCGTTTTCCCGCATAAAGCACCCTTCTTAAAATTGGAAAGTCCGCGCCCCTTAGGCCGTTAGGCCGCTGTGGCGCTTTTTTCCGGTTTCCCATCCGCCTTGAAGGTCTCCACCGAGCCGTCTTGGAGGGTCAACAGGACTTTTAAACCCTTGCCCGAACCGGTAAACCGGACGCCCTTGATCCCGCTTCCCAGATAAACGGGCTTGAAGGATTTCGAGACGTTGTCGAAAAGAAAGGCGTCTCCCGATTCCCCCATGATCTTCACACAACGGCTGCTGGTTTCGCTTTGGAAAACAATCTCACCCTGTAAAGATGACTGCCTATCGGAGGATTCATTGGCTTGGTTTGGCAGTTCGCCGCCGGTGGCCTCGTTGGAATAGTCGTCACCGGACTGGCCGTCGTTCCCCGGGGATTGCTGATAATTGCCGTTATCCCCGTTTTGGGCGTAGCCGCCGTTCGAGCCGTCGTTGTTGGACTGGTTTGCCGGAACGTAATCGCCGTTGTTGTAGAGATAAGTCACGTTCACGTTATAGGGGTTCTGCCACCACCAGTTGCCATCATTCCAATAATCCCACCGGGCGAAACCGGAGTCATACCACCACCAATCATTCCCGTAATAACAGCTCCAAAAACAGTTGCCATCCCCATACCAGCCGTACCAGTTGTAGCAGCCGTCGTAATAATGGCAATAATTCTGGCCGTTCCAATTGTGCCAATAATACTGCCCTCTCCTGTTTTCGGAATGATTAAAGCCGTTCACTTGGCTTCTGAAATTTCGATTGTTGGCGAATGTTGACATGTGGTTTCGGACAAATGCCGAATTCCGGGCTGGGGACACAGAGGAGGCACGAAGAGAGGCTCCTCTAGGCCCGGTCTTGGGATAGACAAGGGCCGGACGATTCCCTGAATGGGTCGGCATTTGAGTGCTTAGCTTGGACAGGGGAATGGATTTTACGCCCCTTGCCCGAAGGCTCTCCGGAACAGGTTGGGTACTGGCGTTGAAGCGGCTTTGGTTTCCGTTGAAACGGGAATAAGAATTTCCCCCCGTCCTTCTAGACCCATAGGCGTTTGAATAATTCTGATTCCGCCCGTGACCTTGCCCTAAAGGGTACTGGCCCCGGCTGCGGTAATTCGAATTGCCGTTCCAAGTCCTAGCCCCATTGGACCTTGTGGAATTTGAGTAGGAATGATAACCACTGGAAAAACGGCCGGTCGATTTGGAATCATTCGTTGAATTGTCGTTATGGGAGCCGCCGTTATTACTCCCGCCATTATTGGCAGTGCTCGAACCGCCGCTCCATCCCCCCCCACCTCCACGGTCGCCACCACCCCCGCCTCCACGATCGCCACCGCGACTACCGCCTCCGTCTCCCCCGCCCCGCTCGGCCAAAACCATTCCGCCGGGTAATAGTAAAACCGCCGCCAGGATCAACATTTTCTTTTTCATCGCGCCACCCCTTTGGGCCAAGGCCCACTACCACAATCCCTATATTAATTTAGACGTTTTTACGCATCCAAAAGGTGCAAAACCGAAGATTACTTTTGAATCCCCCATTTCTAGGCTTTATTTCAAGTTTTCCGAAGTCCCCCCATTCAACAAGTATCGGCTGACAGCTGCTGAGAAAAACCGCGTTTTGGTGTCCGCCGTTTGGATGTCCAAGTTGACCTTATCTTTTAACGCCTGCTGGAGGTCCGACAGGGGCCCCAGGAAGGACAGGTAGCGTTGTTTGGCCAAGGTTGCCGCTTTCACTGACCTTTCAGTTTCATCGCCCAGTATTTTCAATTCCTCCAGGGCCGCGCTGACCTGTTCATCGTATTGGATGTTGAACTCTTTCAACGCCAACTGGTCGGCGGAAACTTCGGACTGCCGGGCCTCGGCCTCGGACCTGGCCGCTTTTTCCTGGGCGTCGATGCGGAAACCCTCGAAGAGAGGCAGGGATACCCCTACGAAAAGCGAGTAATCCTGGGCCGGCTCCAGGCGTGTACCGCTCAGGTATCCCGCGCTTCCCGCCACCTCCAGAACCGGCAGGTTTTGCGCCGAATATTTGGCGGTTGTCTCTTTGGCGGACTTGACCTCAAATTCCGCCTGGGTGATCAAGGGGCTTGGCCCCGTGGTCGTAAGATTGGTTGCTTCCTCTCCAGATAACTCCAATGGAGCGGGACAGGAAATGGTTTTGGCTTCCTGGCCGGTCAACAGGGCCAACCGCTGGAGGGCCGCCTGGTATTGGAGCCCATAGTCCCCTGCTCGCAAGGCCGCATCGGCCAGTTGGTCCTCGATCAGGAGCCCTTGCACTTCCGAATATTGCCCATTCCTCACGAACCGCTTGACGATATCCCGGATACCCGACAATTCATCCGCCAGTTTTTGCCAGGCCTCCTGGTCGCCCCGGACCCGGACCGCTTCCAGGTAAACCCTCAAAGCCTGCTGGTCCACTAACTCAGACTGTAGCTTGGTCCTTTCCTGGCTGGCCTGGTATTCGTAATGGGCCGCGGCCGACTGGTGCCAAACCGAAACATCGAGCAGGTCCCACTTGGCATAGGCGTCGGCGGCGGGTCCAGCCCGGTAGGGGGAAGCCGCCAAGCCGGGAAAGCCGTTTAAACCGGAGGTTCCGAAGCCCGACGACGAACCTGGGAAACCGTTGCTGGCCACCGCGTCCAAACCCAGGCTGGGAAAAAAACCGGAATCCGCGGCGCGCGTGAATTCCCGGGATTCATTTTCCCGGGAAACCGAAGCCTTCAAGGAAGGGCTTTCCTTTTCCGCCAACCGCAAAACCTCCCCTAACGTTAGTTCCTTCGGCTTTGTTTCCTGGCCATAAACCCTCGGGCCCAACGCCAATAAGGCAAGGGCACCCAAACTCAAAATCAAACGAGACAAACCTTTGCGTTTTTGATTACTTCTCATTTTTTCCCTCCTCGTAATAAGCGCTATGGGGATCGATTGGGTCAAGGGAAGCCGTATAGGTGGGCTTGTCATGGTGCCAAAGGGCGTAAATAACCGGCATGATCAGCAGGGTGGTCACCGTCGAACCCATGAGCCCTCCAATGACGGCCCGGGCCAAAGGCGCCGTCTGCTGGCCGCTGTCACTCAAGCCCAGCGCCATGGGGATCATCCCGACGATCATGGCGATGGCCGTCATCAGCACCGGCCTCAAGCGGCTTTGCGCTCCATAAACCGCCGACTCCCAGGAATGCTTGCCCGATCGCCTGGTCAAGTCCGCGAAAGTCACCAGAAGGATGGAATTAGCCACTGACACCCCGACCGACATGATGGACCCCATGAAGGATTCGATATTCAGGGTCGACCCGCTGAAATAAAGAACGATCAAGGCCCCCGAAAGGACAGCCGGCACGTTGGAAATGACAATCAAGGCGATGGGGAAAGACTCGAAACTTCCGGCCAAAAGAAGAAGAATAACCACAATGGCGAAAGCCAAGCCCGCGATAAGCCCATTGGTCATTTCGGTCAAGGTCTTAACCTGTCCCCTCACCCACATTTGGATTCCCTTGGGTAATGCCTTGCGAATAGGTTTGAGGATTTCCTCCAACTTACCCGCGGCGTGTCCCAGGTCTAACCCCTGAAGGTTGGCCTGGACCGAGGCCATGCGGACGCTGTTATACCGGTCGTATTCCGCGACTTCGGTCCCTGGTTTCACCTCGGCGAAGGCCGAAAGGGGAATGGCGCCTGAGTTGACGGGGATTGGCACCCGTTTCAGGTCCTCGATGGATTTGACGTCGTCGGAAGGCACCTGCACCTGAACCTGGTAGTTCACCCCGTCCTTGACGTCTTCCCAGAAGTTGGGCAGGGTGAAACGACTGGAGGAAGTCACGGGAACCAGCGCCCTTCCGATATCCGTGACGTGCACACCCCGAAGGCCCGCCTTTTGCCGGTCCACGTTCACTTCCAGGGTTGGATAGTCCCAGGGCTGGCCGTATTGGATATCCCGGATGGCCGGCTGGCCCGCCAAAGCCTGCTTGATTTGGGTCGCCACCTCCCGGTCCTTGTCCAGGTCGTGCCCGTTGATATCCACCTCAACCTGGGTGGGGGCGCCCTCGCTCATGACCTTGTCGATCAGGCCGCTGGGCTCAAAGGTCACTTTCGCGTCCGGCAGTTCTTTTTCAAAAACCGACCTCAGCTTTTCCCTCAACTCGGCAGTGGAAATCTTGGAGTCTTTCTTGAACGCCACCTGCAAGACCGCTTCCTGGGGGCCGGAAGTCCACAGGAGGATGGTGTTGACGGCATATTGGGTTGGCTGGGTTCCCACGTAACCCAATGAGGTATCAACGTTGTCCGGGCCCACCTCCCTTTTGATCAGGTCGATGACCTTCAAAAGGATCTTCTCGGTTTTGTCGATATGGGTTCCGGTTTCGGCGCGGACCCGCAGTTGGAGCTCGTGGCTTTCAACCCTCGGGAAAATCTCCCGACCGATATGGGTTCCCAAAAAGCCGATGATGAGGGCGCAACCTAAGGCGTAGGCCCCGATGAATAGCCAGCGGAGGTTATAGATGGACTCCAGCATCCGGCCGTGGGTGCGCTTCATCTTGTCCAAGAACGTTTCCCCCTTACGGGACTGTCCATGCCCGTCCTTTAAAAGCCATGTTGCCAGGATAGGAACGAGCGTCATGGAAAGGAAAAAGGCCCAGATGATGGAAAACCCGACCGAAAGGGTCAGCGGCACGAAAAGGGCCTTAGACATTCCTTCCATGAAAAAAGCCGGGATGAACACCGCTAAAATGCAAAGCATGGTGAGGAGGGCGGGGTTGAAAATCTCGCTGGTACCGTTGATGGCGGCGGTGGCCAGTTTTTCCCCTTTCGAGAGGCGCACGTGGATGTTCTCGATGGTGATGGTACTCTCATCCACCAAAATGCCGATGGCAAGGGCCAGCCCCCCCAGTGTCATGATATTGATGGATTGGCCCGTGATCTTCAGGCACAAGACCGCCCCCATCAGGGCCAGCGGGATGTTGATGACCACGATCAGGGCGCTTCGCCAGTCCTGGAGGAAAAGCAGCACCATAAGCCCGGTCAGGAGGGCTCCCACAATCCCCTCAAAGGAGAGGGACTTGATGGAGTCCTTGACCACCCCCGACTGGTCGAACTTGTAACCCACTTTGATATCGTCGGGCAGGACGTCCTGAAACAGGGGGATATTGTCCTTGATTTCCTTGACCACGGTGAGGGTCGACGCGTCGGAACGCTTGATGACCGGTAGGTAGACGGTGCGCTTTCCGTTCAGGAGAGCGTAGCCCGTCGCGATATCGGAGGAGTCCTTGACTACGCCGATGTCGCTCACAAAGACCGTTGGGTAGGTTCCCAGGCGGATGGGCACCTTCAGGAGGTCGTCGATGTTGCGGACGATGGAATTCATGGGCACGGTGGGATAACTGTCCCCGATTTTTATTTTTCCCGAAGGCTCAATCTGATTGGCCTTGGCCAGGGCCTGAACCACGTCCTCGGGGGAGAGGTTGTATTGTTGGAGGCGCTTGGGGTCCACCTCGATGACGATGGCGCGGGGGCTTGACCCGAAATGGTCCGACACGAACACCCCGGGCAGGTTGGCCACCAGAGGCCTCACGTAGACGTGCACATAGTCCTCGATGTCCTCCAGGCTGCGGGCCGGGCTGGAAAAAACCAGGTCCCCTACGGGCAGGTTGCCGCTGTCAAAACGCAGGATGAGGGGCGGCAGGGTGCCCGGAGGCATGGCCTTGAGGGCCCTCGTGGAGCGGGAAACCACCTCGCCCATTGCGGCGGGCATATTGGTGTCCGGGTGGAATTGGAGCTTGATCATCGTTACTTCGCCGATGCTTTTGGACTCCATATGCTCAATCCCGTTCACGTAGGAAAACTGCTTCTCGAAATTGTAGGCGAAGAAGCTTTCCATCTGGGCAGGGTCCATCCCCCCGTAGGGCGCCACCACGTAAATGCTGGGGGTGCCCAGGCTGGGGAAGATATCGAACTTCATGTGAAACAGGCTGTTCACCGCCCCTAAAACGAGGGCGATGGATAAAACCACCATGGTGATGGGGCGCCGCATGGCCAATTGAACCATGCCGACGCGGAAAACGCGTTCAGCTGTTATTTTTTTCAAACGATGGATGGATGCCATTTTTCCTTACCTCCTGTGGATTTGTGTGTCAGAGTAGGTGATTAAGAAAAAACGTCACTCCACAAGGTTTTCGACCTTTTGTTTTTGTTCATCCTTTTCTTTTTTCTCCAATTCCGGCCCTTTCTTTTTGTTTTGCTCCCATTCCATGTAAGCGTTATTCCCAAAATAATCCTCGGAGGCGTAAATCAGGTAACCGCCCCAGGGCCCTTGATAGCCCCCATAGTCATAGTAGGTATAACTTTTCACGAGATAGATCCGGGTCGATTTGCTTTTCGGATAACGGATAAAATCAAGGTCCTTGTATTCGGTCCCCGAGTTGGTGGTAATGCCCCAGTCCGCGACGAGGCTTTTCTTTTCGCCCGGCTTATATTTGGATTGGATTGTTTTTTGAACCTGGTCAATCTCTTCCTTGCCGAGGGGCGTGCAAGCCAGGCTTAATTTTCCGCCATAAAACACGAAGGTGGTGCCGTCTTCCCCGAGCCTGCCGGCGCTGAATTTCACCGGCCTCCGCGGGTCTTGCGCGCCGATCTCGTGAAAATCCATCATCAAATAATCAATCGCTTTAGCCGCCAAGGAGTCCAACCCGAAGGACGAATCCCCGATTATCCTCGCCCCCTTCATCGCTTTAAAATCCTCCAATGTAGTTCCCCAAGGCACTCCTTTGTAACCCTCCGCGCTACCGGTTTTGGCTTCCTCCGCTAAAACCGGAAAGGCCAGGATGATGAATAGGCCTGAAAGAAATAGTTTTTTAAGTGTTTTGAAACCCATTGCTCAGCCTCCAAAAGGAATGATTTGACCTACTCCAAGCTCCATCTTTTCAACTCGGGGAAAAGGCGGGTTTATGACAAAACACTCCCCTCAATGCCCAGTTCGGGGAGGCATCCTTTGGGTTCACGGATTGGATTTTTTTGATTTGTAGCTTTTGGAAAAGCCCGGGACCGGAACCCCTTAACGGCGGACCCGAAATTCGGGAAACAGGCCGGAGGGAACAGCCGGGGCTGTTCGATGAACCAAAGGAATTGTCAGGAGGAGAAAATCAGATTCTTAAAACGCTGGGACAGGCCGGAGGAAAGGAAGAAACCAGCAAGGACTTCACACCGATATTCGAATGGTGATAATCTTCGTTATCGAATAAAAAGCGCGCAATGACCGGCTGGGCCAATTTCTCGTCGCTTTCTCTTTCGAATGAACAACGGTATTGGGTTTGCGAATTATCGGAGGACTGGTTGAAAAATAAGGTTTTGGGGGAAAAAGCGGAAGAGGCGCTAAAAGAACCGGAAACATCCCGGCAATAGCGGTTGGTAATACTCGAATGGGAGGAAAATATGACGATGGCCGCGATAAGTAACCCACGGCACAATGCCTTCAATCGGCTCTCCTTGGTAAAATCAAATAACAGAGCGGTATGCTTGCGTAGATTTAGGAATTCAAAGGTTTTAATCACGCTTAACCGGAAGAGATTCATACTCATTAAGACGTTTGAAAAGTATGGAAGGTTTCCGGTATTTTTTCAATAACCCCTTTGACAAGGCAAATCCCGCCTAAACAAAGGGATTAAGTGGCTCCCCAAGCCTTAATCTCCTTATTAAAATTAAAAGAACAAACTCATTACCTTCTTTTTAAGAATCCACTGGTCCAACAAATCCACCGATTCCTTCCGGCTCATTCCCAAAAAGGACTTTTTGACCCACCGGAATAACCCAACATTGGACAGGGGATTTTTCTTCTTCGCGGCGGTGTACCTGAGCGTCGTTTTCTTTGCGACTATGACAACCTTGTTCTTTTTCATAAAACCCTCCTTAACAAAACTTAAATGCTATGAAACAGGGATAAACGCTGATGAACGCAGATAAAAAATCCTAATAATTCTCTGTTTTCTTCACACCTTCATTTATCTGCGTTTGTTAGTCCTTTAGGTACGCTGTTGTTTTTGTTCCCCATCAGCGTTTATCTGCGTCCATCCCTGTTCCATTGCCGTCAGCCTTGGGGTTTTGTTTCCCCATCAATCCTTATCCATGTTTATCGCAGTTCCATTTGCCTTTGTTTTTGATGTGTTGTGTTTTCCGTTACCCATCCCCTTTATCTCCTTCATCCCTGTTCCACCAGGCGTTAAATCAAAACTCGAACCACCCACAATCCCCATTGCGCGCTGGCCACTCCCAAAACCATCCCCGCCAAGGCATCCGTGGGGTAATGCACACCCAAATAAACTCTCGAAAAACCTACAAGAAGAGCCCAACCAAAAGCCGGAACGATTAAGACCGGGAAAGCCATGGAAATCAGGCAGGCTATGAGAAAAGCGGCGGCGGTATGGCCTGATGGAAAACTGAATTCGTCCGGCGGGGCGATCAGGCACTGGATACCGCGAAGCCTTTGATGGGGCCTGGGCCTTTTGATGTTCTTTTTAATGAGGTAGTAAAAAGTCAACTCCATGGCGAAAGCCATAACACCCGCCGCCACGCATGGAATGCAGGAAGGCCAAACCAAGGCCCCGGCCAATCCCATCAGCGCGCAGGAATAACTGTCCGCGCTCCGGGACAAACCGTAGAAAAACCTCTTCCAGGTTTTCCGGTGAACATCGCCGAAAACCTTCCCAAAAACGTGGGTGTCCCAGCGGGTGACTTGTTGTATTAAATTTTGAACCATGGCTGTCCTTCTCACTCCTTTAAGGGAGCTTTAGGGTAGGAGAAGGGTGTTTCGGGCGTGTAAACGAACCATTAACCGCTTGGAAATCTATGCTGAACCGATAATTACGATTTTCGCTAAAAAATCGAAAACAACGCCCAAAAATGGTCTTGGGGGGTATAATGTTCTCGATAGATGCCCCTATCGGTTTTGTCCTAAAACCATGGCCTTAGGCGCTACCCCCATAAGCTTTTAAGAGGGGTTGCCATTAGGTCCACTTCCAAAAAATGACAATTTAAAAATAGCCATAAGCCGCCTTCTCGCGGATTCTCCTTTATTCAAACACTCTGGAGAGGACCGGAAGATCATCGCCTGTGAAAAGGCTTTTACTTTTTTGGGTTAAACGGGAACCCCATCAAGCTTCAACCTCCGGCATACCTCAACGGCCTTTGCCGGATTTTTGATCCCGATCAGCTCAAGGTCTGGAGTCTCTTCAGGAGGATATATGCATTCTCTCACCAACGATCAAATGAATCGGATTCGCCAACACCAAAGGCTTTTGGGCCAGGAAGTTCTGATGTACCAGCGAGTCATGGCCGGTATGCGCCGGGGCATCTCGATGGAATCCCTGTTTAAACTGACGATCCGGTCGGTGCAGAAAGGGCTGGGCTTCAAGCGGTGCGGCATTTTCCTTTTGGATCCGGATGGCCACGCCATGACCCTGGCCTTGGGCATCGACAGGTCGGGGCACTTCGAAAAAAACAAGGACCGCTTTCCCATCGTGCGCCGCCGGGGAACCAACGCGTTTTCGGATATCGTCAACGGGTATTTACGGTTTTTCTTCACCAACCATCTTCCCCAACGCCAGCATAAAAGCGACCGCCAGCGCGTTCCCGTCAGGAGCACCGCGGTGGTGCCCATCCAAGTCGGGGGTGGAAAAATCATCGGGGCCTTGGCCGTGGATCAACTGAACGCCAGCCGTCTCATCACGCGTTCCGATGTGGCGTCCCTTTTTAATGTCGCCACCCAGGTAGGCCTGGCCTTCCAGTCCCTGCAGGCCCATGAGAAGGTTGTCAAACAATCCCAGACCGATCCGCTGACGGGGCTTTCCAACCGCCGCTTTTTCGAGAAGGCGCTGTCGGAGGAACTCAAACGCTGCGAAAAAACCGGGGACTCTTGCAGCCTGGTGCTGGCGGACCTGGACTATTTCAAGAAGGTGAACGACGCCTACGGCCACGACATCGGCGACGAATTCCTGAAGCATATGGCGCGCTTGTTTCACGGCTGTGTCCGCGGCCTGGACACCGTTGCGCGCATTGGCGGCGAGGAGTTTGCCTTGCTTTTGCCCGACACCCCGCCCGCCAGCGCCCAATTCCTGGTCCAGCGCCTTCTCCGGCAGGTCCGCGCGAACCCGCCGCGCCTTCCGGAAGGAGGGCCGGACTCTTATCCCCTGACGGTCAGTTTGGGAGTCTCCAACTATGGACGTGGCAAGGCGGACCCGCGCCAGATGTTCAAGCTGGCCGACCAAAGCCTGTACCAGGCCAAAGACAAGGGCCGCGACTGCGCCGGGAAAATGCAGATTCTAACTGGCAAAAGGTCCGTTTCCTCCAGGCCCCCGGGGTCAAAAAATCGCCGGCAAATCCAGGACCGGATCAGGGACACGGCTTGACGGGCCCACAGATGAGTGCCTGGCTCCCAGCCACTGGAACGGAAACGGCCGCTTCGGCCATTGGAATGAGGCTTAACCGCTTGGAAATCTTTCGGGAGGCCCCTGCCCCGAGGCCTCAAACCGAAGGGCAAGACCTGGGTGTGCCAATTCCACAGGAACAAGGAATTGGCGCAGAGAAAACAATGCTTTTGGAGGCCCTAAAATAAAAAAACCCGGGGAAGGAATTCCACCGGGTGAAAAGACAAAGGGGGTGTTAATCGTCGCCTTCGCCAGCCATCTCAGATTAGCCAACCCATTTCTTCTCAACCTCCACCCAATCTTTTTTTACGACCGTCCCGCTTTAACATTGCCCACAATCTCAGCCCCGCCCATCAAATCAACGTTCTTGAGGCATCTCCTTCCCAAACAACGAAAAAAAACTTCCAACTCCAGCTGTTCCCTCATCATCGAAGTTTCTTTTGGTTCCATTTCCAATTTTTCATCTTTTAATTTAAGCACAGTGCCTCCTATTCGCTCTTTATCCTTTTGG
Organism: candidate division FCPU426 bacterium; assembly: GCA_003152075.1. Classification (GTDB taxonomy): domain Bacteria; phylum Oederibacteriota; class Muellerivitia; order Muellerivitales; family Muellerivitaceae; genus PALSA-1180. The sequence continues at coordinate 28,670 of PLZG01000040.1, forward strand.
GCATATGGTATCCACTTGTCTTGAACCGGGGGTTTCAGGCTTGTAAATACTGGGGTTAATTAATTGAAAAATAAAAATTCAACGACTAAAGGGGTTATTCGATTAAATTCACACACTTTTAACAATCACCCGATTGCTCCCATCCAACCACCAACCGACAATAGTTCATTCCCTTCTCCTAAAGGAGCTATCCGTGAAAAACTTGATATTCACCTTGCCACTTTTAATCCTCTTGGCCTCTATTCCCGCCTGGGCCGATGACGACGATACCCCCGGCCTGGACGTGCCCGGTCAGGAACAAAAACTGAACGCAGAACTCTGGCGCTTCGCCAAGAACAGTTCCTACGAGGTCGTCCAAGCGGACCTCAACAAGACTCGCAAGGAATCCAAAAAAAACCTCACGACCGAAGTTACCCTTCCCAATGATTGGCGCATGGCGCCTGCGGGCGGCCAATTGGAGTTGGGCCGCTATCCCATGGTAGCGGTTCCCTTCGGCGGCAATCTCGTGGTTTTGAACAACGGCTATTACGTTGAGACCAACCCGGAAATTTCGGTCGTCAGCGCGGACAGTTCCCAAATCCTCAAAACCCTCACCGTCCCTTCCCTTTTTCCCTCAGCGAAGGTTGGATTGGATGGCATTCTTTACGTCAGCGGCGGTTACGACCAAAGCATCCGTGGCTTTGATTCCTCAATGGTTGAGAAGAAGGACTTTCAAATGAACGGCTTCACTGCTGGGCTAGCGCCCGTCGACAAAAACACCCTGGCCGTGGCCTATATGCTCCAGGACAACAGCCGAGGGAACTACAAAACAAAAGGACGGCTGGCCCTGGTGGATACCCGTGGCGGGGAAATCAAGGATGAACTGGAATGCGGAAGAATCCCCTACGCCCTGGAGTTTCAAGATGGCAAACTTTTCGTTTCCGTCTTACAAGACAACCAGGTGGCGGTTTATTCCGTGATGGGAGGCCGGTTGAAAGCCCTCGCCACGATCCCCACCGGCACCAACCCCACCGCCTTTGCCGCCGACCCCGCCGTCCACCGACTCTACGTGATGAACCAGAATTCGGACGAGATCACCGTCCTGGACAGCGTGAAGGGAGTCAAAATCAAAACCTGGAGCCTCCGCAAGGAAGGCTTCAAGTTCGGCATGGCCCCCACCTCCGGCTGGGTGAACGGCGGCAAGCTTTTCGTCACACTCTCCCGCCTGAACGCGGTGGCCGTGGTGGATACGAAAGACGGCCGGGTGGAAGGCTATATCCCCACCGGCTGGTACCCCACCTTCGTCACCGGCGACGCGGACCACCTCTTAACCCTGAGCTCCAAGGGCATCCACGAGCGCCGTCCCAATCCCAACGGCCCCCAGCCCACCAAAAAGCGCGAAGAGCCGGGTTATGTTTTGACCCTCCTCAAGGGCAGCCTGGGCACTCTTTCCATTTCGGATTTGGATTCCAACTTGCCCGATTGGACTAAGGGGGTAAGCGAAGCTTCACCCCTCTTTGACCCGGCCCAAGGGTTCAAACTACCCATCAAATACGTCTTCTATATAGTGAAGGAGAACCGCACCTACGACCAGGTTTTGGGGGATTTGGGGAGCGGCAACGGCGATAAGGACCTTTGCATCTTCGGGCAGGATGTCACCCCCAACCATCACCAATTGGCGAGGGACTTCGTGAACCTGGACAATTTCTACGTGGACGGTGAAATCAGCGTGTTGGGCCACAGCTACACCACCAGCGGCTACGCCAGCCCCTTCCTGGAATGGCTAGGCATGAACGATTACTCCGGGCGGCTCGGCGCCAAGGACGCCAAGAACCCCCGCAAGAACGAGGACTTCTGGCCCTTCGGCACGGTGCCCTTCACCTTTTCCCCCAGCTACCTCTGGGACGCCATGGACGCCAAAAACCTGGATTACCGGGTTTATGGGGAAGACTACATCTTTTTCTGTAAACCCTACAAATTGTTGGCGGACAAGTTCGGGGAGGATTCGCCCATGGCCCGCGAGTGCTATGACCGCTTCATGGAAATGTCCAAGGACAAGGTCCGGGACACCGCCTTCCAGAACCTGATGAAGCCCTACGCCGGGCGCAATTTCATCCCGGAGGAATGCGGCAAGCTTTTGGACGACCCGGATTTCCTCAAGAAATTCTCGGAATTTTATGTCGGCGACGGAAGCCTGGCGGAAGCCATCGGCAAGGACCCGGTCTTCAAGGACCAATGGGCGGGCTTCCTCTACCATTGTTCCTTCGACTTCCTGGGTTGGGACCTGGCCTATTCGGATTTGAAGCGCATAGCGGTTTGGCAGGACGACTTCAACCGGCAAGTGGCCAGGGGCAAGGTGCTTCCCCTCCAATACATCTGGCTTCCCAACGACCATACGGCGGGCATGGACCCCAAGTCCCTCAACCCCAACCAGCTTGTGGCCCAGAACGACGCGGCAGTGGGGGCCATCTTGGATACCCTTTCGAAAAGTCCCATCTGGAAGGAAAGCCTGGTGTTGGTCATCGAGGATGATTCCCAGAACGGCCCGGACCACGTGGATGCGATGCGCAGTTTCTGCCTGGCCGCCGGGCCTTCCGTCAAGCGGGGCGGCGTCGTGGTCAGCGACCTTTATGACCAGCTCAGCCTGTTAAAAACCATGGAGCTGATCCTTGGTATCGATCCCTTGAACATGAACGACGGCCTGGCGGCCCCCATGTTTTCGCTCTTCACACAAAAGCCTGACGACCGCCCCTACCGCCTGCCCGAACCCTCGCGCTATCTCACCGCTGAGGACAAGGAACTTTACCGTTATCTCTTGCGGTCCAAAAAGGATAAACCCTTATCCGAAATCTTGACCCAAAAGGGCCCTTGACCCGAGCCCACAAGGCAGGGGAAAGACTTGGGTGTGCCAATTCCATAGGAATAAGGAATTGGTTAGTCACCCCGGCGAACGTGCGGTAGTCGGCCAACTCAGAAAGCACTTTGGGTGAAGACATCCGGCCCGCCCGCGGCACCATTATACCCATGGCTGTGTCGCTCTTATTTTCCTACCACGAGAAGGTGAAAGGTTCCTGGTAATATCTTTCCGCGGGGCTTGGGTTCCTCTTTCGTCGGCGCTGGCGCATCCTCCCTTTTGGCGACCGTCAGAAAAACGCGGCCCGTTTTGTCATCCAAGGCCAGGGTCTTGGCGCCGGGTTCGGTTTGGAGGTTCTGCGCTACGCTGTATTTGTTCGGTGAGTCCTCATGGATGACCGTGAGGGTCCCATCCCCGTTGGAGCTGAAGACATTCCCAGCGGAGGGATCGAACGCGGTTCCATCCACATGGTCACCGATAGGAAGGGTCTGGATGACCTTGCCGTTCTTGGCGTTCATGGCCACCAACAGGTGGTTGTGACAGCCGCTGAAAAGCCTGTTGTTTTTGAAGTCCATGGAAAGTCCCGAGGGGGACTCACCGGGGGCCAGGGGCCAGCTTTTGAGGACCTTCAGGGTTTTGGGGTCCATCTTCAAGACCATGCTCTTGGTCTCGAGGTTGTCGTAGAGATGGCCCTTTCCGTCACTGACCGCCACTTCGGGTCCACCGTCAAGGGTCACCATCTTATCCAGTTTGTTGTTTACGGGGTCGATAACGCAGGCGGTGTGGCTGTCTCCGTTGAAGGTCAGCACCTTGCCCGTGGTAGGGTCATTGAGGATGACATCGCAGTCCTCCGCGGTGGGGATCTCAGCCAAGCGCTGGAAGGTTTTGAGGTCGAAGACCACCACGCTTCCCGGCTTCCCGCTGGAAGCGAAACCCTTTCCCAGGTCGGGACGCGTCACGATGCCGTGGGGGTGGGGAACCTTCTCAACTGTCCCAATAAGGGTCAAACCGTCGGCGTCCACCACCTGGATACTGTCGTTATGGGAGAGATAGACCCGTCGTGCGTCACTATCCACGGTCAGGAAGTCGTACCCGCCGTCCCCGGGAAGGGAAACTTTTTTTAGGATTTTGTATCCACCGCTCCCCGCCCCCTGAGCGTAAAGTCCGCCTGTGAAACTCACGAAAACCCATAACAGCAAAACCGCCTTTACGATATTCATGATGCTTTCCTCCTGTTTGAATGGGCCCATCAGGGCGCCTGGTTAAAATCAAAAGCATTGTCTAAATTAGCGGCCTTTCCGTCACGGTCATTCAACGGCTCTACCCCGAACCGGTTCTCGATGAACTTGAGGATCGAGGCTGTGGTGTAGGTCGTGTGGTCTACGAAGCCCTTCTTGGCGAAGGGCGAGATCACGACGAAAGGCACCCGGCTGCCCGGTCCCCAACGATCTCCCTTGGGCGGGGCCACGTGGTCCCATCGGCCCCCGTGCTCGTCATAAGTGATGAGGATGGCGCAATCTTTGCCGTATTTGCTTCCCAATATCTTCTCCACCAGCTCAGCCGCGTGCTGCTGGCCCCGCATCACGTCCGCGTCACGGGGATGCTCGTCGTCCAAGGCCGTGAACTTCACGAAGGATACTTGGGGAAGTCTTCCATCCTTCCCATCCAGGATGGCGTTCAGGTTTTTCTCGTCCTTGAGGTGGATTTTCTTGGCCTTGGTCCCATCAGCGTAATTCTTGAAATAAACAAAAGGCTGGTGGTGGGTCGAAAGGTGGCCTGTTTCCTCATCACCCTCCTCCCCCTGTTTCAGGGCCTGGTCCCAACCGCCCGCGTACCAGACCCAAGTGACCTTCTTTTCGGTAAGCTTGTCCCCGATGGTTGGCATGGTCAAGTTGGGGACGAGTTCGTCCTCCGGGGTCTTGTTCTTGTGGGGATGGTTGACCGACTGCAGGGTATTGATGCCGTAGCCGTCCGGCGAGACAGCGCCGTCTTTGCCCGGCAAGGGCATACCGTCCGGGCCTACCTCGGCCACCAGTTTGGCGGGCGCGTTGGGAAAGGGGGGCGGCGCCATGGCCACGAAAAAGATGTGGTTCAGGTAGGACCCGCCGAAAGCCTCGTGGAAATAGTGGTCGCAAAGGGTGTATTGGTGGGCCAGCTTACCCTCCGGAAGATTGGTGGCGTCGAAATAGCTCATGACCAGCCCGCCGTTATTGCTCCCCGCCACGAACTTGTCCATCTTGCCCCCGTCGATCTGCACCTGTTCTTGGTAATAACGGTGTACCAGGTCCCCGGTGACTCCGGTGATAGGCACGTATTTGGAAAGGTCATAGGGCCCCACCGGCATGTCCTTGGGGAACCGGTCGTCCATGACTCTTTTCTTTTTTTCATCCATATTGGGCTGGGGCAGGTTCTTCAGGAGGTTCCCCTTCAGGTCCACCTGGCTTACCGCAGCCCCGGCATTGTCGATGCCATCGGCTCCCGGAAACTTGCCGTAAAGACCGTCGAAGCTCCAATTCTCCTGGTAAATGACGATGATGTGTTTGATCTTGCCGTAATCAACCGTCCCCTCGGCCAAAGCCTGGCCGCCGAGCATGCACATGAAGCCAAGACCCATCCAAATGCGACTTCTCATAAGTTCCTCCGATTTTGTTTCTTACGACTCCCGCCACGGGTGGCTCCCCACGGGCAAAGCCCGTGGCACCGCCGAAGTCCAGGCTTCCCCTGCCCAGCCTTCGGCCGGGACGCCTCTATTCCCCGGGCATAGCCCGGGGATTGCGATGCGGCGACTTTCAAACAATAATTTAATACATGGTTTGCGCGGCGCTCCCCGGGTTCCCCGCCACGCCAGGGTTTCCATTGGTATTGCCCGTACCAGCTATCCCCCCAGCGCCTCCGGTCACCGACATGCTTCCGGAACCGATCAAAGGCGAATGGGTCATCAGCCAGATGATCCCTCCACCACCGCCCCCGCCCCCATCCCCGCCGGTAGACGCGGAGTAGGAGCCGCCCGTTGCTGAGTGGCCGCCACTTCCGCCGCTTCCGCCGTTGGCCTCAAGCATCCCACCGTTGAATACGATGGTGACCGCCTGCACGTAAATCGTCCCTCCCGCGCCCCCGCCGCCTCCTGTCCCTCCGGGACTCCCTGTCGCGTTGAATCCAATTAGTCCGGCTTTTCCATTCATACTGATGAAACCATCCAAAGTAGCCGGCCCGGTCAGGACGTTGACTATCAACAGACCGCCGCCCGGCCCCGCCCCCAAACCGCCTCCGCCGCTTCCCATCAAGGAGGGATTGGTGACCGCGTCATTCGCGGTTCCGGCATCCGATCCGCTTCCGGAATTCCCTCCCGCCCCGCCGTGTCCGCCGCCGCCGTAGCCCGAGCCCGCCCCCGGCCCCATTTTGCCCGGATAGCCCATCCCATCCCCCATAATGGCGGTCCCCGTTGGAAGGCTGAAGTAATTCGTTACATCGATAGTGACTGCCCCATTGATAAACAGGGTCTGACCAGCTGAAAAATCAACGGTGGTGTAGGCGTATCCTCCAGCGTTCAAGGTTGTCGGAGCGTTAATGTTGAAAGGCCCTGGTGTAATGGTGGAGGTCGGGGTAAAGGTCAGGGTCGGAGTGCAGGTATGGCCCAGGGAGTCCACGCAAGGGGGATTCACAGGGGTTGGGGTGTTGGGGGGCGCGGCGGGGTTGTTATTTCCGGTACAAGACAAACCCATTCCCAACGCCAGGATTAGTCCAGCAAATAAGCCGAGGATTTTTTTCATGGTATGCCCAACCTTTCCATCGGAAAACATATCCTTTTAATCAAGCTTGAAATTGATCGGCACCCTCACCCTGCAATTGATCGGCGAACCCGATTTGTCCAAGGCGGGCCGGAATTTCGCGTCCTTTAATTTATCCAGAACTACCTGGTTGAAAGCGGGGTCGGCGCCCTGAATGATGCTGACCCCCCTCACTTCCCCTGCCACGTTGATGAGCATTTCCACGATGACCCGGCCCTCCTTTTTCTGCTTCCTCATCTCCATGGGATAATCTTCTTCCTCAATCAGGCCGCTTTGCCAGGAAGGCAGGCGGCTGACCGATGCGGCGGAGGGTTCGGGTGTGGGCGTGGATTCCACGGGCACCGGAGGAGCCTTGCCTTTTTTCGCCAGGATCCAAGGCTCGGGCGGGGTCACGGGCCTGGTTTCCAGGGTCAAAAGGGGGGCATTGGTCATGTCCAGATTCGCCCTAAATTCCGCGTGGGCCTCCTCCCAGGCGATGATCCCCACCGCGATCCCGAAAAGGGTGAGATGAAAGATCGTGGAGATTGCCATCCCACCGGGAAGACGGTCCGGCCGAAGGGCTTTGGGAAATGCCGCCATTATTTCCGGTCCATGGCCAAGGCCACCTTCATCACCCCGCCCAATTTAACGGCGTCCAATACCACCGCCAAACGCTCATAGGGGACCGATTTGTCCGCCTTGATGATGATTCTCACGTTGGGGTCGCTGCTGACTTCCGCCGCCATTTGCTTTTGAAGGGCTTCCGGGTTTGTATCCAGTTGGTTGAATTTGAGCTCTCCCTTCGCCCCCATGGTAACCACCATGGCCGGATGGGGGGCCTTTTCCTCCTTGACCACCTTGGGCAGGTTCACCTGAAGGGCCTGCTCGCTGATGAAAGTGGCCGTCACCATGAAGATAATGAGAAGCACCAGCGTAATATCCACTAGCGGCGTGACATTGATGCCGGTGACGAGGTTTCGGTCGCTGGATCCCGGGATCATCACCGCCCCTTTTCTTGTTTGAGATAGGCCAGCAGGACGCGGGAAAGGCTGTCGGTGTAGGTCTGGATCTCGCCTAAGCGGGTCAGAAAAAAGTTATTGGCCACGACCGCGGGGATGGCCACCAGGATGCCGAAGGCCGTGGCGATCAAGGCGCTGGAAATTCCCGCCATGACCACCGAAACGCCGCTTTGGCCCGTCATACCCAGGTCGTTGAAGGCCTTGATGACACCCAGGACCGTGCCGAAAAGCCCCACGAATGGTGCGTTATTGCCGAGGGTCCCCAGGATGATGAGGTACCTTTCCAGTTCCAGCTTCTCCCGCAGCCAATGGGACACCATGACTTCCTCCACCGCCGCGGGTCCCTTGGAAAAACTCCTCAAACCGGCCAGAACCACCCGGGCCTCGACCCTTCGGCTCTTCTCGGCCAGGGCAACGGCTCCCGGAACATCCTTTTTTTCCAGGCAGGCCGCGAGTCCATCCATCAGTTTGGAGAGATCGCCCTTGTTCCTGGAGAAGACCACCATGCGTTCGATCATGACCCCGATGGATACCACGCTGGCCAGAATCAAAAGACCGATTACCCAAGTGTCGCCCACCAAGGCCAGATGCATGAAAATCGAGTTCATTTAATGAATCCTTTGTAAAAAATATTTAATTGCTGTCATTGCGAGGAACGAATTTTGTGACGAAGCAACCTAAGTTCATGGGTTGTGTGCACCGCAAAAGACTTATTTTAACTGGGGTTGTACTTGGCACTTTGTGCCAAGCATGGTTGGCCTGAAATTCAGGCCAACTACTTCAAGCCTGTCGTGAACGTCCGCCTATCCGGCGGCCACTCCTCGCAATGACACCTATAAAGTTTCTTAAAAACAATGAAACGGCCCAAACCCGGCTCAGGATTCCGGTCCCTGATTCCGAAATCCTGTTTGAGCGCCGGGCTAGACCTGGAATTTAGTACTGCCTCAACCCGAGAAACCCTGCCCCTCTCCCTTGACGGGAGAGGGGCAGGGTGAGGGTGAAAGAGACGTCTCTTAAAAGTCGACGATCACGCCCCCATCAAAGGAAGGCCCGTAAAACTCGTTCTGGATCGGGTGTTCGACCACGCCCCAGTAATAACGGAGGTTCGCGTTGTTCAGGTTGTTCCCGTCGGCGTAGATCTTGAAGTCCTTGGTGAAGGCGTACTGGGCCTTCGCGTTGATCTGGAAAAAATCGTCGCGGTAAATGTTTGGGGAATTGTCCACAGCCGGGTCCCCGACCACCATCAGGTTTTTGCCGGTGAAGTTGCCCGCGACGTCAAAAGTAAACCCGCCTTGCTTATAAAAGATGCCGGTTTCCCAGATGAGATCCGATTGGAAGGGCAGTTCACCGTAGATGCCCGACGCGATCTGTCCCTGGGAAGCCATAAAGGAAATGGATCCCCGGAACCCGAGCCCGCCGAGTAGGCCGCCCAGTGAGGCGTATTGCTGCTGGTACTGGAATTCCGCGCCGTAGATACCGGAGGTGGGAATGTTAGTATAGTTCAAGGAGTCGGTTACACCGCCGGAGCCAACTCCGCCGGGGCCATCCACCCTTGAGTAATTGAGCGCGATATAGTTACTGATGTCCTTGAGGAAAAAATCGCAGGCCAGGATGGCTCCCTTTTGCGGATAGAGCTCGAATGAGAAGTCGATATTGTTGGAGATGATCGGCTTCAGGTTCGGGTTTCCGAAGGTTTGCTGAACGAGCCCATTGTTAGCCTGTGCCGAGAGGGCCTGCCCCAAGCTGAATGAAGGGATGTACTGGCTCTGGGTCGGACGGGCGATGGTCTGGGAATAGTTCATCCGGGTGATGACGTCGGGATTGAACGTATACTTGAATCCCAGGCTCGGCAGGACATTGGAATAGTCAATGGTTCCCGTTTCAGCGATAGGGGAGGCCAATTCATTACTCGTATCCGGATCTCCGTTGGCGAGTAATTGGTAAGCCTGGTACCAATTGTATTGGATATGCGTGACTTCAAGCCGGGCTCCGGTCATGACCTCCATGGGGCCGCTTTTGAGGGTGTACATGGCATAACCCGCGTAGACATCCTCCCAGTTGGTATAGTCGCCCCCCTTGTCCCCGTTTGGATCGGCTTGGATAAAGGCCCCCTCGTACTGGTTCGAGTTGTTATTGAGCAGGTTGTTCGTCGTGTTGAAATCCGGCATGGGTCCCGTGCTGTAAAGGCCGTTATAGTAGGTATAACTAGCGGGATTTAACTGGCTTAGCGGCAAGGGCGTGCCTCCTGTCGCCACGCTGAAGTTTGTTTGGGTATAGGTGGAATATTCCATCCGCATGGCCGCGCCGAATTTAACCGTACTGGCATCGCCGCCCCCGAGGGGTATATCGAACAGGCCGTCCGCCTTCCCGCCATAGGCGGCCACTTGGTAAGAGGTCGTGCTGTTATTCGATTTGTTAGGGACGAGCAGGAAATTAGCCGCATTGGTATCCGTTCCATTCAGGCCGTTGAAATTGAAAGACGGGCTACTCCCGCTATTCGTATTGTTCTTATATGTCAACGTGCCTGCCACGGAATTATCTTGGAAACGATAATTGTAGTTAAAGGGCACATTATCGTCCGCATAGGCGAAGGTGGCCTTATAGTCCAGGATGAAGCCGCCGAGGTTGTTTTGCCCTCCCAATTCCGCGGCCAAGTCCCGGAACTGCGTTAATTCATCGGTGAAAGTTTTCCGGACAAAGGTCCCGGAGTTTGTGGCATTAATCGTAATGGTTCCGTCGGAAGCCACGCTGGAACCGTTCGCCGCAAGGGCATCAATGTTGCGATATTCCGTGTGCATTGCCGGATTGCGGTACTCGTCGTAACCGGCGTAAAACAAATTGGCGTAGAGCTTGTTGTCCTTATCCAGGTCGAGGTTGATATTCGTCCCGACACCGGCCCGGTCCCTTTCATAGTCGTAATACCGGAATTGGTAATCCGCGACGGAATTGGGAACTAAAGGGGCAGGAGTCTGGCCGGGGTCGCTGATGTCGTCCTCCAGGTCGTCGATCCCGAACCTGCTGTACTGATACCCACCCGTGACGAGGATCCCCAGTTTGGATTCTCCCCCGAGGTCCAATGTGTTGGCCCAGGTCAATTGGCCCCTAGCGCCGGGCTGGCTGCGTTCCGGGAAATATTCCCCTTCGGCCTGGAGTTCGAAAAGGCCGCCCGGATAATCCTTGGCGCTCTTGGGAACGAGGTTCATCTGGCCACCGATCCCCTGGCCGTCCATGTCCGGCAGGATCGTCTTGGAGAGCGCAAACTCGCCGAACAAGCCGGCCGGGATGGCGTCCAGGTCCACCGACCTGCCCGCCTTATCATAGGACGGGATGATCGCGTCATTGAAAGTAAGGATGTCGAAGTCCGGATCCGTTCCCCGGATCGAGAGATAGCGGGCTTCGCTGGTGTCATGAGAGAGTCCGACCCCGGGCAACTGCTCGGCCCCCTGGGCCACACTCTTGGCCGGCGTCTGGTTGATCTGGTCCTGGGAAAGGATGTTCACCTTGTTGAGGGAATCGTGCATCTGGTCGAAGGCGGCGGCCTGGTCGACGCCCTTAGCCTTCACCGTGACTTCGGGGAGCTCAGAAACTCCCGTCGCAATGGCCGACGATGTATTGCCTTGGCCTTCCACCATATCGGCCTTCGCCTCGCGGGAGAGAATTGAAAAGATGGAGAACAACACCAGCGCCAAAAGCCCGAAACCACGATTCTGATTGATCCGCATTGGTACTTCCTTTCTCGATGACGATGTTGGGTATTGGTCCACGAAATTCCATGGGTAGACATTGAGTTAACAAAACTACTTCCACTTGTTAAAGCGCGAAAACTTTAGGCGCGTGAAGTTTTTTTCTTGTGTCGGGGGAGTTAATTGAAAGTTAAATGGTTGCGGAAAAAGCATTTGGAAGTTAAACGCAAAACAGTTGTTTCGAAAAAAATTTACCCGAAAGTTTCATTGCGCCGTAACTTTATTTAAAAGTCCCTGTTCCATTGCCGTCAGTCATTTGGGAAATTCTTTTTTACCTACCCTTTACACGGATGAAATCAAAACGGTCTTAAAAAAAGTTATACAGTCCCAAATCCAAGGAGGCTCTATGGCCAAGCGAATCGCCCTTTTCCTACTGTTCTTGACTCTGATGACGGCGGGCAATTTCCCGGCGGAGGCAAAGAAAGGCCACAAGGGAACTCCCCTTTTCGACCTGACCCTATTCCTGGCCCCTCCCCCGGCCCAGGATTCTGACGAGACCAAGGCCGAGCTGGCAGAGATACTCCAGGTCCAAAAATCTCGGACACCGCAAATGGTCGCGGCCGCCCAAGCCGACGCGGAGGAGACCGGTTTTAACTTCGCCGACGTCCTGGGGGGTGATTTCAACGCGGAGAAACTGCCCTTGACCGCCGCCCTCCTCGCCAAAGTGCACGAGGCCGAGGGGGACCTGACCGACCCGGCTAAGGATTACTACCACCGGCCCCGGCCCTATGATTTCGACAGCCGGGTGGAGCCCTGCGTGAAGGAGTCGAAGAGTTTCTCCTACCCCAGCGGCCACGCCACCGGCGGCACGGCCATGGCGGCGATCCTGGCCCACATGGTTCCGGAAAAAAAGGACGCCCTCCTGGCGAGGGGCCTGGCTTACTCAGAAAAAAGGGTCGTGGGCGGGGCCCATTACCGCAGTGACATCGTGGCGGGCCAGAGGGCCGGGGTACTCCTGGCGGCCGGGCTATTGAGGCGGGCGGATTTCAAGAAAGACTATGAAAAGGCCCGGGCCGAGCTGAGGGGTGTTTTGGGATTAAAGTAAAAAGGCTTTGACTTGATTTTGGTCTGATAAACCCCAGGGGCTATGGCCCCGTTATTAGGGCGCGAACATTTCGGCGAGCAGCCGAAGGACTTTGTCGGACGTGGTGTCGCCGATCTTACCGAGCTTTTTCACTAGGCGGGATTTATCCACGGTGCGAATCTGGTCCAAAACCACCTGGCCCTGTTTGCCTTGGAACTCAACGGGAACACGGGTTGGGTAGTCCCTTCCCTTGCTGGTCATGGGGGCCACAATCACGGTTTGGATATATTTATTCATGTCATCCGGAGAAATCACCAAGCAGGGTCTGGTCTTTTTAATCTCGCTTCCTTCGGTCGGGTCCAAGCGGACTAAATGAACCTCAAAGCGCGAAATTACCATTTCCAGTCCTTACGGGACCATTGGGTCGCGGGACCGCCCTCATCCAACAGCTCATCATCGCCATATTGAGCCATCTTTTCAAAAGCCGCGGCCCAACCGTGGCGCGGACCACCAATCGGGCGAACCACCAGCTGGCCTGGTTGGGCTTCCAACTCCACCTCGTCCTCCAGCTGGCACTGCTCCAAAAGGGGCCGGGGAATGCGGATGCCTTTGGAATTACCGATTTGAATGATTTGGGCTTTCATGGGGACACTCCAATGTAATTACTATGTAATTACATTAACACAGGCCCCTTTACGAGTCAACTTCGAGGCTGGCCCAGACCAGGCCGAGGGATCTATCGGGGTTAAAGTAAGCGGGCTGGCAGTGAATTAGTTTGTTGTCATTCCGAGGAGCAAAGCCGATAGGCTTGGTTTGCGACGTGGGAATCTCAGGTGTTGCCTTTGGCTTTAGGTGAACCGCCTGAGATTGCCACGGTTCAAATCGCCCCGATTGGGGCTGAACCTCGCAATGACAGCAAAAAACTCCGGGGCCAACTTCTAGGAAAGTGGCGCGATTCCGGGTTCTGGGGGGTTCGCGGCTGGGCGCTCCGCCTTTGGGGCCGGAGCTTTCGGTTTCGGGAAACTCTTTTTGGGAGCCGCTTTTTTGACCGGCTTTTTGCCCGAGAGGACGGCCTTGCCCGGCTCCATCAGTTTTTTGATTTCCATCAAAAGAACTTCCCCGTCTTTTCCATGCTTTCTGATCTTTTCGATCAGTTTTTTCGCGGCTTTTAAAAACTTCTTCGTTTTCTTGTCTTTTATGCGACCCTCCTAAAAATTTCCAACAAAGATTCTTGTAACAGGGATAAACGCTGATGAACGGTGATAAGTCTTAAAAGGAATATCAAAAATTTTCATCAATCCTTATCCATCCTCATCACAGTTCCCTTTGCCTTTTTTTGAGTTGGTTTTCCGTTCCCCATCCCATTCATCCCTGTTCCATTGTCGTTCGCCTTTGTCCGAAAACTCAAGTAGTCCATCTCCACCTGGTCCGCGTAAGCGTGGGAAAGGGCCACTAATTGTTTCTGGAAAACCTTCTTCTCCTCCTTGATGATCCGGAAGGCCTTCTTCGCAAAGGATTTCTTGGCCCGGCAATGGGCCCGCGCCAGAATCGCCCCCATTTGATAAGCGGCGTCATCATCCAGGAGATTGAGGGGCAACCTCCCCTTGAAGGGGGATCTTTCACTCACCACGTAGGGGTCCCCCCGGAATTCCACCCTGCCCAGCCAGGGGTCGGGGTAGCGTCCCAAGACCCGACAGGCCAAGTCCACCCTTAAAGCCTGGTCCCCCTCGCAAAGTTCGTCGGTCTTTCGCCGGGCTTTCTTGGGCAGGTAATTCCAAGGGCTCGGCTCGACCTCTTGCTTGAGTTCGAGGATACGGTAAGCGCCGTCCCCCACTTCCCCCACCCGAACCAAGGCGTAATAGCGTTTCAGCCCCTCAGACCCGATGCCGGCGTTCAAGCGCCGGGCCAGGTCGCTGATCTCAAAAAGCCTCGGCTTGTCGGCGGGCCAGGGCCGAAGCCCCTCGGCGTAACGTTGCAGGGCTTTTTCCAGCTTCCAGGCCGTTTCCTTAGGAATCGATTCCAGGTCGGGATTGCCCTGGGTTTTGAAGCAAAGGCCCTCCTTGCCCACCTTGGTCCACCGTTCCAGCATGTGGGGAAACCCGAAATGTTTCCGCGCGTGGAAAAGAAATTTCCGGACCGAGCCGGAAGCCTGTTCCTCGTCCCAAGGCCCGTGCCGAATATTGGGATACCACCGGCATCGTTTCAATTCCCGCCAATAGCCGACGGCGCAGGCCTTCACCCTTTTCCCCAGGGTTCCCTCCGGGTGTTTGGCCTCCCGACCCGCCAGCACCAGGCTGACCCCCAAACGCCAAAGGTCGAGCTGGTAGTCGGCCACAACGGCCTCGTCGAAGTCGTTCAGGTCGTACACCAACCGGCCTGTGGCGTCGGTAAAACTCCCGAAATTATCGCAATGCGGGTCCCCATTGATCCAAAGGCGTGTGTCCTTCCCCCCGCCAAAGGACTCCAACAGGCCGCTTTCCCCCAAATCCGCCCAGAACAGGTGGGCGCTTCCCCGGTAAAAGGCGAAGGAGGATTGCCTCATCTGGGAAAATTTGGCCGTCTGGAACCGGTCTTCGAGCTTGCGGTTGAACTTTTGAATTTGTTCCCGTACCCAGCCCGGACGGGGCTTGGGGGAAAAGGGATCGGCGAGAGGATTTTCAGGCGCTTTGGCCAAGTTTCACCCTTCCAAGGTCATTCAATTGGAAAACAGATCCCCCATATTCCACCAGCCATTGAAGGAGATCCTATTCCTGCCGAATCAACTCACGGTTAATCAAGGGTAAATTCAAGGTGAACAGAATATAAAAAAGAAGGACTTTTAAAACGCCGGACTGAATCAAGGGTTTCCTTGGGATTGAGTTTAAAGCGGCTCAACATGATTTTTACAATCATTTAACCTCGGGAGGGGTCCCTTCTCCTTATCATCCCTCTTTCACTCGCAAGGAGTTCCGTCTTGGGTTTCGAAGTCTCGTTTCTCGCGGGAGCCGCCATCGCGCTGGCCGCTTTTCTTCTGGGCTATTGGGCCAGCCGCCCGAAAAAGGCCAAAGGTTTTTCGCCCCGCCCCATCCTGGCTGCAACGGCGTTCATCCCCACCCTTCTTCTAGCCGCTTTCCTTTTAAAGCCCGCCAAGATCAAGATGCCCCTCATCGCCAAACCCCTTTCATCCGTACCAACTCCCTTACCGGCCGAGGCCAAGGCCCAGGACGCCGCCTCAAACGCTGTCCTCTATGGAAAGGCTTTCGAACCCGAACTGCCCCCCGACGGCACCCGACAATACCGCCTCACGGCCTCCGCCTTTCCCTGGCAGGTCTATCCGGGCTTGACCTTGCTGGCTTGGGGATTCAACCACCAAGTGCCGGGCCCCCTTCTGCGTTTGCGGGTAGGCGAAAAGGTGCGCTTTGTGGTGGAGAACCAGCTTTCCCAGACGACCACCCTCCATTGGCACGGCCTTCCAGTCCCCTTTTCCCAGGATGGGGTTCCGGGGGTCAGCCAGAAAGTGATTCCCAGCGGCGGAACTTTCATCTATGAGTTCACCGTCACTCCCGGCATGGTGGGAACCCATTTCTACCACACCCACGTCAACGACGATTTCCAAATGGACCAGGGCCTGCATGGGGTTTTGATTGTGGACCCGGCTTCCTCGAAGGCTTCCCCCTATGACGTGGAGGCCGTTTACGAGATGTGTTCCTTCAAGGCCGGGGCGGAAGCCGAGGAGGAAAATACCTTCGCCCTCAACGGAAAAGCTTTCCCTGAGTCCCCCGTTTTGAACGTTCCCCTGGGCAGCCGGGTTCTTTTAAGGCTGGTGAACGCCAGCGCCGAGCAGTCCCATGTCATGCACTTGCACGGTTATACCTTCAAGGTGATGTGCCTGGACGGAAACCCCTTGGAGCATCCCTATAAAGCCAACACCATAATGTTGGGCCCCTCCCAAACCGCCGACGTGGCCTTTACCGCCGACCGCCCGGGCAGTTGGATGTTTCAATGCCATTTCCTGGACCACGTGATGAACCCTGTGTCGAACGCGGTGAGGGATGAGATGCGGGAGGACCATGCTATTTGCCCCATGGGCGGGTTGGTGACCTTCGTGAATGTTTCAGCAGACAAGCAGGCCAGCCGGGACTTCCAGCCGGCGGGGTCTATAACGAGGGACCCCACCTGCACCGGGCCTTCTTTTTAAGAAAATTCGGTAGTGGCTCAGTTTGGATTTTCGCTGTCATTGCGAAGCCCAGCCCCAATCGGGGCGATTTGGGCAGTGGCAATCTCAGTTAAAGTGATGGACAAAACCTGAGATTCCCACGTCGCAATCCAAGCCTATCGGCTTTGCTCCTCGGAATGACAGACAAACTGAGACACTATCAACACTTTGCCTAACTTGGTGTACTTCGTGGTGAAAGTTTAAGGGTATTGTTTTAAAGTTGGAGAGAGAGGGATACTTGGTTGCTGTTGCCCAGGCTGCCGAGGGTTACCAGCGCGTAGGAAAGCTCAAAACCCGAAAGCTTGAACCCCGCCCCCGCCGTCAACCCGTGAAGCCCCTCAGTGCTACCGTAAGCGGAAAAGCGATAACCCGCCCGCAGGGCGATGAGCTGGTGGTACCAATATTCCCCGCCAAAATTGAGGCTGGACAAGGAACTTTCGGGCAGGTAATCCCACTGGCCACAGAGGGTGGCCGAATGGTCGGTCAGGTCGGGTGAAACCCCGGCCAGGGGAAGGCGGTAAGCCGCGCCGAGGGAACATTGAAGGGGCAGTGAAAAGCCAGCCAGCATTTGGCCGGCGTTCAGGAGGGCCGCGCCCGCCGAAAACCCGCTTTCGTTTTGGTAAAGCAACCCCAAATTGGCTGAAAAAGCCGAGTCCCAGGCATTGGAAATATTCTGTCCCAGCCAGTTGGCCGCCGCGCCCCCGGAAAGACCCTTGGAGATCTCAAACCCTCCCCCAGCGGAAAAGGCCATGGCCTGGGGCGTGAAAGCGCCGTTGGCGACGGGGCCGCCCGGACCTACCGTGAATTGGTCCACCGACCCGAAATTAAAGTAGCTCCCTCCCACCGCAAAACCGACCCCGCCTAGGGAGTCGCCGTAAGCGGCGTGCTCCAAGGTCAGGTCCTGCGCCCAAAAGCTGTGGGAGAAAGCCATGGCGGGCTTCTTAATCAGGGCCAAACCAGCCGGGTTGATGCCCAGGGCGCCCGTATCATCCGTGGCGGCGCTCAAGGAATCCGCCATGGCGGACGAGCGGGCATCCACGGGGATTCTCATCCAAACGGCGGATTGGGAGCCGAGGCTTCCCGCCAGGACGCTTCCCGCGAGGGTCCAACCCAGGGCTGACATAAGGATTTGTTTCAGCATCTCTTCCTCCTAACGGCGGATTACGATTCTCTTGCTCACGGTTTCAGTATGGCCGTCGGCGTAGGTTAGCTTCATTCGCACCAGGTAAATCCCGGGCGCGACGCCTTGGGTGGGCCAACAGTCTGAATAACCCGTGTCAAAAGATAACTTCGCGATGGATTCCCCCATCAGGTTGAAAATTTCCCAATGGCTGGAGGCCAGGGGTTTTTCGGGGTAGAGGCAGAGGTTGTCGCCGGTCCTCAAGGGCATGGGGGCCAGGACAACTTTTCCCAGCCCGGACAAGGATTGAGTCGGGGTTAGGGTCGCCAGCGATAATCCCGAGGTTGGCGTGGAGGTGGGGGTGAACGAGGGTGTTAGCGTGCAGGAAAGGGTCACGGTGAGCGTGGGACTATTCGTCAAGGTATTCGTGGGGGTAGAAGTCGCCGTGGAGGTCGGCGAGTTCGTGGGAGTTGGCGAAGGCGAAGCCGTAGCGGTGAGCGTAGCCGACGGAGTCGGCGTAGTCGAATCCGTAGCCGTTAACGTGGGAGAAGACGTCGCCGAATTCGTGGGGCTGGACGTAGCGCTGTTGGTTGGCGTCGACGACAAGGTATTGGTAGGCGTAGAGGTTGGCGTCATTGAGGGAGAAGACGTAGCCGAATTCGCCGCCGTGGCTGTCGGGGTCGAGGCGACTACCCGCTGGATGGNNGCGATGTTGGCGGCGTGGTCCAGCGTTCCGCCGGTGTTTTGCTCCCCCGTGCTTCCCACGACGGCGTAAACGGTTCCCGTATGCGAACCCGGCGCCTTGAGGTAAGGCCCGTCCGTCCCCGGCCTGCCGTAGCCGGGCTGTTTCTCATAGGAGGCGTTGAACTGGGCCGAGGTGCCGTAGAAGCCGTCCATGAAATAGGACCGCTCGTAATCGTGGCTGTGGCCGGTGAGGACCAGGGCGGCGCCATATTGCTCCAGCAGGGAGCAGAAGTTCCGCCGCATGTCCGTCATCTGGGGGTCCGTGTCCGAATTGTGGCTTCCGTGACTGTAGGGCGCATGGTGCCAGTAGGCGATGATCCAGGGCTGGGTGTTGGCCGAAAGGTCGTTGTTCAGCCAGGTCCACATGGGGGCGCTGACCGAGCGGTCGGAAAGCTGGGCGTCCAGTTCCACCAAGTGGATGTTGGCGTAATTGAAGGAGTAATAGTTGGGGGTGCCCGAGGGCAGTCCCCCGGCTTCGCCGTTCACCGGGAAGGTGAACTGCTTGAAGTAATCGTAGGGTGCCGTGCCATCGGTCTCGTGGTTGCCGATTCCCGGCCAGAAGGGCGTGTTGCGCAGGATGCCGTTGTAGAAATCGAACACGGAGATCTGGAATTCGGAATCAAAGCCCGAGTTATAGGCGTTGTCGCCGAGGGACACGATCAGGTCGGTGGGGGTGGTTCCGGTGTAACTATAGTAGGCGTCCCGGGTAGCCCTTTGGACCACACCGTCGTTGGTGGGAATCGAGGATTGGCCCTCGTCCCCAAAGGCCCAGAGGCGCACCGGTTGGGCTGTGCCCGCAACCGGCGAGGTCTTGAAGAAATAGTCGGTCCCCGGGCCCGCCTCGGTGGCGGCCGCGCCGCTACCCACGGCGTAATAGTACTTGGTATTGGCCGAAAGACCCGTCACCGTCACGGCGTGGTCGGTCACGGAGGCCGAATCCGTCTTTAGGGAAAGCAGGCTACCCGGGAGGGTGCCGTAATAAACCTTGCTGTCTTCCGAAACCTGCGTGCGCCACCGAACCACTATCGAGCTGGCAGTGCTCAACTGGAGGAAGGGTCCCCTGGTCACCACGCCTACCGACGGAGTGACGATGGGGGTGGGCGTCCAGGTGGGAATGGGTGTGGTGCTGGAGGAGGCGCCGTTGGGGGGAATGGTCCCGGTCCAGCCCGCGCTTCCGTCCGGACAAACCGTCACGGCCACCGGCACATCCAGCGCCAGATTGCCCTTGGACACGTTCGCGTCCGCCGCCCAGTTCGCGGCATTGACGATTCCGGCCAGGGTGGTCTGACAGCTGTTCAAGACGGCGTTTTGGTTTCCGTCGACAGGGTAAGCGCCCAAACCGTTCTCGTTCCAGAGACCTGAGAGGTCGAGGGAGTCGGTGTTATCCAGCCCCGGAGGCAGGTAGGAATCCCAATAACGGGCCACGCTTCCGGTGGTCTGCCAGCCATTGGGCCCGAAGATGAGGGCCGCCACATATTGGGTGACGCCCGCCGAGGGTATGGTGAAGGCGAGGATCTTGTGCCCTTCCCCGTTGTGGTTCAGGACCAGGAAATTGGTGACCGCCCCGTTGCCCGAAACCCAGGCCAGGGTCCCCCCCTGAAGCCGGTCGCTGTCGTTTTTCAGCCAGGCGATCACGACCGGGACGTAGCTTCCCAGGCCCGTGGCGGGCGCGGTGAAGGAAATGATGGACTCGGTCACGCCGTTGCCAGGGGCGGCGGGGTCCGGCCCCGTCAAATCCACCAGGCCGCCGCTTCCGCTATTGGCGGTGGCGTCATAGGCCTCGTTCGTGAAGTAAACCGTTTGGTTGGCGGCGAGCCCCGAAGGCGCCACGAAACCGAATTCGCTGTTGCCGTTATAGAGGAAAGCGGTGAAGGCGACTAAGCCCGGATTGCTGTTAACCGTAGGCGTGATGGTGGGAGTCGAAGTGCTAGTGAATGTGTCGGTCGGGGTGGCGGTTAAAACCAGCGTATCGGTAAAGGTGGGAGACACCGTCGGGGTAAGGCTATCCGTGGGCGTGAAAGTTGGTGGAACCGTAAAGGTCAAGGTGGGCGTGGCAGTGGCCCCCGAGGAGGTCGCGGTGGGCGAGGGAGAGGCATTCACAGCTTGGGAAGGCAGGGAACCCGACCAGCCCGCGTTGCCCACCGGGCAGGCGGTCACACCAATCAGGGTTCCGCCGATTTCAAGGGCTGTCTTGGGCACGTTCACGTCCGCGTTCCAATTCCAGGGATTGACGATTCCCGCCAGGGTCGTTTGGCAGGTCAAGACCGCGTTGTTGTTTCCCGCCTGCTGGTTGGCCAGCGTGTTAAAACCGTCCCCGTTCCAGAGGTTGGAAAGGTCGGTGGAAGTCGTGGAGTCCAGGCCCGGGGGCAGGTTGGAATCGTAGAAGGTCGTGGGCGCGGTGCCGTTGGGAAGCCATGTGTCAGGCCCGAAAATCAGGCCCGCCAGGTATTGGGTGACGCCCGCCGAGGGAACAGTAAAGGCCAGGAGCTTGTGGCCGCTTCCGTCTTTGTTCAGGGTCAAGGCGCCGGAGATCGTCCCACCCTGAAACACGCTGGAGACCTTCGAGATGACGACCTGGCTGAAGGCGCTTAAGCCCCCGCCGCCAACGGTATAGGAGATGATTCCTTCCGCGATGGTTCCGCCCGTGACCTGGGTGGTTTGGCCGGTGAAGCTCACCAAAGCGTTGGCGGAGGCGCTGTAGGATTCGTTAGTGAAATAAATAACCTGGCCCGCGCCCAAACCCACCGGGGACACGAAGCCGAACTCGCTATTGCCGTTTTGGAGGAACCCGGTAAAGACCACTGCGCCCGGGGCCAACGAAGCTCCCGCCGTGGCGGTGGCCGTGGGGCTATTGCTGGGGGTGGTTGTGGCGGTTTCCGTCGGCGTGGATGTGGGCGAGTCGGTTGGAGAATCCGTGGGGCTGGCGGTAGCCGTCGCGGTAGTGAACAGGGTTTCGGTGATCGTCGGGGTCAAGGTTGGGGTTGAGGATGGGCTGTCCGTCGGCGTGTCCGTAGGAGTACTCGACGGGGTAAGCGTTGGCGTATCGGTGGGGGCGGAAGTGGCCGTGGCAGTGGCACCGGAGGTGGGTGTGTAAGTTCCGCTCCAAGTTGCGGAAGTCACAATAGTGACTCCCAGGACGGCGCCCGCATTAATGCCCGTTATGTTGGCGGTTTGAGGGTTCACCGGCCCGATAAGGGTATAGGGGTCCCCCGTTTGGATTTCCTGGAAGGTTCCTCCCGACGTCACCGAGGGTTGGGTTGGGTCAAGATACAGCAAGACATAAACCGGTGAGGTTGATTTCAGGTCTTTCACGCAGGAAATATTCATGTTACTGCTGACCTTCGCGCCCCAATCCTTTGCCAAAGTTTGATTTCCGGGACCAGTCCCGGACAGAAGGGGGTTTTGCGGGTAAACCGCGCCCCAAAAATAATTAACCGTTGAGCCGATGGTCACGCCCTGGTTGGAATTTTGGGTCAAGACCACGCCCCCGCCGGTGGATGCGGCATTCGGTCCCCCCGAAAAACCAACGTTCGGGTAGCTATCGTCGAATGAAATCGTGACCGCCGTCCCGGACGCGGTGAGGCCGACGGGCGTAGCGGAGGTTCCGCCCCCATCCGGCCAGGGATAAGTAATCGTATTATCGTAATTATTGTTGGTAATGGCGTTGAAGGCGGCGAAAGGGGCGCCGATAACCGGATTGTTGGTAGGAATGGGAAATTGCTTGCCCGCGCCCGTCACGTTCAACTCGGCGCCGACATAATAAGTCCCGGCCGCCAGGGTGATGACGGTGGACTTGGAGTAGGGAGGGTTTCCGCTGAGGGCCGCCGTGTTGATGATGGTGACGGGGTTGGTCGCGAAATCGGGGTCGGAAGAGACCTGCACGCTGAAAGTCTTGGTGGTGGTGACAGCCGAGCCATTGTAATTGCATACAACCGTGAGGGGTCCGGTTTGGGCGCCGGCGGGTGGGGCGAGGGACAGGCCAGACAATAGCGCCACCAGGATGACTGAGATAGGGTGAAATGGATTGATCGTTTTCCAAAAGTTGGACAAATGAACCCCCAAAAATTTTATGAATCAGAGGAATGGAAAAGGCGTCGGAAAGTTGGTGGAGATTAACAGGTGGGGCGGAGGCCGTCATCAAATTCAAATTAATTAATGGTAAATTTTCGGTAACAACTTGAAGCTAAAATTTTTGAAAACGCGTTTTTATGAAGCAGCGGTTCTCAGAATAAATTTTTCCGAGCTTCGAAAGAAAAAGATCGGGATCCTCAATATTGCAACTCCGTTCAACCATTGCTTATTCCCATTCCATAAATGCAGTGCAAAGATGAACCAGAGCTCTCGAACCTTCGATTATTTCCATAGCCAACCATGTTTTCCCCATTGAAAGCTTAAACAAGGTTGATTTATCCACATTTACCCCTATCAACAAAGCGTGGCAAATCGATAAAATGACCGTCTGCCTCGGGCTTTTAACAAATAATTAACCTTCAAAAAGGTTAAAAGCCCTTAAATTCAGCTTTCTCATTCTTCTATTGAAGGACTGTCATGCCGACTCTCGCCGCAATTGATGTGGGTTCCAACGCCATGAGGCTGGCCATCGGTTTCATGGACCATAACCGCAAGCTCCACGTGGTGGAGGACTTGCGCGAGCCCGTGCGCCTGGGCAAGGACGTTTTCACCAAGGGTTCCATCTCCAAGGAAACCACCCAACGGGCCATCGGTGCCTTCAAACGCTTCAAGGAAGTCATCGAGCAGCACCAGGTGGTTAAGATAAGGGCGGTGGCCACCAGCGCCTTGCGGGAATCGAGCAACCGGGATCCCTTCATCAAGAAAATCCTCCAATCTACGGGGATCGAATTAAAACCCATCACCTCCGAGGAGGAAGCCCTTTTGGTATACCTCGCGGTTTCCAAGAGGATTTCCTTGGAGGACAAAACCGCCATGCTGATCGACATCGGCGGGGGAAGCGTAGAAATCACCCTGGCCCATAACGGCAAGATACTGGCCACTGAGAGCTTTCAGATGGGGGCCGTCCGGCTCCTGCAGGTCCTGGAACAGAAAAAATACGGCGAGAAAAAATTCAACCAGATGGTGCAGGAATACACCGAGGCCGCCCGAAAAAGATTCAGCCAGAAGCTTCCGGACGAAAAAATGGATATTTGCGTGGGAACAGGGGGAAACCTTGACGCCCTATCCGACTTGAAAGAAAAGCTCCTTCACGTAAAAGACGCCGCTTACATCACGGCCCGCGAGCTTGAGCAATTGATCGTCCGCCTGCGCAAGCTTTCTTATGAGGACCGCATCATTAAATTGGGCTTACGGCCCGACCGGGCGGATGTGATCCTGCCGGCCTCTCTCGTTTTGCAGAAAATCATGGAAGTGGGAAAGGTGAACCGGATTTATATCCCCCATGTAGGCGTCAAGGAAGGCCTTTTGATCGACATGGTTTCCGAGCTCCTCACCGGCAAGCCGCCCCTGCACCGGGACGAGGTGCTGGCTTCGGTGCGGCAAACCGGTCTCAAGTACTCCTATGATGAGCACCACGCCCATACCGTTTCCCGCCTCGCGCTGGACCTGTTCGACAAGACGAAGAAACTCCACCGCCTGGGCGACGACAATAAGCTTCTTTTAATGGCTGCGGCCCAATTGCACGACATCGGCCAATTCGTGAGTTACGGCTCCCATCACAAACACTCCTATTACCTGATCAAGTCTTCCCAGCTGATCGGCTTGAACCCGGACCAAGTGGAACTGATCGCCAACATTTGTCGTTACCACCGCAAGGCCATGCCTAAACTAACCCACGAAAGCTACCGCCTGCTACCACCCCGCGAGAGAATCCTGGTATCCAAACTTGCGGCCATTCTTCGGGTAGCCGACGCCATGGACCATGACCATTCCGCCAAAGTGCAGTCTTTCCGTATCCAGTACAAGCGCCCACACTTCTCAGTGAAGCTGATCGGCCAGGGGAACATGCTTTTGGAAAAATGGTCCCTGTTGAAAAAGTGCGACCTTTTTGAAAAAACCTTTAAAGTTAAATTTTCCGTAAGGAGCTAGGCGATGGCAAAAGGAAAGACGGCAGAAATCGAAGGGAAGTTGATTGCCGTGGAAGGCCTAGACGGCTCGGGCAAATCCACCCAAATCCGGCTCTTGAAGCGCTGGCTGGAGTTGGAAGGCTACAAAGTCTTCTTCACCGAGTGGAATTCCTCCGAGTTAGTGAAAAAAGCCACCCGCAAGGGCAAAAAAAAGAAGCTCC
This sequence comes from candidate division FCPU426 bacterium, assembly GCA_003152075.1. Lineage (GTDB taxonomy): Bacteria > Oederibacteriota > Muellerivitia > Muellerivitales > Muellerivitaceae > PALSA-1180. The sequence continues at coordinate 53,374 of PLZG01000040.1, forward strand.
TGACTCCCACAACCTTCTCCCTTATCCATTGCACCGACTTCGCGGACCGCTACGAGCGCCAAATACTTCCCCTTTTAAAAGGGGGCTACATTGTCCTGGCGGATCGTTATGTTTATACGGCCTTTGCCCGGGACGCGGTTCGGGGTAACGACCGAGACTGGCTGAGAAAGCTCTACCGCTTCGCCCGCAAACCCGACATCACTTTCTTTTTTGAGCTTCCTTTGGAGGTGGCTTTGAATCGAATCCTAGAGGGCCGACCCCTCTTGAAATACCACGAGGCCGGCATGGACATGGGCTTTTCCAAGGATCCTTATGAATCCTTCCGCATTTTCCAAGGAAAGATTTACGAGGAATACGGGAAGATCTTCAAGGAATTCCCGGCCGAGCGGGTCAACGCCACCGATCCTTCCGAGGAACAACAGGCCAAGATGAGGGAAACGGTCAAAAAAAATATTGATCTTAAAAAATTTAAACTGAAACGCGGGGTGAGACCATGAAATCTAAACGCTTTTACGGAAAAGGGCTCCCCAACGTGGACCCCGCATTATTAAAGGGACATTTGATCGTCATTGAGGGGTCGGACGGGGCGGGTCGTTCCACCCAGATTGGCAGTTTGCTCAATTGGCTTGAGCGCAAGGGTTTCCCCACGGTGGTGGTGGGCCTCAAGCGTTCCGAGCTGGTAGGGGAGGCCCTGGCCGAGGCAATGAAGGGAAACACCTTGAACGCCATTACCCTGAACCTTTTTTACGCCACCGATTTCGCCGACCAATTGGAAAGGGTGATCATCCCCGCCCTAAAAGCGGGATTCACGGTCCTGGCTGACCGCTACATTTATACCCTCATGGCCCGCGATATCGTGCGGGGCTCCTCCACCGACTGGCTTAAGGAAATTTACGGCTTCGCCCTGGTTCCCGACGCGGTCTTTTACCTGAACGTAAGCCCTAAAATCCTGGCGGAGCGCAATTTCAGCAAAAGGGGCTTCTTGGACTATTGGGAATCGGGAATGGACATCCAAAGGGTGGGGGGAATGTACGACAACTTCATTAAATACCAGGCTCGGCTTCACAAGGTATTCGAAACGCTGCACAAGGAATTCGGCTTCACGACGATTCAAGGAAGCCGGTCGGCCTTTTCCATCGCCAAGGAAATCCGGGGAAAAGTGGAGAAAATACTGATGGCGGCTTCTAGCGCCGAAAAAGCTGGGGAAAAAAACACTGCCATCCAAGCCAAGGAACCAATCCCAAGCCCCGCGGAAAAGACAGCCCCCTCGCCCGAGCAAGCAGCTGAAAAAACAGCGGCTGAAAAAACCAAAAGCTGAAGACTTTGGAACAGGGACGTGCTCCGCACGCGCGGATAAACGCTGATGGAAAACGAAAAAACGGCACAGGAACTATGATGAAATTGAATAAGGATTGATAATCTTTTTAGACTTATCGGCGTTCATCTACGCGCGCGCAGCACGTCACTGTTCCAACGCCTTTGGATTTTGTTCGAAGTTCTAAATCTTATCTCTCGATTTGGCGTAAACGACTTTCAGCCAGCGTGTATCCTTTTCGGGCGGCCATTTTGTAGAAATACATCGCCGCGTTTTTATTTCTTGGAAGACCATATCCGGTTTCGTAGCAATACCCCAGGTTGTAGGCACCCGCGACGCTTCCGTGGCTTGCCGCCATGTGATAATACTTGATGGCCAGCCGGTCATCCTTCCCCAAACCCGTTCCGTGCATATAACAATTGGCCAAGTTGTTTTGACCGTCGGCGTACCCATGGTAAGCGGATTTTTTATACCAAACGGCCGCCTCCCTATCGTTCTGCAAAACGCCAATTCCGTTCTCATAGCACTTTCCAAGCATATTTTGGGCTTCCGGGTTCCCCTTTTTCGCGGCCTTTAAAAATAAAGAGAAGGCTTTTTCCTCTTTTTCACTCCTAAGCGCGGACTTGGCCATCGAGACAGACGACTCGGGAGAAGAGTCCCCATTGCCACTGCCCAACTGGGCGAAGACAGCCGGGGTCATTCCCATTGCCAGCACCAAAATCATGGCGGTTTTTTTCATGGACATTGCCTTTCTTAAGAGAAGTTACTATTGGAATGGGTTAATTTTATCTCTTCCGGGCACCCCTGTCCCTCAAAACTTCGATGCTCCCAGGACGGCCAGAGCGTGATATTTGGCCTCAAGGTGCGGAAAAGGGCACGGGCCCTAGCTATTCCCACTTATCCAAAAAGCCCCTGAAAAATTTGATGTAATGCTTATATTGCAGGTACATCAACTCGAATAGCGCGTCATGTAAATCGTAATTAGGCTGAACACCCATTCGTTTCAATATTTCCTTCACGCAGTAATAACGGGGACCCGGCCCGGAACCATGGGGATCCTCCTTTTCATCCCAAAAACCTTCCAGTTCCCGCACGATCGCCATCACGGCCAGCCTCTTTTCCTCCGCTTCCGATTTATTCAACTTCACCAAATCCTGTGTCCGGAAGGATTCCAAAATATAGTCCTTGATGATGTCATCCGAATTCTGCCCGTTGATCTCCTCCGCGATAAAATCCGCTTTCATGGTCTGAACGAGGTTGCAGGCGCAAAGGGACATGACGAGTTTCAAGAATTCTTTCGACTCGATGGATATCGGCTGCTTTTTCCGCTTAAGGATTCCAAGATTCTCGTCCAACCCGGTATTCTTGATAATGCCACGGGCAATTTCCAAGCTATTGGACTTCTGTTCAAAAAACATTAATAAACCCGCCGTTTCAAAATAAATGTATTCCCGATAAAACAGGGTGTTTCAATTAGCTTTTGAATGATAGGACAAAGGGAGGGGCGAAAGCTAAGAAAAGAAAATTTTTCACGAAAATTATGAAAACGAGATTCGCGTCAATTTCACGGATTAACCCCACACAGGGTAATGGGGGGCTAAAAAAAACCTGACAAGCCAGGAAATTAGCTCGTAACCGACTGAAGGGTTACGGTAAAGACACTTCCTTTTCCCTCTTCACTCTTGAGGAAAACTTCCCCATTCATTTTCTCGACCAGGTGCTTAACAATCGCCAGGCCCAGGCCCGTTCCCCCTTGCTCCCGGCTGCGGGACACGTCCACCCGGAAGAAACGCTCAAAAACCCGGGATTGGGCCGCCTTGGGAATACCCGGGCCCTTATCCTCAACGGTGAATTCGGTATGCCCGTTCTCCCTCGGATGACAATAGACACGGACATCGCTTTTGGCCGGGGAGTATTTCACGGCGTTATCCAAAAGGTTTTCGAACACGTGGAAAAGGCCGTCCCGATGGGCGATGACTTTGGTTCCCGGTGGTATTTCCTGGAGGATTTTCATTTCCTTGGCTTCCATTTTGGCTTTCAATATCTCGATTGCCTGCTGTGCCACTTCGCCCAGCTCCACCGCCTCGAGGGCGGTTATATAGCCTCCGCTTTCAATCTTCGAGAGTTCCAAGACGTCGGAAATCAGGGCGTGAAGCCTTTGGGCCTGGTCTGAAATTTTTTGCAAGAACTGACCCCTGTTTTTCTTGTCGTCCATGGCCCCGGAAGTCAGTGTTTCCGCGTATCCCAGAATGGCGGTCAGCGGCGTCTTCAACTCGTGGGAGACATTGGCCACAAAATCGGTCCTCATGCGCATCAGCCGCTTGATGGAAGTGATGTCGGAAAAAACCACGATCTGTCCCAGGTGTTGGTCCCTCTCAGCCGAGGCCTCCAGCCGAGACGGCGAATTGAGTGTGCCTGGTCCATCAGGGGACCCGGCCTTTTCCACCCGGATAGCCGCGACGCTGACCGCGAAGGTCTTTTCCTCCTTGCCCGCGAAGTCAATTTCGCCGCTGGCAAGCCCTCCTTCTTTCTTCGAATGGGTGAGGAGGTTGGCGAGAACGGGGTTACGTACCACTTCCAAGTAAAGCTTTCCAAGGCTGTCTTTCTCGGCGATCCCCAATATTTTTTCCGCCGATGGGTTCATCAGGACAATCCGGTCGGCCTGGTTCAAAAGCAGGACGCCCTCCCCCATGCTGTTTAAGATGACATTCAACATAGACTCGTTCGAACCAAGGCGCTGTAGCATTTCATCGAAATTGCGGCCAGGAATGAAAACATCCCGTTCGTCCTCCGTCTCCGACACGGCGGGGACGGGCTTTTTCTTACCCACTTCTTCACCGGCTTCCAAAACCCTTCCATGTTCTTCCGCAGGTGAAAAAACCCTGGTCAAACCAAAGCTAATGATCCCTCCGGCGACAAAGAGGAAAACCCCTCCCCATCCTAGTCCGTTAAAAGCGTAAATCAGCAGGACGAGGCAGAGGGCGACAAGCATGGCTATAAAAATCAGGCGTGATGATTGTTTCATTTTTTAGGCGGGCCTTTGCCGAGAACTATTACCTGACGGCTACTGTCAGGTTTCTTCTTTGAAGAGGTAACCATAACCTTTAACTGTCTGGACATGTTTCTCATAAACACCGAGTTTTTCCCTTAAGCGGCGAACATGGACATCAACCGTCCGGGTGGTACCAAAATAATCATATCCCCAAACGTTGTTCAGTAATACATCCCTGGAGAGCACCCTTCCGGCATGGGTAAGAAAATAGTCTAATAGTTCGAATTCCTTGGCGGTCAACCCCATCTTTTTGCCCTTTAAAACAACCTCATGTTTTGTCCGGTCCAGGGTCAGGTCTTTGAATTTTTGAACCGATTCCCCCTCCTTGGCTTTGCTAAAGCGCCTTAAGACTGCCCGCACCCTCGCTAAGAGCTCTTTAATGGAGAAGGGTTTGGTGACGTAATCATCCGCACCCAATTCCAATCCCACAATCTTGTCCGACTCCTCCCCCTTAGCCGTCAGCATGACAACTGGGATATGGGAGGTTTTGGGATTAGCCTTCAGGGTTTTACAAACGGTTAAGCCATCGGTTTTAGGGAGCATCAAATCCAAAAGAACCAGGTCCGGCATTTTTTCGGGGATCTTTTTCAAGGCCGTTTCCCCGTCCATCTCCGAAAGCACCCGGTAGCCGTCTTTTTCCAGGTTATAGGTTAAAAGCTCAACCAGGTCTTTCTCGTCTTCCACCACGAAAATTTGTTTCATGTAATCCGTTCCCCGATAGATCTCGTTATTTTCAACGGATTATAACGAGGGCATTCCCCGCAAATGTTAAGCCCTTGTTAAAAGCTGGCTAGTAGTCCACCCCTCGAAGCTGACAAAAATGGCTTGAACGCCCAGGTTGCAGGTCCTCAACCCCGGTCCGATCACCGTCTTTTGATTTTACGCTTAATTAACCCCGCTTACCTTAAAAAGAATTCCCACAACCCTATTTTAAGACCAGAAAACTCTAGGAGAAATGAACATGAAAAAAGTAATGGTAATTGATTCGGACGCACATCAGATCAGGATACTCAACGAAGGCTTATCGAATGATTTTCACATCCTCGGTTGTAGCCGGGGGACCAAAGCCATGGAGTTGTTTAAAATCTATCAACCATCGGCCCTTGTCTTGGACCCCGCGGCTTCGGAATTGAATGCCAGGGAATTCGTCCGGCGGGTTCGTTCCCTTCCCAATGGCCTTCGCCTCCCCATCCTTGCCCTTACCCGGATCACTACCTTGAGGCATATCGAGGATAGTTTCGACCTGGGAGCGGACATGATCTTTTCCAAACCCTGTTCGGCGGAGCGGATCAAGGTTAAACTAAACCAATGTTTGGCCCGTCCCACGCGACCCTCGGAATTGGAAGCCGCTGGTGTTTGAATCGCTTTTAACCCAAAATTAACACCGCTTTCTTCTTAAGGTTATATTGGAAAATTATAGTAGATTTCCAAGATGGCTAAAGCTGATCTACACCTACATACGGACTTTTCCGATGGGCTCAATAGTCCACGTCAGATGGTACAAGCCGCTTCCAGGGCTGGCCTTCAAATCATCGCCGTAACCGACCACGATACGATGGAAGGCGCCTTCCGCGCCAAAGAATACTCCCTCCGCCGCCCCGATCTCGGGGTGCAGGTCGTCCTAGGTGAGGAAGTCAGCACGATGAATGGGCACGTCATCGGCCTTTTTCTCCAGAAATTCGTCCCCGCCCGTTTGTCCGCCAAACGGACGGTTCAGCTCATTCATCAGCAAGGCGGAATCGCCATTCTTGCCCACCCCTTTCACATCTACACGGGCAAAGACTCGAAACACCCCAAAGCCGTTGATGTCATCCAGGAAATTCCGTTCGATGGAATCGAAACTATTAACCACGGGGACGCGTTGTCGTTTTGGAGCAATCGAAAAGCCAAGAAAATTATGGATCAACACAAGTTGGCTGCCATAGGCTGCAGCGATGCCCACAACTCAAGGTTTTTGGGCATGGGTTATACAGAATTTGACGGGAACAGTCCCGAGGAATTAAGAGCGGCCATTTTGAGCCGTCGGTGTCAGGCCCAATATCACCGTGCTTGGAACATGGGGGACATCCTGGTCCACCTCAAGAACTCAGCCCCAGTCTTAACCCGCTATTCCAAAAAAGCGGCCATGGTTTAAACCACCTACCCAGAAAATAAAAAAGCTCTTTCCAAGAATGGAAAAGGCTATTTAATAAACTCAAAACAATAGAAAGTGTTACCGGAGGATTAACATCTTCCCAATGGTTTTCTTGCCGTTGGCCGTGATGACCACGTAATAAAGCCCGCTGGCCAAGGGGCTTCCCCACTTGTCCGAAGCAGGTATCTGGATCTTCCATGTCTTGGCGCTGACCCCAGTGACAGTGGAGGCCGTGACATTGGGTGAAAGGCTCGTAACCGTGATGTCCTGAACTGACCGGAAGGCTAGCGTGAACACCTGCAACTGCACCGTGTCCGTGGCCTGGGCCAGGGCGACCTGGACCGTGACCGGTTGGGTTCCATCCGAGGGGTTCGGGTAAATCACTGGCTTATTGTTTATGGGAGTGGCGGAAGGTGTTGGCGTCCAAGTTGAGGTTGGAGTAACGCTGTTGGTCGGCGTGCTGGTGGAAGTGGCGGTCGCGAAAGCGATTGAGACCGTGGCACCCGTGGAAGGCAGGCCGTTTAGGTTGACCGCTTGGCCGTTTGTCCCAGCGCCGTTTGAGACACTGAACTGATAGGTTCCGGCAGTGGCACCGTTAGAGAAGTTCGCGGCAACCTGCAAGGTCACGCTTCCCGAACCCGGTATGTTGACGCTCAAGCCGTTAAAGATAGCCGATGTTCCGGCGAATACTACCGGTCCCGCAACGGGACTTCCATTATTACTTAGGTTGATTCCGCTTATCCCACTGGGATTTCCCGTTCCATTATCCGATACCGTCAGGCTGGTGAAGCTCACCGCTGTGGTCCCAGTGTTGGTTAACACTACTGAGAGCACCGTCACATTGGAAGCGCCGGGCAATTGGGTGGTATTGGGAGGTGCCGGTGATCCCGTGGAAATCTGCAGGGTCGACGGGGTAGCCGTTGACGTATTGGTGGAGGTTGGCGTCGCGGTATTGGTGAAAGTGGCTGTCGCGGAGGCGATCGTGATCGTGGCCCCCGTGGAAGGCAAGCCGGTGAAGTTGACGGCCTGGCCGTTTGTCCCGGCTCCCGCCGTGACGCTGAACTGATAGGTTCCCGCCAAGGCGGCGTTAGAGAAGTTCGCGGTGACCTGCAGGGTCACGCTCCCTCCGGCTGGAATGTTGACGCTTAATCCACTGAAGGTAGCGTTAGATCCAGCTAATCCCACCGGTCCCGCGACTAGACTTCCGTTATTAAGAAGGCTGACTCCGCTTATCCCGCTGGGATTTCCCGACCCACCATCCGATACCGTCAGGCTAGTGAAGTTAACCGGGGCGGTTCCCGTGTTGGTCAACACAACCGAGAGAACGGGCACATTGGAAGTGCCTGGCAATTGGGTGGTACTGGGTGGAGCCGGTGAGCCTGTGGAGAACTGAACCGTCGCCGGAGTAGGGGTAAAGGTGGAGGTAATCAACGGGCTATTAGTAGCCGTAGAGGTAGGGGTACGGGTTGTCGAGTTCGTCGCTGTCTTGGTGAAAGTGTTCGTAAGGCTATTGGTAGGCGTCTGGGTCGGTGTGTTAGTCGGAGGCGTGGTTCCTGTATCGGTTAGCGTCGGGGTAGAAGTAATTGTAACCGTGGGGCTATTCGTGGGAGTCCTGGTAGCCGTGCTCGTGAAACTGTTCGTAGGCGATGAAGTAGCGGTGTTGGGTGGGGTAATAGTAGCCGTGAGGGTAGGAGTATTGGTTATCAAAGGGGCGGTATTCGTGGACGTGGCGGTGGGTGTCCGAGTAGCGCTATTAGTAAAAGTCATAGTGAGGCTATTGGTAGGTGTGGAAGTGGGACTGTTCGTGGATGTTCGGGTGGGTGAATTAGTGGCCGTATTGGTATTTGAGTTGGTAGGGCTATTGGTCGGAGTAGATGTGGGAGTCTTAGTGGGTGAATTGGTAGCCGTATTGGTAGGCGGTTGAGTCCCGGTAAAGGTATTGGTGGGTGTGGAGGTTATTGTAGGCGTGCTGGTGAGCGTGTTGGACGGGCTGTTGGTAGGGCTATTGGTGGGGGTCCGGGTGGGGCTGTTGGTGGCCGTATTAGTAGAGGAGTTGGTAAAGGTAGTTGTGGGTGTACGGGTGGCGGTTGAGGTGGGACTATTGGTAGCGCTGTTCGTAGGTGAATTGGTGGAAGTAGCGGTAGGTGTCCTTGTAGGGGTGTTGGTCGGGGTGTTTGTGGGAACGTTGGGTGTATTGGTTGAGGTTAAAGTAATCGTATTGGTAGCGGAGTTCGTGGGGCTGTTCGTTGGAGTACGTGAAGGGGAGTTGGTCGCTGTACTGGTCAAGCTATTGGTGGGAGTTGCGGAGGGAGTTTTCGTCGGCGAGTTAGTCGGGGTGTTGGTTGGAGCATTCGGAGTATTCGTCGAAGTGGATGTGAATGTGTTTGTTCCCGTATTGGCTGGACTGTTAGTCGGACTATTAGTCGGTGTGCGAGTGGCTGTGTTGGCCGGGCTATTCGTGGGACTATTGGTCGGTGTATGAGTGGTCGTGTTGGTGGGGGTATTGGTGGGAGCCGCCGGAGTGTTTGTAGATGTATTAGTCGGGCTATTAGTTGCGGTTCGGGTGAAGGTATTGGTGACCGTGTTGGTCGAGCTATTCGTGGGTGAGTTGGTGGCAGTTCTTGTAGCGGTATTGGTGGGGGTGTTAGTTGGAACCGCTGGTGAATTTGTTGAAGTATTAGTTGGACTATTAGTAGCGGTTTTAGTGAGGGTATTGGTGACCGTGTTGGTAAAACTGTTAGTAGGGGTGTTAGTGGCAGTGCGGGTGGCCGTGTTAGTTGGCGTATTGGTATTAGCCGCTATGGTATTGGTCGGCGAATTGGTAGCGGTTTTGGTAAGAGTCGGAGTAAAGGTTGGAGTGCTCGCGACCGCGGACGGCGTTGCCGTATTCGGAATAGACGCTCCCGAGAGGCAAACATTATCGATCCAATAGCCGAAAGAGACAGGACCTCCCTGGGTTTCCCATTGCAGGGAAGTAACCTGGGTCAAGGCATTGGACAGAGTCATGAAATTCGTTGTTGACGTTCTTGGAACGGGTGGCGGGCATAAATTATATCCCCAATCCCCGCACTCGAAGGCGTTCGCGGTCCGAATGACGTGTTGCCAGGTATTAGCCTGTGTCACAACAAAGTTGAATCCATACTGGTTATCATCTCCGCCTCCGCTCCCGGCCATGGTAACTCCCTGGTAAACAACGGGCGCGTAAGAAATTAGGGGATTAACAGCGTTGCATCGAAGGGTCACGGGGGCTTGGCTGGAGCGGACATCGAAAGAAATCATGGTCAAGTAACTGCCAAGGTTGGTGTAACCAGTTCCCAGTTCGGTCCCGAGGGCGAAGCCGGCGTAAGTAGTAGGTCCGTTAGTGGTGTACCCTCCAGTGACCCTGGCCGAATAAGTTCCACCGCCCGCGCTTTGGGCATTGTCCAAGATGTAAGGACAAGGGGTAGAATCGGGACAACTTTCGACTGCCTGCCAAGGCAGGGCCGCCGCCCCGCTCACGCTGGTCCAGCGGAAGGTGAACCATAGTCCATTGGTGTTATTGACGATATCCCCGCTTTCCAGGTTGTCCAACAGGAAACAGGTTCCGGCTACAGGCGTGCTGGTGGGAACCGGAGTCGGAATCGGGGCTGGATGGGGGGGATTACAACCAGCGGCGGCTCCACTCAGCCAATTTTGAACCGGAACTCCATGCCAAGTATTGAAAGTAAAATAAGCCGTGAGCATTCCATAGGTCATAGCGGCGTTGGCGTTGAAACCCCACGCGGTCGCTCCGTAGGGCTTTCCTGCAAGCCAAGGAAGGAAGGTACTTGTGTCCCACGTCCCGTCCGATGATAACTGTCCAAACTCACCAACAAAAACCGGTTTTCCAGGACTCCCAATATTTGTATCCCAGGCGGAGCTGGCTCCCTTGGAGGGATAGATGTGTTCGTCAAAAATATAATTACCCGTAGCATCTGTCAAGGCGGGCATCCCCGTTAACTGATAAGACCATTGGAGCCCACCAACGAGGCAGACATTGGTTGCCCCACCGCTTCGGATCGTGGACAACAAAGCGGGAATTCCCGGGCCCCCACCTGTGCCGTTTTGCCAAGTGGCCCAGTCTGGCGGAAAGGGTTCGTTATAAACACCGAAGAGAACCGCCGGGTTGTTTTTAAAACGCGCGGAGACCTTGATCCAAAAATTCGTACTTCCCGCGTCCGGCATATTTACTTGTTGTGGGTTGCCGCCACCCGACTGGTAAGCGGTTAAAAGATGGAGGTCCAAAATCACGTAGGCATTGCGCACAGAACAAGCGGCAACGATATCGTCAACCGTTTGTGGATATGAATAGGGCCAGTTGCTCCAACGCGCTTCGTCTAAGGGAAGGCGGATAATGTTGGCCTTCATAGTGTCGATGGCGTAGGTCACCGATTGAACAATGTCTCCACCTATTCCTGAGGGCGGTCCCTCTCCTACTCCCCACTCTAAGCTGGGAACGTTCACCCCACGAAGGGTAACGGCGCAGCTAGTATCTGAACGCTGGATGGAAGTTCCGGAAACAACAAGGGCTGGTGGTGCGGCAAATGAATTCAGGGGAAGAAATAGGCCAATTAACGACAGGACGAAAAACGTTGCAAACCGGTTAAATGAATTTTTATTTTTCAGCTGCATTCACCGGTCTCCGGATTTTAGGAAATCACGCATCGCTTCAACGACTGTGTTGGGTGGGTGTTGTACCTAAACAATATCACTAAATGGGTAGTTTTGGGCTTCAAGAAAGAGGTTTTTATTGTTTTCCTTGTTAATAATTATGACCGCCTGCTTTTATCGATAAACCAAAATTAAGAATTTAACCCTTTTATGCTTTATTCTTTCGTTACCAATGTTGGCACCTCTGTCGAAGACCGGCGTAATTTTCAGGGGTATCCAATTTCCCCTGCTCCGTAGCCATGGCATTCTTGAACTGTTCGAAGACGGGATCGGTTACGGCCGAAAGGATAGACCCCACTTGGTCCTTTCCATCGTCCCAGTTTTTCACCACGAGCGGATGGGAAGGCAGAGGAATCGTCCTTGAATCCGCAAGGGCCTTCTCGAGGATTTTTTGATATTGATTGTAAATGTCCTTATGGATCGCCACGTGTTGATTTTCATGAGCGAGGGTTTCCTTGTACTCACAACTATCCTCGGGATAAGCGTTGGTGACGTAAACATTCAGGGTGTCATATTTGAATTCCACTTTCAGGTTTTCCACCCAAATAGAGTACTCGTCCCTGAACCATTTTTTAGACCCATTGATATTGTAAAGGGTTCCAATCTTGTAACCCGCTTGGGTCAAACCGTAAACATGGTAGTGCTCATTTTCCCCGCCAGACTGGCTCAAGGCCTCAATTTGGGCGGTGTTTAAGGCGTGGGATAATAGTGGGTCCGGAAACTGGAATAAGTATTGGACCTGGGCCATGGCCCCCGTAGAATCCAAAAGCACATCCCTATTCCCCTTCTCCGCTTGGAAGGTTTCGGATGTAACGCGAGCGTCATAAACCATCCACCCAAAGAACGGCAGGAGGATCAGGGCTATCAGGATAGAAAAAAGCTTGTTGCTCACGGGATTAGCTTACACCAGAATATACCTGCATTTCAAAGCCCTCAGAATCAGCAGTGTTTCAGTCCACCCTCACCCCTAGCGGGAGAAGTGGGTGAGTTTTTTCATAAGCATCAAGGAAAGCCATGCCGGACGAAACAGTTCTTCAATCAAAGGTCCCCCAACATCAGGCCGGAAAAACACTTTCAGATTATCTTTCCAATCGTTTTCGATACCAAACTCGAGAAGCCTGGGACAAGCTCATTATCGCCGGGAAAGTCACCCTCAATCAAAAGCCCGCCCTTCCCCTCCAGCCGCTTCAAAAAGGCGACCTGGTTTCTTATTCGGTGATCTTGAAAGAACCACCCGTTGATAAAAACATCCAAATTCTCCACGAAGAGGAAAGTTTCCTGGTAGCCAGCAAACCCGGCCAGCTTCCCTCCCATGCCGACGGCAACTTCATCAAGAATACTTTTATTTATTTAATAACGGAAACCTTGCGAGACAAGGGTTGGAAGGGGGACGTACGCCTCGTTCACCGTTTGGACCGGGAAACCAGCGGGCTAATGGTGGTAGCGAAGACCCGGGAAGCCCATTTGAACCTCACCAGGCAATTCGAGGCGGGCACCGTCGAAAAAGAATATCTGGCTGTGGCAAGGGGCCGGATCAGCGAATGCAAGTTTGAAGTGAATGGAGCCATCGGGGGGGATAGCGCCAGTCAAATATCCGTCCGTCAAAAGGTCGTTCCGGAAGGCACGCCCTTTTCTAAACCTTCCCTGACTTATTTCGAAAGGATTCAGGACTTAAAAAACGGGACCCTTCTTCGATGCGTCCCAAAAACAGGGCGCACAAACCAGATCAGAGTTCATTTGGACTCCACGGGCCATCCCTTAGTAGGAGACAAGCTTTACGGGAGAACCGACGAAGAATTTTTAGCCTTTATTTCCCACGT
>PLZG01000054.1 GCA_003152075.1 candidate division FCPU426 bacterium
AGGCGGAAACCTGGTCGCTCACCAAACAGTGAAAGTCCTCATCCTCCACTAATAGTCCCTGTTGTGATTAATACGCCAAACCATGTTTTCCAGATCGGGTGTATTCACGGGTTTTGATTTGAGTTTTAAATTCTCCTCTTTGCTTTAACGAGAAAGAACCGTTGAAAAACCATTTATCAAAATTGTTTTTCATGTCTTCCGTCATAATAAATAAATATTAATTATGAGATAATTACGAGGTTGTATAACGTATTGTTTTTAGTTTAAATCGTTTTTATATTTCATTACTCCATAAGAGATTTACCGAAAGAAAGTCATGTTCGTCCTTCGACAACCTAGAAAATTAAACCAGTTAAAAACCCTAATCACTTTGGTGTTATTTCTGATGGCCCTGGGGGCCTTCGCTGGAAAAGCCCAGGCCCAATGTACAGCTACTTCCGCCCAGGTTTGCGGTGTGGCTGACGATTATATGAGCATTTGGATCGACGGCATTCAGGTCGGCTCGGGCAATGATTTCAGGTTCGCCCACGTGAATTGCCCAAATACAAATTGCGCGATTGGGTCTTGCGGGGCGGGTCCCGCCTGGGGAGTCTGTACCCCCGTTTGCGTGAGCGTCAGCGCGGCCATCCTCGCTCTTATCACGGCGAACCCAAACAATGTGGTGATCGCGGCGAAGGTGCAAAACGCCCAGAACAACGAGGTCTTTGGAAGCTGGTACCTGGATGTCACCTGTTCCGGAGGCAATCACGCCTATGTCCAGAGCGACGGGACCAACACACAAATGTGGCGCCAGACGGACACCGGAACGGCCCCCGCTTGCACGGGGACTCCCGCCGGCGTAAGCGGCGGAAATTGGTATGACCCGGCCGCCACGGTCAGCGGGTGGAACGCCCCTGTCCAGGGGGTTCCCGCCCAATTCACCGGGGGAGCCATTTACAGCAAGCAAATCATTGATCCTCAAACGGGGAATTTTGTCCCCGTACTGTCCTACGCCGCCAACGCCAACTCTTCGACGCCATGCGACGACCTTTATTTCCGCCAGACCGTCAAGCTCAACCCCATCCCCCCGCCCCCCCCGACAAACATCACCTTGAGCAAGCATTTTCTGGTGGGCGCGAGCCTGACCGACGCGGTTACTTTCCCCGGATACGTCCAAAACCAAAGCCCCGCCGACCGGGTTGTTACCATCGTGGTGCAAACTTGCAACTCAGGCGCGGGTTACCAGGGCCCGGTCACCATCCTGGATTCGGGCAATGTTAATGGAAATCCCTTCTTCGGGAGCGAGCAATTCCGCAGTTCCATCCCGGGCAAAAACAAGGGGTTCGGTACACCGGATTCCACCGGTTGGTTCTATGATTGGGACGCGGGAGTGACAATGGTAAACCAAAAAGGTTTCCCGGGCGCCCAATGGAACGGCACTAGCTGGGTGACGGCTTGTGTTTCGATGACCATCGTCGGGGATGATAATACCAATAACGCGGTCTATGACTGCCTGACCCGGGTTAATAATTATTCCCTGACCAGCCCCGCCGTAGGACCCTCAAACGCGATCACGGCCGTCATGAATTGTTCCACCCCCACTTTTACGTTCACCAACACCAATACGAACACCCCTACCAATACCCCCACGCCGACCCGGACCCCAACACCTACTAATACCAACACGCCCACCCCCACGCGAACCAACACCCCAACCTTCACCAATACACCCACATTCACGAATACCCCGACCAAGACCAATACGCCTACGAATACCAATACCAACACGAACACTAACACCAATACTCCAACCCCCACCCGGACTCCAACCCCCACCAATACCAACACAAATACTTTTACCAATACCCCCACGCCTACCAATACTTTCACACCTACCCCCACCAGAACCAACACGCCCACGAATACTAATACGAACACCAATACCAACACGAATACCCCAACCCGGACGAATACGCCCACCAATACCAACACGAACACCAACACCTTTACCCCGACCAATACCTATACGAATACGCCCACTAAGACCGATACCCCGACGCCTACCAACACCAACACGCCGACTCCTACCAATACCAACACTTTCACCAACACGAATACGAATACTCCGACCAGGACGAATACCCCTACCAATACCAACACTCCCACGAACACAAATACGAACACCCCCACTAAGACCAATACCCCTACGCCCACCAACACTAATACCAACACCCCGACCCCCACGAATACTAATACCAACACCAACACCAATACGAATACCCCGACCAAGACCAACACGCCTACTAATACCTTTACCCCAACGATTACGAATACCCCTACCAACACCCCGATCATTACCAACACGCCCACAAACACCCCAACCAAGACCAACACGCCCACCAATACCAACACCCCAACTAATACCAATACAAATACCCCCACCTTTACGAATACCAACACACCCACCAATACATTCACGAATACCCCCACCAAGACCAATACTCCGACCCCAACCAACACGAATACTTTCACGAACACCAACACTTTCACTCCAACCATTACCAACACGCCTACCAATACCCCGGTGATTACCAATACTCCCACTAACACCCCAACCAAGACCAACACGCCTACGAATACGAATACCTTCACTAATACCAATACAAACACGCCGACCTTCACGAACACCAACACTTTCACTAATACTTCGACCCCGACTTATACTTTCACGCCGACTGTTACCAACACACCCACCAACACCCCGGTGATTACGAATACTCCTACCAATACCTCAACCAATACCTTCACGGCCACTAATACCAATACGAACACCCCTACCTTCACGAATACCCTGACTAACACTAATACCTTTACAAACACCTTCACCTCTACCTTCACACCGACCGTTACCAACACTCCCACCAATACCCCGGTGATCACGAATACCCCCACCAATACTCCAACAAACACATTTACGCCCTCCAACACTCCTACCGACACATTTACCCCGACCTTCACCAACACCTTTACCAATACGAATACTCCAACTAACACCCTTACTAAAACGAATACACCAACCCCGACCTTTACTCCCACCTTCACGAACCCCTGGACACCCACCTTCACCCCTACCTTTACCAACAGCCCCACCAACACCAACAGCCCGACCTTCACTAAGACCTCTACCAATACCTTTACACCCACCAATAGCCCTACGAATAGCCCGACACGCACTCCCACTAATACACCCACCAACAGCCCAACACTCACTCCCACCAGGACACCCACCAACACCTTTACTTCTACCTTCACGCCTACCTTCACCCCCACCATGAACGTGTCATTCAACAAGTCGGTGAACCCCTCGGGGAACGTCCATTCCACTGACGGCCTGACCTATACCCTCAACGTGACCGTCACGGGGAACAGCGTTAATGGGGCTGTTATTACGGATACCCTGCCGACCAATGTGACCTACGCTGGGCCCGGTGTAAATATTCCGGTTAACCTGCCGGCTCCTTCTTATAACCCTGCCCTCTCCCAACTGACTTGGAACCTGCCTCCCTTGGCACCCGGAACCTATCAATTGAGCTATGTGACGAAGGTGAATGATCTGGTGCCAGGTGGGACGAATATCATCAACGGCGCCCAATTGACCTACTCAGGGATAACCCTTTCCTCAGCGGTGACGGTGACGGTCATAGGCCAATACACGGTCAAGGTGGGGGTCTATAACGAGGCCGGGGAACTGGTGAAGATTATCAAGATAGAGTTACTCTCCCAGCCAATCGACAGTATCTCCCTCAGCGGAGACGTGATTACGAGCCTGAATGGGGCCAATAACGCCGTTGATATCTATTACAAAGGCACTTTGATTGGCAGCTGGAACGGGATGAACGCCAGCGGGGACCCCTCACCGAACGGGATTTACCACGTGAAGGTGGACAGCGTGAATCCAACGGGGATAGTGAGCACTGTGACCCAGCAAGTGATGGTGAGCCGGTCTTTATATAAAGCCACAGTACTTATTTACAACGAATCGGGAGAAGTAGTGAAGCACCTATACGCGTTCGTGGACGACCCAGGCAAGGCAGCTGTAATGGGAGTTCAGCTATCCACGACGGTGATTAAGCCCAGCAACAATCCTGTTGGCGGGACGCCCAACCAGCTGGGAGTGATCTTGAGCAATGGGACGACGATTATCTGGGACGGAAGAAGCGACAGCGGAACCTTTGTGCGGACGGGCCAATACTTCGTGGAAGTACACTCGGTAGACGGGACCGGAGGGATGACGACTCTAACGGAGCAGATCTCTGTGCAAGCAGGTGATGTGGCCAACATAGTGCAAGCCCAACCGAACATCCTGGACGCCAAGAAAGGCGTCATGGGGACGAGCTTCACGGCTGCCACAACGAACCTGACTTTGAGGGCCTATATCTACACGGTAGCGGGAGAGAGAGTAGCAACCCTGGACGGGCTAGCGGGCCAAAGCAACGTTTACTGGAACGCCTCAGGATTGGCCAGCGGCATCTACATCGCGGTGGTGGACGCTAAGGACACTGCCGGCAACCTGGTGGATCACCAAACTTTAAAAGTCCTTATCCTTCACTAATCCCCGTTGGGGCTAGAACACATAAAAATCTAATAAACCCTAACCACTAATACTGAATTCTACCTATCCATGGGGGTTAGGACGGATTCCTAAAGGGAGTTGATTATGCGTAGTCCCCATTTAATGAACCGATCGGATACGGGACTCCTCGTGATCGACGTCCAGGGCAAGCTCATGGAAAAGATACTGGGCAAGGAAGAGATTCTCTCCCGTATCGGCATTCTGGTGGAAGGGGCCAAAATCCTTGGCCTGCCGATTCAAGCTACCGAGCAATATCCTAAGGGTCTGGGAGCCACGGTTCCCGAATTGGCCGAGAAGCTGCCGGCTAGGCAGGAAAAGCTTTCCTTCAGTTGCGCGGCTGTTCCGGAAGTTACCGCTTTTTTCCAATCAAAGAAGATTCAAAAAGTGCTGTTGGCCGGGGTGGAAACCCATGTTTGCGTGGCGCAAACCGCCCTGGACCTTATTTCCCAGGGATTCCAGGTTTATGTGGTGGTGGATGCCACGGGAAGCCGGCACGAAATGGATAGGGAAGTGGGCTTAAGGCGCATGGAAAAATCCGGGGTGACGCTGACTACGACAGAAGCCGCTTTATTTGAGTGGACGGAGAAGGCCGGCACGCCTGAGTTCAGGCAAATCAGCCAGTTGATTAAAAACAAAGAGGCGGTTTGAACCACCAAGGGCACCAAGCCCACCAAGAAAACCAAAAACTGAAGCTTTGGCCGTTTTGTTAATAATTGTAAAAGCCTTTTCTAACTTGTTGTACTTGGTGACCTTGGTGGTGAGAAAGATTCCTAGGGTGTTCCGTCGCCCTCGATATGAACTTCCCGCTTCATCAGGTTTTGGCCGGACTTTACCTCGATAAAGTAAGTGCCCGCCGGGGCCACGGCGCCGATATCGGTCTTGCCGTCCCAAGTAAAGGTTTTATTCCCCGCGGGCAAAATACCCGCGTAAAGGGTTCTGACTTCGGTGTTTAAGTTATCCTTTACCTTGACCGTCACCAACCCAGGGGTTGCCTGGGCCACCACCACCGATAACTGCTGGTAGACATGGCCTTGGGGAGCGACTCCGGTTGAAACCAGGGGGTTCGAGCGGGCTTGGGGCATTGTGAGGTTCTCGGATGGAACCACGATTGGCGCTTGCGCTTGAACGGGTTTATAAATTTCCTTCATGGTTTTATCGCCCGCTTTTGAAAGGACGTGAACTTTTTTAACAAGCGCTTTTTCATGGGGCATTGGCTCCACGATGGGCTGTTGGACCGAGGAAGAGGCCGGCAAGTTGCACAACCATTTATAACCAGCGCCACCGATGAGAGCCAGTACCAACAACAAGGGCGCGAGGGGCCGTAAGAGGGCCCATTTGGAATTTTGAAAGGGAAGGTGTCCGCCCGGCCAAACGGGTTGGGGCAATCCGCTTTTGGCGTACATGTCGGCCAGGCCCTGGGCCATGCGTTCGGCGTCCTCGGGCGAGGTGGCCAGCCAATCGGCCAGCTGTTGTTCCTCGGCCTCGGTCAGGTCCCTTTTAAAATATTCATCAACTAGGTTGCTCACGGCATCGCTCCACTTTTCTCATTTTCCAGCAGTTGCCTCAGGGCTTGTCGGCACCTGGCCAGCTGGGACATCACGGTTCCCGGTGGAATTTTAAGAACCCGGGCGATATTGATGTAGCTCTCGCCCTTCAAGTCCCTCAACTCCAGGACACCCCTGCACTTTTCGCTCATGGTTTCGATGAGCTTTTTGAGCCTTTCCAACTGGCCCCGTTTTTCCTCTTCGTCCTCTTTCTGGGTCTCCCGCGAACCGGACTGGGGGGCGGTGAGCTTTTCCAAATCCTGCGACTCGGTGGCCAACACTTTCTTCCGTTTGCGGAGCCTTTCATAGCAGAGGTTCACGCAGATGTGGGCCAACCAGGTGTAAAGGCTTGACCTGAACTCGAACCCCTCCAATTTATTGAAGGCCACGAGGAAGGTATCTTGGACGATATCCTCAGCCTCCGGATCCTGGTAGCCCAGGAAGTGGACGCAGATGGGGTAAAGTCGCTTGGCGTTGTCCTGGTAAAAGGTGGTCTGGGCGGCGTGATCGCCGGCCAGGATGCTTTGTACCAGTTCCCTTTCGTTGGGCATTGTTCCTTCCCTCTGTATAGTGTTTGGGGGTGGCTAAATATTCCATCGGATTGAAAACACCATATTTAACCACCAAGGTCACCAAGATCACCAAGAAAACAAAGGGAAAATAAGGTGTTTAGGAAAAGAAAAGGTTATTTGGGGGCGGGGTTTAGCCTGTGATATTGATCAATCCAGGCCTTTAATTGGGTATTGGAAGGGTTCAAACGTAAGGCTTCCTCAAAGCTTTGAAGCGTAAAGGCTCCCTGGCCCGCTTGCCAATAAAGGTTCCCCAGCGCCACCCATGCCGCAGCGTCCTTGGGGTTTACCTGGATCTTTTGGCCTGCACCGTCAATGGCCTGTTGTAGTTGGGGTGATATGGCAGTGGGGGAGCCGGGGTTTTCGTTTTGGGGCAGGTCGAAATGCACTTCCACCTGAACCACCTTGTCGGCGGCGGTGATTTCCGAGGGCGGCTTGAAGGTCAGGGCCGGGCTGGGGGTGGTTTGGGGAATAGGTTTCTTAGGCTTTTCGAAGGGGAAGTGATAGGTCAACCCCAAGTTTTGGGAATACCCCAGATCGCCATCGGGGATATAGCTGTAATCCAAATCAAATCCAACTAGATTTACCCCTAACCCCGCCGTGAATCCACGAAAACCCTGGATTTGATTATCCTTCAATTCCTGGCGGAAGCCGATCCGGGCAAAAAAGTTGGAGAGGACGGGCTGCTCAAACCCCGCCTCAATTAGGTAAACCCCGTTGGGGGGAAGGGAAAAGTCCACCAGTAAGAGGGAAGTGCTTTTTTCGAAAAGGGGAAGGGCCCATGCCTCGCCTAATTTAAAAGTCGCCAATGCGGGGGAGGAGTCGGCGTTTGAGAAGGAGTAATAGGCACCCAATCGCATGAAGGGCATGACCCGCCAAATGGCACCCAAGGAAAGGAACCCCGAAAGGGTTTGATAATCATTGGTCAGGGAATCGTAGAGGCCCCTCACCGCTAAACCTACCGAAAGATTGTGCGCTAAAGTCTTGCCCCAGCCCAGGGATAGGGAAGCCCGAAAGGGGTGATAAGAAGTTGTGGGATCGCCGGTTGGGCCATAACCGTCCAGGGTCCCGAAGTTCAAGTAATTGGCGCCCAGGGCGAAGGTGCCCACCTTGCCCATGGGTAAAGCCACTGCAACGGATTCCTGTGTAATGGTGGAAAGCCATTCCTCGTGGCTAAGGGAAATTTCAGGCGAGCCCATGCCATCCAAACCCGCCGGGTTCCAAAAAAGGCAGGTGGCATCCCCTTCCGCCGCCGCGAAGGCCGACCCGAGGGCCATGGCCCGGGAAGAATGACCCAGGTTTTCAAGGGTATAGGGCAGTTGGACGGTGGTATAGGAGGTATTTGTTTGTGCCACAGATACAAGCGGCAAAGCCAGCCCAGCCACAAATACCAAAGCTAGCCGCAAATTGGGGTGAATGAACGCGGTATATAAATAACCTTTGTTGTTTCGCTTTAAATTCAAAATTAAAAATTCATAATTCATAATTGGTTACTTGATGACCATGAACTTAAAGGTCTTAAGCCATTTGGTCTCGCCCGTGTCCAGGGTCAAGACGACCCGGCAGATATAAATCCCCTTTCGGTAATAGAAAAGATTCAAACCAGTTTGTTGTTGGGGACCCGCGGGTTTGATTTCCTCGACCTGGGCCGCCAGATCCCCCGATTCGTTGTAAACCAGGATGTGAGCGGTTCCGCTCGAAGGCATGTTGTAAACCACCCAAGCGGTATCCCCGGAAGCGGGGGAGGGATAGACATAGCAAGAATCGTTCGTCGGAACATGGAAAGAAAGCGCGGAAGGTACGGGGAATAGAATGGAAAAGAGAAAAATTCCAACAGTAAGGAGAAGGTGAAGTGTACGGATTAGCCCTGGTTTCATCATGGGTTTCAGGCTCTTTTTCAAAAATAGGGTTAAAATATTAATAATTGCCCACCTTTTTCAACGGTCAGCATTGAGAATTGGGCCTATTTTAAGGCTTTTTTAGCCCAATTGGTATTGATAAACCAAAGAGTCCTTTTGGGGGGAAATTGGAATAAAAGGAGGTTTAAAATCACTATATTCATGAGGGAAGGATTGGTTAAACCTCTGTTGTACCTTTAAGCGTCAAAGGCGATACGAACCTATGAAAGAGAAATTTTTTTATAAGACAGCCATTTGGATGGGTTTAGTTATGGCTAGTTTTTGGGGATGCCAAAGAAGCAACCTTCCTACGCGGCCCGCGCCTGCCACCCAGACCTTTACACCCAACATTACCGTTACATTCCCTTTTACTGCCACTAACACTCTTACCAATACTCCAACCAACACGTCCACATTGACGCCGGTTTTTACCTCGACTGCAACCAATAGCCCGACCAATAGCTCCACGAATAGTCCTTCTTCCACCCCGGTCTTTACTTCGACGGCTACCAATAGCCCGACGAACAGTCCGACGAATTCTCCCACTACGGGGACTACCTCTACATTTACTAACACGAATACCCCTTCCGATACGAACACCCCCACAAATAGTGCAACTGGTTCACCTACCAATTCAGCTACGAACACCCCCACGTTTACACCCACTGGGTCCGTAACGCCCACTAACACTAATACTCCCTGCCAGACCTGGACCTCGTGGGGTGAAACCCAGACCCCCTCGGCCTCACCTCCAGTTATAGTCACAGGGACTATTTGCCAACAATATGTTGAGCCAAGACCTTTCCAACTCAACGCGCTTTTGGTGGATGTGCTCTCCGGAATTCCGGTTGTAAACATGGGAATTTATGACGACAACGGCAGTAACTATCCTAATAACCTAATTTGGGAATCTTCAGGTGTAACGGTAGGTGCCCCCGATTACTACACCTTTTGGCTACAAACACCGACTTTTAGTCCCGCTGGATTTACATTACCCGCAGGAACCTATTGGCTGGCGGCTACGGGTTCACAGCCGCTGACTTTGGCTCCGGCGAAAATTTCACCCGCAAGCCTGGTTATAGATCCGGGGAATATGCCCAACGCTTTTCCATTGGGCAACGCGGTTTCTACGACGGGACAAGGGATGATTTTCGCTTACATTAATACTTGCCCGGCGGGACCCACCCAGATCCCCACCTTCACTCATGTGTCCTCTGGCCCCACATTCACCTTTACCCCCTCCCCCACCCATACTTGTCCCCCTCCGGTAAATACCAATACGCCCACGATTACCGCGACACCATTTAACACGGGAACTTCAACTTTCACCCCAACTGGCACATTAACCCCATCACCTATTCCTACAAACACGAATACTCCAACTGTAACGAGCACTTTCACGACCTGTCCTTAGGGCGGAAAACCTCATCGATTGAATATCCCGAGTTTGGAATTTTTTACCGGTTTATCCTCGGAATTTTCCTTTTAATTTCCCTTAAAAACTTAAAAGTCTGGACGAATCATGGGTTAAAATGCTTTACTTATGGTTATTAAATCGTTTTAGTGAAATTGGCCTTTTTACCCGAAATTCAACCTATCAGGAGGGTTCCATGAAGAAATTTGGCGGTCTTTTTGCCCTGGCGGTTCTCTTAACCGCGGCTTGGGCGGTGACGGGTTGCTTAAAAAAATCCAACGGAGTAACGCTCCATTGCCTGGGCTGGGGGGGAGTGGAGGAAGCGGTGATTCTTCAGAAGGCGGTGGATGATTTCAAGAAAATCCATCCTGGCGTCGAGGTTCAGCTGGACCGGGTTCCTTACGGTGAGTACATCACCAAGGTCCTCACCCAGTTCGCGGCTGGAATGTCCCCGGACGTCATGTGCGTCAACGCCGAGCAGATGGTTTCCTTCTCCTCGCGCGATATTTTCACGGACCTGAAGCCTTACATTGATAAGGACCCCTCCATCAAGCTGGCCGATTTTTACCCCGAAGCCATTGACCATTACACTTATAAGGGCGTCTTGACCGCCTTGCCCCGGGATATTGCCCCCATTGGCGTGGTCTATTACAACAAGAAGAAATTCGACGATGCGGGGGTGCCTTACCCTAAGGACAACTGGACTTATGAGGAATTTCTCGCCACTGCCCAGAAACTCACCAAAAAGGCGGCGGACGGTAAGTTTTCCCAATATGGTTTCGTCGACGATTATCCCAATTGGTGGGCCTGGGTGCTCAACTTCGGGGGGAGCTGGGTGGATAACGAGAAGAAACCCACCAAGTGCGTCCTAGACAGCCCAGAGGCCATCGCGGGAGTACAATTCCGCTCCGACCTTATCCACAAATATAAGGTGGCTCCGGCCCCCAGCCTTATGGCGGCCATGGGCGGCATGGATTACTCGGACCTCTTTGTCAACGGCACAGCGGCCATGTTCCATACCGGCATTTGGCTGGTTCCCAAGTTCCGCCAGATCAAGGATTTTGGCTGGGATGTGGTGGAATTCCCCAAGGGTCCTAAGGGCCACAGGGGTTTTGGGCTCAGCGCGGCGGGATACGCCATCGTGAAGAACGGTAAGAACCAGGATTTGGCCTACGAGTTGGTAAAGTTCCTGGCGGGGGAAGTTGGGCAAAAATACATGGCCGCCACGGGATTAACCCAACCCGCCATCAAGACCCTGGCGAAATCGCCGGTCTTCCTCGACGGGCAGGACCCCAAGTCCAAGGGATTCCTGGTGGACGCGGTGAAGGATGGCCATTACTGGCCCGTGGACCCCAACGTGAATGAGTGGAAAGACATGATCGATAGGGCCATGGACCGGGTGTGGAACGACAACGTGGACGTGGGCGTGGCTTTGACGAAAGTGACGAAGGAAATCAACGATAAGTTTTTTAAGAAATAAATCTCACCACGAAGTACACGAAGTTTAAATCTGTTAATTAACTAAAAATTAAATCCTTACTTCGTCAACTTCGTGTACTTTGTGGTTAAGAGGTGTGCTCGTGATTGCTTTATTTACCGAACCTAATTTTCCCACCCTGGGCACGGCCGTGATGCCCCTGGAGGATTTGAAAAAGGCCTTTGCCTCCGCGGGGCCGGTGGTGACCTTTGGCTTGAGTCGGTTTCCCGAACTGGACCCCCAAAAGATGGATCTCCTCGTCCTTCCTTATGGATCGGCCTTCCCCAAAGCGGGATGGGAAGACCTATTCAATTACTTGAAAAATGGAGGTAATTTGCTGGTTTTGGGAGGCCGGCCCTTTGAGGTTCCGGTGAAGCTGGTGGGCAAGAAATGGGAAGCCGAGGTTCCCCAAACCGCTTATTACCAGTCAATTAATATCGAACAACTTAATACCGTCTCCGCCAAAAGGGTTGAGGATCACAAGGGCGCTCAGGGCCAGCCTCTTCTCAATGACCTGGATTTTCCCCCGATGGATGCCCATTCCCTGATGGTGCGCTTAACCGAGATTGATGAGGAAAACCGTACCGGGGCCATCGGCCCCATGGACTCGGAATTAAAATCCCTCCTTTGGGGAATGGACTCGGCGGACCGCCGGGTTTCCTGCCCCGTGGCGATGATTGACCGTTACCAGGGTAAGTTCGCGGGCGGGCGGTGGGTGTTCGTGGCGGCAAACTTGCCCCGCTGGAATCCGGCGATCGAAAAGGCGGTTTCCCGCTTGGCCCTGTTGGCCCAAACCGGGGCTCTTCAAGTAACTTTGCGGCCCGCCCTGGCCTGTTACCAGCCCGCCTCCCAGCCCAATTTGAATCTCTGGGTCCGAGGCCACGAAAAGCAGGACCGTCAAGTTCAAGTTGATTACCGAGTCATGTTGGAGGGTGAGAAGGTTTATTCCCAGAGCCTTAAGGTGGACATTCAAAGGGCCTCCCATTACCAAACCATTACCTTGCCGGTGACGGTGGAACCGGGCCTTTACAAGATTGAGGGCGAGGTTTCGGTGAACGGCAAACATGCCCACAGCTTCCAACAGGGCTTTTGGGGTTGGGACGAGGCGCTGATCCGGTCCGCCAGCGTGGTTGAGGTGAAGGGAACCAGGTTCCTCAAAAACGGAAAGACCCTTCCTGTGGCTGGAACAACTTACATGGCGGGTGATGTATCACGCAAATTCCTCTGGATGCCCAATCCGGCCGTTTGGGACCAGGACATGGGGGAGATGGCGGCTTCGGGGCTTAATATGATCCGTACCGGCATCTGGGCCAATCACCGGCAGGTGGTTTTGGATTCGGGGGCTACCCGGGAGGACGTGCTTTGCGCCTTGGACGCCTATGTGCTTACTTGCCTGAGGAATGATTTGATCCTGACCTTTAACTTCTATTCCTTCATCCCCGACAATTGGCCCTCGGAGCATCCTTACCTAGACCCTCGGGCTCTTTCGCTTCAGCGGGAATATATGCTTTCCCTCATTCGTCGCTACGCTTCGATCCCCTCGATCATGTGGGATTTCATCAATGAGCCTTCGGTTAGCAACCCGGAAAGACTTTGGAAGACCAGACCCCTTCCCGGCAAGTTGGAAAGAAAGGCCTTCATCGAGTTTTTGAAAAGGACTCATGGCGAACTGGAAACCCTCCGAGTGCGCTGGAACATGACCCCTGAGGAACTTTGTTCCTGGGACCAAGTGCAACTGCCGGTGGAAAACGACTTCGCCGAGCCTTGGGCGCCCGGAAACATGGTCATCAACGCCGGAAAATCCTATGATTTCATGCGCTATGCCCAGGACCTTTTCGCCGGATGGGTTTCGGGCCATATGAAGGTCCTAAGGGAAGCTACCACCCAGTTGTTTTGCGTGGGGCAAGACGAGGGCGGGGTGGCCGGCCTGCGCCCCAATAACCACTTGTTCCATGAGCCCCTGGATTACACCTGCAACCACACTTGGTGGGAAACGGAAGACCTGGTTTCGGGCGTGACAGCCTCACGGGTGAAGGGCAAGCCCTTTATCGCCCAGGAAACGGGCATCATGTTCACGGACAATGTCACCCGGGAAAAGCGCCGCACAGAGGAAGAGGCGGGGAGCCTTTTTGAGCGCAAACTGGCCGCCAGTTTCATGGGGGGGAACGGGTTCATCCAATGGTGCTGGAATATCAACCAGTACATGAGCGATCGCAATGAGGTGGAAATCGGGGCCTGGAGGGCGGATAAGACCGCCCGGCCCGAGGCCATGGTGCTGGAGGCCTTTGGACGTTTTCTCAAACGGGCCCAGGAGCATCTTCAGGAAGAGCCGGTGGAATCTTCCATCGCGGTGGTGGAGTCCCACAGCGGGTTGTTGTCCTTGAAGTCCAACACGGTGGCGTCCCAAAGGGCCTCCCACCGGGCCTTGGCGGCCCTTCGCCTTCCCTTTCACACCCTGGCCGAGCACGAATTTAACCGGCTGACCCATGAAAAGATCATCCTGTTTCCCTCGGCGCATCGCCTGAATCCTCAATTCCTTTTGGAATGGATCAAGGCCGCCAAGGGCCGAACCATTTGGGTATCAGGGCCTTTGGCTCAGGACGGTTGGGGGCTTTCCACCGAGGGCCTTTCCTCCTTCGGTATCCGGGAGAAACGCCTTGGGGTAGGGCCGGAAGAAGTCTTGCGCCTCAAGAGCGTGGAATTGAACTTGAATTACTCCAACCACAAGCCCTTAAACGTAGATAAGGATTCAAGCCTGGCCGCCAAGGTTCATCACTTCAATAAGAATAAGACGTCCCTCTATTACGTGCCGGTGCCGGTGGAAGCCAATGACCAAAGGGAACCCTTGTGGGCCATGTACAAAGAGATGTCCGCGGCGGGCAAGGTGAAGCCTTCTTGCGAGATGAAGGGCGCGAATGATTGGGAAGTCACCGTGATGCCCCGGCATTTCTCGAAGACTGTTCTCTATGTTGCTTTCAACGAGGGACCCCTGGACCGAAAAATCCTGATAAAGGATTCGAAATTCGGGTTCAAAGCCAGTTTTACGGTTTCAGCCGGAAGAGCGTTCCTCGCGGTCTTCGACGCCAAGGGCAAGCCATTAGAGGCTTACACCAATCCCACCTATTGATTTTAGTAATCTTTTAGTAAAATAACTCCGCAGAACTTTCGACATAACCAAAACTCTTACCACGAAGGTCATGAAGTGAAACAAAACAATGATTTTTGTTCAGAATTTGAAGTCTGATTTTAACTTCGTGTCCTTCGTGAATTTCGTGGTGAGAGAGATTTGTTGTGGTATTTAATACCTTTTAGGGAGATAAACCTGAGTTCCCACCCCACCATCAAGGACGTCGCTAAGAAGGCCGGCGTTTCCATCACCACCGTTTCCTTCGTCCTCAACAACCGTCCGGATGTGGTCATCAGCGAGGAAGTCAAGAAACGGGTCATAAAGATCGCAAAGGAAATGGACTACCATCCCAGTGCCATGGCGGCGGGGCTGGCGGGCAAGCGAACTCGCAACCTGGGCGTGGTTTTCTACCAGGAAGACAACATCATCTCCAACCAATTCTATTCCTTCGTAATCGAGGGGATCGTGAAGGAAACCGTCGAGAAGGGCTTCAATATCTTTTTCACCTACCTGGTGGCCCCCTACGACGGCTACCAAAGCCTGCCCAAGATCGTGCGGGAAAAGAACGTGGACGGCGTCATCGTGATATGGCACACGGACCCCAAAATGGTGGGGGATATCAAGGACCGGCGCATCCCGGTGGTGGCCATCGACAATTACCCGGCCCTGAAGGGCATCGATACCATCCAGGTGGACAACAAGCAGGGGGCCATTACGGCGGTGGAACACCTGATCCAACTGGGCCACAAGCAGATCGGCATCTTGACCATCGCCGGGGACCGTCCCAGCATCGACGAGCGCGAGGAGGGATGGAAAGCCGCCCATTTCAAGAATAACCTCCCCTTGAACAAGGAACTGATTTTCCAAAGCGAGAGCCTGACCTTCCAGGGCGGCTACGAGAAGGCCAAGGAAGTCCTGAGGAAAAACAAGAAGATCACGGCCCTCTTCTGCGTAAACGACGAGATGGCGGCGGGAGCCTTACGGGCCGCTCGCGAGGTGGGACGGCAGGTGCCCCAGGATTTAAGCGTGGTGGGATTCGACAATATCACCATGAGCAACTATACCGATCCGCCATTGACCACCGTGAGCGCGGCCAAGGAATACATGGGTAAGCTGGCGGTCACGAGGGTTTTGGAGATGATCGAGAACAAGGACACTCCGGCCCGGCGCCAGGAAGTTCCGGTGGAATTAATTGTCCGCAATTCTACGGCCAAAGCTTCGTAAAACAGTTCGTCCTAAATGGGTCCCCATAACGTATGACCAGTCTACCAAAGCTTCAGCGTAGGTAGATTTGCGAACCATCAAATTCCTTACAAAACGATAAAAATACCTAAGCGCTGAATGGGTTTAGACTTGTTAAGAAATTCATCATTTCGTCGATTTTGAAGCACGGGACCTTTTTAACGATTTAATGAATGTTGAATACCAAGAAACGGATGATGGGTCGGTTTTTAACCCCACCGTTTCTATTTCGGCTTTGTACTTGCTCATAAATTCTTCATCACTGTTAAATAGAAAAATATCACTAAATGGGTTTGCCGTGATTCCTCCCTCAAGTTCCCATAGGAATCCGCCTTTTAATTCATTCCATGAAAGGAAATACCTTTGGTTTTTTTCAAACAATAGTTTTCTTTCGTCGTGTTTTTCTGATAATTCTGAACCCTGAAAATATTTAACAGTTAAGTCAAGATAACTATCTAACTTGGTTTTGGACGAGTGCCATTTAATGTTTCCGGATTTATATTCAACGTCATAAGAGAGGCCCCAACCGTACCGGTAACCTTCGGATGGATATTCCAACACCTGTAAAACGTGATTTTCCCAGATTGTATAAACTGTCCAACGGTTATCGAGCCCGCCTGTTCCCCCTCCGCCATTTGAAGCTGAGATCAAAACCATGCCGGGGTTATTTTCAAAACGCAAAGAAGAACCACCGTATTTATTTCGCGAAAATATTTCGCCGATTAGATACCAAGTTTTAGCTCCTTTATGGTATACGCTATATGTGGTCTCCCAATTCGGTTGTTGAAAATCGAGAAAAGCGTACTTCTCCTTATTATTTGTCAACCCATACCCTTCCAAATATTGCTTTTGAAATTCTGGGTCGTTAACTACATCCGAAAATTCAGTGGGTGAACCTTCTTGTAAAAATTGTTTCTGGAGTTGATTAATGATGGGATCATTCTCTTTTTGAAACTTATAATCCAAGAATTGCTCAACAGCTTTTTTTCCTTTTAATTCAATAAACTTATAATTTGAAGATTTTGATTCGCAATATCCCTTCTGAATAAAAAGTAAAAAAATAAATAAAATAGTTAAATTAAGGACTTTCAATTTAATTTTAACATATGGTTTCTATATCTCCCCGAGTTGGACTCGAACCACCCAATCCGATCATTGTTGGTCGTAATTGGTTTTAGCTTTACCCAATTTTAGCCCTTTCAACACACGTAAAAGCGGGTTAAAAATCACCCTGATTTCCGCTTATTAAAAGGGCCTAAAATCATTATGTTATTTAACTGATTTGTGTCATGTCACCGCTTGCCAATCCTTGATAAAAGGTGGAACATATTGTTCCCATCTTGTCGCCGAAAGAGGCTTTTATGCCGCCTAAGAAAAAAGCAGAGACCAAAGCCAAACTCGCTTCCAAACCTAAAGGTGTAAAGGCCGCTCCGAAGCCAAAGACTCCCCGCAAGACCAAGGTGGTTTCTGAAAAAGAAGCTCCCGTAAAGACTGTTAAGGCGCCCAAAGAGCCTAAAGCCTCTAAAGAGGCGAAGACTCTGGTGGTGAAAAAAGCTGTCGTTTCCAAGCCGGCCATCCCACCCTCCGCCACGAAAAAGCTCCCCAAGCGTGGGGAAACCCAAATGGTGGCCTTTATCCGCGACCCCCAATGTATCTTTACCTATTGGGAAGTGACTCCGGAAAGCATTGAGTCCGTCAAAAGGCAGTTGATGGACGAGTTTCAGAATAGCTCGATGGTCCTAAGGGTTTTCCACATGGACGGACCGGACCAGGTCCATCTGATCCGGGAAATATTCGTGGAGCCGCACGAAATGAACCGCTACATCAAGATAGACGACAAGAACGGCGGTTATTTCCTGGAGATCGCCCAAAAGGCCACTTCGGGCCGCACAGTGGTATACGCAAGGTCCAACAAGATCATTCTGGGCTTTGCGGGCCAGTCTTGGGCTCCCGCTTCGGGTGACCCGAAATGGGAAACTCCCGCCGGGTTGGCGGAGTATTTTTCACAGGAAGAATACACCGAGACGTTCCTCACTCCCGGCGGTATTTCATCGGCTGAATCCATCAAGAGGAAAAAGGGTAGATACGCTTCTTCTAACATCAAATAATTTAAGTGTCGTTGCGAGGAATGTCCGCCGATATCCCGCGGTTCAATTTGAAATTATTTTTGGAATGCGGGATCATCCCATTTTCCTTATAAGCTTTATAGAGAAATGGGGCTAGGCGAACGACTATGACGAAGCAACCCCAGTTTAAAATAATTTCCATTGAAAACTTAAATTCTCCTTTTCCCCCTCACCCTACCCATCTCCCTGAAAGGACTCATAGGGAGAACCCCCTATGTACCCACAAAACCACGGGCAAGGGGCGAGGTTTTAAGGATTTATGAAATGACTTCTAGCCATTCCTTCGGTTATCTTTCCCTCGTTCTCCATTGCCACTTGCCCTATGTTCGCCATCCGGAGCACGAATATTTTTTAGAGGAAAACTGGTTTTACGAGGCTTTGTTCGAGACCTACCTTCCCCTCTTGACGGTTTTCGAAAAACTTGAATCCCAAAAAATCCCCTTTCAAGTCACGCTTTCCATTTCGCCGACCCTCCTTTCCATGTGCTTGGACCCCCTTTTACAAAAACGGGCTCTCCGGTACGTAGATGGCTTGCTCGCCCTAACCGAAAAGGAATGGAAGAGGGTCAAGTCCGAACCCGCTTTCCAACCTGTGGTGAAAATGTATTTAGATAAGCTTCGTTATTACCGGAAGGAGTTCGTGGATTCGTATCACCACAATATCGCGGAAGGGTTCAAACGCTTCCAGGACTCGGGTCATTTGGAGCTCATTACCTGCGCGGCCACGCACGGCTATTTGCCCTTGCTGGATATGGGCGAGGGTGCGGTCAGGGCCCAAGTGGCCACGGGACTTCAACTTCACGAGGACTTTTTTGACAAAAAACCGGAGGGGTTTTGGCTGCCCGAGTGTGGGTACCAACCTGGCCACGATTCTCTCTTGAAGGAATTCGGAATAAAGTATTTTTTCCTGGAAACCCATGGCTTGCTCCAGGCTTCACCTCGCCCCAAATGCGGGACTTTTGCCCCCATTGTTTGCCCCTCAGGCGTGGCCGCCTTTGGACGGGACCTGGAAAGCTCCAAACAGGTCTGGAGCTCCAAAGAGGGCTATCCGGGAGACCCGAACTACCGTGAATTCTACCGGGACGTGGGTTATGACCTAGAGGAAAGCTACCTTCACCCTTACCTCCAGCCCGAGGGAATACGGCGCTTTACGGGCCTGAAATATTACCGCGTGACGGGGCCCACCGATCAAAAGGAACCCTATGAACCCAATAAGGCCCTTCAAAAGTCTGAGGAACACGCCATGGACTTCCTCTCCCGGCGGAAGAAACAAGTGGCGGAAGTTGCCCCGCATATGGACCGGCCTCCTCAAGTGGTTTGCATGTACGACGCCGAACTGTTCGGCCATTGGTGGTACGAGGGACCCGATTTTATTTATTCTCTTTTCGCCAAAAACCACGAGGCCGGTGATTCCCTAGCCTTTATTTCCCCCTCAGCTTATTTGAGGAAGTATCCGGAGAACCAACCTGCCCAGCCGGTCTTTTCCTCCTGGGGGTTTGGTGGCTATTCCGAGTTTTGGCTCAACGAAACCAATGATTGGATTTACCCCCACCTGAATAAGGCTTGTGAGGAAATGGTTGAATTGGTGTCTGGGCGGGAACAAAGGGATGGTTCTGTCGAAAGGGCTCTTAACCAGGCGGCACGGGAGTTGCTGTTGGCCCAGGCCAGCGATTGGGCCTTCATGATGAAGGCGGGGAACTACCGTAATTACGCCGAAAAGAGAATTAAGATCCACTTGGTGCGTTTCCATCAACTGGCCCGCCAGATCAGGCATCAGGACATCGACCTAAAGCTCTTGGCTGATTTGGAGGAAAAGGACAATCTCTTTCCACTGATTGACTATAGGGTTTATCAGACCAGTTAAAAGTAAACACGGAAAAGTCTTCTTAGCCAAAGATGAAGGGGATTAATGGGATGGAAAAACCAAGGCAGTCTAGGTTTCATCTTTTATCTGTGTTAATCCCATTCATCTGTGGCAAAAACAGCCTTTGTTGTTGGGGTTTCCACGACTGAATCTTTTTGATTTCTCCATTGCCTCCGCTTACAATGACGCCACTTCAGTGGGGAGCAAGATCTTGAAAACAGTGATCGGCGTGGACCTGGGCGGCACAAATATCGTGTCGGCCGTGGTCAATGAAAAGGGAAAAGTCCTCGGTAAGGACAAGCGGAAGACCCAAGCCCTCCTGGGCGCGGTGGGTGTAATGAACCGCATTGTCGATAGTATCCACGCGGCAAGCCAAAACAGCGGCCTTTCCTGGAATTCCCACCTGGCGGTGGGCATCGGTTCTCCCGGCCCTTTGAACCCGAAAAAGGGTTTGATCATCTATACCCCCAACCTCAATTGGAAAAACGTCCGGATCGTCGATTATCTCCATAAGAAACTCCATAAAAAAGTCGTGTTGGAAAACGACGCCAATCTGGCCGCCTTAGGGGAAACCTGGATTGGCGCGGGCAAGGGAGAGAAATTCGTCTTGTGCATTACCTTGGGCACTGGCGTTGGAGGGGGGTTAATTTTAGAAGGGAAAATCTACGAGGGAGCCTGGGGGGTAAGCAACCATATCGGCCATATTGTGGTGGATCCCAATGGCCCCAAGGCGCCCTATGGCAATAGCGGAATCCTAGAACAATATGTTTCGGCCACGGGAATTGTCCGGTTGGCCACCGAGGCGGGGTTGAAACTCCCTCCTGGCCAGCCCCTGGAGGCTTATAGTTTTCAAAAGATGGCCGAGGCGGGAAATTCCAAGGCCCTGAAGGTCTACGACCAGGCGGGAAAAATGCTGGCGGTTGGACTTACCACCGCCATCCACCTCCTAAATCCCGGCGTCATTATCTTTAGCGGTGGCGTGGCCGGGGCCGGGGACCTTTTGATGAAACCCATGATGAAAGAGCTGAAGGTTCGTTGTTTTGCCTCCCACTTAAAGGGCCTCAAGTTTCGGATGGCCAAATTGGGGGATAATATGGGCGTGGTTGGGGCAGCCCGCCTCGCATGGCAATCGCTGCAGAAGGGCAAAAACCCCCACAAATAAAGGTAAAACCCCCGGTTTGACTGAATAAAAAAGTTGAATTCCCTGTTAAACCCCCCTAAAATGCCGCCTTAATTGACCGGGCACCTTGGTGAATGGTCGATTCGTGCCGAAAGAACAGTGGTTTAACCGCTGTTTTAATTCAAGGAGGGTTTTAATGAAGCGTATTATTGCTGCGTTGATGACCGTGTTGTTCTTGGGTATGACCGGTATGGTCTTGGCTGATGAAGCTGCTGCTCCGGCCACCACTCCGGCTGCTGCTGCCCCGGTGAAGGCTAAGAAGGCCAAGAAAGCCAAGAAGGCGAAGAAGGCTAAGAAGGCCAAGGCTGCTGCCGCTGCTGATGCTCCGGCTGCTGCTCCTGCCGCCAAGTAATTTAGCAAAAGTTTCTTAAAGTTTTAGGTTGGTAACAGCCTGAAACTTCCTAATAATCGGGCGGGCCTAATGGCCCGTCCGATTTTTTTTGTCCTTAAACAAAAAAACCGCCTTTTTAAAGGGCGGCTTTTTTATTTTCGGCCTGGTTAAAACTCATCAGTAACCGCGCCTTGGCTGGCGGATGAAACCAAATGGGCGTACTTGCCCAAGACCCCTTTGGGATAGGGGTTCGCGATAGGTTTCCACTTGGCCTTGCGCTTTTTCAACTCTCCTGCCGACACATGAAGTTCTAATTTCTTTTTCTTTGCGTCGATCGTTATCTTATCGCCGTCTTTTATCAAACTGATAGGCCCGCCCACTTGGGCCTCAGGCGCGATATGGCCAACCACCAGGCCGTGGGTGCCTCCACTGAAGCGGCCATCGGTGATCAGGCCGACCTTCTCGCCCAATCCCTGGCCCACCAGCGCTGCCGTAATAGCTAGCATTTCCCGCATACCCGGCCCGCCTTTCGGACCCTCATAGCGGATCACCACGATATCTCCAGCTTTGATTTTCCTCTTTTGGATAGCTTCGTAAGCCGCTTCCTCGCCATTGAAAACTTTGGCGGGGCCGGTCTGAGTTATGACCTTTAACCCTGAGATTTTAGCCACCGCGCCCTCGGGCGCCAGGTTGCCCCGCAGGATGACCATGGGGCCCGTCGGGTGAAGTGGATTATCCATCGGCCTAATAATGGGCTGGTTTTTCGAGAGGGGGGCGGCCAGTTTCAGGTTTTCTTTTACCGTCCGGCCAGTGACCGTCAGGCAGTCGCCGTGCAGCAGCTTGGCGTCAAGGAGGAGCTTCATGACGGCCGGGATGCCGCCGATGCGGTCCAGGTCCGCCGCCACGTATTTACCGCTGGGTTTCAAGTCCGCCAGGTGGGGAACCTTATTGCTCAGGCGATCAAAATCATCAATGGTAAGCTTCACGCCCACAGCCTTGGCCATGGCAATCATGTGCAAGACCAGGTTGGTGGATCCGCCCAGGGCCATGCCCACGGTGATGCCATTCTCGAAGGCCTTCTTGGTCATGATGTCCTTGGGCCGGATATCCTTTTTGATGAGCTCGACCACGGCCTGGCCGGCGCGGTCGCACAAAAGCCGCTTGGGTTCGCCCACGGCGGGCTGACAGGAATCGTGGGGAAGGGCCATGCCTATGGCTTCGATGGCGGAGGCCATGGTGTTGGCCGTGTACATACCGCCGCAGGAGCCGGGCCCGGGGATGGCGCACTTTTCGATCTCGGTGAGCTTTTCGTGGCTGATCTTGTGGGAGCTGTATTGCCCAACGGCCTCGAAGACCGAAACGATGTCGATATCCTTACCGTCGCACCTTCCCGGCAGGATCGTTCCGCCGTAAACGAAGATGGCGGGAATGTTCAAGCGCCCAATGGCCATCAGGCATCCGGGCAGGTTCTTATCGCAGCCGCCGATGGCGACCAACCCATCGAAACGCTCGGCGGAGGAAACTACCTCGATGGAGTCGGCGATGACCTCGCGGGAAACCAGGGAAAACTTCATCCCTTCGTGGCCCATGGCGATACCGTCGGAAACGGTGATGGTTCCGAAAATCTGGCCGAAGCCCTCGGCGGAAATGACCCCGCCTTTCACGCGGTCCGCCAGCTCGTTCAAGTGGATGTTACAGGGGGTGACTTCGCTCCAGGCCGAGGCCACGCCGATGATGGGCTTCTTGAAGTCCTCATCCTTGAATCCCACGGCGCGTAGCATGGCGCGGTTGGGAGCCCTCTTGTCCCCCTCGGTCATCATGGAGGAGCGGTGTTTCATGTTGCTTTTCATGGTCGTGCCTTTCGGTTGATGTGTGACTTCTGTAGGGTCGGCCCCCCGTGGCCGCCCTGGGCAGGCGCGGGGGCCTACCCCTACATTTCGTGAATTACGTTTGAACGGTTACGAAAATAGATGGGCATTGTAATGCGATTAGGAAGGGGACTCAAGCAACCAAGCGGCGGAAAAGGCTGAAGGTAAAGACCCCGAAAAAGACGAAAAAGAGGAAAAAACCAAGGCGAAGGCTAACTGGTTCAAAATTTAACTCAACTTGATTGTCTCCTTTTACTAAGGGAACGGACATTAAAACCTCAAAGTCGCGTTTAATTTCAACCTTTTTGTTGTTAACAACTGCCTTCCACCCAGGAAGAAAGGTTTTTTGAAGAAATAAAATATCTGTTTCAATTTCACTAGTCGGGTTATCTCGATTAGCTACCAAAGAAAGATTCGTTTCATTCCATTTCAAAATACGCAATTTGGATTCAAGCGAGTTTAATTCCATCGTTTTTTCATGTGTGATGCCGACATTAGCCTTTGGTATTGTTTCAGTGAGTAGATAAACATAAGGATATTTGTTCTGCAAGGTCAGAAAGGGTTTAGGAAGTTTTAAAGGTATGTCGGAAACGATCTGGTCTACTCCCAACATTTGAAGGTCCTCAACGTGGCGGGTAAATCCAAGCGGGTCTCGGTCCTTATAGACCCAGGAGAACCACCCGAGGTCAGCCAGGATTTTGAAGTAGCGGGGCAAGTGGGGATTGGCCACGAAGGCGATATTGGGGCGGTTGGAAAGGAAGTTCATGTTGGGGAAAGCCATTTCCCCGTATTGAGGAGGCAGGGGCGAGACATTACCCGAAAGAAGAACCAGGGAACGGTTTTGAGGAGCGGGATAAGACGGCTGGGGAATATCGGCTGGGTTGTAAAAAGAATTTCCGACCGGCATTCGAAAGGCCATGAGGTCGGCGAAGAGTAATAAAAGCAGAAAACCTTTTTGGAAATTCAGGTTCCACTTCTGGCGGTTGAAGACACAGGTTGTTAATAAGCCAAGAAAAAGAAGCGGGAGAAACACTCTTGGTTGTCTGGGATCAAGGTTATAGGCCAGAGCATCCAGTTTCTCCGAAATCCGACCCAAGTAAACTGAGATGGGTTGGGTATGGATTCCATCGCCAGATATGAAATGCCCGATGGCCCAGGAAGCCATTCCTTGAAGTAAGGGCTTGCCAGGATTCAAAAAGAACCATCCCAGCAATAAGACACCCAGAGTGAAAGCGATGAGGCCCCAGCAAAGTTTCTGTCCGGCGGACACTAGCTTTATGTCCTTAAACCATTCGTCCCAAGCATAAGCTGCCCCCAGGCCAATGGCCCAAGTAATCAAAAACCAGTAACGGGCTGGGTCGCGGAAGAGGGAGAAAAAGGGAAGTCTTTGGACCAGGCTATAAACGAAAAAGAATTTCCCGAAGGCCATCAAGAGGCCTAATAACCCGGTGATCTCAATCCATCGGCGCTGGGAGTTTTTATTCATGAAAAACAAAAGGATGAAAAAAAGCCCAATAAGTCCGAAAGATACCTGCATCTCTACGAACTGATATTGCCACCAATAGTCCGTACCCGCTCGGTCGAACTGTTCCTTGCCGAAGAACCAAGGAAAAACCAAGGTCAGGAAGTTCAGGGGTGTCCAGGAATGGAAAAAGCGGTCTGCTTCCCCCCATTGATTGAAACTCTCGCCTCCCTGGCACTCTAGGGTGAAAAGAAGTTGGGCTGAGGAGGTCGCCAAGGCTCCCAGAAAAAGGCCGCCTGAAGCTTTGAGCTTGTTCAACAGAGGGGAAGGATTGGAGAGGAAAATCCAGGCTAAGAAGAAGAGACCCTCCAGAAAAGCGATTTGAGGATGTCCTGAAAGGACATTCAGGCCGAACAGGAACCCGGAGAAGATCAACCACAGGGTCTTACCCGACTTGAGATATTCCACTAATCCCAGGAAAGCCCATGGGAAGAAGGCATGGGCCCAGACCACATTCAAGTGGTCTAACTGGGCCATCTGGTGGCCGTTGTAGGTCCAAAGGAAAGCTAGGAGAAGCGATGCGGAACGGGACAGTCCTAAATGAAGGCCCAGGAAATAACTCCCTGAAAGATAAAGGGCCAGGGGGCATAGGAAAAGCAGGTTGAAATCGAGGTTGAAGGAAGGAAAGAGGTGTAAGAGCCAAAGGACGGGGGAGAGGATTCCGATCATCTCTACGGCTGCCACAGGTGCGCCGTTGTAGGCCAGGTCCGAGATCAAGGGAAGTTTCCCTTCCGCCAGGTGCTCGTGAACCCACTGGTAAAGGGGGTAATAGGCGAAGGTCATGTCTAGAGAGAGGAAAACTTTCGAGGTTAGATGAGAGAACCAATCCCAAAAGCAGATAAGGAAGGAGGCGGTTAAAACAAGATAAGGACCAGCTTTTTTCCAAGGGAAAGCCAGTTGAGGTGAGGGGGGATTAATTTTCTTGGGCTTTTTCGTAAATCCCCCTGGATTGAAAAGCATATTTAAACTGGGGTTGCCACGTCGTAACCGTCCCGCTATTCGCGGGGCACTTCTCGCAATGACAGCTATTTAGTTTTTTTCTCGAGGTATTGCAGCAGTTCTCCGGTAACGGTTCCCACGCAGATTTCCTCCACCGGGCCCCGCATGTTCAGCTCAAAATCCTTGCTGACCTTTAAGGACAGGTCCCCGCCGGGCATGTGGATAGTCAGGTCGCCGTCGGTCTTTCCGGTTTTCACGCAAACGGCCGCGACGGCGCAGGAGGAGGAGCCGGAAGCCAGGGTATAGCCCGCGCCACGCTCCCAAATGCGGATGCTGACTTCTTGGCGGTTGTTCACCACCGCGAATTGGACGTTGGTGCGTTTCGGAAAGAGGGGGTGATTTTCGATGATGGGGCCGAACTCGCGGGCAAAGGCCTCCGCCTTTTCGATAGTATCCACGAAAATCACGCAATGGGGGTTGCCCATGGAAACGCAGTTGATCTTGAATCCCTCGCCGCCGTTGTTCAGTGGGATCATTTTGTCCAAGACTTCCGACTCGCTCCTGGGAACATTGACGGGGATTTCCCCGGCGGTGAACAACGCCTTGCCCATGTCCACGGTCACCGCCACGGCCTTGCCCACCACCAGGTGAAGCTGGGCTTGCACCATGCCCCCCGCCGTCTCGATCTCAAAGAAGGATTTGGTGGTATAGCCGTGCTCGAACAAGAATTTGCAGAAGATCCGCAGGCCATTACCGCTCTTTTCGGCCTCGCTTCCGTCCGGGTTATAGATTCTCAGCCGGGCCTCGGAATTCTTGGCCTTTTCTAAGGCCAGGATGCCGTCGGAGCCCACACCAGTGTTGCGGTTGCAGATCCGCACGATGTTTTGGGGGGTTAATTCAAAGGAAAGAGAAGCTGGATCCATCACGATATAGTCGTTGCCCAAGCCGTGGGACCGGACAAATTGGTTTTTAGATAACATCTAACACTCCATTTTCACCACGAAGTACACGAAGGTAAATCTTCTTTTAAAGAATTAACAAAAATATATGTTTCACTTCGTGTGGCGCGAAGCGCCTTCGTGGTTAATGTTCTTTCACGCAGTACAGGTTCGTGTATTCGTCGTTTTCAACGGTATAACGGCTTAATAATTGAAGGGGCCGGACCGGCTTGATCGTCTTGTTCTTTTCGGAAATCTCCGAAATTTTGAACCCCATTGACTGAAGGGTCTTTAAATATTTGGCGGGGTCGCTTCCAAAGCGTTTAAGCCCCCCCGGCCAGAACTCCGTCACTAGCTTCAGGAACCTATTCTTCCGGACCAAGCCTTTCATTCC
This sequence comes from candidate division FCPU426 bacterium, assembly GCA_003152075.1. GTDB lineage: Bacteria > Oederibacteriota > Muellerivitia > Muellerivitales > Muellerivitaceae > PALSA-1180. Next base: position 27,045 of record PLZG01000054.1, read on the forward strand.
CTCCAGAGCCGCCATTTCCGCGCCTTGAATGTCCATTTTAATGAATTGAACTGCCTTGTCTCTATTTAAAAAGAACTTGTCCAGGGCGACGGTTTGGACCGTGATGGATTTCCGGCCGTCCTTGGAATTGTAAAGACGATGGTCTCCCTTGTTGGTTTCGCTAAGGAATAGGCGAGCGGTGTGGGTTTTGTTCGAGACGGCATCATTCAAGGGAATCACGTTGGTGTAACCATTTGCCAACACGTTCTTCAGGAGCAGTTTGAAATTGGCAGGGTCCGGTTCGAAAGCGTAAACCTTGCCCCCGTTTCCAGCCAATCGGGCCGCGATCAAGGTGTAATAACCGAGATTGGCCCCAATATCCAAAACCACATCCCCGGCGTGAATTTCCTTGAGGAAGAGATTCGTTTCCATCGGCTCGTAAATGGTGTGGGTTCCCAATTCCAGGGTATCCCGGTCATCCAGCCATATCCGGTGGCCCTGGGCCACGACCGATTTGGGCCTCAAGAGGGTGAAGAAAAATTCGTAAAGCCACCGCAGGGGTTTGATCCGGCCCAGACCGTGACCGCCGATGGAGTAATAGGTTTTTTGAAGGAGGGTAAAGAGGTGGTTGGCCATGGTTAATTTCTCCACATGCGAATGGGACCCAGGAAAAAGAATCCGAAGGTGATGAGAAGCCATAGTACCAGACCGATTTGAATGGGGTGAAGCCAATCGGGCTCAAACCGAAACTCCACTTGGTGCTTCCCAGCCTCCATAAAAACCGACCTTAATAAATGGTCCGCGGTGAAGATGGCGGTGGGTTGGCCGTCCACCCAGGCCTTCCAGCCGGGAAACATGGTTTCGGAAAAAACCACAAGGCTGAATTGATCTAGGTTGATCCCGAATTGCTGGTAATCGGCATCGTCCCGCTCAAACTGGTAATCGAGATGAGGATCATGCGCTTTTGAGATTCTTGGAAAATACTCGAAGAGTATCTTTTCGGTAAGGATTGCGGATATATGGGGGTCGAAACCAGGTTCGGATAGAGTTTTGATCCTTTTCTCGAGTTCTGGGGTTTCCAATATGTAAGCGGGAGCAAAAACGTAAGGAAGGGGTTTCGCGTATTCGTACAAAATAAAGGGCGGATAGGATTCTTTTTTAAAGTTTGGTATTTCACCCAGATCCTGTTGGGTCACGATGCCCTTGATGGTCCCGACACCGACCATGGATTCCATTCCTAGAGTTCCCGTTTCCATTTTGGCCTGAAGAATCAAGGGGTTATACCCGCCAATATTTTTTATTTTCAAAGCGCAAGCCGCGTTTTGGGGGTAATTCAAAAGATATTTTTGTCCCAGGACCTCGATGGGATAAAACATATGGATATTATCGAATTTAAGCCGGAAAGGTTTGATCCTCTGCCCGATTTCCACGAGGGTTTTTGAGTTTTTTTCATAATCAAAATTTGAAGAGGGACCGGGAATAAAATCCGCCCAGCCCCCTAATAAAAGGGAAAGGCCCAGGGCGGTTTGCATGAGGAGTGGGGCCGATTTTTTCCCTTTGGAAAACGCGAAAAAGGAGGCCATGCCTAAGGTCATGGCCACGATTTCACGCCAGTTCGCGGCGGGTTTAAAAAGCGCGACCAAGTTTAAGGACAGCCCGTAAATCAAGGGATACTTCAGCCCATCGAGGAGTTTTCCCTTGGCCGGTTTTTTGGAAAACCATTCCTCAAAACCTAATGCCGCCAGCAGGACGAGGGGGATAATGAAGAGATAAATAAAGCGGTAGGGAACGCGGATGAGGGAAACTCCCGGCAATACCGCGCATAAAAGGCGGTGGAGGGGGGTGAGCTGGCCGAAACAAAGGACCAGGGCGGCCAAGGCAAAAACCGAAAGAAACTTCACTAGCCCCTTATCTTTTCGGCGAAAGGCCGCCAGCGCGAAAAAGGGCGCCCAGACCCCCAGGAAACCCCAATTGCCAGCCAAGGGCATTTGGTCATCATTGCTCCTGGATTGCAGGGCCTCCGACATGGACTCCTTACCAGTTTGGGTAAAACGGGGAAGAAACAATTGGTAAAGGGAAAGGGGATTAAGTGGAAGGCGGCTATTGGCCTGCTCATAGGTTTGGCCTGGAGCTCCCCGGTCCGTCCGATTCGAAAATTCCAATGTGGGGATCAACTGGCCCAGGAGGGGCAAGGCACCCCAAAGGAAGAAAAAGGTTAAAAGTAAAAAAGTGTAAAAGTTCAAAGGTGAAACTTTTGAGAGCTTTTGATACAGGCGGTATAGAAAATAAGCCAATCCCCCGTAAAAAGCTCCCACCGTCACTTGAAAACTCCCGCAAAGGAAAAGCATGGCGAAACACAAGCCGGCGTAAAAGGCGTTTCGCGGTTTTGGGTTGAGGGCCAGTAGTTCCAACCGCCCGAACAGCCAGGGAAGCCAAGCGAAGGCGGCCACGACTGGTGGATGGATGATCTCTAGCCAGAAAAAATTGGAGAGGGAAAACAAGAGGGCTCCTGCAAGGCAGGCATTCTCGGAAAGCTTGATTGACCGAAGCCACAAGTGCATCCCGGCCGCGGCGATGAACATGTGCAGGAAAAAGAAGAGGCTCATTCCATAGGGCAGGGAAAAGGGGAGAGTCAGGTAATTGACCGGGTAAAGCATCATGTTTTGGAGGTCGGCGAAGAAGGGCTGGCCGCCCATGGAATAGGGGTTCCAGAGGGGGAAATGTCCTTGGGCCAGTTGGTCCCTTAAAAAAGCGCGCCAGGGGCCGAACTGGGCCAGCAAGTCATTGTCAAAGTAGGCTTGTCCCAGGACCAGGCAGGGGAAAAAGGCGACGAAGGATAAAAAGGCGTAAAGAACAAATGGAAAAAGGGGATGGGTCCAGAAATCCGCGGGAGAGGTTTTATTAGTTCGTTTGCGCAGGGGCAAGAGGGGCTGTCCTTCTACCTCTTAATTGAAAAACAACGTAAGCGACCACTGAAAGGCACCAGGCTATCATGCCCCAAAGGAGAGGGGTTAGCCAAGCGGGAACGTAGCGGAATTCCACTTGATGGTCGCCGGCGGGAACAAATAGAGTCCGGAAGACGTGGTTGCCCGTGAGGATTTCGGCGGGGTTCCCATCCACCCAGGCCTTCCAGCCGGGAAAGACATTCTCGGAAACGGTCACCAGGCTATTGGCGTCCAGTTGAACCTTGAAAAGCTGGTCGTCCACCTCGTCCCTGGAAATCTCATACTTGAGTTGGGCTTGTTTCCCCGAAAGCTGGGAAGTGATATTTGCTGGAAGGGGTTCGTTGAAAACGATCTGTTGGGCCGGGTTGAATTCAGGTTTGGCCATGGCTTCCAAATCCTTGCCGGGGTCTGGAATGACCTGGACCTGGGAAGGGGCGTGGAGGTACTCGATGGGATCGAGGGGCTGGTAAAAATGCACCGAGCCGGATACCTGATGGGAAAACATCTTCGAAAGTTCGGGCGTTTTCTGAAGGGGCTGTTGGAAAAGGAAACCCCGAATGGCCATTAACTGCTGGTAATTCTTAAAGGGGACCTTTTTGATTTCCATGGCTTTTTTCAGGACGATGGGGTTGTAACCCTCGTTCATCCGGATGCCGAAAACCATGGGGGCGTCCGCCGGAAAGGCCCCCGCAAAAGTTGAGGAACCCATCTTGACCGGGTAACTCAGGTTTGAATCGAAGTAATAACGGGAGCCTTTTGTTTGCGTTTTTAAAGTGGAAAACATGGGGAAGTTGGATTCCAGGTCGAAATTGGAAGCGGGACCCAGGCTATAGCCGCTCCATCCCCTTAAGAGCAGGGGCAGGAGGAGGGCGACCTGGAAAAACAGTTTGCCCAAAGGTTTCCACGATTCCGTCAAACCCCATAAAGCCAAACCGGCCCCGCCTAGGAAGAGGGCCAGCATTTCCGGCCAGGTTTGTCCCGGGTTGGCCAGGCATACCACAAACAAGAGGAGGGCGAAGCCGCAGCCGGTCAGGACCAGGCCGGAATGACGACCTTTTTCCTGGAAGAACCTTTCCAGGGTTTGGTACCCGTAGGCCGACAAGACCGAGCCGAACAGCACGTAAGCCAGGACATAGCGGAAGGGAGCCCGGCTTAAGTTGATGCCCGGCAGGATCGCGCAAAAAATCCGGTGCAGGGGAAAATACCTTCCCCAAGCGGTCAAAATGGCTAAAACCCCGAACCCCAATAAAAAATAAAGAAACTTTTTATCCTTCCGCTTAAAGGCCAGGAAGAAAAGGAAAGGTATCCAAACCCCTAAGTAACCCTCGGCCCCTAGGAAATCATTGTCCATGTTTTTCTGGTCGGTAATGCTTTGGATAGCGGATTCCATGGTGCCTCCCGAGGGAATCCCCAGGGCGGGAAAAAGGAACTCATAGGTGGTAAAAGGAACCATGGAAAAGGTCCCGGTGAAATTCTCGTAGGTTTGGGCAGGATCCCGGCGGTTGGACAGCTGGGAAAACTCGTTGGCTGGAATCAGCTGGGTCAGTAGGGGAAGCCCGCCCCAAAGTCCAAAAAGCAAAACGATCAGGAGTTTTTTCCAGAGGAAACGGTTTATGGTTTGGACGGTGGATGTCGAAGTTTCTTCCTCCCTTGTCCATAGCCGGAAGAGAAAATAAACCAATGAAGTGTATAAAACGCAGAGCGTGGTTTGGAAAGAACCCCCGCAAAAGACTACCGCGAAGCAAAGGCCTGAGAGAAAGCCCCAGCCTGGCGTCAATTTCTTGGAAAGATTTTCCAGGCAAGCCATCATCCAGGGAAAGAAGGCGAAAACCGCCAGGATAGGCGGATGGATGGTTTCCCACCAGAAGACGCCGCAACAAGCGAAGGTGAGGGCGCCCAGGCGGGCGGAATTTTCCGAAAGCCTCAGGGATTTCAGCCAGAAATACATACCCATGGCGGCTAAGGCCATGTGCAGGAACATGAAAAAACCCAGGTTGTAGGGGGTGGGGAAAAGCAGGGTCAGATAGTTCAAGGGATAACACATCATGGCGTCGGGGTCGGCGAAGAAGGGTTCGCCCCCGAAAAAGTAGGGGTTCCAAAGGGGGAAGTGGCCCGCGAAGAGCTGATCCCGCAGGAAAGTCCTCCAATGTCCATGGGAACTCATAAGGTCATTGGCGAAATAGGATTGGTTCAGGGCCAAACAGGGAAAGAAAGCCACGAAGGAGAAGGCCAGGAACAGCAGGCAGGCGTAGAGGGGCTTGAAAGCTGGCTTTTCCTCCATTTACTTTTTCCCCGCGCGGACCGAAATAAATTTAAATTTGTTCCCACCCTTTTGAACCTTGTAAACCTGGACTTCCAAGGGGGGCTGGGGGATGGAAGTGAAGAAACCGGCGCTGAGGCCCAAACCGTAAAGGGAATGCCGTAGGAAAATGAGGATCGGTACCTTGAAGGCGTCCATGAAACGGCGGTGGTAGGAGGCGGCAGAAATGCCCGTGCCGACAGCTCCCAAAAGGAAAAGGGCCAGGGGTATCCAACCGAGGGATTTGAGAAGGGATAAAAAAGGTTGCCAAGCTGGTCCCACCGTGACCACCCAGGGCAGGGGCAGTGAGAGCAGGTAAAGCACGAAGAAGAGCGGGGCCAGGTGGATGATGTCGGAGAGGCAGGGGTAGACCTTCATTTGCCGGGCACGGCCACGGCCATAGCGGAAGGCCTGCCAACAGAAGGCGCCCAGAGACTTGCGGCGTGAGCGGAAAACCGCGCCCCGGGGATCGTAAACCAGCCGGAAGCCCTTGTGGAGCAGGCGGTTCAAAAACTCATTTTCCTCGTTGGGGTAAAGGTCGGTCCGGAACCCCCCCTCACTCAGGAAAGTGTCCCGGCGTACCATCATGTTGCAGAGGATCAGGTCCTTCTCGGTAGCTTCCTTTACTGAGCCGATAGAAGCGTAACGGAAGCGCACGCTGAAACTGCCCATCCAGGAGGCCAGCACGGCATTGACCGTCTTTTCGAAAGAGATGGCATCGGGCGGCACCAGGTTGGGCCCACCCGCCACTGCGGTACGGCGGTCCTCGAAATGGGAAAGCAGGTCGGTAACCGTGCCTTCGGCTACTTGGCTGTCATCGTCCAGGAAATAAACCAGGGGAGTGGAACAACTTTTCACTCCCGCGTTTCTCTGGTTGGAAGGGTTTTTACCCACGCAGACGAAAATCTCCCGCGTGCGTTCGCCCGCTCCCATTTTTTGGAGGGCTGGCAGGGCGCCAATCGGCCGGTCCAACCGGTCGATGACGATGACGACGCTATAGCTTGGTTTTTTCATGGGGATGCTTGAAGACTGAGAGGAGTTGGGTGGCGGCCGGGATACCGGCAAGGGAAACGAAGAGGGGCCCGACGATGACGATCAATAGGGAAAAGGCCATCAGGGATTCCTTCGGAAGTTGGTCGGATGTAAAAAGTAAGAACATGGCGGCTTCCCTCGTTCCAAAGCCCATAATCGAAATGGGAAGCAATTCTACCATGATCATCACCGGGGCGAGTAAGGCGAATTTGAAAAAGCCCAGGGGCAGCCCCAGGGCCATGGCGCAAAAGTAGGCCCTCAAGATGGCGGTTTCCCAGGCTAAAAAGGAAAGGACGAAGGGGCCGAATATCCGGAAAGAAGGGATCAGTAGGGTGTGGAGCTTGTCGTAAAATTCCTTTCCATGGTGGGAAAGCTGTTCCCCCAATTTTTTGGACAGGAGCCCCATCACCAGGGGTTTCAAGAGGTATTTCATCCAGCGTGGGTTAAGAAAGATAAGAACCAGGAACATGCCCGCAAGCATCCCCAGGATGGCGGCCAGGGCAGGTCCCTGTTGCTGGGACCCCACCAGGAAGGAAATGAAGCCGATGATGGCCAGAACCAGGACGGCCGCCAGGTCGTAAATGCGGTCTGCCGCGTGAACCGCGAGGGCGGTTGGCATGGGCAAGCGGCAGAGACGGTTTAACAGGATGATGCGGGTAACATCCCCCAGCTTACCGGGCGTGACGGCGGCCAGGGGCTGGCCGGAAAGGAAGGCCCAAGCCGCGTTTTTGAGGGAGATATAGGAAGAAGCCCGGGCCACGAAGGATTTCAAGCGCTGGGATTTAAAGAAGATCTCGGGGGCGGCGAAAAGAAAGGCTGGAAGGAACCAGCGGAAGTCCACCATCCTCAGGGTTTCCCAGGAAGCCCGAAGGTTCAACCTGCTGAGGATGAGCAGGAGGAGGGCAGGGCCGAAAAGGAAAGAAAAGGATTTCAGGTAACGCAAAGCTGTCGCAGCCTTTCTTCCAGGTCTTGAATACAGCGGGTCCAGTCCAATGTTTTTACCAGCAAAGCCGCTTCCCGTGGGGATTTTCTGGCCTTGAGGGCCCGTAAAACCGCCTTTGAGAAGGCGGCGGGGTTGGGCGGCGAGGGGAAAAGAGCTTTTTTAAAGAGGATTGTTTCGCCCACGTCCGCCGCCACCACCCGGCATCCGCAGGCGATGGCTTCCCGCAGTTTCATGGAGGCTCGGTATTGGTTCACCGAGCTGTCCTTGTAATAAACCAGGGCTGCGTCGGATAGTTTGAGGCAGGCCGCCACCTGCCGGGGTGTGAGGTAACCGGTGAAGTGGACAGCAGGCGCGATTCCCATATCCAAGGCCAGGCGCTTGAAGCGTCCCTCGTCAGGACCACCTCCGGCCACCAAAAGCTGAACACCGGGAAGGGAGCGTTGGATCAACTTGAAGGATTCCATCAGGGGTTCCAGGTCGCAGGCCACGCTCAAGTGGGCGGTGAAGGTCAGGATGGGTCCCTTGCCATTGCGGTTTTTAAGAGCTGCTCCCGCGCGGGGAAGATCGTCCATCTTTAAGGGGCCTGGGTGGAAAAGGCCTCCGTCCACGCCTTGGGGAAGACAAACCAGTTTTTTTGCCGGAACCTTGAAGACCTTTTGCAGCGGTTCCCGTAGGTGGGGATTGTGGTAGGTCACCAAGTCTGCCCACTTAGGCCAGGGTTCTTGGAGCCACTTGTGGAGCGCCCGAAACCAGCCGTGGCTGTAATCGTAATCCAGGTCATCCACGTCAATGGTTACCTTCGCACCTTTGCACTTTTGCACAAAGAGGCCGGGAACAACCGTAGGGTATGGTTTTATAGCGATAGCGACATCTGATTTAACCCATAAGGAAATCCAAAAATAGTAAAAGGCCGATAATACCATGTCGAACCAGAGGGGAAGGCTGGGAATGGGTTTGATGAAGTGAACTTGGTGACCTCTTTTCTCGAAGGCCTCAGCGATATAACGGGCTCGCAGGGCGCAGCCCGTTCCTCCGCCTTTAGCGGAAAGAACAAGGATTATCAAGGATTTGGGGGTGGTTGGCTTCATAAGTTCTGGAAGATTGTAAAGGCCCGGTGGGGGAGGAGCTACCTGAAAAACGGATTAAGTGATTGTCATTCTGAGGCGCTTTCCGCCGAAGAATCTATGTTTTCCAAACAAAACAAAGATCCTTCGCTTCGCTCAGGATTATGTATTAAGCGTTTAAGAACAAAAAAAGCCCGGGGCTTGGGGCCCCGGGCTTATCAATTTGGCTTAGCTTAACGGCGCGTAGGCGCCCTAAGACTTAAGGACAGGTCGTGGCGATGAAATTATCCACGTGCAAGGTGTTGGTCGTCACGATGTTGTAACTGCGGATTCCCGCGCCCCCGGTAGCGTAGAGGGGGGTCGTGAGGGGGTCAGGCACGCTGCTGAAGATTTGCGTGGTCGCACCATCCATCAGGCCGTCCCCCGATTCGGTCGTCACCCAACCGTTGAAACTGTTGCCCGAAGCGGTGGCTTTCAAGTGCACCCAGGTACCCAGGGTGTAGGGATTGGAGCTGTTGGTGCCGGGGTAGTAGTAAGTCCCCACCCCAGTTTGTTTCTCGATCTCCCAGCGGCTGTTCAAGCCGTTCCACTGGAAGATATAGGCGTAGTAGGAGGCCGGGGTCGAGCGTAAAACCACCCCGAAAACGCCCTGGGCGACGGTATCCAGCTTGAAGTCGCCTTCCACCCTATAGTCCCCTAAGCTTTGAGAGAAATTGGCGTTGTTGACGATGTCATAGGAATAGGTGATGCCGGGATTGTGCTGGAACTCACCTCCGGTTACGCTCCAGCCCAAAGCCGCGGCGGTCGTGGGTGTCCAGGCCCCGTCGTAGTAGTCGTAGTTGCCGACGGTGTTGGAACTATAATTATCCGAGTAAGTGGTGCCGGAGCAAGTGGGCGTGGGGGAGGGCGTCGCGGTCACCGCGCAGTTATAAGCCGTGAAATTTTTCACGTGCAGGGTGTTGGTCGACACGATGTTGTAACTGCGGATTCCCGCAGCTCCCGTCGAATAGGGTGTCGTGGTCCCCGGGTCAGTCACGTTGGTGAAAATCTGCACCGTCGGCCCACCGGCGGGGGTAATCCAAGCGTTCATCAGATTTCCCGGGCCAGCTGTCACTTTCAAGTGTACCCAAGTTCCCAGCGTGTAAGGCGAACTGGAATTGTTGCCGGGGTAATAATAGGTTCCTACAGCATACTGTTTCTCGATCTCCCAACGGCTGTTCAAGCCGTTCCATTGGAAGATATAGGCGTCGGGTGACCCTTGGGTGGCCCGGAACACGAGGCCGAATACGCCTTGCGCAACGGTGTCGAGTTTGAAATCGCCTTCCACCGAGTAATCACCCAGGGATTGACTGAACAGGGAGTTGGTCACCAGCTCGTAGGAATAGGTGATACCGGGGTTTTGTTGAAACTCCCCTCCGGTAACACTCCAGCCAAGCGCCGCGGCTGAGGACGGAGACCAGGCACCGTCGTAATAAACGTAATTGGCGAGGCTTAAGGAACTTCCGTAGCTGTCCGTAAACGAAGCGCAACCCGGTGTGGAGGTGCTGGTGGCGGTAGCCGAACCCGTGGGGGTTGAGGTGGGCGGTGTTTGGGTCGGCGAATGCGTGGTCGTTCCACCGGGTACAACGGTTGAGGTGTTTGCTGGCGTGGGGGTAGAAAAAACAGGGGGAAGGGTGATGCCCGTTGTTCCACAAGCGAAGGGACCTACCATCAAGATCAAACAAAGACTGGCGAAAAGAAAGGCTGAATATCGATTCATATTACTCTCCCGAAATTTAAATAAACAACCACAGGCTTTTCAAATTGACCTGTACTAAATAATGTTTCTCAGGAGGCTATTATTCCATGAAATTTGAAGAAAATGGGGGCGATAAAGCCCATAAAAACATGGGTTTTAGGGACAGCCCGGGGTCTTCACGGAGAAATTGTCCAGGTGCAGAATGTTGCCGCCCAGGATGTTATAGGCTCGGATACCCGCGCCTCCTGCGGTATAGGGAGCCGTGGTTCCGGGATCGCTCACTCCGTTAAAGATGGTCACCGTCGCGCCCAACCCAACGCCGGGACTTGTTTCAGGGGTCTCATAGCAGTTGAAATTGTTCCCCGATATCACCGCCTTCAAATGCACCCAAGTCCCAAGCGTGTAGGGAGAACCAGAATTCGTGCCAGGATAATAATAAGTGCCAACCCCGATTTGTTTTTCGATCTCCCAACGATTATTAAGCCCGTTCCATTGGAAAATATAGGCATGAAAGGAGGCCGGTGTCGCGCGACTGATCACCCCGAACACCCCCTGGCCCACCGTGCCAAGGTTAAAGTCGCCCTCAACCGTGTAATCTCCCAACGATTGGTTGAAAGTGGAGTTGTTGACGATGGCGTAAGAATAGGTAATGGTGCTAGGCGACCCCACTTGGAATTCCCCGGAAGTAATCTGAATGGACAGGGCCGCGGGGGTGGCAGCGGTCCAGGACTGATCATAGGTGTCATAGTTGGCCAGGGTGTTACTGCCGTAAGAATCCGTGTAGATGTAACAGGTTGGCGTGGCCGTAGGCGCGTTGGAATTGGGTAGATTCACAGGGCAGTTTTTCAAGGTGCAGTCGAGGGAAAGAACGGTCAAAAACAGGGACAAGAGGGGAAGGCCCCAGGCTAAAGTTCGCTTCAATTTCCTCTCCAGGACATACTTTTGTCTCATGTATATGATGTTTTTGAAAGACGTTTTATTCCGAAAAAACCTAATTAAACTATTGGCACGGTCGAATTAAGTCTTTACCGCCCACATCCTAGTATGTTTTAATCAAGCCGACAAATTTTTTTAAAGAAAAATATTGGACATCAAACTATGAAAAAAGCCATCCTTTTCCTCTATTTACTGGCGGTGATCGCTCCTTTTGGGGCCAATGCCCTCGACATACCCGACTCGGGAACTTCCTATTCCTACCCACTCCCGGCCAAGGCCGGTGGCTTGGTCAATATTGTTTACACCATGGCTAGTTCGGGGACGGTCCAGGTCCTGGCTTACAACGAATCAAGTGACTTGGTGATGAATTTCACAGATCTCAAAACCGCCGGATTACAATCCAGTCAAGTGGACCTCTGTTGCCTGGCCCCTGGAATATATCTTTATTTGGTGATGATCAACTACGATTCGGGCAGTAAGGAAAAACTGAAGCCCGCCAAATTCGTGGTTGTCCGCTAGCGGACAACCCATGTTTACCTTGAAAACAAAATCCACCTGGAAGGAGTTCACTAAAAGTTATTTTATGAACCCAAAACCCTCGCCCCTTGCGGGAGAGGGTAGGGTGATGGGTGTGGAAAAACCGATTGTTGCAACCCTCCCCCCAACACACTTCCCTCGAGGGAGAAATTGTAAAGCTATTAAAAGCATTGACGAAATGACCTTTAAAAAATTTTCCCAAAGTCTCGCCTTTTGCTCGCTACTTCTAGCGGCCCCTGCTGTCTTTGCCGCCACCGAATTAGTCCCCCCGAGCGCCCAACTGGCTTTTCCCCTTGAAAACCAGGGCGGCTCGGCACGGGCCAACGCCATGGGGTCGGCCTTCGTGGCCGTGGGTGGCGACGTGTCCGCGCTTTCGTGGAATCCGGCGGGCCTTGCCAGCCTCACTTCCGCCCAATTGGCCCTCCACCATAATTTTTACCTGCAGGATTTAACGCAGGACACGCTCCTTTTCGCGACTCCGCAGGGGGATTTTGGCAGTTGGGGCCTTTCGGCCAGTTACCTTGGTTACGGCAGCCTGCAGGGCCGGGATTCCAACGGCGTGGTGACAGGCAGTTACAACGCGGGAAGATGGGGCGGTGAAATCGCCTGGGCTCATGTCCTATTCCAGGGTTTTGCTATTGGACTGGGGTTGAAGGGGAACCTGCTGGATTTATCGGGGGCGGATTACTCGAATATCGCGGGGGATGTGGGAGCCTTGTGGGACGTCACTTCCACCTTCCACGTAGGCGCTTCTTATGACAATTGGGGCACGGATATCAGCGGAAACATCGCCAATTCGGTCATCCGTTTTGGGGGAGCCTATGACTGGGCTGTTTCTTTCAACAACCAGGCCCTACTCGCCGGGAGCCTTTTCTTGGAGCCTTTCGGCGTCGCCCGATTGAACATAGGGGCGGAAGATGTGTTCAACTCTTTCCTGTCCCTGCGCGCGGGCTATGTGGCGGGCTTATCCTCAACACTTCTTCAGGGCTTGACCGGCTTGACGGCCGGGTTGGGTTTAAAGCTGCAGGATTTCAATTTGGATTACGCCTACTCCCCCTTCGGCGACCTGGGAACTTCCCAAAGGGTGAGTCTCACTTACCATTTCGAGGGGGCGGCCCCCAAAACCACACCAGTTCCCGGTTCCTCCACCAAAAGCACGCAGACAAAAGCCACACCGACTCCGGCCAAAGCCATCCCGGTCACCGTTTATGCCACCCCACCGCCCGGCCCCACGGCTACTCCCGCTCCCGCGGAGCCAAAGAAGGATGTGGAAAAATTGAGGCTTTTATTCAGTCTTCCGGAAAATCAAAATGATTCCGCTGGGACATCCGACCTGGATTGGGACCAGAAGGTCCAAGCCGACAAGGACGCCATCGATAAGGACGCGAAGAACCTTTCGGCCTGGTATGAATTGGCTATGCTTTATTACCAAAAGGGCAAAAAAGAAGACGCCATCCAATGTTTTGAGCAGACCTTACGCTTGAAACCCGACAATGAAAAGTTGAGGAATTGGCTCAAAAAATATAAAGAACGGCAACAATAGTGCAATTATTTCATAAAGTTTGGAATAACTGGGCGGTCCAAATCATTATTTAAGTGAGGGGCCTTGAGCGAAACGGAGCTGATCCAACAAGTTTTAGCGGGGGATGAGGGGGCGAAGACCCGTCTCTATGAGGAACACACCCATCGGTTGAAGCCGATTTGCGTACATTTCTTGGGCTACCAGGATTCGGACATCGATGACATCGTCCAACAAACTTTCCTGATCGCCTTCCAAAAGCTTCCTGAATTTGAACCTCGAAGCACCCTCTACACCTGGCTTGCCCATATTTGCGTGAACCTTTGTTACGAAAGGATCCGTCGGCGGAAAAAATTCCTGGTGAGCCTTCAGGAGGATTTGGAACAAATGACGGCGTCCCTGGTGCACTCGCGGGAACATGACAAAGGCGTGAAGGACGAAGATGGCAGGAAAATGCAGCTTCTGGAGAAGTTGATCCAGACGATGAGCGAGAAATGCCGGAAAATCATCGAGCTCAGGGACAAGTCGGGCGAGAGTTACGCCGACATTGGTAAGGTAATGAAGATTCCCATTGGAACAGTGATGTCCCAATTGGCCCGGTGCCGGGAAACGTTGAAACAGATGGTGCAGAGCAGCCTGAAGGAAGGTTTGTAATGGCCGATTTATTGTTGGAATTTTTTAAGCGGGACTTAACCGAGGCCGAGGAACAACAGCTGGCGAACCTGATCGCGGGAGCGCCCCAGCAATCCTTGCGTTTCGCGGAACTGGCCCATGCCGCTTACCTTCAAACGGGCCTGCCCGATACGGGTGGGGGTAACGGAGGCAATGGCTCGGGCGGTTTTGGCGGCGGAGGAATGACCCATCTGATCGGCCCCATTCTCCTGAAAAGCGTGGTGCTATTGACGCTCACGGGCCTCACTGCTTATGGAATATTCCGCTTGCTTCATGCGGCCCCGATTCCTTCCGTTTCCTTGCCTCCCGCGGTCATTCAAAATATTGCTCCCGCAAAACCACAACCTGTTATTCCCAAGGTGATTTCCGTTACGAAGCCGGCAAAGCCCGCGCCCCAGGCGCCCCTCCAAACCCTTCCCTTGAAGGCCTTGGCCAAGCCGGGCATGGTTAATCCGGTGGCCTATGATTCCGCTAAGAAATACGAGGGCCTGGACATTATGGTGGAACAGAAAACCTCCGGTTTGTTGACCGTGCGGGCCCTGGACAGCGGCAAAAACGAGGTGCGGTTGCTCTTCGCCGGCATGTTGAAGCCCGGCAAATGGGATTTCGTATGGGATGGAAAGACGGAAAATGGGGAACCGGCCCAGCCTGGAACCTACCGGGTGGAAGTGCAGTCGGGCAAGGAAGTTTTGACCAAGGCAGTTGTGATCCGCGGTGAAGCCGTCGCCAGCCAGAAGTAAATTCTTCTAAAAATCCTTCAAAAAAGACAATTTGAACCACCAAGAAACCCGAACGGAAAGAATTTTGATTTATCTGGAAAAGATTGTGATTTTTCTTTCCTTGGTGACCTTGGTGTCTTGGTGGTGAAATGGGGTTTTCTTGGGGTAAAAATATAAAGGCCCGGGGATTTGCCCCCGGGCCGCTATATGGTGCTTCTTAGATAACGCGCTGAATAAAGGTCTTTATACCGCCGGGAGTCTCTAGCGCATCCCGCGCTCATGTTTTCCCCGCTGACTAATAATGTTTTTCGGCGAAGGTTTATTCCAAAAATAATTTAATTTTCGGGGAAATTTTAGGGTGGTTTTGAGCTCAAAATAAGGCAAGAACCGTAAATCAAAATAATCCTCTCCCCTTGCGGGAGGGAGTAGGGTGAGGGGTAATTTGACCTTTCGGAGGGGCAAGGCATGCCTTGCCCTTACAACCGCAGAGAGTAGAATCTAATTATGCCCGAAACCATCCCCAAAACCTGCCCCCGATGCGACCAGCCCCTGACGGGTACGGAAAGAGTCTGCCCTTCCTGCCGGAAGCCGCTGGTTAAGACGGAGGGGTTAGCCTCTGTCGGGGCCAAGGGGCCTGTCTGCCCCATCTGCAAGATTCCCGTTTATCCCGCCACCCTGGACAGCCATGAGGTTATTCACTGCGCCGAATGTGAGGGGTTGGGAGTCAGCCGGGAAGTCATGATGAAGCTACAGCCCCAGGGGAAGAAAGAAGTGCAGATCGG
This sequence comes from candidate division FCPU426 bacterium, assembly GCA_003152075.1. Classification (GTDB taxonomy): domain Bacteria; phylum Oederibacteriota; class Muellerivitia; order Muellerivitales; family Muellerivitaceae; genus PALSA-1180. The sequence continues at coordinate 42,210 of PLZG01000054.1, forward strand.
CCCCGAAGAGCGGGAACATAAGACTCCCGCTTTCTTTGAGCCCCGCAAGAAGCCGTCCTTTCTCATTTGCCCCTTTTGCGGAAAGCGGATGGAACCCGTGAAGCTGGGGAAGACGGAATTGGACGTTTGTGAAAAGTGCGCTGGCCTTTGGCTGGAAGGCCCCAAGTTAGAAATGTTTCAGGATATTATCGGGCCCTATAAGTGGAAGGTGATTAAGCAGAAGTAAGGTTGTAATCTCTGAAAAATATTTTTGTAGGGGCGCGATTTATCGCGCCCGAGACGGAAACAATTGAAAACAAAGGCCGGGCGGGATGAATCCCGCCCCTACAACGGCAAAAACAGCGCCGATAGATGAGCTTTTCAGTGGTTACAGGTTTACTCCCCTCAATAACGAACCGAAAGCCCCAGTCCCGCGTCCCCTCCGGTGTAATCGATCGTGGCCCAGCGCAGGCCATTGGTTCCGATATAGGTGGTGGAGGCCGTTCCAATGTAATTGTTCTTATCCATGGCCAGACCCTCCTGTTGGATGTTACCGTTGGTATCCACGAATTGGCCCTGGATATTGGTGGTCGAGGCGACACGCCCTTCCGCGAACAGGCTCAGCATGAAGTCCCGGGTCAAGTAAATCTCAAAGCTCAGGTTCAGGCTGCCCCCAAACCCAAACCCGGTCATGGGGCCTGTTATGACAACGTTGTTGTTGACGGCCTGCTCGACTTGCAGGTTGGTGACATAAAGCCCTGGGCCGGCCCCCACCCTCAAACGGTTTGGCCCGAAGGCGAAGAAGCGGGAGTATTTGACTTCCACGGCGCCCATGACGGGAGAAAAAGAATCGAGGCCGCTGTAGAAGCCTTGGGAGTATTGATCTTTATAACCGTCAAATAACCCAATGTCGGCCGATAAGCTGATGGCGTTGTGGCTGTCAAAGGAATAGCCAGCCTCCACGCCCAACAGAACCCCCAGGTTGCCGTTGGTGGCGGTGCCTAAGTTAACGGCTTGGTTTTTTTTGACCGTATCCGCCCCGGTTTGAAGATCCCCTAGTGTGGCAAAAACGGGGGCCAAGTGAAAATTAACCCATTTTCCCTCCCCGAAGACGGTGATGGTTTCCTTGGCGGTTTTCACCGTGGGCGAGGAGGTGTTTTCGGAGCCAGGCGGAGGGGCGGTGGCCGAGGTTACGGGGGGCGGCATGGCAAGGGACGCGCGGATTTGGTCGGCGAAGTTTTTGAGGGGAAGGTTGTCGGGGTGGAGTAGGAGGCTTTGGTCAAAGGCCGCCAGCGCGGTTTGGCGGTCGTTGGTTTTGTAATAGGCGTAGCCCAAAATCTGGTAGGCCTGCCAATTGGAAGGGTCCACTTGCGTGGCGGCCTTGAGGTATTGGACGGCCCGGTTGTAATCTCCCGTTTGATAAAGGGATAGGCCGGCTCGGTAGTATTCCGCTGAGGTGGCGGCGAAAGAAGGGGCGGTGAGCCCACAAGCGAATAAAAGAGCAAGGAAGACCCAAAGCGAAGAAATACGAAGTTTCATATTAAGAACTTCTAACAAAATTCAAAGGCATTGAAACAGGGATGGACGCGGATAAACGCAGATTCAGAAGAAATAAGGTGTTTGAAGCTTTTTTATCAGCGTTCATCAGCGTTTATCACTGTTCCAAAGATTTTGTTAGAGCCTCTAAGAATCTTTTAATAGGTTCTGGATTTCGTTGGAGGGATTCTAACAAACCTTAAATGGGGACGCTATAACTAGGGCAATCCGGTTACGGAAACGTAACTCCTTGCCTCTTTCCCCCGGAAGCCGTAATGATAGGGATGAATAAGGACAGTTAAGGAGAGTTCCCATGAAAGCCAAATCAGCCGAAAGCACTAGTGTTGTGAAGCGGGTAATGAACCTGGGGTTCCCCTGGGAAACGGCCGATCCCTTTCTCTTTTGCGTCCACCATGATGACGCCTACCCAGCGGGCAACGACCAACTGGGGCCCCAGGCTTCCCTCACGGACCGCAAAATGGGCAACGATTTCGCGGGCAAGGATGGCTGGCGAATGTACCACGGGGAAGTGGTCCCGGGTTTTCCCCAGCACCCGCACCGGGGCTTTGAGACCGTGACCATCGCTCGCCAGGGCTATATTGACCATTCGGATTCCCTGGGCGCCACCGCCCGGTTCGGCCAAGGCGACGCCCAATGGCTTACCGCCGGCAAGGGCATCAACCATTCGGAAATGTTCCCGTTGCTGGACCCCAAGAAACCCAACCCGCTCGAGCTTTTCCAAATCTGGCTGAACCTGCCCAAGGCGGGGAAGATGGTCGCGCCTTATTTTTCAATGCAATGGGCGAATAAAATTCCGAAGGTGACTGCCACCGACGAGGCGGGAAGAAAGACGGAAGTGACTCTCATTGCAGGGCAATTGGGGGATGTGAAGGCCCTGGCCCCACCGCCAGATTCCTGGGCTTCCCGGCCTGAAAGCGACCTGGCCATTTGGACTTTGAAGATGGCTCCGAAGGCCCAATGGACTTTACCCAAGGCGAAGAAGGGAACGAACCGCACCCTTTATTTGTTCCGGGGGAACTCCATCACCATCGGGGGCGAGGTGGTGAAAATTCGCCAAGGGGTCGAGTTGGAGCCCGATCAGGATGTGTTATTGGAGAACGGTGACCAGGAAGGCCAATTGCTTCTTCTGCAGGGCCGCCCCATCGGGGAGCCGGTGGCCCAGTACGGGCCTTTCGTCATGAACACCCCGGGGGAGATCGAACAGGCTTTCGAGGATTATCGCCGGACCCAATTCGGGGGTTGGCCCTGGAAGGCCGATGACCCGGTTCATCCCCGCGGGGAGACCCGCTTTGCCAAGCACGCCGACGGACGCGTCGAACGGCCTTGATCAAGTTGTCCAAGTGTCTGTAACTTTACTCCAACCCGCCGGGTAAAATGGATCAAGCCGAAAAGTCGGTAGTGCTCAGTTAAGTTTTGGATTTGGACTGTCATTGCGAGGAATGCACGCCGAATAGGCGGGCGGTCATGACGAAGCAACCCCAGTTTAAATATGCCGTTGAGGTGGATCCGGAACCAAGACTAGAACCACCTATGAACTTGAAGCCTGGTTGTAGTTGGCCTTCGGCCAACCACGGTCATCCGAAGTAAGGATGACCGCTTCAAGCCACCTCAAAATTCGAGGTTCGCAATGACATCTAAAAACGGCTAAACAATTAAAAAATTGGAAATGAAAACGGCGCTGGAAGTTAAGATTCCAGCGCCGCTCGTGCGAAGTCAGCTGCTTCGAAAATCTATCTGTCGTTTTCCTTGTTGTCCCTATTATCCTTAGCTTTTCCGTTGTTCTCGTCCCCGTTGTCCCTTTGTTTCTTTTCCCGATTATCCATCTTGGGCCCAGGGTGGTATTTCGTCATGAACTTTTCGTGGTTCGCGTAGGGCTTATCCGAATCTTCGTCCACAGTTTCATAGGGGGAATCGCCGGAGTACATCGCGGGGAGCTGTTCGGACTGTTGCCAGCCGCCGTTTTCTGGGTAGAAATAAACCTTTCGCTCGTAATCGTAATAGACTTGGGTCTTGGGATAGTACCAGTAGTGATACCTGACCGTCGTATCGTCATCAGAGGTGGTGATGATCCACGATCCCCTACGGAGCATGCAGGAAGACAGCAGGAAAGTAAAAGAAAACGCTACCACCGCGAAAAGTAGAATTCGTTTCATGTTTGGTTCCTTTCAAATTAAAAAGTACGATTGGTTTTGCGTACAAAAAAGATGATAGACGCGGGTTTTTTTTGATTCAATGGCAAGGGCGACGTTAAGGAAGATTTATTTTTTTATCAAAATGATAGTTGGAACTATGTGTTTCCTTTAGTCTTGATGATATAAACAGTAAAGCTAAAATTAAAAAAATGGAGGCGCACTATGGCGAAGATCAAGACTGTCAAAGGCGTGAAGGATCATAAAGTCGTGAGGTCCGAGGCGTGGTTGAAGGCCCGCAAGGCACTGCTTTTGAAAGAGAAAAAATTCACGAAGTTGCGCGACCAGTTGAACCAGCAAAGGCAGAACCTGCCCTGGGAAAAGGTGGAAAAGGACTATGGCTTTGACGGGTCCCAAGGCCGGGAAAGCCTGGCTGACCTGTTCGGGAACAAGAGCCAGCTCATCATTTGGCATTTTATGTTCGGGCCGGACTGGAAAGAGGGCTGTTCCCATTGCTCCTTCTGGGCGGACAGTTTCAATGGCAACATCGTCCACATGGCGGCCCGGGATACCACCATGTTGGCCGTCTCCCGCGCCCCCTTGAAAAAGATCGAGCCTTTCCAAAAGCGCATGGGTTTGGACTTCAAGTGGGTCTCGTCCTTCAACACCGATTTCAACTACGACTACCAGGCTTCCTTCAGCCCGATGGACTTCAAACGGGGCAAAGCGGTCTATAACTACAAGGTCATCGAGCCTTTTTCCGACGAACTGCATGGGGTCAGCGTCTTTTACAAGGATCCTCAGGGGGATATTTACCACACCTATTCCACCTACGGCCGGGGCGTGGACATGCTCAACAACGCCTACCAATATATCGACCTCACCGCGAAAGGCCGTGACGAGGACTTGTCGACCGACCATCCCTCGGGCTGGGTCCGCCACCACGACAAATACGCCAGGTGATACGGCGTCTCAGCTGTTGCCCGCCGCCCGGCGGATCCTTCGGATCGTTGAGATTCCACCTCGTTACCGGCCTGGTGGTGGCCGTCAGCCTGGCCGCCACCTTTCATTATTGCCTCTCCATGGCCGGGGGAATGGACATGCCCGGGGATTGGCGGATGTCCATGATGTGGATGCCCATGCCGGGTCAAAGTCGCCTGGACTCGGCACTGATGTTCCTTTCTATTTGGATTGCCATGATGGTGGCCATGATGCTTCCCTCGTTGGCCGCCAAACTTCTACTCTTCTATCGCTCCCTCGTCTGGAAAAGGGCTCACCACCCGGGCCCATCCACGGCAATGGTGGCAGGAGGCTATTTCATGGTTTGGACCGCCGTCGGCGCGGGGGTATATGCCTTGGGGTTTCCCTGGGCAATGGCGACCATGACCTGGCCGGGCTTAAGCCGGATGGTTCCTTTCCTCACCGGACTCGCGCTGGTCCTGGCGGGTGCCTACCAATTCGGGAAATGGAAAAGGGAAAAGTTGGGCCGTTGCCGCAACCTGCTGGTCTATGGCATGGCTCCCAAACACCCGCAGAAGTTCAATAAGAAGGGGGAATTACTCCCTGAAATCATCGAGGACGCGGGCTTGTGGGCCTCCTTAGTGGTGGGGCTCCAGCAGGGTTTGTCCTGTGTCGTTTGCTGCGCGGGTTCCATGGTGGTGCTGGTGGCCCTGGGGGCGATGAACCTGTACGTCATGCTGGCGGTGGCGATGGTGATCGCCTTGGAAAAGCTTTTGCCCAACCCAAAACCCGTGCTTTACATGACCGGTTCCTTCGCGATTGGCCTTGGGACAGTCATGGTGATCAGGTCGTTATTTTAGTTGGGGGGAGCCCCTATTAGTTTTTTTTGGACAAGCAGAACATTATTTTTCCCACGTAATCCTGAAGCTTCGGATCGATGCCAAGTTTTTTTAAAGCTTTTGGTTCTTTTTTATACATTTCCATAAAACTAAGGCTCAAGTCAATGTCGCCCTTCGTAATGGCGTTGGCCAGCTTCTTCCATTGTCTGGCGAGCCTTAGAGCCTTGGGGTTATTGGGATGGGTCCCCCGAATCATTTCAGCCCGCACGGCCTTGATCAGTTTTGGCCACTTGGCCTGAATGGCCTTTAATTTCTTTTCTCCCAAAGCTTTTCTTCTTTCGGAAAGCTTCTCGAGTTGTTTCTTCGTGAAATATTTTTTATACATGTTTTCGTACATGGTAATTGCCTCCATCGTTTTAATCACTTCATCCATCGAAAGTTTCTTCTTTGCCGCCAAGGCTTTCTCAAGTCTTGAAAGAAGTCCATACAATTGATCGACTTTAACTTTTTCCTCCTCAATCCGTTTCTTGTGCGCTTGGATAATTTGGATGGGAAATATCTTTTTTTCGTCAAGGCAAAGCTTGATGTTTTCCAATGGAAGGCCCAATTGCTTCAGCGAGAGGATTTGTTGAAGCCTTAGTAAATCTTTTTCGCCGTAGATTCGATGTCCTGATTCCGTGCGGGCGGAAGGGGCCAGTAGGCTGATTTCTTCATAAAAGTGCAGGGTCCGGATGCTCAGACCCGTTGACTTCGCCAGTTCCCCGACTTTCCAGGCTTTTGTATCCATGGGGTTGAGTATAGAACCTCACTTAACGTGAGGTTCAAGCGTTAATTTGGGAAAAAGAAAGATTATTTAGAAAGGGCTGTAACCTTGCCAAAGCCTGCCGGGTAGGATGAGGCGATAAGTCTAAAACCCTCGCCCCTTGCGGGAGAGGGTAGGGTGAGGGGTGATTTCTCAAATTGAAGACTACCCAATTTCGAGAAGGCGTTATTTCCCGTTCTTTGCGGCCTGTTTGAGTGTCTTGATGTCCAGTTTCTTCATAGGCATGAGAGCCTTCAGGACCCGGGCGGACCTTGCTTTGTCCTTGCCTTCCACAATCTTGCCCAGGAACGAGGGGACGATCTGCCAGCAAAGGCCGTATTTGTCCGTGAGCCAGCCGCATTGAATTTCCTTCCCGCCATCGGTGAGTTTTTCCCAGAGGGTGTCGATTTCTTTTTGGGCCTTGCAGGGCACCATGATAGAGACGGACATGTTGAATTGGTTTTGGGGGCCGGCGTTTAGGGCCAGGAATTCCTGCCCGTTGATTCGGAACCGCACGGTCAGCACTGACCCCGCGGGCTTGGGCATCCCCGGTCCGTAGTAGGCGATGTCCAGGATCTTGGACTTCTTGAAGACACCGCAATAAAAGCGCGCGGCGTCTTCCGCTTCGGTATCGAACCACAGGCAGGTCGTCATTTTCGGCATGGGGAACTCCTTTAATTAAATTTTTCACCACGGTGGTGCTTCGCGCCACACAGAGACACGGTTACGGCAGTAAAGAATTAAATTGATTAAAAATATCTTCTTTAACTGTGTCCTTGTGGTTCCGAAGGAACCTGTGGTGGAATTGGGTCTTAGTCTAAAAAGCATTCAAGCATGGGGAAAGTCACGGATGCAATAGCCGGAATAAAAGAACAAGGTTAAATCCGCGATGGAAAGGAGAAAAGGTTTCGTAGGGGGCGGGCCTTAGCCCGCCCTGGTTCCCTTTATTTCTCTATTTAGTGAATTGTTTCTCGAGGTTTCCCATTAACCAGTTCCAGCCCTTCTCATGGCTCTTACCAAAGCTGTCATCGGGAAGGTTCGCGTGATGGACAGTCACCAGCGTATCCTTGCCCTGTTTCTGAAAGGTAACGGTCACCTTTGATTCGATGCCCCTGGTGTAGCGGGACATCCAGGTTTGCTGGATTCTTTTGCCGGGGGATAGGCTTAGGAATTGGCCATAGTGGGCGGTTTCCATACCTTCTTTTCTTGTCTTAAAGTAAAAGAGGCCTCCGAGTTTGGGCTTGTAAACATGGCTAATGGAAATGCTACAGGGATTGCAGGGGCTCTTGGGGTCCAGCCAAGCCTTATAGACCTGGGCGGGGGAGGCAGGGATGGTCCGCTTGAGGGTAACCCCCATGGTTTTCATGTGTTCTTTCATGATGGCTTCCCCCTATTTTCGCTTTTTGGTGAATTGTTTTAAGAGATTATCCAAATACCAGTTCCAGCCCCAATCGTGCATCCGGCCGAAGCTGTCATCGGGGAGGTTCGAGTGATGGACGGTTACCAGCGTATCCTTACCCTGTTTCTTGAAGGTCGTTGTCACCTTCGACTCGATGCCCCTGGTGTAGCGGCCAATCCAGGTTTGCTGGATCATTTTGCCGGGGGACAGAGTAAGGAATTGGCCATAGTGGGGAATTTCCATTCCATCGTTCCTGGCCACAAAGTAAAAGAGGCCTTTGAGCTTGGGCTTGTAAACCATCCGAAGGGAGCCATTAGCGGGATTGCAGGGGCTTTTGGGATCCAACCATTCCTTATAGACCTGGGCGGGGGACGCTGGAATGGTTCGCTTCAAGGTTAAAGCCATGGTTTTCATGTGCTCTTTCATAATTTCTTCCTCCCTTTTTTCTTATTTTTAAAGTGTTTTTCCACTTTATCCAAATGCTCGCTCCAGAACTTCTCGTACTCGTGCAGCCAGGTCTTGACCAAACGCAGGGGCTCGGGCCTGACGGCGATGAGATGCTCCCGGCCCTGTTTTTCCCGGTGGACCAGCCCAGCCACCTCCAAAACCTTCAAATGCTTGGAAACGGCGTTCAGGGACATGTCAAAGGGCTCGGCGATTTCGGTGACCCTGGCGGGCCCCTCCACCAGCCTGAGGATAATTTCCCTCCGGGAGGGATCGGCAATCGCGGCTAGAACAGCGTTGAGGTTATCCATGGATTCATTCAACCATATGGTTGAATGAATTGCAAGCACTATTTTGTAATAAGTTTTGAGATGGGCAGGAAAAAATCCCTCGTGGGCTGATTGAGGGTCCTTGATTAGGGCCTAAGTTTTGCGGGTGCAGAGCACCAACCCGGTCGACCAATTCATTTTACAAACATGAAAATCTTTTAACCCTTCTAATTTTCCGAGCAGTTCGTCGACCGATTGCTGATGCCCTTCCGGCCAATTGGGCTGGGGAAGCATATCATCCAAGATATAAAACCCGCCGGGAGCGACGAGGCGGAGTGTTTCCTCTAAGGTGTTATATTTTCCAGGCCATGAGTCGGCAAAAATGAAATCAAAGGTTTGGCCCGCCAATGACTTAATTAATTCAATGCCATCGGCAAATTGAAGGGTCAGCCTGGTGTCAGAACTTAGAAATTTCTTCGCTACGGAAACAAATTCAGGGTTGTTATCCACCGACAACAAAGTGGATTGGGAATCCATCCCGTTCAAGATCCATGCAGCCGATAATCCCGTACCCGTTCCGATCTCCAAAAACCTTCCCTTGGGTTTGGTGGCCGCCAAGGTTTGCAACAAATTACCCGTTAAGACGTCCGAAGCCATATTGAAATTCATGGACTTGGACACTTTCAACAGGTCAAAGTATTTGGCGGGATATCTAATCGTTGCTTCATTATTCAAAACAAAACTCCTTTTGTGATTCTATCTACTGTCCGCGATAGGCCATTTTCTAGAAACCCTCGCCCCTTGCGGGAGAGGGTAGGGTGAGGGGGGATTCTTTCCTTATCGAATCTCAATCCATCCGATTTTATCCAACTTGCGATGTTTTCCATTCAAATCCATTCCATAGCCAAAGAGCCAGTAATCTTTAATCCCCTTTTGGGCCAACTTCTTATGATTGAGGCCCAATTCAATCCCGCAAAAGTCCACTGGCCCGCCATGGGACTTATATTTCTTTATGAAGACAGCAGTTTTTACCTCGGGAGCGCCTAAGCGGATTATTTCCTTTTTTAGGGTTTGGAGGGTTAATCCCGAATCCACCAGGTCGTCCACGATCAAAACAGGGAATTGACGGATTGTTTTTGGGTCCAGCTTGCCCATCTGCCACTTGCGGTTCTTTAAAAGTTTTGTTCCCTTTGTTCCAATGACTCGGATTTCATGTATTTTTATCTTAACTTCCGGCATCAACTTTTTGAGGCTTTGGACAAGGTCCCGAGTAAATTGACGGGCGCCTTCCAGAACGGAAACAAAATTCAAAGATTTTTTGTTGTAGTTTCGAAACCAAAGGGAGATTTGCTGGGCGATTCCTTTTACTTATGTTTGAATCGCATCTTTATTGAAAATGATTTTTGGGGCTGGTGATGACATGGCGAAGATTTTAGCACAGGTGAGAAAATCGAGGTTGGGCCGATAAAGCTCTTCCAATAAAAAGAAAAACGGCTCGAGTGCCCTAATATTTTTTTTGTCCTCTGCTTTTCCGTTCTTCTTGTTTTTCAAAAAAGTCCTTAAAAGCTCCTTTTGCACCTTCGAAATAACCAGTTTTTTCAAATTGAACTGTTGGGACGTTTACAGTGCCGTCTTTTTTGATTCGAATACCGAACAATTCTTCGGGGGTGCTTTGACCTTCCCCTTTTTCTTTAAATACATCGAAAGAAAAACCGCAACCATAAAAACTGATCATTTTAAAATTATGTGTGTAGTTGGTATTGTTATAAGGAAAAATTAGTAAGTCACTATATTCGCTTTTTAAAAATATTTTAAACCAGATTGGAAATGTTGAATCGTCCAACTTGGTGTCGTCTAAATAAATTTCCTTAAATTCGTTGTATTGTTTAGCGGTTAGAATAGCGTCAAGTTCTTTTGGGCGAGCTAAATGAGTTCTTATAATAATTCCAAAAACAAATTTTTGAATCTTCCGAAAATTCAGGCCTGACCAATTTAAAAATTCAAAGTGTTCATTTCTTATTGGAAGAAATATTTTTTTTTAGTGATGAATTTTCTTTCTTTGGAGTTCGGAGCGTCGTCGGTTAAAACTTTACTGGCGTAATTATCGTCGTCTGAAAAACCATCTTCGCAATTTTCACAAATAAAATCTTTTTTATAACCCTTTTGATGAATTCGTATCGTGCCTTCTTTCATGTTCATGAGATGTAATCTGCGTTTTCCGTTCATTTGTTTATAAAAGGGTTTATACATCCACTCAGGCACTACATGACTGTTTGTTTTGAGCTTGTTTACGGTTTTTTCACAAAATGCACAAACCGGCATAGTTTCCTCCTAGATGAAATGTCTTTGAGGTTTGAAAAGTTGGCAGTTGTTCGTTGTGAGGATAAAAATAGAATTTTTTATCTCGATAGAACGAATGTTGATTGTTCGACCCAACCCACTAATTTAAATGCGTAATAAACTCTTATCGAGTTATCATTCTCTTTTTTGAAAATGAGTCTTTGGTAGGGCCTGAGATTGATGTTGATTTTATTTTCTGAAACAAACTTTTGTAATTCGTCTTTGTCATTGGGCCATCTGGAATATTTTTTCTGAAAAGACAGAATGAGCTCGTATAACGCAAGTCTGCCAACCGGCCCAGTATAGTTATCGTGATCGCCTAATAAGAGCTTTGAAGAAATGTATCCGAGGAAAGCCAAAACTACGATAAGAAAAAGAATTGCTAGTATTGCTGAAATTCTTTCCTTCAAACTCATATTTAGAATATCAAGGATAAACTCACTGTGATTTTTTGGAGGTTTTTGCTTAGCGAACGTCATGTCCCGTTAGGACAGCAGCGCCGCGTTTGGCGAGTTCCCAGCCGCCTTTTAGATTCCAAAGGGGGTCGGTGAGGCGGATTTTGGAGAGCAAATACTTGGGACGGAACAGTAGTTCCCGGTAGGCTTCCTTACGCATCTTGATAAGGTCTTCGCCCGTCAGGGCCTCGGTGCGCACCACCGGCTCGGGGGCTAGCGGGGAATAACGCGACCAGTCCTTGTGCAGTAAATAACCCTTCTCGTCATACCAGGGGTACATTTCCGTGTTCGGCCAGGGTGTGGAGAAGCAGATTTGTGTATAGAAGGGGTCGATATCCTTGATGAAATCAACGGTCTGGCGCCAGGTTTCGCGCGTTTCCCCGGGCAGGCCCAGGATGGTCATTCCATAAAAGAGGATGTCCGCTTCCTTGCAGGCCATGGCGCATTTGCGGATATCGTCCTTGGTTACGCCCTTGTTGATGTTTTCTAGGATGACTTCCGAGCCGCTCTCGATACCCACCGCCAGCTCACGGCAGCCCGAGTCGCGCATCAATTTCAGCGAGGCCACATCGGTCAGGTTGGCCCGGGTACAGCAGACCCATTCCATGTTCACTTCGTCCTTGATGAGCTCGGTGGCTAGTTCGGCGGTTTGATTGGAGTTCAAGGCCAGCAGGTCGTCGAAGAAAAGCACGTTCTTGGCGCCGAAGGACTTTTTCAACCACTTGAGTTCCTCAGCCACATGGGCATGGGGACGAGGACGGTATTTTTCCAAGGCGTAAGCGCAAAAGGTACAGCCAAAGGGACAGCCCCTGGAAGTTTGGATCATCACGAAGTGGTCATGGAAGACGCCGGTGTGGTAAGGGGCGATGGAAGGAAGCATGTCGTAAGCCGGGAAGGGCGCCAAGGAAACATCCATCAAGGCGAAGGGCGGTGTTTTCTGGAAGCCTTCTTTTTCATTGTAGTAGGTCAAGCCGGGGACACCGGAAAACCAGCCGGTGGACTTGGGGGGCAGTTTGCCCTCGGGGGTTAATTCGGATTCCAACCTCTTGGCCAGGGTGGGCAGGAGGGCGTCCAGCTCGCCCATCAGGTAAAGGTCCACTTCGGGGCGGCGGGTGATGGTTTCCACGAACCAGGGCACTTCGGAGATCATCTTATTGCGGATGACGGTGACGCAATCGGGGTTGGTGGCCTTGGCCAACTGAAGAACTTTTAAATCCTCTTCCTGGCAGTCGAAGGCCATGCGGGCCACGACCATGTGGGGTTCCCAGGAGCTCATCGTGCGGGCGATATCTTCCAGTTTCAGGTCGAATCCGTTGGCGTCGATAACTTTTACGTCGAAACCGGCTTGGCGCAATGAAGCGGCGCCTTGGAGGATGGAAAGGGGAGGATAGACCGAGCCCACGTCGCGGTGCTCGTAACGTTCCTCACGCACGACCGGCAGGCCCTTAACCCGGGGAGGATTGACCAGCAAAATTCTTAGCTTCATTGTTCTCGATACTCCTGATGGGTAATTATACCAGTGCTCTTAAAAAGTTTTGCCATAGTTTTGAGTTCTAAGTTTTGAGTGTTGAGTTATGGTCATTTTTCATCGGTTTTTGATGAAAAATCTCATTAACTTAAAACTAAGAACTTAGAACTCAAAACTGTAGGGGTTAGTTGTTGGCGTCGAGGCGGTATTTGGCGAAGGCAGCCTGGGCATCCATATTGGTGGCGTCCCTCAAGTCCTGCCACCTTTGAAGCTTGCCCGAGTAGTTCAAGTCCCGCAGGGTCATTTCGGTCACGTTGTCGTTGAAATGCCATTCCTTCAAGTCAACATCGGCCCCCAGGGATTCGGCGCCTGTGGTGGTAGGGCGCTTCCATCGACGGAAATTATTGACCCAGTCCGTGAAAGAAAGCTTCTGCGCGTCGGCTCCATCCCAGGTGGTGGAAATGAAATAAAGCTTCTTATTCGGGATGAAAAAGAGCAGGTCCATGGAGCTGGCCCCCGACAGGCCGTTTAATACGGAAAGGGTGGTGATGCCGAATTGCGGGTCCCCATTGAAAGGGCGGAGGGTTGTCTTCATCTCTGGCAGTTTCTTCTTCATGGCGGGATGCTTCTTAAGAATCTCCTCCAGGGTCTTACCGGGGTTATCCTTGAGCAATTCGCCCAGGTTCAGGAGGGGGTATTTTTCCATCACCTCATCCAGGGTCATTCCCAGCGAAAGGTTCACCACGTCGCGGGGAAGGGGGATCTTGGGGCCGGCGAACAGGCTTTGAAAGGCCCCGCCGCTCCAAAGGGCGAACAGGATCAGGACGCCGAAAATAAAGGCCAGTACTTTCCACTTCCATCCCGGGGTGGCGGGGGCGGAAGAGGAGGCTGGTTTTTCGCTGGGCGATTTAATGTGTTGTTGCGGCTTGGGGCGTGGCATTGCTTGTCGCGCTTTCTGGGAGTGGATCGCCGTAGTCTTGCACATGACCTAAAAGAGACTTCAACCCGCGCCAGAGAAGGTTCACTTCCCTGAAAGAACGAACCGTGACCAACTGCCGAAACACAAAACTAGGGGTGTACATCAGGTTCCAAGTCTTGGTCGCCCACTCGCTGGCGTTGATGGGTGTCTTCAAGATGGGGTGGGACATGTCGTATCTCTCGTAATCTTTTTCGCCTACCAGGAGCCAACCCTTGTTGACCGACTCACGCCACAGGGGGGAACCGGGATAAGCCACGACTACCGAGGCCTGCATGCAATCCCCGGCGCGGACTTTATAGTTCAACAGTTCTTTCGTGACCGCGTAAGTCTTAGCCACGTCTTCCTCGGTCTCCCAAGGATAGCCCATCATGGTGGTCAACAGAACGACCAGGCCCTTGTCCTTGGCCATTTTGACACCATTCGAAATCAAGTCCACGGTTTCGCATTTGGCCAGGTGCTTGATGCTGTAGTCCGACCCGGATTCCAGGCCGATCTTAAGTAACCGCCAGCCGCACTTCACCAGCAGGTCCACCACTTCCTCATTCAGGGTGTCGGCACGGCAGTTGGAGGAGAACTGGAAGCGGCCCAGAAGTTTGCGGGAGACGAGTTCCTTATAGAACTCCTTGAGCCAGTCGATGTTATAGATGGGGCCGGATTCGTTGTCGTCGAAAAATTCCCAGATGTGGTGCTTCTCGATGCAGATTTGCATTTCTTCCGCTACGTTCTTGGGGGAACGGAGGCGCGCGGTTTTGCCCCAGAGGGCGTGCTGCCAGATACAGAAGGTGCAAACGCCTACACTGTTGGGGGAAGCGTCGGATGCGCCGCAGCCACGGCCCGTGAGGATGTAAGCGGTCGGGCGGAGCAAGTATGCTTCGCCGTAATCTTGCACACGGGTGAGGACCCGGTCAATAAAGGGAAGTGAATCAAGGGCTTCGGTTAGCTTGTGTGGGCCGGTGGACATGGTCTTTCCGGAAGGGTCGCGGTACCAGAGGCCGGGGCCCATGGGTTCTTTGCCAGCCAGGAACTGAACCAGGTTGCGGCCAACGATGTCGTAGTCCCCGCCGGTCATGACGTAATCGACCTTGGAGTTCAGGATGGATTCCTCAGGGAAGTAGCTGACGTGGTCGCCCATCAAGGCGATGATCATCTTCGGGAAACGGGCCTTCAGTTCCTCGATGTATTTCCAATGGCGCTTCACGACGGGGGCTTTGGTTTCCAGGAAAATCACTTCGGGAGCGAAGTCGGTGAGGTACTTATCGAATTCCTCGTCGCTCATGCGGCGGTTGATGCCGTCCAGCCAGAGGACCTCGTGACCCAGGGTTTTCAAGTTGGTGGCCAGGTGGCCGGGAACCAGGGGGAAAATGCGCACTTCGAGCGTCTTGGAGAATTTCAAATGGCGGTTCTGGGTTAAAAGGGGAAGCTCGCCATCTTTACGGAAAGGGGGATAAAGTACCGCTGTTTTCATAGTTCCTCGTGTTAATAAATACGATGTGTTTCCGGGTGCTTCAAGGCTAAAAAGATACCTCAACCCGCATCTATATTCTACTGCGATACCAATTAATCGTCTGGTCCAGCCCCTCTTTTAAGGGGATTTCGGGGGACCAGCCGAGGTGTTTTTTAGCCTTGGAAATATCAGGCTTGCGCTTGATGGGGTCGTCCTGGGGAAGGGGTTTTTTTATGATTTTGGCTCCCGGCTTGCCGCAAAGCTCTTTGACCAGCTTGGCGAACTGAAGAATAGACGTCTCATGGGGGTTGCCAAGGTTAAATATCTCGCCCGCTGTGCGGGGAAGGGAGACGGCCTTCCACAAGCCCCTCACCAGGTCGCTCACATAACAAAAACTGCGGGTTTGGGAACCGTTGCCGTAAACAGTCAAGGCTTGGCCTTTCAAGGCCTGAGTGATCAGGTTGGAAACCACCCGGCCGTCGGCCTCGTTCAAGCGGGGGCCGTAAGTATTGAAGAGGCGGACGATCCTGGCGTTTACCTTGAACTTGTGGATGAATTCATAAACGAAGGTTTCGCCAAGGCGCTTGCTTTCATCGTAGCAGGAGCGGGGTCCGAAGGGATTCACGTTGCCCCAGTAGGTTTCTTTCTGCGGGTGCTCAAGGGGTGTTCCGTAGACTTCGGAAGTGGAGGTATATAGGAAACGGGACCCGGTTTTTTGGCAGTACTCCAACAGGAGGCGGGTTCCAACCGTGTTTGCCTCGATGGTCTTGAGGGAGTGGGCCATGTAACCCTTGGAAGAATCCGCCGCGGGGGAAGCCGGGGAAGCCAGGTGGAAAACAAAATGGGCCTTGCCCAGGCTGGAAGGCAGGGGCTTGGCCACGTCCCGGTTGAGGAAACGGAAGTTCGGGTTCTTAGCCAGGTGGGCAATGTTTTCTTTGTGACCGGTAATCAGGTTGTCCAGGCAGGCGACCTGGTGGCCCTGGGCAATGAGGAAATCACAGAGGTGGGAGCCCAGGAAGCCGGCCCCGCCGGTGACGATGGAACGAGTCATGCAAAACCCTTCAAAATTTTTTCTTTCGGAGGAGGGAGTTTAACACAGCCTGGAGTGAGACGCCAAGAAGACTTCGGGAAACGGGATGGATCCGGTCAACGGGCATAAAGCGAGGCTTCGATGTTGCCGATTTGAACGCCCTCAAAGATTCCCGCGGCGGTTCCCACTTGGAGGCGCAGAAAGGCCTCCGGGCGGCCCGTAGGCAGGTCGAATTGGTAATGGCCGTTGTTGCTGGAGTCGTCGCCCACCGCAGTGAATTGGACACCATCGGAAGAAACGGATTTCATCAAATGACCGCCATCGCCCCCGAAGGCGATGACGTCAAAGGCCGCGGTGGAACCGGACTTGATCGTGGAGCCGTGAGGGGTCTTGAAGCGGAAAGTCACGTAAGTTCCCCGGCCATCGGTGAAATCCATGACCACTTTATTTTGAGGAACGATTTCACCGCCTATCCCGCCCTGGACGGTGATATCACGGTCCCTCAAGGTCAGGTGCCCGGAAGCGGTCGGCCGTTTCTCGTTGATGCTGGAGAAGGGGGAACTGAGGGTGGGGTCCGCCAATGTGGGAATATTCCTTCCCGCGTTGTAGTCGTCCTGAAAGTCGTTTTTTAACACGAAATCGGGCAAACCTTCAGGCCGGACACTGTCCGCGTCCGGTTTGGAGGCGGGAGTAACGGGAGGATTGGGAGTTGGGACAGACACAGCCGGGGCGGGAACAGTGTAATCCTGGTAGTGATCCTTTTTAAGGATCACTACCAGGATTACAACCTGAAGGCCCAGGATCGCGAAGAGAAGCACTGTTGATAACCGGACGAAGGGTTGGGGCAGCTTGGTTTCGGGATATTCCATGGATGACTCCTTCAGATTCCTGAGTGAAGTGCCTTAAGGTTTGGGGGAACAGACATAAAGCCGGGCCGTGGCGAAGCGGTTGCCCCAGGGCAGGGTGGCCAGCTGGATATTGCCCCTCACTTCCTTCTCGACGGTAAAGCTTTTTTCCAGGAGCGCCCGGAACTGTCCCTCGGTCCAGCAATAGATGTGGGTGGGGTCCAACAAAAGGGTGCCGGGTTTTTTCAGGGCCGCCACGATTTGCAGGGGATGGTACATGTCGTCATAAACGAAAAAGATTTTACCCTTGGGCTTGAGCAGGAGGGGAAGGGTCTTGAACAGGAGTTTCCGGTCCCCATCGAAAAGGTGCTCGGCCACGTTCACGCAGGTGACGGCGTCGAACTTCCCGAACTTTTTCAAATCCGGGATGGCCTTGAAAAGGTGGAATTTCCGCTTGGGGTAAAGCTTGCGGGCCTGGGTGATGGCGCCCTTTTCCACGTCCGCTCCCTCGGCCTGGAGGAAATCCGTGATGTAACCCACGCCGCAGCCGAAATCCAATATCCTTTTCCGGGGGGAAGGCAGGTTGTCCTGGAGGGCCTTATAAATGCTCAGGACAGACAGGTCCTTTTGCTCGATGAAGTGCTTGTAGTGCCAGTAGTAGCCTTTTTGCCGGAGGACGTAGGAAAAAATTTTTTTCCGGAAAGGGTAGAGAAGGCCGTGGTTCATCGGATGGGGAAGCCGTTTCCACCGTAAGGATTGTTGTCCAGTGGCGTAGGGGTCATGGTGGGCGGGGCGGGAGGTTCGGGGGCCTTCATGGGCTTGATGCGCACGATCTGGCTGTTTTGCAGGTCCGTCAGGTAAAGGCGGTTCTCGGCGTCGCAGGCGATGCCCCGGAAATGCGGGTTGTAGTTGGGGGTCACTATGTCGTCCTTGGCGGACCATTGGCCGATGAATTCAAAGCGGTTGTTGAAAAACACGACTCGGCCCGTCGTGCCATCGGTCACGGCGATCATGCCGGACTTGGCGATGACGATTCCACCCGGTTCCTTGAATTGGAAGGGGCCCTCGCCATACCACCCTTCCAGGGTGACGGGCACCCCTCCGCTATTTAAAACCTGAAAATGGAAATTGCCCGTGTCGGCGATCAGGGCCTGGTCGATATAGTTCAAGGTGAACCCCAGGGGCTGGTTCATAAAGGCGTTATTGGAGTTGGAAGTGGGATCCCCAAAGGCGCCCCAGCCGGAGAGGTACTCGCCCAAGCCGCTGAAAATTTGAATCCTCGAATTGCCCGAGTCTAGAACCCAAATTTTGTTGTAATGGTCTTTCGCCACGGCCCGGGGAAGATTGAATTGACCCGGGCTGTTTCCTTGGGCGCCCCAGGTGGAAAGGACCAGGCCCTTCTCATCCAACACGACGATCCGGTGGTTCTGGGTATCGGCCACGTAGGTTTTCTTGGAGGGAGCTACGAATACTCCGGCGGGGTGATTGAACTGGGGAGCGTCGCGCCAGTCGGCGCGGGTTCCGAAGGAACCCAGCACCGTGACGGGTTTGCCTTCGCTATCCCATACCACAATGCGGCTATTACCCGTGTCGGCGATCACCATTTTTCCGCTGGGGGCAATATCGATGCCTTCCGGCGCGTTGAGCTGGTCATTCCCAATGCCCTTGGAACCCCACATGGCGTCGAAGCTGTAAATCTTGGGGCCGGTATAGGGGATGGGCGTGAAGGTGGCCGTGGCGGTGGGGGTATCGGTAAAGGTTTCAGTTGGGGTGGCCGTGGGGGTATGGTGTTTTTTCGCCCACAGGTTAGAGGGCAGGGAAGCTAAAAATAGAAAAAGAAGGATAAAGGTGATTCGGTGCGGGTTCATTGAATAAATGCTATCACAAAAGCAATTATGAATTATGAATTTTAAATTTTGAATTGTGGTTATTTTCACCTTCGGTGAAAATTTCATTCATTCAAAATTCAACATTTTAAATTAAAAATTGGTGTTTTAAGCGCCCTTTTTCTCTTTTGAGAAAAAGGATTTCTTCGCCTTTTGAGGATGTGCGGCTCAGGCCCCTTCGGCTTTGCTTTGGCAGTTGATGCAGCGGGTCGCCCAGGGGATGGCTTTCAAGCGGGTCATGGGGATTCCCTTCCCGCAGACTTCGCATTTGCCATAGATGCCTTCCTCAATACTACGGATCGCCTTC
This sequence comes from candidate division FCPU426 bacterium, assembly GCA_003152075.1. Lineage (GTDB taxonomy): Bacteria > Oederibacteriota > Muellerivitia > Muellerivitales > Muellerivitaceae > PALSA-1180. Next base: position 61,342 of record PLZG01000054.1, read on the forward strand.
TCGATTCTTTCCAACTCGATGCGGTCGTTTTCCATCAGGGTGACGGAAAGGTGCTGGCTCAGCTCGCCCGAACCGTGGTCCGCCATGTCGCCCGGAACGTTTTGGTTATCGGCGATCTCTTCCCGAAGGTCTTGCTCCAAATGATTGACCTGACCGGTGATTTCGTTACGGCGGGTTTGCAATTTCGCGAGAAGGGGTTGGAAGGCCGGATCGATGCGGACTTTTTTCTTGGGAGCCTTAGCGATCATGATGGCTTTTGACGCGGACTTGGCCATGGCTTTGGCGGTAATTTTTTTGACGGCGGTAAGCTTGATTTTTTTGTGAACTTTTTTCGGGGGTGACTTTTTCTTGCTTTTGGGAGCCATGGCTTCCTCCGGTTATGATTTTAAATGTCAGAGTTGTTCGTTAGGGCGTTGAAAAGGATGCAAGGTTAACGAAGGTGCCAAAAACTGTCAAGAATAAAGGTAATGAAGCCCACTAACCGAAACCTGATTTACCGCCACGAGCGCCACGTTCGCTACGAGAGGCAAAACCAAAAACATATTGTTTTTTAAAATCTTGAAAAACCCTGGCATTTTCCGCCTTTCGTCTTTCTTGGCGAACTTGGCGTCTTGGCGGTGAAAAGTCTTGGGTTTTGCCCCATTGAAGGCCCTGAAATTCATCCTAATACTATCACTGGTTTCATCAACGTCTAACGAGGTGCGGTATGGCCATGGGAATCACTTTGATCGCGTTCCTGTTCATCTTGGGAATTCTCCTTTTGATCGCGATTTACTTCATCTCCGTTTACAACTCGCTGGTGCGATACCGGGTGGAAGTGGACAATTCCTGGAGCCAGATCGACGTTCAATTAAAGCGCCGCCATGACCTGATTCCCAACCTGGTGGAAACGGTTAAGGGCGTCATGGATTTCGAGAAAGGCACGCTGACCCAAGTGATGCAGGCCCGTTCCGCGGCCATGGGGGCCACCAACCAGGCCGACCGGGTGAAGGCGGAAAATGACATCACTACCGGGCTTGGCCGTTTGCTGGCGGTCTGGGAAAATTATCCAACCTTGAAGTCCAACGAGAACGCCTCCCAATTACAAGAGGAACTGACCTCAACCGAAAACAAGATTGCCTACGTGCGAGGCCACTATAACGACGTGGTGGCCAACTTTAACGCGCTCACCCAGCAGTTTCCCTCGAACCTGGTCGCCGGGCCCTTTGGTTTCCAATCCAAGGAATTCATGAAAGCCGCCGACTCGGACAAGGAAGTCCCGCAAGTTAAGTTGTAATCCATTGAGGAACGCCCAACAAAAACTTCTGACACGAAGACTCCAAGACACCAAGAGAGGCTTTGATTTTCCTTCAAAGGAAATCGTCCTTCTTCGTGCCTTTGTGTCTTAGTGTTGGCTTCGGATTTTTAATGTTTTACTCACTTCCGGCCGAAACGGTTTTTGAGGCTAAGGAACGTACCAAGCGGGCCACTTTTTACCTCTTCATTCTCCTTGTTGGGCTCTACATTATTTTTTTCAATTTGCTCCTGGTCTCGGGCGCCTTCATGCTCCGGGGCTTGACCCACAGCCCGGGTCCCATTGAGATTCCGCTTCTCATCGTGGTGGCTACCTTCTTTTCGACTGTCCTGGCTGTCTTTCATTTCCTCTACGCGCGAAGCAGATCCCTGGACGACCTTCTGGAACAAATCGGCACCCGACCGGCGGACCCAAAGGATTCCAACCACAAACCCTTCATCGACATCGTTCAGGAAGCGGAGATGGCCACGGGTATTCATGACATTCGGGTTGTGGTATTGCCGAGCAACGGGTGTAACGCATTTTCCCTGCAGGATGGAAAGGGCCAGTCGGCTATTGGGGTCACGGAGGGGCTCCTAGGCAAACTCAACCGCCAGGAACTTTCCGCCGTGGTGGCCCATGAGGCCGCCCACCTGGTGCACGAGGATTCAAGGCTGGTGACCACCGCTTGTTTTCTTTTTGGGGTCTTCGGCCAAATCAACGCCGTACTTGGGGGGATGATGCGCACCACCAACAATACTTACAGTTACTATGAACGCCGGTCCAGCGCGCGGAGCAGTAATTTAACCGGGGTCATCGTGGTTCTATGGATTATCTCGGGCGTGGGTTACCTCATTACCCGGCTGATCTCCATGGCCATCTCCCGGGAAAGGGAATACCTGGCCGACGCGGACGGGGTGGCCATGTGCAAGGATCCGCTTTCGCTGGCGGAAAGCCTCTATAAGATTTCCCGCCGTTACCGTGGGGACACCCCGCCCACCTATTCTTCCCTCTTTATCATGAATCCCTCTGACTCGGGATTGGACGAGCAGGAAAGTTTCTTCTCCAACCTTTTGAGTGATCACCCGCCTGTTTCCCAAAGGCTCAATAAGCTCCTGGTTTGGGCCAAGAGCGACCTGTCATCTCTCCAAGCGATTGATCAAAAAGAGGAAAAGGAGGAAGGCTCAAAAACCCCCGTTAAGACCGCGCTGCCCCCTACCGAGGGCCAAGGCTTTATGGCTTACCAGGGGGATAAATGGGTGGGGCCCTATACACCTCCCCAGCTTTTGGCCATGGGTTTCATGACTCCCACCACCTGGGTTTGTCCCGCGGGCAGCCAGCAGGTGGGAAGGGCCACGGACATACCCGATCTTCTTCCTCTTTTCCAAAGCCAAGTCCAGGGAGCGGTTTCCAAAGGCTTTTGCCCGCGCTGTAAGGTGCCCCTACTCAGCCAACAGTACGAGGGGACCGAAGTGGAGCAATGTAGTTTTTGTAAGGGTTATTTGTTGCGGGCCGGGGTTTTGGAGAGGCTTATCAGCCGTGAGAAGTTTGACTATACGGCCGAGGAAATCAAGAAGGCGAAGATCTGGCGGGATAGCCAAAGGGGGCCCTTGAAAGATCGGAACCATTTTCCGGAAATAAAATGCCCCTTTTGTCAAAGCCCCATGGATAAGGGAATCCATTCCATGCTGACCCAAGTGGTGATCGACCATTGCATCAACGACAAGTGCGGCGCCATTTGGTGCGACGGCGGGGAATTGGAAACCATTCTGATGATCATTGAGGACGCGCATAGGGTTCCGGTGGGTTCAAAATAAAATCACAACCCAAGAACTAAAATTCACCCCTCGCCCTGGCCCATCTCCCTGAAAGAACTCATAGGGGAAAACCCCTATGTACCCATAAAACCGCAAAGCCCACAAAACCCAGGCCAAGGGGTGAGGGAAACTGGATTTTATGCGATTCTTTCCTCCTCTCCCTTGAGGGGAGAGGGTGTACCGACCATTTATAAATCTTATTATGTGGTCGGTATTATGCCTGTATCATTTTGGATGAAAATCCAAAATTGGCATACGGTGAGGGTGAAAAGTAAATTTTTAAAGGTTCAAAAAAGAATCCACCCCATAACTACATATAGTGCCTAACCGATTGCCGTGACACTAGATGCATTGATTTACCTCATATTGATAGTCCCGAAGTGGTGCAAGTAAGCCGACAAGGTATAATTGACCTGCATTTGCTGCCCAGTTCTCTTTGTAAGCTTTTTTCAATGAAACTGGGCAAGTGCAAATTTCCATAGTTCAGGTAACTGGAAATTTTAGGTCATTTGCTGGGGGTTATTAAAAAGTAGTTAATCCCCGTTATTCAACAACACCTTTTCAACGCTTTTGGGGAAGCCGTAACGTGAACAGCCGTATCTATCAAAATCCTATTGGTTTTTTATTCCGCCTCATCCTCGTTTCCGGTTTGGGCTTTGTAATTACCGCCACGACCGCATCGGGCCAAATCACACTAACCAAATCGGTTAACGTGTCAAGCGCCTCACCCGGTGACGCGGTCACTTACACCCTTTCCTATACCAACGCGAATGCCAACAGCACCTGCCCGGACAATTTCGAAGGTGACACGCTGGGGAATTTTCCCACGGGCTGGACCCAATCCCAGGGGACTTGGTCGGTCGTCTCGGACAATGGGCCCACCTCGGCGGGAACCCAGGCCCTCCAGGGCGTGGCGGCGGCGAATAATTATCCCTATCTCCTCAACAATTGCTCCACCCAGGTGGGGGACGGTTATATCCAAACCGACATGAAGATCGGCGCTGGCGGAACCCAAAACGGCGTTCTTCTTTTCCGTTTCAACGGCACAGGCACGGTGAACGGCTCGAATTACCAGGCCTTGATCGGGGTGGGCAACACCAACAACGTGTCGGAGGACTATTGGAACAACACCGCGGCCACTTTCAATACGGTCACCACGGGTAGCGCGGTGATCGCCGCGAACACCTGGTTCACCGCCAAATTCGAGGTTACGGGCTCGGGCCCGGTTACCCTAAAATTGTGGATCAACGGTACCCTGGCAGCCACAGGCACCACGGCTTTCGCCATTGGAACGGGGCAGGGTGGCCTGCAATCCAATAACAGCAGCACGGTCAGGTTCGACAACGTTTCCATCGTCAAGTATCCGCCCGCTTACAACGTGACCGTGACCGATACTCTGCCGGCGGGGTTGGCCTATTCCTCCTCCAGCGGTTCCCCAGCCGTGGCGGGGCAAAAGGTGGTTTGGACCTTGGGAAACCTTGTCGGCGGGGCCGCCGGAGCCCTGACCCTGGTGGGTACGATCAATAATTGCGGCGTCAACCTGATCAACACGGCTGAGGCGGATAGCGGGACACCCCAATTGGGCGTGAATTCCAACCCGGTAACAACCACCGTGATTGGCTGCACCCCGACGTCGACGAATAGTCCCACCTTCACCCTTACTCCCACCAAGACCGCCACGCCGACCCCGACCCCGACCCTGACGTCGACAAATTCCCCGACGTTAACCCCCACAAATACACCCTCAAACAGCCCGACGAGCACACCGACCAACAGTTACACGAACACTCCGACCGTTACCCCGACGAATTCGGCTACCAATACGTCATCCCCTACGGGGACGAACACTCCTACCGGCACTCCAACGAAAACACCCACCAATACACCTAGCAACACTCCAACCAATACTTCCTCAAATTCGCCGACCAACAGTCCAACCACGACGCCGACCAATAGCCCAACGACAACGCCGAGCAATACACCGACCAATAGTCCTACGACCACGCCGTCCAACACCCCCACGAATAGCCCAACGACCACACCTACCCAATCGCCCACGACGAGCCCCACCAATAGTCCAACCGCGACACCCTCTAATTCTCCGACCAATAGCCCCACCATTACCTCCACCAACTCCCCCACGGCCAGCCCCACCAATTCCCCCACCGTGACCCCTTCAAACACCCCGACCAATACGCCAACTTTGACGCCGACTAATACGTCAACGGCTTCACCGTCCAATACTCCTACGGGCACTCCGACTTTCACGCCGACGAATACGCCTTCTTATACCCCTACCAACAGCCCGACGGTGACGCCGACCACAACGCCCAGCAATACGCCGACCAATAGCCCCACGGCCACCCCTTCAAGCACACCCACGAATAGCACAACCACCACGCCTACCCATTCGCCAACGCCCAGCCCCACCAATACCCCGACGTCGACACCCTCGAACACGCCGACCGAAAGCCCGACCATCACACCAACGTCTACCCCAACCAATAGCCCAACATTAACCCCGCCCAACACACCCACGCCAACCCCCACTATTACTCCTAGCTACTCACCTACTAATAGCCCGACGATCACTCCTTCCAACACCCCCACGAATAGCGCAACAACGACGCCTACCAATTCGCCCACGGCCAGCCCCACCCATACCCTGACCATGACTCCTTCGAACACGCCGACGGAAAGTCCGACAACTTCACCTACGTCTACCCCAACTAATACTCCGACCTTGACGCCTCCTAATACGTCGTCCCCTACGGGGACGAGTACTCCTTCGGGCACACCCACCCCAACATCCACGAACAGCCCAAGCAATACGCCTACGAACACCCTCACCCATTCACCTACCCAAACCCCGACGCTTTCGCCGACCAATACTCCTTCCAATTCTCCGACCATAACTCCGACCGACACGCCCACCACCACGACAAGTAATACTCATACTAATACCCCAACGAATACCCCCATTTCCACACCGACTAATAGCCCCACGACCACACCACCAAGCACTCCCACGAATAGCTCGACGACCACACCTACCAATTCGCCTACGGCTACCTCCACGAATAGTCAGACCGGGACACCCTCTAATACTCCCACCCATAGTCCGACGACTACTCCCACGAATTCACCTACCCAAACTTCGACAATTACGGCAACCAATACTCCCACCCATTCCCCAACCACTACGACGAGCAATACCCATACGAATACCCCGACGAATAGCCCCACTTCCACGCCGACTAACAGTCCCATCAACACGCCACCCTTGACCCCTACCCATACGTCGACGGCTTCGCCATCGAGTACTCCTACGGCCAGTCTGACCAGTTCGCCTACCTCAACGTCGACAAACTCGCCTACACTTTCACCTTCCAGCAGCCCAACGAATACCTCGGGCACCAGCACTTTCACTTACACCAATACATCCTCTTACACCAACACTCCTCCTTTCACCCCCACGCCAACCTACACCGATACCCCGACCTATAGTTTTACTGCCACTCCCAGCCCGACCAACACATTACCGCCAGGAACCAATACCTATACGCCGGGGGGCACCAGCACCTTTACCTATAGTTACACTCCGACTTTCAGTTACACGCCGACTTATACCTACACCCCCACTCTGACGCCGACCCTCACCCCGACTTATACCAACACCCTGCCTCCGGGGACCAATACCTACACCCCTGTTAATACGAACACCATTACTCCCTCCTACACTTCAACGCCGACCTACACTCGCACCATGACTTATACCCAGACCATTACCTTTAGCCCCACGCCCTCGGTAACGATAACTCCCGCCGTCACCGTTATCGCCTCACCGGCCTGCGACCAGGAAGCCGTGAAAATTTTCGACGAGCGAGGGGAACTGGTCAAAACCCTTTGCGGTACCATGACCGCCCCCCAATCCGTGACCTTCACCTTCACGATGTCCCATTTCACGCCCAGTTCAACGGGGCAGGGCGGGACCCTCACCTTCTATGTAAACGGCCAGGCCATCGCCACTTGGGACGCCACGGACAAGAATGGAAATAGGGTGCCAAACAGTTTCTACCACGTTGTTCTTGAACAAAGGGTTTTGGATGGGTCCCTGGCCCGACGGGAAAGGGACATCTTCATTTCAACCACCACCCAAACATCCGCCGTCCAACTTTTGGCTTATCCGAATATCGCCCACACCGGCGGTTCCATCAGCCTATCCGCTGCATTCGCGGGGAATCCGGCGGATAGCCGGAGCAACATTAAGATTTACGCAGTCAGCGGGGAACTGGTGAAAACAATGGAGTTGAACAGCGGCCAGGCTTCCTGGGATTTGACCAACAGCCAGGGCTCGCTTGTTTCTTCCGGCGTGTACCTTATATTCCTGGATGGGGTGGACGTGAATACCGGTAATTCCGCCTCGAAGGTCATCAAAGTGGTTGTTCTGCGGTAAAAAGGCAGGCAATCCGTAACCATAATTTTCATTGTGTTTCCTTATTTCCGTCAAACCTCCTAAATTCCCCTTGTAATACAATGGTTTTAAAGTCTCATGGAATAAAATCCCGGGTTCTCCCACTAACAGTTGGAGCTAAATGATAGCCGGGTAAACCGATGGGTCATGGAGGGCCTTTGGAAGACCGGCAACTGGTTGAAAAACTGTTGGCTGGGGACGCGGAAGCGGAGCGCGTTTTTTTCCATGCCCACCGGGACCGCCTTTACAAGGCCTGCGTCTATCTCCTGGGTTACCAGGATCCGGACGCCGAGGATGTGACACAAGAAGCTTTTATCGTGGCCTTACGAAAACTCCCGGAATTTGAGTTCCGTTCCAGCCTTTTCACATGGCTTTACCGCATTTGCGTCAATCTTTGTTACGAACGAATAGATAAGCGTTGGAGGCTTGTGTCCCATTTGCAAGAGGAACTGGAGGACTTGGCAGGCCCCCTTTCGGGAGACCGACAGGAAAGGGAAGAAGAAAACGCCCTTAGGAATAAAAAATTGGAATTGTTGGATGGCCAAAAGAAATTGCTGGGTGCCCCCTGCCGGGACCTGTTGGATTTGAGGGATGTCCAAGGGAAAAGTTACGCCGAGGTTTCAAAATTATTAAAGGTTCCGATGGGAACGGTGATGTCCCGTTTAGCCCGATGTCGGGAATCCTTGAAGCAACTGGTTATGCAGGCTTTGGAAGGCAAAAAGAATGGCTGATTTAATCGAAAAATTCTTCGAGAAAGACCTCGCCGAGGCCGAAAGGCAAGCTCTGCGTGAGGAGCTATTATCCAAAGATGGGGCCGCCGAAAAATTCGTGGAAAAAGCCGAGGCTTCCTATAAGGAATTCGGGTTGCCCGAACCGCGTTGGACAGGGCCGGATGTTTTCAGGCAATCCGCCGAACCGGGGCTTACACAATGGCTTTGGCTCTTTGTGCTCCTCGCTGGTGCCATTGGGGTTTCAATGTGGTGGTATTTCGCTAAAGGTAATCCAACCAACGAAAACTCGTTATCTTCCTTTGGCTCGGAACAAGCCGCGCCAATTGTTTCCCTTTCCCCCAAGCCCGTGAAAAAGAAACATGTCCCGGTTGCGAGTCAGCCTATAACTGTGGCTCAAATGCTTCCGGTGACAAAACTCAAAGCAAACGTTGAAGCGCCTCTAACGATCCAGCCTAGTTTGCCTGTCCAGGTTCAAACCACCTCCACTTTACCTTTGCTCGTCAGTCCCAAGTTTACACCGGTTAACGTGGATCAAAATCCCAACAAGCCTTTTTCGAGCTTATCGGTGGTATTGCATCGGTCCACGCCGGGTTTCCTGAACGTACGATTGTTGGATTCGGCGGGGAGGGAGTTGGTGCCGCTTTATCGGGGTAATCTGCCTCCGGGCACCTGGGCTTTCGAGTGGAACGGTTTGTTAAAAGATGGCCGCTTAGCCCCGCCCGGCAAGTACGGGATTGAAGTAAGGGCCGGCTCTTGGGCGCAGGTTAAAGAGGTTTTGATTCCAAAATAATTATTGGAGTGTATTGGGCATTTAACCATTTATATGGCGGAGGAGAATAGGTATGAAAAAGAAAAATATTTTTATCCGGTTCGCTGGTTGCCTTCTGTTCGCGATATTTTTCCAGGCCTGCAGTAAAAATTTTAGTTTGTCACCCAACGCCCCATTGGGTGCGCCGGCGGATACTTTTACGCCAACCGGCACCGTGGGAACAATGTTCCTTACTTCCACTGTTCCCACGGCCACCAATAGTCAAACGCCTGTAATATCGCTCACTTGCACTTTAACGCCGAGCAGCCCGGTTTATTCCCCTACCCCGCAAATCACCTCCACTTCAACAGCCACTTTTACCACTACCTCAACACTGACATTTACACCAGTTTCGACTCCCACCTTTACGCCCACTTACGGGCATTACAGCTGGGCCAAGGCGGCCGCTTCTTCCCCTATGGGAGCCAGGATGTTCGCGGGGAACCTGGTTTATAACGGAAAAATGTGGATTGTTGCCGGCGGAAGCCCTTGTGTAGTGGAAGGTTGGTTTAAGTCCGATGTCTGGTCCTCAACGGAGGGAGCTTCCTGGACCCGAGCCACTGGCACGGCCGCCTTCGGCGTCCGGGAAGCCGCAGGTTGCGTTGTGTTCAACAACAAAATGTGGCTTATTGGCGGTGACAATGGATACAGCTGTTTTAATGACGTTTGGTCCTCAACGGACGGCGCCAATTGGACCTCCGTTTTAAGCAACGCGCCCTTTTCGGCCAGGAGCAGTTTCGGTTGCGTGGTTTTCAACAATAAAATTTGGGTCATCGGCGGGGATCAAGTCGATGGACAAAATCCACAGGCTGATATTTGGTGTTCCTCGGACGGGGTCAATTGGAACTTGGCGGGGAACCTTCCCGATTCCCGGGGGGAATTTGGCTGTGTGGTTTACAACGGTTCTATTTGGATCATCGCGGGGCATGACTACGGTTATCTTCTCAACGACGTTTGGTCTTCCGCTGACGGCATCAATTGGAACGAGATCACCGCTGGGGCGCCCTTTGGAGACAGGACCTGGGCGGCAACGACGGTTTTCAACGGATCCATTTGGGTGGTCGGCGGGGCGAACAGCAACGCCTGGAACTATATCTCCAGCACCTACACCGATGCCTGGTCCTCTTACGACGGGGTCAACTGGACCCAACCTCCCACCTCGACGCCCTTTTATCCCCGCTTCGGCGCGGAAAGCCTGGTGTATAACAACGAACTTTGGATGATCGGGGGGGCGTGGTTCGCCAACCCAAGCCAGGTTTGGAACGGTGTGGGCGTGTCGGGGGCCCTTTACTTGAAAGACATCTGGCATACACAATAAATCAGCCCGGGAATTATTTTGAAGAGCAATGAATTTCAACCAATCTCATCGTGGACAAAGGTTTTGACATGAAAAAAATTGAAACTTTTTTCCTCAAAACCCCAGTTATTGGAACCATTACTCTTATGGGTTTAATTTTTTTGCAGTTGCTTGGTATAGAAATTTTCAAAAATTGGTTTAAGCCCTATCCTATTTTAAAGACGCAGTTGATTTCTCCCAATTCTGTGGCTGCCATGAAACGGGAATCATCCTACGGCCAACTTCCGCTTTGTTTTGAGCCCAACCAAGGTCAAACCGATCCACAAGTCAAATTTATTGCCCGAGGCAGTGGCTATAACCTTTTCTTAACTTCCGAAGAGACGGTTCTGGTTTTAAACCAACCGAATAAGGTTTCTTCGGACAAGTTGAAATTGTTTTGGCATTCCAAGGCCCATTCCATCCAGATGCAACCCCAAAACTCTACTGTTTTGAGAATGAAACTAGTCGGTTCTAATTCCCGCCCGACTATGGAAGGTTTGGAAAAACTATCAGGTATCAGCAACTACTTCATCGGAAACGACTCGGCAAAGTGGCGTACTAATGTTCCCCAATACAAGAAGGTGGCGATGAAGAATGTTTATCCGGGAATCGATATGGTTTATTACGGCAACCAAAGGCATTTGGAATATGACTTCGTGGTAGCCCCGGGGGTAGACACGAAGGTGATAAGACTGGCTTGGAATGGGCCTAAAGGGGCCAAAGTTGACACTAAAGGCAATTTGGTTTTTAAAACCAAAAATGGCCAAATTGTGTTCAAGGAACCGATAATTTATCAAGTAAAAGACGGGGAACGAAAGATAATCCAGGGTCGATACGCCATGGCAGGGAATCATCAAGTTGGTTTCGAAGTGCGGGATTACGATTCCTCCCAACCTTTGGTTATTGATCCTCAATTGGACTATTCCACCTATTTGGGCGGGAGCGGAGAAAACTATGGTTTTAAAATTGCAGTGGACACAAATGGTGATGCGTATGTGACGGGATACACAAACTCCACTAACTTCCCCACGACGACAGGAACCTATCAGAATATTTTTGGTGGAACCTATGATGTCTTTGTGACCAAGTTGAATTCAATGGGTACGAGTTTAGTGTATTCCACATATTTGGGAGGAAGTAGTGAGGACTATGGCGAGGGTATCGCAGTAGACACAAGTGGTAATGTTTATATTACCGGGTGGGGCAATTCTACAAATTTTCCAACGACCTCCGGGGCTTATCAAACTACCTATGGTGGGGGGCCTTATACCACATTAATCACGAAATTGAATTCAACCGGCACAGGTCTGGTTTATTCCACCTATCTAGGTGGAAGTGGCGAAAACGAAGGACACGATATTACTGTTGATTTATCTGGAAACGCCTACATCACGGGCATTGCCTCTACTAATTTTTTAACAACGGTTGGAGCTTATCAAACCACTTATGGGGGCGGACTTTGGGATGCTTTTGTCGTGAAATTAAATTCGTCAGGAACTGGCTTGTTTTATTCCACTTATCTGGGTGGAAATAGCGAAGACGAGGCATTTGGAATCGCCGTTGATGTATCTGGATACGCCTATGTGACCGGAACTTGCGCCGCCACTTTCCCAACAACAGCTGGGGCTTATCAAACTGTGATAGGTGGATCTTATAACGCGTTTGTTGTGAAATTAAATTTGACAGGAACTGGCTTGGTTTTTTCCACTTATTTGGGAGGAATTAATCAAGACAATGGTTATGGAATTGCGGTGGACGCCAGTGGAAACGCTTTTGTAACTGGATACACCTTTTCCCCGAACTTTCCCACCACCGCAGGTGCCTATCAGACGGTTTTTAGTGGTGTCGAAGATGCCTTTGTGGCCAAGCTGAACTCGACAGGGACCGGTTTAATCTATTCCACGTTTTTGGGAGGTAGCAGCCCAGGCAATGGTTATGGTATCGCGCTGGACACCAGTGGAAACGCCTATGTGACAGGGCAGACCAGCTCTACGAATTTTCCGATTACAAGTGGAGCTTATCAAACTACTAATAATGGGGGCATTAAGGCTTTTTTAACTAAATTAAATACAACGGGTTCAGCTTTGATTTATTCAACCTTCTTTGGTGGGAACGTGACTGATTATGGTAATGGAATCGCGGTTGATTCAACTGGATCCGCTTACATCACTGGATATACTGATTCCTCCAATTTTCCTACAACAGCTGGCGCTTATCAGACTAATTTGAATGGTTCATATGATGCTTTTGTAGCAAAGTTCGACGCTTCCGACTTTTACACGCCGACCACTACTCCAACCAACACTTTAACCCATACCCCGACCAATACTCTAACGCCAACCATTACAAATACATCAACTCCTACAAGTACTTTGACCAATACTCCAACAATAACTTTCACCCCAACAATAACCCTGACTCCCACTTCTACACCCACCCCCAGCTATTTAGGCCCAAACCCACCAACACCCGGAACCTCCTTTGTTTATCCCTCGCCGGCCACGGGTGGGACGGTCAACATCGCTTATGACATGCAGGAAAGCGGTACGGTTCAAATTTTAGTTTGGAACGAGAGTGCGGAACTGGTGGCGGATATGAGTCGAAACCAATGGATCGGGACCCAAAAGATGAGCATTAACATCCAAGGTTGGGCAAGGGGTGTGTATTTTTACAAGGTCGTTTTTCACTATGCCTCCGGCAAGGTCGAAAGACTCACCCCCGGTAAATTCCTGATTGGCTGGTGGTAGGAATAACATCAATTTTAAATTTTGAGTTTTGAATTAACGGATTAAACCGAGAGGCAAAAGCAAAGAACAATGATGAATCGAAATTCGTCTGAATTTATGGCAATCACAAATTTGTTGGTTCTGACGACGGTTGGCTTGCTTCACGCCCAACCCTCGTCTTTGTTACAGCCGTTGGATGACACGGGCGGGTCGGCCAGGGCCGCCGCGATGGGGTCCGCTTTTGTGGCGGTGGCGGATGATTCCTCGGCATTGTTATGGAATCCGGCGGGATTGGGAAAACTTCAAACGGGCCAACTGGCTCTTCATCACAATTCCTGGTTGGTGGATACCCTTCAAGAATCCTTTACCGTTGGTATACCCATGGGAGATGCCGGTGGCATTGGAGTCATGGCGACTTTCCTGGATTACGGTACTTTCCAGGGACGGGATCCCAATGGAGCGATTACTCCCAATTACAACGCCAACAAATGGGGTTTCATGCTGGGGTGGGGCAAGGAATGGGCCCCTGGGTTTTCCGCTGGTTTGGCATTGCGAGGGGGTTTTCAATCGGCCTTGGGCAACTCCTACAGTTTGTGGAGCGGCGATGTGGGCTTTTTGTATAGCCCAGACCCCCAATTGCGGTTTGGCGCGGCCCTCGTTAACTTTGGGGGGAACCAATCCGGGGGATGGGTGGCTTCCGCCATTCGGGCGGGAGTTTCCTATAAACCAGAATGGAAAGGCCCCCATGGTCTTTTGTTTTCGTTGGATGGCACAGTGGAACCCCAAGGGGTAAATCGCGTGGGGTTGGGAGTCGAATACTCGTTCCAATCTAAATATTTCCTTCGGGCGGGGTACCAGGTTTACGAACAGAACAACGAAATCCAAGGGCTTCAAGGACTAACTGCCGGGGCTGGTATCCAATGGAATGGTTTTGAGTTGGACTATGCCTTCCTACCTTACGGGGATTTGGGAACTTCTCATCGTGTTAGTTTGAGTTATATGTTTCCCTCTTCAAAAGCTAATTCCCAACCTGCCGTGGGTTCTTCAACAGCTTCCCCCAGCCTGAGTGGCCCTCCGATTACTTTTAAGCCGGAGCCGGGGTCGGGGACTAACAAGAATACTTTGACCCTCCAATTTGACATACCGCCCGATTTTGTCGCCCAAGGCCAAACCTTAGAAGCCCAGGGGCACCGGGTGGAAGCCATGCGGCTTTATCAAGAAGCCATTATTAAGGACTCTCAAGACTTGATGGCATGGGAGGCTTTGGGAATGAGCTATTACCAATTGGGACAGAAAGTTTACGCAATTCAGTGTTTTGAGCAGGTTTTGAAACTTCGGCCTGAGGATAAAGCCTTTTCCAGTTGGTTTGAGAAATATAAGGCATCCACCCCCTGAGAAAAGTCGGCCTTCTGATCCATTCGCTAACCCCTTAAAACCTTATTTTTAGCCCTCATTTTCAAGGGAATAAAACCGAGCTTTCTCCCACTAACTCATGAGACTAAAAAACTTTTAAAAATTTAGGGGTCCATTATGAAATTTCGGGGTTTTTCAAGATTCTTTTTGACGATGACTTTTGCGGGCATGATCATTAATGCTTGTAGTACAGGTTTCACTTTGCCCCCTTTGGCCCCTACGCCCACCGCGACCCCTATTTCATCAACACCTTCTTCCACCCCAACGGTTACGGGATTAAGCGCGGCCACGAACACCCCGACTAAAAATCTAACCCTTACACCAACCATAACCCTTACTTTCGCGCCAACAAATACCGTGACGGCTACCTCCACCAGCACCCCGACTTCAACTTCCTCATGCAACAACGGCGGATTGGTGACGACCTGGGCAGGGTCGGGGGCAACTGGGTCCGCCAATGGAACTGGAACCGCCGCGTCGTTCAATTTGGTCTATGGAGTCGCGGTCGATGCCTCCGGAAACGTTTATGTCGCGGAAGCGGGTAACGAGGATATCCGCAAAATTAATCCCGGGGCAGTAGTGACGACGCTGGCCGGGTCAGCTGGGGTTACGGGGTCCGCCAATGGAACCGGAACAGCCGCGTCGTTTAATGGCCCGTCCGCCGTCGCGGTCGATGCCTTTGGGAACGTTTACGTCGCGGATGTATGGAACGAACTCATCCGCAAAATCACACCGGGGGGATTGGTGTCGACGCTGGCGGGGTCGGGGGCCATCGGGTCCGCCAATGGAACCGGAAACGCCGCGTCGTTCTATTATCCCCTCGGAGTCGCGGTCGATGCCTCCGGGAACGTTTACGTGGGGGATGCCGCCAACAACTTGGTCCGTAAAATTACCCCCGGGGGAGTGGTGACGACCCTGGCGGGGTCAGGGGCGATTGGGTCGGCGAACGGTAACGGCACTTCCGCGTCCTTCTACGGACCCGCAGGAGTCGCGGTCGACTCATCGGGAAATGTTTATGTCGCGGACCGCAACAACAACATGATCCGTAAAATTACTCCCGGCGGGGTAGTCACCACCTTCGCGGGGTCAACCTCCTCAGGGTCGTCCGACGGGACGGGAACCGCCGCGTCGTTCAGTAATCCTCATGATGTTGCTGTCGATTCATCGGGGAATGTTTACGTCGCGGATACTTACAACAACCTGATTCGTAAAATTACCCCTGGGGGAGTGGTGACGACCTTGGCGGGAGGAGGGGTTTGTTGTTACACCGACGGAACCGGAACTGCCGCGTCGTTCAGTTTGCCCTATTCGGTCGCGGTTGATTCCTTCTGTAGTGTCTACGTTGCGGATACGGGTAACCACGTTATTCGGAAAATTCAATGATAGGGTGAATCATACATTGTTTCGAGCAGCTCAAAAAACCTCAATCTGATGATAAAAGTCTTTGAGGATTAGCTGAAAAGTAAAGGGCCACAAAATAGTTGGGCCCAACCCAAAGATTATCAAAATGATTGTTCGGCGATAATCTTTGGGCTTTTGGCAACAAATAAGCCTTTCTTCCTCTTCTTGCTTTCCATTACCATGCTCTCGCTATGGAAATACTCCTCCTTCGGCTCGACCGCATCGGCGATTTTATGCTCGGTGTTCCCGCTTTCCGGGCTTTGCGGAAAGCCTATCCCGACGACCGTATCACGGTCGTGGTTCCCTCCGACGTGGCCGAACTGGCCAAGGCCTGCCCCTACTTTGACGAAGTTTACCTTTACGACGCCATGTGGCTTTTACCGGGCCACTCGCCCCTGGACCGGTGGAAATCGGCTTGGAAGCTCATCAAATTTCTTCGCTCCAAGAAAGCGGACATGGTTCTCGACTTCCGCTACCAGAGCCGGTTGGATCCCCTCGTGACCGGTCTTTCCGGCGGCTCCAAGCGGGTGGGGTTCGACCTAGGCTGGGTGAGCCAATGCCTAACTCAAAAAGTTTCCAAGCCCGCCCCGGAACTTCACCAAGTGGACCGCAACCTGCATCTTTTGCAGGCGATCGGGATCACCGCATCCAGCCGCCAATTGGAAATGTGGTTCGACGAACACGATAGGAAAACCGCTGAGAACCACTTGCCCACCCAGGAACTTTTGCCAGGTATGCCCCGTTTGGCCGTTCATATCGGTGCCGCGACGCCTTCCAAAAGGTGGCGGGGAGAAAGTTTCGAGGTGCTCATCCATGAGCTTCATGCCTTAACCCAAGCCGACATTCTGGTCCTGGGCGGGGAAAAGGATTTGGATTTCGCCCATGAGGTGTTGGACGGCCTGGAATGCCCGGTGATCAACCTAGTGGGGAAGCTGAGCCTGCGACAAATGGCAGCAGTATTGAAGCATTGCCAGGTCTTTATCGGTTGTGATTCGGGGGCCACCCACGTGGCGGCGGCGGTTGGTGTGCCGGTGGTGAGCCTTTTTTCGGCGGCCAATGAGGTGGAGGTTTGGAAACCCTGGGCCCAGAAGGTGAAGGTTCTCACGAAACATCCGGCTTGTTCCCCTTGCCATAGTTTTGAATGCACCCGCACCGACGGTTATTTCTGCATGGCGGAAATCAAAGTGGAAGATGTAGTGGCGGAGGTGAAGACTTTTTTGGAAGAGCACCACTGAAAGAAATGGAAATTATTTACTTTGCAAAGCATTCAAATAGTTAAGTCTGGTTTTCGATATTTCCCCCTCTCCCTAGAAGGGAGAGGGCCGGGGTGAGGGTGGTAACCACTGGCTGACAACACCCCTCACCCTACCCTCTCCCGCAAGGGGCGAGGGTTTTTCGGTGTGCTTTGCCAAACGCGTAGTCTCGAAAGAAATTAAACCAGTAGCAACTCGTCATCGGGCGTGAGGAAGCGCCACTTACCCGATTCCACATCCAGGTTCAACCCACCGATCCGAATCCGTTTCAATTCCAGAACCTTCAAGGCTGTTTTGAATTTTGTGTCCTTGAGGCTGCCAAATAATCGGCGGATATGGCGGTTCTTGCCTTCGGCCAATACCACTTCCAGCTTGGTTTTGTGCCCGGCCCCGCCGGTGATGCTGACCTGAAAAGCTTTCAACACTTCTCCCGAGTTTTCCACGCCCTTCAAAGCTTGTTTAATGTGGGCGTCGGTGACCAGGCCCCTCACCCAAACCTCGTAGGTCTTTCGGCATCCTCCTGGTTTGTTGATCTGGTCGGCCAGCTTGCCATTGCGGGTGAAGAGAAGAAGGCCCTTGGAATCCAGGTCCAAGCGACCCACGGGCTTCCAATTGTCCTGATAGGCCCATTCGGGCAGAAGGGCGTAAACGGTCTTGCGGTCCTTCTCGTCGGAGCGGGTGACCACATAGCCCTTGGGTTTGTTCAGCATGAGGAATTTCGCGTTGGTGTTTGGGGTTTTTTCAGTTGTCATTGGATTCCTTGAAATATTTTTTCGGCGGCGGCCTGCCCCGCCGCGATGCAGTCGGGAATTCCAACACCCTTAAGCCCGTTGCCTGCCAGGTAAAGGCCCTTGGTTTCGGTGGCCTTTTGTTCGATCCGGGAAACCTGGCTCAAGTGGCCGGGCCTGAAGTATGACATGGAAGCATTATAGGTAGCCAGGTGGTGAACGACCGGCCTGTCGCGCAAATTCAAGATTGGTTTTAACTCCTCCAACACTTTCTCTAATACGGCCGATTCCCCTTGGGCCTTGACCTGTTCCACCGCCTCTTGCCCGAGGAATGCTCTTAACAGAACGTAGCCCTCGGGCGCGCGGCCCTCGAACTTTTGGCTGGCGAAGGTACAGCCCACGACCAGCTTCTTCTCACGCGAAGGCACCACGAATCCAAAGCCGTCCAGGGGATGGTTCACGTCCTGGCGGCGGAATCCCAGGTTCAGGGTGGCGGAGTCATGGGCGGGAATGCCTGACAAGAGCTTGTCCCATTCCTTGTCCAGGGCACCGATCAAGGGCCTAATCTTGGCGGGTTGGATGGCCAAGATAACCGCATCCACTTCCTGGGACCGACTGTTGGCTGAAACTTCCCAGGTCCCATGGTCGGTGGGCTTCAAGGAATCCACGGGACTTTGGAGCCACATGGATTCGGAGGGGATTTGAGAAACCAGGGCATTGGCGAAACTTTCCATTCCTTTTTTGAAACTCACGAAGAGGGAATAGCGGGCGCCCGAAACCTGGGCCTGTTTTTTGATGCGGTTGGCCGCCATTGCTTTAAGCAGGGAGCCAAACTTTTTTTCCATTTCCTTGAAACGGGGCATGCAGGCGGAAAGGCTCAGGTCATCGGGGTCGGCGTTATAGACGCCGCCGATCAAGGGTTGGGCCAGGTTATCCAACACCTCACGGCCCAAGCGACGCCTGACGAATTGGCCCACGCTTTCGTCCTGGGGGTCCTTGCGGACCTTAATAAAGGGTTCCATCGCCGCGCGCAACTTGCCCAAGGGGGAAAGAAGGGGGGTGGTCATGAGTGGCCAAAGGCGGGAAGGGGCCAAAAGGTAGAAACCCTCGGGGATAGGGAATAAACGGTGACCCTTTAATATGAAGGACTGCTTGAGGGTCTGGTTCGTTTTGATGAGCTGGTCTTCCAGACCCAGTTTCTTGCAAAGTTCCAGGCCCGCGGGCTTTTCGGTGATGAAGCAGTCCGGGCCTTCTTCCATGAGAAAGCCGTTGTTCTCAATGGTGCTCAGGGTGCCGCCCGCTTTGTTGCCGGCGTCCAGGATGTTCAACTCAAGGGGAATTTGCTTTTCCTTGGAGAGCTCCAAAAGGCGGTGGGCGGCGGCGAGGCCGCTGATTCCCGCCCCAATGACCGTAACACGTAAGGGGTTCATTTAAAGTCCAATTTTGAATGACTGAAAATTCTCGATGGTTTAGCCATCGAGAATTTACCACAATTCATAATTATAAATTCATAATTCATAATTGCTGGCCTCCCTGGTCGATGCCTTCCTCGACAAGGGAGGCCAGCATGGCGATAAAAGAAGGGTGGGTGCCCACGGTTTTAGCCCGCACCATATGCAGCCCCTTCCACTTGGCCTTGTCGGCGGCTAGCACATCGATGTCGTAAAGCACTTCCACGTGGTCCACCAGGAAACCAATGGGTGCCACCACGCAAGCGGCCAAGGTCTCGTAAGTGCGCCGGTCGAGGAATCCGGTGAGGTCGGGTTCCAGCCAAACCTCCTCAGGCCGGCCGCTGCGGCTGGTGAAGGCGGTCTGGTAATAGGGCATCCCCACCTTTTGGGTCACCAGCTGGCAGGTTTCCTCGAACTGGTGGGAATAGGGGGACTTATGGGCCATGGCCTTTGGAATACTGTGGGCCACCAGGATTAACTCGGCCCGGTGACGGGACTTTTCTTCCTCGCTTAACTGGGCGTAGGCCTCTTGGACATGCTGGGCGATGGCATTGATGAAGCCCGGGCGGTTATGCCATTCGGGGGTATAGGTGATTTCGGGCACAGGTAACCCCTGGCCCTTGATTGACTCAAGTGCTTCGTCCACCCTTGTGACATATTTATCGTAAGACGCCGGACTGCGGTGGGGAGCCATGACGATGGCGAATATTTTGGTTTTGCCCTGCTTGGCCAGCTCGGTCAGGGTGTCAGCGATACGGGGAGCGTAATGGGCAAAGCCTACCTGAACCGGGATTTCGAGGCCCCGTGAAGACAAAAGTTTCTCCAGGGCCTGGGCTTGTTCCTTGGTGAGACGGTTATAGGGGGAAACACCGCCGATTTTTTCGTATTGCTTGGCCACCAGCTTCAGGCGCTCGGGAGGAATATCCTTGCCCCGGGTGACGTCCTCTAGGAAGGGAATGACATCCTCGGGCTTTTCAGGTCCACCATAACCGATGAGTAGGACAGCGTCGTAATTCAAAACAAACCTTTCACAGAGTTTTACCGCCAAGACGCCAAGTTCGCCAAGAAAGGCGAAATAATAAATATGTTTTCTCGCACATTGATGTTAACAAAACATTTAATATTTTGTGTTTTTCCGGTTATTACTTGGCGATCTTGGCGTCTTGGCGGTGAAAAGCCTTAGGGTTTCCATGCCTTTACCGTTTCGATCAACGAGTGCACGTTATCTACCGGGGTTTGGGGCAGGATGCCGTGGCCCAGGTTAAAGATATGGCCAGGCTTGCCGCCCGCCATCCGCAGGATTTTCTCGGCTTCCACCTTAATCTTATCCGGATTGGTCAAAAGCACGGTGGGGTCCAGGTTGCCTTGGATAGCTACATTGCCCAGCTGTTTCCAGGCCTTGTCCAGGTCCACGTGCCAATCCACGCCGATGACCGTCGCGCCCGTATCCTTCAACCAGGGGAAGAAAGGCTCGGTTTGGGTGCCGAAGTAAATAATGGGAACACCAGGTTTCAAACCTTTAATAAGGGCTTTCAAATAGGGCAGCACCAGTCTTTGGAACTCGTCGGGCGCGAGGATGCCCACCCAGGAATCAAATAACTGGATGGCCTGGGCTCCGGCGGTTATCTGGGCATTCAGGTAGGAAATCGTGGAAGCCACCAGCCGCTTCATCAACTCGTCCCAAAGGACAATATCGCCCAGGACAGCCCTTGTATGGAAGTAATCCTTGGAGCCGCCCCCTTCTATGACATAAGAGGCCAAGGTGAAAGGCGCGCCCGCGAAACCGATGAGGGGAATGTCCGGCTTCAAGCGCGCCCGGATTTGATGGATCGCTTCCATCACATAACCAAGTTCTTCCTCGGCGTCAAAATCCCTCATTCGTTTCATGTCGGAGGCCACTCGGAAGGGATTGCGGATGACGGGTCCCCCGCTTTCCACGAATTCCAATTGAAAGCCCATCGGTTCAGTAATTAGGAGAATGTCGGCGAAGAGAATGGCGGCATCCACACCCAACTCTTGTTGGGCATGCACGGTTACCTCGGCGGCCAGGTCGGGGTTTTTGCAGAGGTCCAGGAAAGAAACCATGGCGCGGATTTGACGGTACTGGGGCATGTAACGGCCCGCCTGGCGCATAATCCAAATCGGCGTGCGGGGTACGGCCTCACGTCGGCAAGCCTTTAAGAACAAGCTGTCCTGAAGAAGGGTAACGGGGTTTTTGAGGGTGGGGGTGGAAACGCGAATGGGGGTGGAATCTTTCTTTTTTAAAAGATCCTGGCTCTTCTCGGCGGCTTCCCTGACCAAGAAACCCATTTTGGGATGCTCTGGTTCGAAGTCCGGGGTGACTCCCTCGCTTTTGAGCGCCTCGGTCGTCACGGGACCAATGGAGCCGATCACCATTTTCGAGAAGGCTTCCCTTAATTCCGTCTCCCGGTGTAATTCCTGGGCCACTTGGATTACGTTGTGGATCTGTTGGCCGCTGGTGAAAAGGGCCACTTGAACATCGCCCCGCATGATGTTTTGAATGAGGCTCATGAGGGGTTTGGTATCTTCCGGCAGGGCCCAGCGGTAAACGGGAACGCTGGTGACATCCTTCGCCCCACGGTCCTTGAGGGCCTGGATCAACTCGGGATTGGGAACGCCGTATTCCTGGACGGCGACTTTGAGTTTCTTAATGGACTTGTAATCATCCAGGGTTGTCAGGACTTCACGCCAGGTATTGGGCTCGGGAACGATGACCGAGGCTTTTAATCCGTAATCGCTCAGGGCCTTCACCGTTTTGGGGCCGCGGGCGACCATGGTTAATAACTTAAAGGCCTTGTTGATGTGACTCTTGGGATACTTGGACTCAATGGCCTGGAATAGGGTGGTGGTGCCGACACCGGTCATGAAAATGACTACGTCCAGATACCCTTGCTGAAGGTTTTCAAAAAAATCGAAGGCGGCTTTGTTTTGGTAGAGGGGAATTTCCCTCATGGAAGGGGCCACCTGGGGTTTGCCCCCATGGCGGGTAATCAGGTCTTCCATTTCCTTGGTCTTGCGGCTCTCGAAGGCTGCGACAGTTAGGCCTTCCAGGCCGTGGCTTTCGATTTCATTAAGGGTGGGGGGCATTCCACTTTACCTTTGAACTGGGATGGGGTATGAGAGGTTAAGTATAAAAGCTCTCGAGGGTTTTTAATTGAAAAAATTCATCGGATTATTCGTCCAAGGAATTGGGCTCGGATTGGGCCTCGGTCTTTGCCTTGCCGGGCTGGTGGCCTTGATATACAGGGCGGCCCACAGCGGGGAAGTGAACCTTCATTTTGAGCACACCGCCATTTACTTCCTGGTGGTAGGCGGCTTGATGGGTGTAATCGGGGGATGGTGCCTGTCCCTTCAGATGATCCTGGGGGGCCTGCTATCCACGTTATTCCTCAAAATAGCCGAGCTGGTTCCCATGCCCGCCCAAGTGGTGGGAGAGGAATGGGCGAAAAAAATGGAAACCTTCTTCCGCGAAATCATCCAACCTTTTCCCGGCTTCTTCCGGAAATTCATCGAGTGGATTTTCATCCTGCGTTTTGAGGATTTCGGGCGAATCAACCGAGCCTTGGACAAGGCGAAGAGAAAAGGGGACACGGAAAGGGCCAACACCCAGTGGATGTCGATGGTAGTTCTGCATTACCTCTTGGAGCCTTTGTGGCTCTTCTTTTACGCGGCCTATGTTATTCTTTTACTGATCAGTTGTGTTTTCTGGAGTTTTCCGTTTTTCGGATAAAGACAAAGGAAGTTTGAACCACCAAGGCACCAAGGGCACCAAGAACTGCGAAAGTAAAAATCTTTATGGTTTTCAGAAAAAAATCCTTCCTTGGTGCCCTTGGTGCCTTGGTGGTGAAAAAGGTTTTGAATGTCTGATCTTTACCAAAAATGGAAGTCCCTGCAGTCCCATTGGGATGACGACGAGTTTCTCAAATCCCTCACGTCTTTAATGAAACTTCGCTATCGCAGGCTGGACGAGAAGGCGGCGGGAATATTTGAAGATGCCTTTAAGAGCTTAGAAAAACCATTCTTAGTAGATGTGGGTTGTGGCCGGGCGGAGTTCGCGGCCTTCTTGCGGGAACGTTGGAGGGATGTTGCGAGTAACCAAAGTGACATTTGGAACTATCTGGGCATTGAGCCATCGGCGGAACAATTAAAGCAAAGGGATATTCCTAATATGGGGCTAGGCGTTGTCCAGGCCACGGCGGAAGCCCTTCCTCTACCCGATATGATGGCCCATGGTGTCTTAATAAAAGAAGCCATCGACCACTGTTACGATCCGGCCAAGGTTTTTCAGGAAGCCAAGCGGTTGTTGAAGTCGGGTGGTGTGTTGGTGGTGACGGTAACGAACGACAAGTCCTACTTCAAAAAGTTGTTTGCCTTCTTGAACAGCGCGCGAAAGTCTAAGCAAACCGATCATCTTTTCTTTTTTGGGCCAAAGGAGCTGAGAAAACTGGCGGAAGAGGCCAAGTTTGACAGGGTATCGGTGGAAACCTATAATTACCTTAAATTACCGCGAGTTTTTGAACAGGTTTTAAGTCTTTTAGGAGCGCCCCTAAACCGTGGGCTCTTAAATGTAACAGACGCGATTGGCAAAATCCTCCTGCCTAATTTAGGTGGGGGAATTATTTTGACCGCAAAAAAGAAATAGAAAACATGTAGGGGCGTGATTTATCACGCCCAAGGGCGCCATAAATGTTGCCCCTACCAATGAAAAAGGAAACCTCATGAATCCAGAATTGCTCAACATCCTGATCTGCCCGGCTTGCGGCTCCGCGGTTCGCGAGAAAGACAACGCCATTGAATGCACCGCCTGCAAGAACCGCTATCCCATTGAAAACGGTATTCCCGTCATGCTTGTGGACCGTGCCCAAAAGCCGAAAAAGTAATAATCTCACCGCCAAGACGCAAAGACGCCAAGAAAGGCTATTTTAGTCACGGCAAAATCCATCAAAACACTTAAAGGCAATTCTCACCGCAAATCTTTAAAGATAGGTATCGACGCCCGTCTGGCCTACCGCCGGGGAGTCGGCACCTACGCCGCCAATCTTATTCTTACCCTCGCCAAGATCGACCACCACAACCATTACGTTATTTTCAACGCCCCGGATGGGTTCAAGGGCCGGGTTGCCAATAACCATTTCCATTGGGTGAACCTGCCTTTTTCCAACGCGGCTTATTATGAGCAGGTGCTTCTGCCCCGGGAGGCGGGCGGGCATGGCCTGGATTTTCTTCACTATGTCGACAACTCTGCTTCGGCCATCAGCGATTATCCTTTCGTTTTAACCCTCCATGACACCATGCATACCCGGCCCCTTTCGGATGTTCGGCCAGGGGCCACCTTCCGCCAGAGGTTGGTCTATAACTATAAAAGGTGGGCAATTCCACGTTCGGCTAAAAGGGCCAAGGCGGTATTAACTGTTTCGGACTATTCCAAGAACCGGATCGTTTGGAAAATGGGCATTCCCGAGGAAAGGATTTTTGTGACGCCAGAGGGAGTGGACCTGAAGCTTTTTAGGGCGGTGAAAAGAAAACCCATGAAGCTTTTTAAGATTTTGGTGCATGGAGCTGCTGACGAGCGGAAGAACATCCCGAACATATTGAAAGCCGCCAAACTGCTGGTGAAACAGGGTAAGGTTTTCCAGATGGTCATCATTGGAATGGATGAGAATGAGTTGAAATGCACCAACTATATAGAACAAGTCATCGACATGGGTTTAGGAAGCCAGGTGGAATGGGCGGGAAACGTGCCGCCTTGGACCTTGAATCAAGTTTACGCGGACGTGGACCTGTTTCTTTACCCTTCTTTAATGGAGGGCTTTGGCCTTCCGGTTTTGGAGGCCTTCGCTTGTGGAGTGCCGGTAATTGCCTCCGATACAACCTCCTTACCCGAAGTGGCCGGTAATGCGGCCTTGCTGGTGGATCCGAAAAGTCCAGAGGCCATCGCGAAAGCGATCCAACAAATGATGAAATCGAAAAGCTTACGCAAACTGTACGTTCAGCGGGGCTTGAGGCGAGCCAAGCAGTTCACTTGGGAAAAGACGGCGAAGATGACTTTGAAAGTTTATGAATCACTGGAGTTTTGATTGAGGAAACGACAATGCTTAAGCAATTGAATCTTTCAAACTTGGTTCTGTTTGCTTTGGAATTGGGAGCCATAGCTTATCTTCCTTTGAAAATGTCTAAAGCGTTAATGGGTGATTTGGGGTTGATGACTGAAGACCTTATGGTGATATGTATTCTGGCCGGATTTTATTTTCTTGTTCTTGGGCTGGAAATTGGATTGATTTATGTCTTGGAAAATCAGAATTCGACCCCGTTTTTAACCTTTCTTTTAATAACACATATTCCGTGGTGTTTTGGTTTTTTTGTTTCTTTGGCACTCAATATGAACTTGCCTCCACAGCATGATTTTATGATGCGAAAATTGGAGATTCTTTTTGGGATTATTTGGCTGACCCATCTCTTTTTGTTTTCGGGATGGATTCTTTGGCGAACGCGTACTAACCGTCGAACTATTTCAAAAAATTTTGCATGGATAGCTGCTTTCCTTTTTGTTGGCGTTACCCTTTCCACTATTGAATGTGACTTAAGTGGCGACGAACCCCATTACCTTTTGATTGCTCAAAGCCTGATTCATGACGGCGATTTGGACTTATCCAACAACTACCAAAACAAAGACTACAAACAGTTTTATCACCGAGGAGATTTACAGCCACAAGCACTTGAGCATGTTATTGACGGCAAAAGATACAGCCATCATCCGCTAGGTCCAGTTCTGCTGGTTTTACCCGGTTTCGCGATAGCGGGGCGGTTGGGGGCGGCGCTAACGATGGCCCTTCTGGCGGCCCTGGCACTTTACTTGACCTTGCGAGTTATGGAAGAAACTGGTTCTAAAGGAATGGCTCTCTGGGCAGTTGGGGCCGTGGGTCTTTTCTCCAGCCCCCTGCTTCTGTTCTCGGGTCTTATCTATCCTGAAATCCCAACCGCCTGCATGGTGGCATTTAGTCTTCTGCTCTATATAAAGAAGCGTTGGGGATGGTTTGGGGTCGCGCAAGGCGCAATGCTTTGGATGCATAACCGGAATGTTCTGTTGGTCATACCATTTCTCTTATTCGCTGTTTGGGAAATAGCCAAAATCCAATTTTTTCCGTTTTGGCTCCGAATCTTCAAAAAAGACAATGCGGCTAAAGACATTGGAAAATTACTCGTGGGATTTGCCGTTCCGGTCATCCTCCTGACGGTCTATTTCTATCATATCTACGGGGTGTTCACGCCGCTAGGCGCTCACAATGAACCCTTCACATCGCTCTTCCGCTTGAGCCACTTTTGGGACGGTTTCTTCGGGTTACTCATGGATCAAGAATGTGGCCTTTGGTTCCATTTCCCAATATTCGGAATGGTCCTTATGGGCGGGGCGGTTCTGTACCATTCAAAAAATCCACTGCGGTTAATGGTCCTGGGCGTCCTGGGCTTCTATTACTTCTTTATGTGTTTTTACGAGAACCTGGGGCTGACCCCCGCCACCCGCTATTGGGTGGGGGTGACGCCCCTGTTGTTATTCGCCATTTACCCCGCCATTGAAAAGATGAAGCTTTGGGATGTATGGGCCAGGCTGACGGTTCTTTCTTTCGCTGTGGGTGTTTTAGTGAATTGGCTTTTGGCGGCTGTCCCTTGGATGCGGTATAACAAGCTGAACGGGGAGAACTGGATATTGAAGATCGCTGGACATTTCCTTCAAATGCCGCTGACGGCGATGAACCCGGCTTTCCAAACGCCGGTTGTCGAAATGAAAAGCTATATTATGAGCGCGATTCCCATGGCGATCACTTTGGCTTTGACCATTAGGTTTTTGAGAGATAAGAAAGTCATAAGCAAATAGAGTTAGCCGCTACTGAGACGGATATTAAGATAATGTAGGGGCAGGCCCCTGTGCCTGCCCAGGTCGCCCACGAGGGACGCCCCTACGTCGACGCAACACCAGCTAAGTCGAAAACATAACTGAGGTTGCCACGTCGGCAATCGCCCCGATTGGGGCGCCTCCTCGCAATGACAGCAGTTATTACAACATGGTCCGAGGATTTTCCTCGCAATGACAGCTAAAGGGAACTCGATTGAATATTCTCGTTTTGACTCCATTAGTACCTTATCCACCCCATGACGGGGATAAGCTCCGGCTTTACCATTTCCTCAAGTATTTGAAACACCGCGGTCATCAGATCGACCTCTTTTGCGTGACCCGGGTGAAATCGGACTTCCAATACGCCTCCCATTTGATGGAGCTTTGCCGGAACGTTCATTTGGAATACCTGAACAACTGGGAGTTTTTCTTCAATTTGATCGGCGGGGTATTGATGGGGCAATCCCTCAACGTCTCCAGTTACTTTTCGCCGGAATTACGGGACCAATTGAAAGCCTATTGGCAAACCCCGGAAGGGAAGTCCATCGACGTGGTGCTGGCCCACCGGCTTCGAATGGCGCCCGCCGCCTTTGAGGGAAACCCGGGCAAACCGGTTGTGTTGGAACTAACCGATAGCTT
Source organism: candidate division FCPU426 bacterium (assembly GCA_003152075.1). Taxonomy (GTDB): domain Bacteria; phylum Oederibacteriota; class Muellerivitia; order Muellerivitales; family Muellerivitaceae; genus PALSA-1180. The sequence goes on from PLZG01000054.1 coordinate 89,304, forward strand.
GACGGCCTATACGGAACAATTGAAGGATCAAAAGAGTGTTCGTCTTTCCAGAAGACTCGCGGCCAGGTGGGATCACTTGTTCCTCAAAAGGGAGGAGGTGGAATGGAGCGAAAGGGCTTTCCAATCCGTGATCATTTCAGAGGCCGATGCCCAAGTATTACGAGAGGAAGAATTGGCCGGTGATAAAATCACGGTCATTCCGAACGGTGTGGAGATGGCCCGGACCTCTAACTTTAAAAAGCCCGATCTTTATTTGGAAAAACGACCCGTCGTTTGCTTTGTTGGTAACATGGGCTATGCCCCAAACGAGGATGGCGCCCTGTGGTTCCTGTCCGAGGTCTGGCCCCTGGTGAAACGGGAGGTGCCGAAAGCGGTTTTCGCGGCGGTAGGGGGGCAGCCCAGGGAAGTATTGATGAAATTTCATAATGGCGACGACGTACTGGTGACGGGATGGGTGCCGGAAATAGAACCCTACGTGAAGAACGCGGGGGTGACCGTCGCGCCATTAAGAATTGCCAGTGGTATGCAAAACAAGGTGGCCCTGTCCTTGAGCCTGGGGGTGCCGGTTGTAGCCACTTCCGCGGCGGTGTTTTGGATGTCACCCAAAGGCCGGGAAGGGGTTCTTCAGGCGGATGGGGAGGATTTGTTCGCCGCCCAGGTCGTGGAAGCCCTCAAGAAACCACGGCATGCCAAAGTCCTTGCCCTCAAGGGCAAGCGGTTCATTTTGAAGAACTATAGGTGGAATGAGTCGGGCAAGAAGCTGGAACAAGTATTGAAACAAGCAGCAAAGCAACGAAATGTTTAGCCACAGATGAACTCGGATTAACACGGATAAGAAAAAATAATTTTTTGTTTTTGCCTAAATCCCATCTGTGTTTATCTGTGTTCATCTGTGGCGAATAAGCCTTTGAGGTGTTTATGTGTGGAATTGCAGGATTCGTTCAATTTAAGCCGGGCCAACCCTTGAAGATGAAGCATCTCGAGGAAATGACCGAGACCATTAAGCACCGGGGCCCCGACGACAAAGGCTTTTACCAAAAGGGGCCCGTGGGCCTCGGCATGACCCGTCTTTCCATTATCGACGTGGAAAACGGCGCCCAGCCCATGTGCAATGAGCGAAGCAAGATTTGGGTGGTCTGTAACGGGGAAATCTATAACCACCTGGAACTGCGGCAAGATCTCGAAGAGAAGGGGCACCAGTTCGCTAGTCGAAGCGACGTCGAGGTTCTGGCCCACGCTTACGAGGAATATGGGGACAAGTTTATTTCCCGGCTCAGGGGTATGTTCGCCTTCGCCCTTTGGGATGAGACCTTCCAAAAGCTTTTGCTGGCCCGCGACCATGTGGGGGTGAAGCCCCTCTATTACACCACCGCCGACGGGTCGCTCCTCTTTGGGTCGGAAATCCGGGCCCTCTTGGCCGTCGATACCGTTCCCCGGAAGGTGGATACCAAGCAAATCCTCACCCTCATGACCCTCCAGTATGTCCCCACGCCTGACACGCTTTTAAAGGGTATTCGCAAGATACCGGCGGGCCATTACCTCATTTGCCAGAGCGGGAAAATCCTGATCAAGCCCTATTGGCAATTGCCCCAGATTTCAAAGACGGCGGGCGAGGAGAAGGTCACCTCCGACCAGGAAAAGAGCCTGATCGAGGAAATGCGCTACAAGTTTTTCGCTAGCGTGAAAGAGCAGTTGATGGCCGATGTTCCGCTGGGGGCCTTCCTTTCGGGTGGCCTGGACTCTTCCATGGTGGTAGCCGCCATGACCCACCAAACGAACCAGCCAGTGAAGACCTATTCGGTGGGGTTCGAGAACGAGCGGGACTTCAACGAGCTGAAATACGCCCAAAAGGTCTCGAAATTCCTGAAAAGCCAGCACCGGGAGATCATGGTCAATGCCAACATGCTGAATGACCTTATTCCCAAGTTGGTGAAGTACCAGGACGACCCGGTCATTGACCCGGCGATATTGCCCACCTTTGTGGTGTCCCTCTTTGCCCGGCAGGAAGTGAAGGTAGTCTTGACCGGTGAAGGTGCGGACGAGCTTTTCGGCGGTTACCGACGCTATTCCTTCGACCAGCTGACAGGCGGGGTCAAGTTGATCCCCGGATGGCTCAAAGCCATGGTGCCTTTCGTCACCAACCGCATGAAGGACCCCTACCAGCAAGCCTGGCACGCATTGAACAAAACGGACCTGGTGAAGAGGCACATGGCCTGGTCCCGGCTTTGCCTGGAAGAAACCCTGCAAGGGTTGGCGGGGGAGAAGCTTCTATATGAGATGGAACATTCCAAAGTTGAGGAATCACTTGAGAGGATATTTGAGGGGGCGGAGCCTTACGGCTTCGATAACCTGAACCTGATGCTTTATATGGACCTGAAGACTTGGCTGCCTGACGACCTCTTGAACAAGGTGGACCGCATGAGCATGGCGGCCTCGCTGGAAGCCCGGGTGCCTTACCTGGACCACCGACTGGTGGAATTCGCCTTCTCCCTTCCTTCCTCCATGAAACTGCGGGGGAACACGGGGAAGTACATTCTCAAGAAGGCCGCGGCCAAGTACCTGCCGAGAGAAATCATTAACCGCCAGAAGAAGGGTTTCGCCGTGCCCTTGGGCCCCTGGTTCCGTAAGGAACTGAGGCCGCTCCTGATGGATACCCTCCATTCGGAGAAATTCCAGAAGCGGGGCTATTTCAACTTGGCCAAGACTGAAGAGATTCTGCAGGAACACATGAGCGGCAAAAAGGATCACCATTTGATTTTGTATGGTTTGTTATTGGTGGAGCTTTGGCACAGAAGGTTTATTGATGAGTAATTCTTAATCGAGGGATTAAACGAAAAATGGAAAAATATGGATTTTGTCTTTTGCAATCTTCGTTATTCTATTATGCGTTTTGTTTTTTGTTCCCACGAATAACATTAATCAAATAAAACCAATGATGTCCATGGCCGAAGAACTGGCTATTGCTGGAAATCCTGATCGCTTTGAATTGGGGCCTGTTGATTCTGGGTTGTTATTACATTATTACTACCGGTCGAATAATATTTTTGAATATTTATTAAGAATTAAACATCTTTACAAGATTTCTTTGCTTGGTAAGGAAGGTATTTATTTTGTTGGTTCTTGTGAACGAGAAAATTGAGTTTGATGCACTGAAAACTCGAGTTAATTAAAATTGATTTTCTTTCAAAAGAGGTCACGATGTCTGAAAATCGTTTTGAAAAAGGCTAGAAGAAGTTCGGGGAAATCCATGGGCTGGTGGCGAAGACGACTTGATAAAAATTAATGAAGAGAACTTATGGAAATAAAAATAATTGCATGATTAGCCGTTTTTTATTACGGCTGGCAAGTTATTGATGCGCTGAGAACTGGTCAAATAAGCTCCGGTTTCGGTTCGTTGAGTTGGCCTTCTCGATACGATACTATTGATAAAAGAAATAGTCCGAAAAGATTTTGGCTCCAAGTGTTTAGTACCTCGTTATTTACTTTAGTGATCTTGTTTATCTTGCTATTTAAATTGCCTTGAGGAGGATTGGTAAAGTGGATAAAGGTCGATTTGAAAAAGGTTGGAAGAAGTTCGAAGAGATCCACGGGCCGGTGGCCAAGGCCACGGTCAACAGCCTTAAGGACATCTGCCCCGACCTGGGGCGGTTCGTTACTGAATTTGCCTTCGCGGATATCTATTCCCGCCCGGGGCTAACCCTTAAAACCCGCCAACTGCTGACCATTGCCTCCCTGGTCACCATGGGGAACGCCTCACCCCAGCTGAAGTCCCATATCAAAGGCGCCCTTAACGTGGGGTGTACCAAGCAGGAGGTCATTGAGACCATCCTCCAGATGGCGGTCTATGCCGGTTTCCCGGCGGCGATGAACGCCATGTATGCCGCTAAGGAAGTTTTTCAAGGGAAACCCAAGAAAAAGAAATAAGGAATCACCCTCACCCTACCCTCTCCCGTCGAGGGAGAGGGGGAACCCCCAAAGAAGTAACTCGTTTCCAAGTGACCCTCGCCTCTTGCGGGAGAAGGCCGGGGTGAGGGGGGCTAATCCTCCTGAAAAAACCTGAGATTCCCACGTCGCCAATCGAGCCTATCGGCTCGGCTCCTCGGAATGACAGAAAATTATGTCATTTCCCCATTCCTTAACCCCCCGTTTGACGGATGGGGGTCTTTCCTGTACAATGACCCTCCTTTTGGGCCAATTTAGGGCCTAAAATAAGGGTTTTTAGCCCTTTTACCTTCGATTTTGGAGCCGAAATGATCAGCGCAAACAACCTTCGAGGCGGAAACCTCGTGGAATTTGATGGAATTTTATACCGGGTCGCCACCTTCCAACATGTGAAGCCTGGCAAGGGGGGCGGCTTCGTCCGCCTTAAGCTTAAAAACGTGGAACTGGGAACCGTGACCGACAAAACCCTCGATAGTGAAGAAAGATGCCCTACCCCCGCCACCGAAGAGAAGGAAATGCAGTACCTCTATAAACAGAACGAGAAGTTCGTTTTCATGGACACCGAAACCTACGAGCAGCTGGAGCTGACGGAAGAGGAAATAGGCGAAGGGGCCAAATGGCTTAAAGAACAAATGAATATCAACATCCTTTTTTACAAGGGCCGGCCTGTCACGGTTGACCTTCCCATCACAGTTGAACTCAAGGTCACTTCTTCCGAGCCGGGCATCAAGGGAGATAGGGTCTCGGGAGCCAGCAAACTGGCGACGCTGGAGTCCGGCGCCTCCATCCAAGTACCCCTTTTCGTGAAAGAGGGGGATGTCATCAAGGTCGATACAAGAACCGGGGAATATTTAGAGAGATGTTAAGTTTCCCATCCTTACTTTGTTTCCTGCATGAAAGGAGCAACTAATGCCGACGAATCCAGAAAAAACCGAGGGCCCGAAGCCGGAGAAGAAGAAAAAGGCCGCGGCTGTTCCAACCGCTAAGAAAGTCAAGGTGAGCCCCAAGCTCGCCCTGGTACAAGACGTGATCTTGTTAATGAACGACGCTGATATCAGCGAACTGAGTTTCGAGCAGGGGGGTGTGAAGATCCACCTTCGCCGTGGACCGGGAATGCCTTTCCAAGCGATCGCCGCGCCTGTCATGACCCAGGCGATGCCTGTCATGGCCGCGCCCGCAACCGGCGCGCCTTCTTCCGCTCCCGCCGCCGCACCTGCTAAGGAAGATAATGGAGTAACCTTGAACTCCCCGATGGTGGGGACCTTTTACCGCGCCCCGGCCCCCGATGCCAAGGTGTTCGTCGAGGAGGGCGACAAGGTCACCCTGGGCCAGGTCTATTGCATTATCGAAGCCATGAAGCTCATGAATGAAGTCAAGGCCGAGGTGGCTGGGAAAGTGTCCAAGATACTCGTCCAGAACGGCCAGGCCGTCGAGTTCAACCAGCCTTTGATTGTCATTGATCCAAGTTAAAGACAGTTCACGGTCGACAGTCCACAGTTGACAGCCAAGAAAAAAAGGCTGGCAACAGGTAAACACATATTTTTAAAGGACCACATGTTTAACAAGATACTCATCGCCAACCGTGGGGAAATCGCCCTGCGCATCATCCGGGCTTGCAAAGAACTAGGAGTTAAGACCGTTGCCGTTTACTCCGAGGCCGACGCCGATTCCCTCCACGTGCACCTAGCCGACGAAAGCGTTTGTATCGGCCGTGCGTCTAGCAAGGAAAGCTACCTGAACATTCCCGCCCTCATTAGCGCGGCGGAAATCACCGACGCGGAAGCCATCCACCCGGGCTACGGGTTCCTCGCCGAGAACGCCCACTTCGCCGAAGTCTGCGCCAGCTGCCAGATTAAATTCATCGGGCCCAAGCCCGAGGTGATGCGCCTTATGGGTGATAAGGTTCAGGCCATCCGCATGGCCAAAAAAGCGGGAACCCCCACGACCCCGGGAAGCGACGGTCCGGTGAAGGACACGAAGCAGGCCCTGGAAGTCGCCAAGGTCATTAAATANNGAAGTTTATATCGAGAAATACATTGAGGAACCCCGGCATATTGAGATCCAGATCCTGGGCGACGAGTATGGCAATATCGTCCACCTGGGGGAGAGGGATTGCACCATTCAAAGGTCCCACCAAAAGCTGATCGAGGAGGCTCCCTCGCAAGTGTTATCCAGCCGCCAACGCAAGAAGTTGGGAAAAGCCGCCCTGAAATTGGCCAAACTGGTGAAGTACACTTCCGCCGGAACCATCGAGTTTCTCATGGATAAACACGGTGATTTCTTCTTCATGGAAATGAACACCCGGGTTCAGGTGGAGCATCCCGTGACCGAGTTGATCATGGGGGTGGATATAATCAAGGAGCAAATCAAGATCGCCGCGGGGGAAAAACTGTCCATCACCAAGGGCGCCCTTGAGCCCCGGGGCCACGCCATTGAGTGCCGCATTAACGCGGAAAATCCGGATGACAACTTCAGGCCATCTCCCGGCGTTATCACGACCTACCACGTGCCCGGAGGGCCGGGAGTGAGGGTGGATACCCACCTTTACCAGGGTTACAAGGTTCCCCCCTATTACGACTCCATGCTCGCCAAGATCATCGTTCATTCCCCGAACCGCAATGAGGCCATCAAGCGCATGATTCGTGCCCTGGATGAGCTGGTGGTGGAGGGCGTTTATACTACCACGGCCTTTTTGAAGAACATCTTGGAGAGTGAGTCGTTCAAGAGGGGTAATTATTCCACGCACTTCGTGGAAAAGTTTATGAAGAACAAGAAGGACAAGGCTGAGGAGAGTTCGAAAAAGTAGAGGCGAACAATGTGTTCGCCCCGGCGGCCGCCGAAGGCCAGTTGGCGCGTCAAAAATAGAGAATAGTGGAGAAAAAATTGAAGATAACAGTTTATTTTGATCCTAAAGACGTGAAGCCCACGGTCATTCAAAACGCGACAGTGGTCTTGGTGGATGTCCTCCGGGCGACCACCACTATTCCGATGTACCTCTACCACGGGGCCGAGGCGGTCCTGTTGTGCGCGGATCCGGGAACAGCCAAGAAAGCCTTTGAGAAATTAAAAAGAGGCGAGGGAATGCTGGCTGGGGAAAGGGACTGGCAGAAGATCCCCGGGTTCCACATGGGCGGGTCGCCGCTGGATTCCAGCCGCGAGAAGGTGAAGGGCCGGACGATATGTTTCACCACCCCATCCCCCTTGAAGGTCTTCAAGCAGGCCAAGTACCTGGTCATGGGGTCTTTCGTTAATTTGAACGAAGTTTACGACTCCTGTCTGAGGGGCAACCGGGACGTGGTGATTGTTTGCGCCGGTGGGCCTGAAGACTCGGCTTTCGCCGGAATGCTAGTGGATTTCCTCCAAAGCACCTTGGGTTCCACCCCTATTGTCCTGGCGGAGTCCGCAAAGGACGCTATCGGTCTTTATAAGCCTTGGCAGGGAAGGCTGACCGACCTGTTAAAGGAATCACCCGAGGGCAAAGCCCTTATCCAGAAGGGTTTCGCCAAGGACTTGGATTTTTGCGCCAAGGCCAATAAGATTTCGGCTGTTCCTTATTTGAAGGACGAATTGTTTTTGAAAGAGGACCCGCCCAAGCGCAAGTGGTTGGATGACGTGAAGAAGTCCTCCGCGCCCCAAAAGGGCAAGTCGATCAAGATTACGGCGCCTCTCTTCCCCAAAAATCCCGAGCATCCCGTTCCGGGCATTGATAAGGGAAAAAAGGGGGCCAAGGGGCATGACGATAAAAAGAACGAAGACAAGAAGCATGACGGAAAAAAGCACCCCGAAAAGAAGGGTGAGAAGACCCTGCCCCCGGCGGCCGTAACTAAAAAAGGCGAGGGGAAAACCCCTGGTGAGAAAAGGGCCAAGAAAGCCGCGGGTCCGCCCAAACCCATGTTCAGCAAAAAAACCATCGCCACCGCCGTGGTGAAGATGATTAAAAAGCCAAGATAAACATTCACCCTCATCCCGTCCTTCTCCCGTCAAGGGAGAAGGGGTTCTTTGCTCCCTCGCCCCTTGCGAGAGAGGGTAGGGTGAGGGGTGTTTCGGGGTTGTTTCTTAGAAGTCCTGATTCTTTTAAACCTCGGATAACACTTTTAGCGACTAGGTGGTTTTGTGAAGCCTAAGCCAAATAACTTCCCGGTGTTACGTGCCCTGGACGCCAACTGCAACCGGGCCCGGGAGGGTTTCCGGGTGGCGGAGGATGTGGCCCGGTTTGTCCTGAATGATTCCAAGCTTTTGAGCCGGCTTAAGAAACTGCGCCATGAAGTGACCGCCTCCGAAAAAACCCTTTTTAAATCCCACCAACTGAGAACCACCGTCCGGAACGTGACCCAAGACCTGGGCCGTGGAAACCGGGAAAAAACCGAAAAGGTTCGCGCCAATCCCAAGGAACTATTGAAGGCTAATTTAAAAAGGGCGCAGGAAGCCTTGCGGTCGCTAGAAGAATTCTCGAAATTGCTGAAGCATCCCGCTTCGGCGAGGTTTAAACGCTTAAGGTATGAGTGTTACCAAATTGAGGAAGGCATTCTTTAACCCTTCAACCGCCCGGTTGCAATCCCCAAAGCCCCCCGTTATGCTGTCTCTCATCAATATCCACTAAATTTTAACCAACGTAGGGGCGACATTTATGGCGCCCATGGGCGTGATGAATCACGCCCCTACAAGTAAAATCAAACAAGGAATCGCAAACATGGGAAAAGACAACGGAAACGGCAAGCATTCTCTTCAGGAGGGAATCACCCGCACGCCTTTCCCCGGCTCCCGTAAGCGTTATGTGGAGGGGAAGATCCACAACATGCATGTTCCCATGCGAGAAATCCAGTTAAGCCCCACCAAGACTGAAAAGGGAATGGAAGAAAACGCTCCTCTTTGCGTGTATGACACCAGCGGACCCTATACCGATCCAACCGCCACCATTGATTTGCGTAAGGGATTGAACCCCATCCGCCAGGAATGGATTTTGGGCCGGGGTGATGTTGAGGAGGTTGAGGCTTCCTATAAGGAAAAGCCCGCCCCGGGAATAGAAACCTTTCCTACTGAGGCCCGCCGCAAGTCCCTGAAGGCCAAAAAGGGTGGGAATGTCAGCCAAATGTATTATGCCAAGAAGGGAATCATCACACCTGAGATGGAATATGTGGCCATTCGGGAAAACCAGTTGATAGAGGAAAGAACCGAGAAGGGCCGTTTCCATAAGGGTCAGGCTTTCGGGGCCGTTATGCCTCCCGTTATTACCCCCGAGTTCGTCCGTGATGAGGTAGCCCGGGGTCGGGCCATCATCCCCTCCAATATCAACCACCTGGAACTGGAACCCATGATTATCGGGCGTAACTTCCTGGTGAAGATCAACACCAATATTGGTAACTCCGCCGTGGCTTCCTCAATTGAGGAGGAAGTGGAAAAGCTCATTTGGTCCGTCCGCTGGGGCGGGGATACCCTGATGGACCTTTCCACGGGCAAGAATATCCATGAAACCCGCGAATGGATTATCCGCAACTCACCCGTGCCGGTCGGCACGGTGCCCATTTACCAGGCCCTGGAAAAGGTGGGAGGAATCGCCGAGGACCTGACCTGGGAAATCTACCGGGATACTTTGATTGAGCAAGCTCAGCAGGGAGTGGACTACTTTACGGTTCATGCCGGTGTGCTATTGCGCTATGTGCCCTTGACGGCTTTTCGCCGCACGGGGATTGTCTCCCGTGGCGGGTCCATCCACGCCAAGTGGTGCCTAGCTCATCACAAAGAGAATTTCACCTATACCCATTTCGAGGAAATCTGCGAGATCATGAAAGCTTATGATGTCTCCTTCAGCCTGGGAGACGGACTGCGCCCCGGCTCTATTGAGGACGCTAACGATGATGCCCAGTTTTCCGAATTGAAGACCTTGGGTGAACTGACCAAGACCGCCTGGAAGCATGATGTGCAGGTGATGATTGAAGGTCCTGGACACGTCCCGATGCACATGATCAAAGAGAACATGGACAAGCAATTGGCGGAGTGCCATGAGGCACCCTTCTACACCTTGGGACCGCTGACAACCGACATTGCCCCGGGTTATGACCATATCACCAGCGCTATCGGCGCCGCCATGATCGGCTGGTTTGGAACAGCTATGTTGTGCTACGTGACGCCCAAGGAACATTTGGGATTGCCGAACAAGGACGATGTGCGGGCGGGGGTTATCGCCTATAAGATCGCTGCCCACGCGGCGGACCTGGCCAAGGGCCATCCGGTGGCTCAGCGCTGGGACAATGCCTTGTCCAAGGCTCGCTTCGAGTTCCGTTGGGAGGATCAGTTCAACCTGGCGCTTGATCCGGAGTTGGCCAAGGAATACCACGATGAGACCTTGCCGGCGGACGGTGCCAAGGTGGCGCATTTCTGCTCCATGTGCGGACCCAAGTTCTGCAGTATGAAGATTACCCAGGACGTTCGGGATTATGCCAAGGAACAGGGTTTTACCGAAGAGAAGGTTTTGGAAGAGGGCATGAAGAAAATGTCCGAGACCTTTGTCGAATCAGGCGCGGAGATTTACCAGAAGGTCTAACTAAGAGGTTCTTCAATGAGGTTCTTAAATAAAGTTCTTTTATTCTCTTTCCTTGTGCCAATGTTTGCACTAGCTGGAGGTAAATTTGACCAGATTCATGTTAATTATGACCGCCTTGATTCGTTTAAGGATGGGCGCCAAGCGTTTCGTGTCAAAGTCACGAATTCTTCGAAACAGTCATTCACAGGCACTGTCAAAGTGGACGCAGTTGATGGAATTGATAAACGTGTTGATAGTGACACCATTCTGAAGTTTGAATTACCCCCCAGTGCTGAAAAAGTTGCCCTACTCTGGTTTAAGGAACCGGCCAGCATTGAAAAGTTGAAATATGGCGTTTCTGGAAACCTTAGTAATGTTTCGACCGCTAAAATCGACGTGTCTTTCGAGGAGGTTGGGTTGCGTCCAGGAGGAAATTATATGACTGTGTTTGTATATTCGCCCGCCAAGGATCGCGCGTCTCTCAAAAAAATATCCAAGATATACAAAAAACGCTATTCAAGCCTAAACGGTTTTTCTGTGAATTTTTTCAATGATCGAAATAAAGCCGGACGTGATATTCCAATGAGTGATGATGCTTTATCTTGTTGGACTGGAAGTTACAGCCGTAACAAAAGTACCGGATTAGATGAATTGCAAATGGCAAAGTGAATAAATTGAAACGGGCTTAACTTGTGACAAGTTGTTATTGCGACGGTTTTTTGTATCTAGTTTAAAAGTATTTCGGACAATAAAAAAGGCCGCTCCCTTTTGGGGAAGCGGCCTTTTTTCTGCTTAAAACTTAGTTAACGAGCTTGTTCACATCTGGCCGCTTCGGCGGGTCGTTCGCCGGGCGGGTGGGAACCTGCGCGTGTGTCTTGAAAGTGGGAGCCAATTCAGCGTTGATCTTGGCGAAGACTGGGTCTTTGTCCGCGCTTTCCACGATTGCGCCGATAGGGCAAGCGGAGAAACAGCTGGTGCACTCGGTGCACTCTTCGGGATCGATAATCATAAAAGGTTTACCCTGATAATCACCTGGGTGAATGCAATTCACGGGGCACACATCGACGCATTGGGCATAAACCTCACTCAGACACTTCTCGGTAATGACATACGGCATGACTGCCTCCTTGGATATTCACTCTCCCGTGACTGGGAGGAGTTTAAAGCCTCTTCCTTCTGTAAAGCCCGGTTAGTTTAGAAGAGAGGGCCTTTATTTCGCAAGACCATTTTTGCCTTTTTTAATGGCAAATCTGGCCTTTACGCCTTTGGGGGTTGATGGTAGTTTGAAAGCGATAGTGGATTCCATTTCCCCCGACGGCGGAAGAGGAACGTCTCAAAATATTGAAAGCTTGCTCGGCCCGCCCTAAATTTACCTACCAAATTAGGGAAGGCAGGCCGACTTGAAGGATAAAATGGCTTCGAAAAAAGATTATTACGAATTACTGGGTGTTTCAAAAGGGGCTTCGGCGGAAGACCTGAAAAAAGCCTACCGCACCATGGCCAAGAAGTACCACCCTGACGCGAACCCCAACAATAAAGAAGCGGAAGAGAAGTTTAAGGAAATCAACGAGGCCTACGAGGCCTTATCCGACCCGCAAAAGAAAGCCGCTTACGACCAGTTCGGTCATGCTGGAGTGGGTGCGGGAGGGCCCGGCGGGTTTGGGGGTGGGGGATTCCGGCCGCAAGATATGGGCAACGCCGCTGATTTTGAGGATATTTTCGGGGACGTTTTTAGCAATTTTTTTGGGGGCGGCGGGGGGCGGCCCGGACGGGCGAGGACCCAGGCCCAGGAAGGCGACGATCTTCGTTTCGACTTGAATCTCACCTTTGAGGACGCNNGCCAGCACCTGTACCCGCTGCGGCGGGCAGGGGGAGATGCCGGGTAGCCCTTGCCCGACCTGCCACGGCCAGGGACGGGTTGAAAAAGAACGGACCATTTCGGTCAAGGTTCCCCCGGGCGTCGATGAGGGTTCACGCCTTCGATTGAGGGGCGAGGGGGAAGCCGGTTTGAACGGCGGCCCGGCGGGGGACCTCTATGTCTTCCTACACGTGGAAGCCCATGACTTTTTCCAGAGGGATGGCGGAAACCTCCATTGCAAAATTCCTATCTCATTTGTTCATGCTGCCTTGGGAACCGAGATTGAAGTGCCCACCTTGGAAGGGCCGGTCAAGATGAAGGTGCCCGCCGGCACCCAATCGGGCAAGGTTTTTCGGTTGAAGGAAAAGGGACTTAAGGACCCACAACATTCGGGCGTCGGTGACCTATTGGTGACGGTCACGGTGGAAACCCCTGTGGATTTGAATGCCAAACAGAAAAAAATGCTCGAGGAATTTGAAACCCTCTCGGAAGAAAACAATACTCCTGAAATTTCAAAATTCATGAATAAACTGAAGAACCTGTTCGCCCGGAAAAAATGAGTTTTATCCCCCGACTGTTTTTACCCAACGTTCCCCCAGGCCAAAAAGAAATAGTTCTGGATGAATCATCCACTCGTTATTTGGTTAAGGTGCTTCGGCTGGGAGAGGGGGCCCGTTTTTTGGGTTTTGACCCCCAGTCCATCCAATATGAATTAGTCTTAAAGAATGCCGATTCGAACCAAGCCCTGGCCCGGGTTTTGTCCCGAAGCGAGCAAAACAAGAGGAATTCTCAAGGCTTAATCGCTTTGGGGCAAAGCTTGCCGAAGGCAACCAAAATGGATTTGATCCTTCGTCAGGGCACGGAAGTGGGAGTCAACAGGTTTATCCCGTTGGTCACCCAGCGCAGTATTTCCAGGCCAGAATCCTCTGGCCGTGAACACAAAAACGAGCGTTGGCAAAAAATCCTCGTCGAGGCCTGCCGCCAATGCGGGCGTAACGACGTGCCGAGGCTTGATCCTGTTACCGAATGGGATAAGGGATTAGAGTTATTTAAGGAGTTTGATTTGGTGCTTTTGCCCTATGAAAAAGAGGCTCCGACTCTTCATACGGTGTTAGAATCAAAGAATTCCGCCGGAAAAATTTTAATCCTGGTGGGGCCGGAGGGCGGATGGTCCCCAGTGGAAGTCAGGGAAGCGGAAGAAATGGAAGCCCATGCGGTTCACCTTCCCACCCCGATTATGCGGACGGAGACGGCCGGTGTGGCCGTGGTTTCGATGATTCAATTTTTCAAAAGCCAAACACCCGATTGAGCGGAGCCAAAGCCATGAAGGTTTCTTTTCCGGCAATACATTCAAGTTCGGCCCGTCTGGTTTTTATCCTGGGGCATCCCCTGAGCCATTCGCTTTCTCCCGCCATGCAAAACGCCGCCTTTCAAAAGGCCAAGCTACCCTGGTTGTATCTGCCCTTGGATCTTTCCCAAAACCAGTTAAAGCCCGTTTTAGAAATGATGCGGACAGGCGCCTTCATCGGGGCGAATGTTACGGTTCCTTACAAAGAAGCCGTACTTCCTTATTTGGACCATGTGGAACCCGAGGCCAAATGGCTGGGATCGGTAAATACCCTTTATCGAAAGGGGAACAAACTTTGTGGAACTTCCACCGATGGTGAGGGGTTTTTAAGGTCCTTGGGGGATTTCAGGAAAAAGCTTAGGGGTTCCAGAGGGCTCTTGTTGGGAGCGGGTGGAGCGGCGAAAGCCGTGGCTGGGGCTTTGGCAAGTTCGGGTGTGAAGGGCTTCTATGTGGCAAACCGGTCCGAACAACGGGCGGGCCGCTTGGTGAAATCCTTAAAGAGTCGTTACCGTTTTTTGGAAACCGAATCAGTTTCAGTGAAGGAGGCGGGAAAATTTCTGCCCCGATGTGATTGGGTTATCCAAGCGACCTCGGTGGGATTAAAAAAAGAAGATCCCTCTCCACTGTCCCTTAAAGCCGCAAAGCCCTTGACCTGGGTTGTGGACTTGATTTATCACCGGGAAACGGCCTTCCTCAAAGAAGCTCGTGAGAAGCGTTTAACATGCCTGAGTGGTTTGGGAATGCTCCTTCACCAAGGGGCCTTGTCCTTCGAAAGGTGGTCAGGAAAAAAGGCCCCCCTAAAGGATATGAGAAAGATGTTGTTGCACTCTTTGGGTTCTCATTAACCGTAACTTCCCGAACAATCGTTGACTTCAATTTTCAACGAATCTATACTTCCTTGTAAGGCTACTATTTCTCCCATTACCATTCATCCAACCGAGGTTATCCATGCCTGAATCCATGAAAAAGCGCTTAGGCGAAATGCTTGTGGATGAAGGGATTATTTCCGAAGAACAGCTTCAAGAGGCCATGCACGAGCAAAAAATCAAGGGCGGCCGCCTTGAGAAAATCCTCATTAGCCAGGGTTATGTGACCCAAGACGTTATCATGGCTTTCGTGGGAACCCAACTGGGCATCCCGCATGTGAGCTTGACGGAAATTGGCGAAATCCCCAACGACGTGGTGTTTTCCGTTCCAGAATCCATCGCTATCAACCACATACTTATTCCCATCGTCAAAAAAGATAAAAGGCTCACGGTCGCCATGGCCGACCCCTTAAATGTATTTGCCATTGATGACATCAAAATGATGACGGGTTTTGACGTCGATCCCGCGATTGCCAGCGAGACCGAAATTAAAGCCATGCAGGCTAAATATTACGGTTCTGCCGCGGCTGCGGCGGGGGGCGGTGGTGGCGCTGAAACCGGCGGTGACATGCAGGAAATCCTCAATTCCATGGGTGGGGCGGGTGATAGTCTGGAAGTGATGGAAGAGAAGGCCGAAGAAATCGACATTTCCAAATTAGAGGCCGCCGGCGAGGACGCCCCGGTGGTGCGGTTGGTGAACTTGATTTTAACCGAAGCGGTTCGTTCGGGCGCAAGTGACATTCACATAGAACCCTACGAAAAAAATCTCCGTTGCCGCTACCGAATTGACGGCGTACTCCATGAAGTCCAATCCCCTCCGCGGTCCATTGCCGCGGCCATATCCTCCCGCCTCAAGATCATGTCCTCATTGGATATCGCCGAGAGGCGCCTTCCGCAGGACGGACGCATTAAGATCAAGGTTTTGGGGAAGGAAATCGACCTTCGTGTCTCGATTTGCCCCGTTCAATTTGGTGAAAAAACCGTCATGCGTATTTTGGACTCCTCAAACCTCTCATTAGATTTGCCCAAGCTGGGCTTTGAGGACGATGTTCTTCCCAAGTTTGAAAAAGCCATCGTGGAACCCTATGGCTTAGTTTTGGTTACTGGTCCCACTGGTTCGGGCAAATCAACCACGCTTTATTCGGCCCTCCATTACATTAACAATCCTGATGTCAATATCTCCACTATTGAAGATCCCGTGGAATATAACCTGCAGGGAATCAACCAAGTTAACGCGCGGGCTGGCATCGGCCTTACCTTCGCGGCGGGTTTAAGGTCCTTTCTTAGACAAGACCCGGATATCATCATGGTGGGAGAAATCCGGGATAAGGAAACAGCTGAAATTGCTATTAACGCCGCATTGACGGGGCACTTGGTTTTCTCGACCTTGCACACCAATGACGCGCCAGGAGCCGTGACCCGGATGGGAAATATGGGGGTTGAACCCTTTTTGATTACCTCTACCGTGCATTGCGTGGTGGCCCAAAGGCTTTTACGACGGGTTTGCAAGGATTGTAAGGAAGTTTATGAGGCGCCCCCCGAAATTTTGGAAGAGTTAAACCTAAAGCCGAGTGCTGGTGAGACCATTACATTAACCCGGGGCACCGGCTGCGCCACCTGCTCCAGCACTGGTTACAAAGGCCGGATGGCCATCCATGAAGTCATGGTGCTAACCGATGATTTTCGTAAAGGCGTGCTCCAGAGAAAACCTGCCACTGAACTGAAAAAATTAGCCCGGGAAGGCGGGATGCAGACACTCCGGGAATGCGGCATAAGGAAAGTGTTGAAGGGGATGACGACGGTGGAAGAATTGTTACGCGTGGCGCATGCTGATCAAGAGGAATAATCAGTGGTAAATTTTCGCAAGGAGCGGGACACATCCTATGGTTAATATCGATACGCTTTTAAGGCTGATGTTTGAGCGAGGAGCTTCGGATCTTCATATAACCGCCGGCGCACCGCCCATGTTACGCGTGGATGGCGTCATGACGGCAACCGAATATGAGAAATTAAGGCCTGAAACCACCCAGCAATTGATCTACAGTATTTTGACCGATGAGCAAAAAGAGAAGTTCGAGAAAGACAATGAATTGGACGTTTCCTTTGGTGTGGAGGGAGTTGGCCGCGTTCGTATGAACGTATTCCAACAAAGGGGAGCCGTGGCGGCAGCCCTTCGGAATATTCCAACCAGTATCCGGACTTTTGAAGATTTGAAACTTCCCCAGGTGGTTCAGGATATCGTGAAATTGCCCAAGGGTCTGGTTCTGGTGACGGGGCCAACGGGATCAGGGAAATCGACCACTTTGGCAGCCATGTTGGACTGGATTAACACCAATCAACAGCATCATATTATTACCATTGAAGACCCCATTGAATATGTTCACACACATAAATCTTGCATTGTGAACCAGCGGGAGGTGGGGACTGACACCCACTCATTTACATCGGCTTTAAAGTACGCCTTGCGACAGGATCCGGACGTCATCCTCATCGGTGAAATGCGAGACTTGGAGACAATTAACGCTGCTTTAACCATTGCGGAGACGGGCCATTTGGTTTTTGCAACCTTGCATACCGTTGACTGTATTCAAACCATCAACCGTATCATCGACGTTTTTCCTGCTTCCCAACAGACGCAGGTTCGTGCTCAGATCTCCTTTGTTCTTCAGGCGGTATTGTCGCAGCAGCTTCTCCCTAAGGCTTACGGGTCTGGCCGTTGTATGGCCGTTGAAATCCTGATTCCTACCGCGGCGGTTAGAAACCTTATTCGTGAGGAAAAAATTCACCAAATCTATTCGGCTATGCAGACGGGTACCGAATACGGAATGCAGACTATGAACCAAGGTCTCTTTGAGCTGTATCAAAAACAGTTAGTCAGCTACAACGAAATTTTTTCAAGAACATTGGACCCTAAAGAATTGCAAAGAATGGTTAAGGGTGTTATTTAGTTTTGGAAAACCGAGAGGGTTGATTCATGCCAACATATAAATACCAAGCCCGTAACAATCTTGGAAAAATCACCGATGGCATCATCCAAGCTGAAAGCGAGTCCGCCGTCACGGCCGCTCTTCGGCAAAAGAGGTTAGAGGTTGTTTCCATTTCGACCCAGGGACAATTTGGCGCGCTTCTGGCCGCTTTAACAAAAAAAGGTGGGAATGTCACCACGAAAGATATTGTGGTTTTCAGCCGACAATTTTCAGTTATGGTCAATGCCGGGTTGCCGATTCTTCAGGGCTTGACGATCGTGGCGGAACAGGCTGAAAACCCGGATTTTAGGGTAGTGATGACAAAAGTGCGCGATGATATTTCCAATGGCGTCCCGCTCTCAGAAGCTATGGCGAAACACCCGAAAGCTTTCAATACCCTTTATGTCAACATGATTAAAGCTGGAGAGCAAGGGGGTATTTTAGACGTCATCCTTGAAAGGCTTTCCGAATACATGGAAAAAGCAGAGGGCGTTGCCCGGAAAGTCAAGTCGGCTATGATGTACCCAATTGTGGTGATGTCTGTGGCTGTATTGGTGGTTATTTTTCTAATGGTTAAAGTAGTGCCAACTTTTCGGGATGTTTTTACCTCTTTCGGTGCAAAGCTGCCTTGGCCTACACAACTTATTATTGATACCAGTGCATTCTTATCGAGTTATAAAGCGTTTATATTACTGGCCACACTTGTGGGTTTGGGGTTTGGGATTTCATTGTATCGAAAGACGAAGACAGGAGCCTACAATTGGGACAAAATGATTTTGATGATCCCTGTCTTTGGAGTTTTGGCCCGAAAAGCTTCAGTGGCAAAATTCGCGAGGACCCTTGGGACACTCATTAAATCAGGTGTTCCAATCATGGACGCACTAGAAACGGTTGGCAAAACGTCGGGAAACCTGGTGGTTGAAAGGGCTGTTATGAATGCGAGAGATTCGGTTCGAGAAGGCAAGACATTAACTCAACCGTTGAAAGATAGCAAAGTTTTCCCACCGATGGTGACTCAGATGATCAACGTTGGGGAAGAAACTGGTGCCCTTGACCAAATGTTGAGCAAGATCGCCGATTTTTATGAATCTGAAGTGGATGTAGCAGTGGATGGGTTAACCTCTATTATCGAGCCAATCTTGATTGTCTTTTTAGGTGTTACCATTGGATTCATTGTCGTCGCGATGTTTATGCCAATGTTTGAATTGGGAAATATTGTCGGTTAGCTTTTGTTTGGCCATGGTTTGGTTGGTTGACAATCGATTTTTTAGGCGATAAAATGGTTGTGAGCTTAATTAATCAAGTTTAGCTAAGATTAAGCTTAGATTAAGGGAGGGTTGTTATGATTCGTTTGAAAGCAAAAGGTTTTACTTTGATTGAGCTGATGATCGTTGTCGCGATTATCGGTATTTTGGCGGCCATCGCGATTCCGCGTTTTGCTGCTATGTTGGAGAAATCAAGAGAAGGGTCGACTAAGGGTAATTTAGGAAGCATCAAGTCGGCGGCCTCTATTTACTATGGAGACCAACAGGGTGTTTGGCCGACTACGCTGCAATCCTGGACTACCTATTCTTTTAGTAGGTACTTGGATAACATTTCTCCGGTAAAAGTGACTGGGGCTTTTGTGGCGGGAGCCACAAGTCCTGCAGGGGCTTTGGTGACGATGACAGCAGGAAGTTCGGCACCCACCGCTTCGTCGACAGGTTGGATGTATGACAGTAATTTTGGTAACGTATATGTGAATAGCACTGTTAAAGACTCAAAGTCTATCCCATACTCGTTTTATGGATTTGAGTGATTTTTTTAAAAAAACTTAATTAAAAACAATGGGTGGCCATATGTGCCACCCATTGTTTTATTTAGTTAAAGTTTTGAGGTGATTTTATCCACGCTCTTTTTACGCCTTTCTTTTCTTTGCTTTTAGGAGCTTGTGTTGGAAGCTTTTTGAATGTTTGTCTGACCCGTTGGAAAAGCGGCGGGCAAATTATTACCCCCGCCTCTTTTTGCCCTCGGTGTAAGGAATCAATTTCCTGGTACGATAATATTCCCATTATAAGCTTTTTTGTTTTAGGGGGAAAATGTCGGCACTGCGAAAAAGCTATCTCACTACAATATCCTGTAGTTGAAACGATGACTGCTTTTTTATTCTTTTTGAGTTCTTGTTGTTTTTTGAAAGAATCATTATTTTTATTGATCACTAGCTTTTTTTTCGTGAGTTTTTTGGTTTTGCTATCCACCTGTGATTTTCAGTGGCGGTTGTTACCTCATTTGTTTAATAACCTTTTTATTCTCGCCGGGTTGTTTATCAACGTTTTTCGTTTCCCCCTTTTGCCTTCAGTAATATTTACGACCATTAGTGGGTTTATTATCATGGGTTCCATTATTTTCGGGTTGTTTCTGTTTTTTTCAAATGGTCTTGGGGGGGGCGATATCAAGATGGTTGCAGGCCTTGCATTGTGGATGGGCCTTTTAAATGCCACATATGTGTTGATTTTCGCGTGTGTTACAGCTTCTTTCTTTTTTTTTTTAAAAGCTATAAAAAGAAAAAGAGTTCAATGGAAAGAGTTGATCCCGTTTGGGCCCTATTTAGCAATTGGAGCCTTGCTTTTTTGGTTCTTCCCTGGGTTGGAAGGTGATTTCTTAAAATGGGTTCATTAAAAGGATGAATATATGAGTTTTTTTTCAAAAGCAATCGTAGGTTTAGACATTGGTTCTTCCACCATCAAAATTGTTCAACTCAAGCCTGAAGCAAATCAATGGAAATTAGTTTCAATGGGTATAGTCGAAATTCCAAAAGAATCGCTTGATGCCAAAAATCTGGATTCTCAAAGATCGACAATTGTTGAAACCATTAAACGAGTTTTTAAAGAAAGCGGAATTAAAACAAAAAAAGTTGTCACATCTTTGTCGGGGGATTCGGTAATTATTCGTTATGTTAAACTTCCATTTATGACCGAGGAAGAATTGAGGGGATCGATTGCGCGGGAGGCCGAGCAATACATTCCTTTGAATATTGATCAAGTTGTCCTTGATTTTCAGATATTGGGCGAAACACAGGAAGATGGTCAACGAAAATTGGATGTTCTTTTAGTGGCTGCCAAAGTGGATGTTGTCGATCAACATCTATTAATGTTGAAATTGGCTGGTTTGTCTCCAATGGTGATTGACATTGATGCATTTGCGTTACAAAACGCATATGAAATCAACCGTGTTGAGCCAAGTGAAGAAACTATAGCATTAATTAATATGGGCGCTTCTTTAACGACCATCAACATAATCGAGGGAAACAATACTCGCTTTACTAGAGATATACCTGTCGCGGGAAATGATTTTACAAAGGAAATTCAAAAAGAATTTAATTTGAAATTTTCTGAAGCTGAAGAGCTCAAAAAATCCCATGGGGCCATATCCATGGAGGAGGATGATTTTAGTTTATCGACAGTTTCTCATAAAGATGACCGTGTTTTAAGAATGTCGGATGTCATGACCCCGGTGCTAAACAAACTTTTAGGAGAAATACGTCGTTCGTTTGATTATTATGAGACCCAAGCCCGAAAAAAGACCGTTGAACGAGTAATTCTTTTGGGGGGGAGCGCACGGTTGAAAAATGTAAATCGATTTCTAGCCAATAAACTTGGAATACCTGTTGAGCATTTTGGGGCCTTCCGAAATGTTGAAGCTTCAAAAAACATTGATCCGGAACGGATGGCTGAAAACGAATTTCACATGGGAGTCTGTCTTGGGCTTGCTCTTCGCCAAGTAGAATCATAACCATGATTAAGATAAATCTTGTTCCGGTTAAGGAGAAAAAGAAGAGAAAAGAATTTTTAATTGGTTTTTTGGTGGTAATTGTTTTTGCCATAATCGCAATGGGATTGTTTTGGATTTATATCCAAAGGGTTCAGGTTAGAAGTAATTTAAAAAGTGAAATCAGTCAGATTGAAGAGGAATCGAAAGGTTATCAGGACAAAATAAACGAAGTAAAGGATTTGCAAAATAAAGAGGCCAGTTTGGATACCTTTAAAAAGACAATAAAAAGCATTTCAGAAACCCAAAGAAAAATAGTGGTTGCATTTGACCAATTAGCATTAATTTTGCCCGAAGGAATTTGGTTTACTGGGATTAATCAAGGCAAAGGGGCCGACACAAATAAATTTATTGTTGATGGTTATTCTTTTTCTTTGTCCGCTTTGAAAAAATATTTTTCGGATATACAAAAACCAGGGGGGGTGATGAAAGAGCCTACCTTAGATTTGAAAAATGTTATTGCCCCGGTTGGCTTAAATAAGCAAGTTCAGCAGTTTGAAATAACCATAAAGGTTGCGGACCAAAGTTCATGAAAATTACTCCCGTGCAACAATATATTATTTTAGGAATTTTTGGATTTATAGTTCTATCTTTTCTTTTCTATCAATTCGCGTTAAAGCCTATTAATAGGGAAATTTCCTCTCTCGAAGGAAAAAGAGATCAGGAGAAAAAAGATTTGGAAGAAGCTAAGAAAATTGTGGCTAAATATGTCGAATTTAAGAAAAGGGCCGATTCAATTCAGCGGGAATTAGAGTGGATTCAAAATAGAATTCCGAAAAGTATCGACAAATCTAAAATGGTTGAAGTTGTAAATTCTATTCAGAATAGATCTGGAGTTTATTTGACGGATTTTAGATTTTCTAATGTTTCTTCCTCGGCGGTGAAAGATGTTTCGTATACGGAAATTCCAGTAAACATTAAATTCAACTCGGATTATAGTGGTTTGCTTAAATTTATTTATCAAATTAGTCTATCTAATCTAGTGATGACCGCCCATGATGTAGTGGTTACCGCCATTCCCTTGGATCCGACTCATCCAAATGCGACCTTGTCAACACAAATGCTCCTTAGTGGGATACAGGCCAAATAATGAATAATATTTTGAAAATTAAAAATATTCTCGTAACTTTTTTTGTGATTCTATTTGTAATGGGGAAGTGTTTGGCTCAACAACAAGATGTACCAGAACCTGTTTTTATGAATTTTTCTATTCAACCTCTTTATGTTCCGTCATATCATGGAAGAGACCCATTCAAACCATTGGATAATTTGGATCGGTTGCCTCAGGTTTCAATCGCAGAACTAGAGTATCATGGGATTATTGTATTGGGAGAGTCTCAATTAGCATTGTTTACTTGGAAGGGTAATTCCAACATTAAATACGTTCTTAAGTTTAAGAAATTATTTAGTGGAGAAAAAGCAATTGATGGAGTGGCAGGTGATATTACCGCTTCGGGAGTGATTTTAGTTCAAGGTGAACAAAAAATAGTTTATCCAAGAAGGTAAAAGGAGATTAATAGATGCGAGGTTTATTTTCGCACCTGAAAAGTACCGGCTTGTTGTTTACAGTTACTCTTTTTCTTCCTTTTTGTCCTACGATTGCGGAAGACATTGAGATCGATCTAGGTGGTAATTCGGCCCCCAATGCTAAATCTTTTTCTACTGGCATTGGCACCAAAACACATACCTCCAAGCCTAAAGAAACTGAATTGGGTTCAACAACTTTAAGTGAAGATAAACTAACAAAAAGTCCCACACAAAAATTATCTAAACTTAATTCAGTGGTAAACAAAGTGTCTGTTTCGTCGGAAGGAAATGAAGCGAAAATTATTTTTGAGGGTGAAAATCTTCCTTTGCCAGATGTGACGAAAATATCAAGCCAAAAAGTTTTGATAAAATTATTAAACACAAAACTTAAAATAAGACAAAAAATCGTTTTAAAAAATCACATAGTAAAAAGTATTCGATCTTCGAGCCATTCAGGCAATACCGCATGGATTGTTCTGGATGTAACAAGGCTAGAGAAATGGGATTTAAACCCATCTAAAACAGGTTACACCTTAATTTTAAATCCTTTAGGAACGGTTGTATCCACTGAGGAAATTAAAAAAAGTGAGCCGGCTGTTGCAAACGAAAATGCTTTAGAGAAGAGGATATTTTTCCGATTAATAGATACGTCTTTTAAACCGGTTGAAAAGGGAATGAAAATTGTACTTACTTCCGATGGGCCTTCAAAATATACTGTTCGTAAATTATCTCAGCCGGATAAGTTAGTTATAAGATTTTATAACACGAAATTAGAGATCCCGGAAAAATTGACAAAGTTTAAAAGTGGAAATTTTGAGTTGGATAAAGGCGGTGTCGTTCAAATGGAATTGCGGCAGATAGGGTTATCCTATTCGCCTACTTCAGAAGTGATTCTTACGTTGTTGCCCGGAACCACACCACAAATTGATCGGGATTTAAATCAAGTCGTTATTACTTTGTCTGCTCCTCCAATCTTGGAAAAACCCATTGAAAAGAGAGGAAATTTAAATCAGTTGGTTTCGTTGGATATTGAGGCGGCAGATTTAAATGCCGTGATTAAAACTTTGGCAAGTGAGTCGGGGTTTGATGTTGATTTTGTCGCGGGCCCATTATTAGGGGTAGTTAACGAAAAGTTTAGAGACATTCCATTGAAAACTGCCTTAGCCAATTTATTGTCGTCAGGAAATTATAATTTTGAAGTACAAGGAAATTTACTTCGAGTAGGCCCGCAAGCGACACTCATACAGTCTAAAGTTATTATGCCACATATTGTACAAATGATAACTCCTTCGGGGGGGATGACTCCGGACCAATTTAATGGTTTAGTTAAACCTCTCCTTAGTTCGACCAACGCATTAAATCCGCAGACGGACTCAATTCGTAATTTAATTATTTTAAATGGGACCGCTTCTGATATTGAAGATTATAAAAGAGCAATAAAAGATTTAAAATTGGATGAAAGCTCAAATAGTGACAGGATAACCCGCGTTGTAAAATTAAACTATGCCAACGCTCCAAACATTCAAACTATATTAGGAGCCTATTTAACACCTGTTGGAAAAATTCAACTCCAAGGAAACTCATTAGTCATATGGGAAGCTGCTTCAAATATGGGAGTTCTTTTAGAATTAATTAAAGAACTTGATCACAAACCGGCTCAAGTCTTAATTGAGTCCAATATTGTTGAAATTGATAACGAAAAAGATTTAAACGTTGGGATCAACTGGTCCGCCAATAAAAATATTGGTGATCCAACTTTAGCGGGCTCCTTTTCAAATCTTCCTGTAAACGCTCAGGGAAATGCGGGGTCTTTTACCTTTGGCACGATTAAAAGCGGGTTGAATATTAGCGCCAATCTTCAGGCGTTAGAAACCCATAAAAAGGGTAAGATTATTTCTCGACCTAGGATTGCGACTGAAAGCGGAGTTCCAGCTGAGATTAACACGGTTGAAAACGTAGTTATTGCAACCACGACCATAATTTTGAACCCCCTCGGTGGTAGTACAAGTACCCTTACTTTTACTAATTTACCACTTCCAATCGATTTGAAAGTTACGCCCCGAATAACCGATGACGGTAGAATTACAACAATTATAAATGCGTCGATTACATCCCAAACGGGTACCGCTCAAGGACCGGGGGCGCCACCGCCCACGAGCGTTCAAACTGCTACCACAACTATCACCACGAAAAACGGTGAGACGATCGTTATCGGGGGTCTTGTAAGGGAATTGGCACAGGATACAATTAATGGGATACCTCTCTTATCAAGTCTCCCAATTATTGGAACCCTGTTTCAAGAGCATGAGAAAACGAATCGAAAAGTAGAGCTAGTAATTTTTATCACGCCTACATTATTAGAAGATTAAGGCTTTTATTGTTTCGTTACAGCCGAAATAAGCGCCCATTTGGGCGCTTATTTTTTTTAGGTCCGTACTAAATTTTTTAAACCGAATAGTATAATTATTTTGAGAATTAACATAAACCAATTTGGAGTGAATGGTGGCTATTCGTTTTTTAACCGCAGGTGAGTCCCACGGAAAAGGATCCTTTGTTATTTTGGAAGGATTTCCTTCCAAAATGGCTCTTTTGTCAGAAGATATCAATATTGAACTAGCTCGTCGTCAAAAAGGGTATGGCCGTGGCGGCCGAATGCTCATTGAAAATGACCAAGTAGAAATTCTTTCAGGTGTACGAAATGGATACACACTTGGGTCTCCAATCACGTTATTTGTCAAAAACAAAGATTACGAAAATTGGCAAAAGGTCATGTCTCCCGATCCGGTTGAAGAAAAAATAATGAACTTCTTGCGCCGTCCTAGGCCTGGCCACGCCGACTTATCTGGGGGAATAAAATATAACCACCGGGATTTAAGAAATGTTTTGGAAAGAGCCAGTGCAAGAGAAACAACTGTTCGAGTTGCTGCTGGAGCGGTCGCTAAGAAATTATTGAAAACATTTAATGTCATGATACAAAGTCACGTAGTTCAATTAGGGTCAGTTCAATCCACTGGTAATGGTTTTCAAAAAAATAAAATAAACGAAATTGCGGACAAATCACCAGTTCGAATGCTTCAGAAGAAAGATGAAACTAGGGCTATGCGACTTATAGACTCCGCAAAAAATAAAGGTGACACTTTGGGCGGAATTTTTGAAATATATATCGCCGGTGTACCGGTCGGTCTTGGAAGCCATGTTCAATGGGATCGGAAATTGGATGGAAGGTTGGCCCAATCGCTCATGAGTATGCAAGCTATCAAGGGAGTTGAAATAGGAAAAGGATTTGAAAATGCCACTCGCTTGGGGTCACAAGTTCACGATGAAATTTCGTATAACAAACGGAAAAAGTTTTATCATTTGACCAACCGAGCTGGTGGTATTGAGGGTGGGATGAGTAATGGTGAACCAATTATTATTCGGGTTGCTAAAAAGCCAATCTCAACCCTTCGAAAACCGCTTTCTTCAATTGATATTGAGTCAAAGAAAGTGATTAAGGCGGCTTATGAGCGTTCTGACGTTTGTGCTTTGCCAGCCGCCTCCGTCATCGGAGAGTCTCTCTGTGCGTGGGTTATAGCTGATGCATTCTTGGAGAAAATGGGCGGAGATTTCATGGAGGAAATTCAACAACGGTACCGATTTTATCTTAACCATGTTAAAAGTTTTTAAGTCTAAATAATGGGTTTACAAAAAAATATTATTCTGATTGGTTTTATGGGTTCCGGAAAAACGTCCACAGGAAAAGAACTGGCGAAATTGTTAAAGTACAATTTCTTGGATATGGACCAATGGATTGAAGAAAAAAATAAAAAAAGTGTTTCTAAAATTTTTTCAGACAACGGCGAAGAATTTTTTCGGTCACAAGAAAAAGAAGCTGTCGATTGGCTGAAGAATAAAGAAAAAACCATTGTTTCCACGGGTGGTGGATCTTGGCTTGATCAGGCAAATCGGGAAATTCTTTTGAAATTGGGATGGTGTATTTGGCTTAAAGTTTCAGCTGAAAAGGCATTGGAAAGAATAGGGTTAAATTTGTCCCAAAGACCCGTTTTAGTCCAATCAAAAAATTCTTTGATGGAAATTAAAAATATATTGTTGATTAGAACCCCCCTTTATTCACTCGCTCACGCTAGTGTTCCAACCGATGATAAAAAGCCTAAGGAAATCGCTTTAGAAATTATTAAAGTTTTACAAGAGGATCATTCCTTTGATTTGCCCTCTTTGTAAAAATGAGAAATGGGATGTTGATATTTGTCCAAAATGCGGCTTGGATGAAAATGAAGCCCTATTAACCAAGGCGAAAGAGTTAAAACTAGCGGAAAGGTATTTAGAGGCCGGAGATTTATTTCAAAAATTTATTCAATTGGAGCCCGGTGAAGAAAACGCATTACGCATGTTGGCAACGTGCTTATCAATTGAAACCATTTCCCGGCGTGACGTTATGTTGTTTGAAAGGACTCGGAAAGCTTTGACTCAAGCCCTCGATAATGATTGGGCTTGGGATCAGGGGCACCAGTTTTAGATTGATTTATTCATTTGCTTTGGAAAGCAAAAGAACCTCATAAAAGATTGCTAACAAATTGGCTTGCGTGATGAAACAAGAAAAAACATAAGTGAAAAGATGATTAAAATTATTAAACTAACTGAAAAATATAAGGAAAATCCACCAATGGTTTCGACTAATTTAACTTCGGATTCAGGAATGATAACTTCCCTAAAAAATATTGGATTTTCCTATTTGGATTGTGTTATTTTTTGTGGGCTATTAATGAAGTCCCGATTATTTCAAAAGATATTGAAGAAAAAAATTATTTATGCCACCTTTTATTATTCTTGCTTATTGTACCGGGATATTTGTGTTGATTTTGATCGGCATGAATATCTACCGAAAAAATAAGGTTAAAAATTTTGATTAAGCGAATAGCAATTAATCTGGATGTCCGAAGTTACTCTGTTCATGTTGAAAACGGAGCATTGACCCATGCTGGGAAAATAATTAGGAAAATCATAAGTTCTAAAAAAAATATGGTTCTATCGGTGCCATGCGTTTTTAACAAATACGGAAAAAAAATTGGTAAAAACTTTCAAAGGGTGGGCATTGATTTTAGAACCATTCTTATTCCCGATGGTGAAGATCAAAAAACAGAGAGGTCGTTATTTTTTATATTAAAAAAGATGGCCCAACATGGTCTCCAAAGGGATTCCACCCTCATTACCTTGGGTGGTGGTGTGGTGGGGGACTTGGGCGGTTTGGCCGCATCCCTTTACATGCGTGGAATCAATTTTATTCAATGTCCAACTACACTTTTAGCCCAGGTTGATGCCGGCATCGGTGGTAAGACCGCTATAGATTTTGTCGGAATAAAAAATTTAATTGGAACATTTTATCAACCTAAATTAGTTTTGATTGACCCGTTGGTATTAAAGTCGTTAGACCGGCGTCAATACAGGACAGGTTTAGCTGAGATTATTAAATATGGAGTGATTCAAGATGAAAAACTGTTCAAAAAAATAGAAAATCAAACCGAAAACATTTTGCGAAGAGAACCCAAAATATTAATTTCCCTTATTTCACGTTCCTGCGAGATCAAGGCGAAAATAATTTCGGAGGATGAAAGGGAAAACGGAAAGAGGGCTTGGCTCAACTACGGGCACACCTTGGGACACGCTTTGGAATCTTATTTCAAGTACAAAACATTAACTCATGGGGAGGCCATCTCTTACGGCATGCTTTTTGCCGCCCAATTATCCCGTAGAATGAATATGTGTTCCGAAGAAGTCGTTCAACGTCAAAGTCAATTGCTTCGGAAAATAGGGTTGTTCCGAAAGTTGCCCAGGTTTAATTCGGAAATGGTTTTTAAAAAAATGTTTCTGGACAAGAAGAGTAGAAGAGGTCAAATCCAATTTATATTGACAAGGAAAATTGGTCTTGTTACCATTCAAAAAAATATTCCCCAATCCATCATCCTTTCGGCATTAAAACAATTCCAAATTGATGCCAGCGGGTTATTTTAAGTCATTCGCGAAGGATTCCAATACGTCCGAAATCACAGAACTTAAAAAAAAATTGGAAGACAATCCCGACTCTCTTGTTTTTGCCCCTTTGGCCGATGCATACCGAAAGGACGGAAATTTTGAAGAGGCGATGAGAGTTTGCAAAAAAGGATTGGAAAAACACCCTACTTACACAAGCGCCCGAGTAGTGCTTGGAAGAATTTACCAAGAAAATGGCAAGGTCGAAGACGCCATATCGGAATTCAAGAAAGTTCTTGAACTTGACACTGAAAATTTGATGGCACACTCTTTATTGGGTTCTATTTTTATGAGCAAAAGCGATTTTCAAGCCGCGATTGAAGAATATCAAAAAATCTTAACTTTAAATCCTGATGATGAAGACACTCAACAATCGCTTAAACTAGCAATTGAAAAAGCGGCCCGTGAACATAAAAGTCCTATCTTGGGGAAAAAAGAAACAACAGCGAGCGAAAAAAAGAATCAAACTAAAGAGAGCACGGCTTCCGTCACAATTGCCGATTTATATTTAAAGCAGGGTCATTTTGATAAAGCGGTTGAAGTTTATCAGGAACTTCTTGCCAATGATCCCCAGAACCTGATGTTGAGGCAAAAGTTGGCCGATATAGTTGATCGACAACAAAAGGAATCGGCCATAGACAAGGCTGGTTCAAAGTTTAATAAAAATGAATTTATTCAACCGCCAGATCAAAAGGAGGATGTGATTGTTGATGAAGTCAAAAACAAAGCCCAACAATCTGGAAAAACAAAAAAAGAAGATGATTCAAAATTTACTAACGAGGATATTCTCCAAGTAATGCGCCGGGGTGGTAAGGATGATGTTGTCATCGAGGAGAAAACGAGCCCATCGGCCCCCCTAAAAAACGATTCGAACCCCGCTCGAAATATTCAAAATCCACAATCTAAATTAACCGCTCCAAAGTTACAAGCAGAACAAGTTGACGGGTTAAAGGGAATTCTCGCAGAACTGAACTCAGTAAGTGGAATCATCCGATGCTTTTTGATCGGAAGCGATGGAATAAACATTGTTTCCATGGGCGAAACAAGCAATAATGCTGACCTGGGAAAACAAGCGTTGGCGATTTTTCAAAGTACTCATCGTTCTGTTTCCCAAATGAATCAAGGAAAACTTCAGCAAGTTTTGGTCACCGCTGAAACTGGACACATACTACTAGTTTCTTTTTTAACTTTCGTTTTAATAGTTTTAGCAAACAGTAATATTAATCTGGGACTTTTAAGGTTGGCGTTAGATTCCGCCATCAAAAAGCTGGATAAAATATCATAGTTTTCAAAGCGGAATAAACCTAAGATTGATAGCCATTGGGGTTCTGTAATAAACAAATTTTTATCGGGATTGAAAGAATGGATTTTAAAAAAATACTTGAAGAAACTCTTTCTAATGTAGACGGAGCTATTGGGGCCGGATTGGTAGGCATGGACGGTATTGTTATTGACCAAATTTCAAAAAACTCATCGTTTGACATAAATGCTGTCGGAGCTGAATATTCAAGTATTATTAAAAATGCGATGAGGGCATCTTCTAATTTCGGATTAGGGAATACGGCCGAAATATTAATTACTACCGATAAAGCCACCATGATCATGATGATGGTTGGTCAAAGTTATTTTGTTACACTTGCGATTAATCTTGAAGGTAATTTGGGCCGCGGCCGATTGGAATTGAAGAAAGCCATCCCGAAGTTTGAAAAAGAGCTGACCTAAAGCATTGGATTCTCAAGGCGCTTTTCCGCTGAATCCTTCCGAACTTAACACCCTAAAATATTCACGTTGGGTTGATATTTTAAGATCCTGGTTTTGGCGTCTCTACGATCACCTTTTCCAACTTGTCTTATATAACTTGGGTTGGTTCTTGACTTGTTTTAGTCTTGGGTGGTTGGGATGGCACGCCGGGCTTTATGGTGATGAAAAAAGGTTTTTTTTTCCAGGTATCTTTTTGATGTATCAGCTCGAATGTGCGGCTTCTGTTGGCTGGGCCTATCTTGTTTTTAAAATATTTATTGAGGGTGAAGGAACCTTTCTTGATGTTTGGAAAGGCTATCAAAAATTCGTTTTAAAAGCACTTGGGTTATCTTCCCTGTCGGGCTTTGTTCTCGGCCTTGCGATATATAATATCCGTTTCTACTTCCTGCTCCAAAACTCCCAGAGATTCCTCGATTTGGTGTTTGTCGGGTTAATTTTTTGGTTTTCACTGTTTTGGGTGTCCGCGATGATATACCAGTTGCCCATCCTTTTTTTTCAAAATCCCCCTTTCTTTAAAATATTTAAAAGGTCGTTTTTTTTAGTTTTGGGGAATGGTTTAGTTTCATTGGGTATTATGATTTTTTTTGCTGGCTGCACTCTCTTATTTTGGGTAGCACCTTTCCTTTTATTCTTAATTGGAATGGTTGTTTTCTTTTCCTTCCAATGCGTGGCACTTGAAAAGCAGTATTTAAAGTATAATATAACTTATGGTGAAAAACCTCTTGAGCCTTTTTTGGAGTTATTGGACTATGAACGCCAAAGGGGCTGGCGAGAATTTTTAAGACCATGGGAGAATCGGTGAGTCCACAACGAAAATGGGGAAATTTTGTAATGTTTATTGTTGTCGCTTACCTTGCGATCAGTGGAAATCGAGGCCTTTGGAATCTTTATAAGTTACAACAAGAAAAACATTTACTTTCGGACCAAGTGGATCAATTAAAGACCGAGATAAAAGGTTATCAAGCAGAATTCAAAGTTTATGAAAAAAGTTCCGCTGCCGTTGAAAAACAAGCCCGAGAGGATTTAAATTTAGCCAAGCCGGGAGAAGTGGTTTATAAATTTTCAAAGACTGAATTTCGTTAAAACCCACTTTTGGATTGATTGTTGACTTCCCATCGCGTTGCCGTTATTCTACCTTTCCTTTTAAACCATCTGGCAAAAAGAAAAAGTTTAGACAGCTAACATTTATTTTTTCTTTTCAAAAAGAGATTACGACTTTTAGAAGATGGTGGTCGAGGGTTTTTCGCCGAGATGGCGGAACTGGCAGACGCAAGGGACTTAAAATCCCTCGGGCCTAAAGCCCGTCCCGGTTCGATTCCGGGTCTCGGCACCAATACGTTAAAAATTTCTTGAAGAGAAGAACGGCGTTTTTTACGCCAAAAAGACGCGGGGTGGAGCAGCCTGGTAGCTCGTTGGGCTCATAACCCAAAGGTCGCTGGTTCAAATCCAGCCCCCGCAACCAACCAACCCCCTTTATCAGGGGGTTTTTTGTTTCAATTGGCCCAAATTTCCATGGAAACCATTAAAATTCATATTGAAAAAAAAGGTCTGAGAGGGAAAACGGTCACTGTTTTAGAGGGGTTCACCCATGATCGTCAATACATGGAAACATTGACCAGTCAGCTCAAAAAATCTTGTGGAACTGGTGGAACCTTAAAGGATCTAACAATTGAAATCCAAGGTGATTTTAGGTCGCGAATCCGAGAGATTCTTTTTAATCAAGGGTTCCAAATAAAGGGGTGAAAGTTTGCGTCTGGTTGCTTCCATCGCGCCGTGGCTTCCATGGATCAAAGGAATTCTTCCTCATTCTGTTTTGTTGGGTGGGAAAGCAGCCGAGCTTTACTATTTTTCCATTCTGGAAAAGCCGGCTCCCAGTCTTTTGGTCAAGGAAACTATCTTTGGGATGGAAAGGGGAGGGAAGTCCCTAAAAGCTTTTCATCACCATTTAGTGCACCAGGGGTTTCAGCGAAAAATGGTTATGGCCTCCTTGCGCGGCAAACCCATACCCCTTTACCACCGGGAAGACCTCGGGTTTCTTGAATTTCGTTGTCCTGACAAAGGGACGCTTAAAAATCCCTATCTAGAGGGTCTTTCGGCCATACCTGATCCTTGGGTGAATCTTCTCTTAGAGGATCCCCATGTAGTGGAATTAAAATATGTTGGCCAGCGTTATTCCGTAAGGATTCCTCAAACTGGCCGTTTTATATTGGTCAACGGATTACAAATCAGGACCCACAAGAAATCCAGTTTGGAAGCCCAATACCATGCTTCCCAGTGCTTGGTTCTTATCCTTTATCTTTTGGTTTTACACGAAGAACTAAGGGAGGAAACGTTAAATGACTTGATTCAAGTGAAGCCGGCGTCTTTGATCCGAGAATTCCAACAAAATTTGAAGGAGAATGGTCCTGGCACCGCCGTTTGGGAGGGTGCCCAAAAGTTTTTCTTGGAACTTTTCCCTCAAGTTAAAATGGTTCAATTGACATCATGGTATTGGAAATTTTTGCCTTCCCTTTCCAAAGTGCTAATTGAGCAAAAATCAGGTGGCTAGGTGAAAAAATGATCAGAATATTAGCAAGCGATTGCTCAAGACCTGTGGCACTCGTGACAGGAGGAGCCAGTTTTTTGGGTAGGGCCATTAGCCTTAAACTCGCCCGCGAGGGGTTTGACCTTGCGCTTCATTATCAAAGTTCGGCGAATAAAACAAAAAAATTCGCGGAAGAGGTAAAGGGCTTTGGGGCGGAAGTTTTGGTGTTTAAAACGGATTTGCGACAAGTGCAGCAGGTTTCCTCTTTGACTCAAAGGGTTTTTAAAAAATTTAAAAGATTAGATTTATTAATTAATAACGCTTCGCTTTTTTATCCCACGCCGCTTTCCAAAACCGTTCCTTCCCAATGGATGGAACTCTTCAACGTAAACCTCTTTGCTCCTTACTTTTTAAGCCGCGCGGCGAATCCCCTCCTTAAAATAACCCATGGGTGCATCATTAACATTACGGACATTTATGGAGAAAATCCTATTTTAAAAGATTATTCCGCGTATTGTGCCTCCAAGGCCGGGCTTATTACGACAACTAAAATTTTAGCTAAGGAGTTGGGTCCCCTTGTCCGGGTGAACGCGGTTTCGCCGGGGGCCATTTATATTCCTAAAACTTACAGCCGGAAACAACGCAAAGAATTGATTAATCGAAGCGCTTTGAAACGCCAAGGAACACCGGAAGAAATCGCGGAAGCGGTTTATTTCTTATCAACCCATCGGTTTATTACTGGTCAGGTATTAAAAGTTGATGGGGGAAGGTTTTTTTAATCGGCGGATCAATTGACCCTTGTCCCTAAACGAATGCGCTAACTCAATTAGGGGTTTTCCAGAGCCGGGCAAAGCTAATCTTGGGGCGATTTCCAAAAGCGGGAATAAGACAAAAGCCTTGGTTTGGATGTCGGGGTGGGGGAGGGAAAAACCTTTTCCTCTCATAACACGGTTTTTCCACAAGATCAAATCCACATCTAAGGTTCTGGATTCATATCTATTTTTTTCTCGTACGCGTCCTTCTTTCTTTTCCAGCTTCCCAATCCATTTTCGAATAACCACTGGGTTCTCTTCTGAGTCAACCGCCACTACCATGTTCCAGAAATATGGCTGGTTTTTCTTTCCGCCAACTGGGGAGGTTTCGTAAAAGTGTGAAACCCCGTTTACGCCAAATCTTTCATCCAATGCTTTTAATGCTGCTTCCAAATGGAAGGCGGGGTCGATATTGGAACCCAGGCTGAAATAAACCAAATCCTCGGGGGACTCGGGACTTTTTCTTGTAATTTCCACACCTACATTTTGAGAGCCGCGAACCGCGCCGGGTTTGGAAACCTTAAGAGAAATTTCGCCTAATTTGAATTGGGTCAACAAGAGGCGAGCCAGGCGTTCAGCCAGGGTTTCAATCAGCTGAAATTCACTTCTCTCCACGTAAGCGATAGTGATTTTGGCTATTTTTTTGTAATCAATTGTGTTCTCGATTTTGTCCCTGCGGGCGGCCCTTCGAATATTCGCCGGGAAGCGCATGTCGATTACCACGTCTTGTTTTTGTTTCCGCTCCCAATCGAAAATGCCAATGATGCAGGAAATCTTGAGGCCGGTTAACGCAATATGATCTTTTGGGTGCACTAAAGTTCTCCATTGATTGGTGGGTTGATTTTATTGGAAAAAGGGCGAATAGAACTAGTTCTTTTAAAAGCTTACTCCAAATACCTATTGACGATGGGGCTTTCCTTTGTTTCCATGGATTTATGGCAAACCAACCGGCCAGAATTTTCCGACGCCCATTTGTTTTTGGTGGCTTCGGCCTTGCTTTATTAAATCTCCTGATGTTTGGAGATGTCCTCTTTAACGGCCAAGGCCGAGTCCTCTCAAGTTCCCAAACTGATTTATTCCTCCACTTCACCGCTTGGCGGCAATTTGCTTTTGACCAATTGAGGCAGGGACATCTTACGTTATGGAATCCACATTACCTTTGCGGTGCCCCTTTTTTAGGTAATTTTGAATCCGCTATTCTGTATCCACCTAACTGGTTTTATCTCATCCTTCCCCTAGCCTTTGCGATCAATTCCGGCATTATTCTTCATGTTTTTTTGGCCGGGTTTTTTACTTATCTGTGGGCCCACCATCGGGGGCTTCACCCCCTTTCTTGTTTTTTAGCCGGAACGGTATTCATGTTCGGGGGTCCTTATTTTCTTCATGTTTTCGCGGGCCATTTGCCCAATCTTTGCGCGATGGTGTGGGCACCGCTCATTTTTCTATCGATCGATGGGTTGTTTGAAAAAATTTCAGTTCGTTGGATTCTCTTGGGTGTTTTTGCCGT
>PLZG01000024.1:0-86822 GCA_003152075.1 candidate division FCPU426 bacterium
AACTGTTACCCCGGCCTGGACACACGTCGGTAAGCTATGGCCCAACCCTGCGCTTGGATGATCTTTACCGTGAAAAAGCCGATAAAACCACTTATCGGAAAATAGCCGATCGTTTGATGGAAGAAATCTCAAAACTTCGACCTGCCAATATCAAGTAAAAACGTTTCGACTTTCCAACTGGGCCCGAAAGAGTTCCCACAGTCCTTTCCTCTGTTGTAGAATAATCCCTCTGAAATCCACTTTTCTCCCAACGGAGTAAGAACTTGAGGTCAACCATGGCTGAATCACCCCTACCTGAAATGACAATGGAGGAACTTTTAAACGAAGAAAAACGCGTCGCGCGCGGCCAAGTGGTAACGGGCGAAATCGTTAAAATCGGTGACGATGAACTGGTCATCGATGTGGGCTACAAGACCGAAGGGGTCATTCCCCGGTCCGAGTTTTTGGATATTACCGGCGAGCTAACCGTAAAAATCGGCGACAAGGTCGAGGTGTCGGTGGAACGTATGGCCGATTCCAACGGCCGGTTGAGACTATCCAAACGCAATGTTGACCGCAGCCGGGTCTGGCAGACTTTAGAGGAGCAAAATAAAGCCGGAGTCTTGATTAAGGGACGGGTTACAAAAAAAGTGAATGGTGGATACCGGGTGGATTTAGGGGTGGTGGAGGCCTTTTTACCCGCAAGCCAGATTTCGCTTCATAAAAACCCCGATGCGGAAGATCACATTGAGAAAATCTATGAGTTCAAAATCATTAAAATTGATCGGGGCCGTTCCAACGTAGTCGTCTCCCGTCGCCCCGTATTGGAATTGGAGCGAGACGAAAACCGAACCAAGCGCCTGGGGGAACTGACGCCCGGGGACATTTTAGAAGCCAAGGTGAAAAGCACCGTGAGCTACGGCGCCTTCGTTGATTTGGGGGGAGTCGACGGTCTCTTGCATATCGCCGATATTGATTGGGGCAGAGTCAATAAAGTCGAGGACTTTGTGAAGCCGGGGGACTCGGTCAAGGTTATGGTCCTTCAGGTCGACAAGGAAAAAGGAAAAATTTCACTAGGCATGAAGCAAATGACGGCTGATCCCTGGACCGAGGCGGAGAAGCGTTACAGGGTAGGGCAAATTGTTGAAGTAGAGGTAACCCATTTCGCCGATTACGGGGTCTTCTTAAAGACCAGCGATAACCTTGAGGGGTTCTGCCACATCACCGAAATTTCTTGGTCAAAAAAACTCAAAAAACCTTCCGACCTTTTCAAGGTGGGGGACAAGAAACAAGCCCAGATCATCGAAATCGACTTTGAGAAACGAAAAATCAACTTTAGTTTCAAAAGATTGGAAAAAAGCCCCTGGGACGACGTAACCCAGCGCCACCCCATCGGCTCCAATTTCCAGGCCACGGTAACCAACATCACCGATTTCGGCTTGTTCATGGAAATCGAGGAAGGGCTGGAAGGCCTGCTCCACCAATCGGATATCACTTGGGACAAGCGAACCAAGGCACCCCAGAAGGATTACAAAATCGGTCAAACCCTCAACGTCAAAATGCTCGCCATCGACATGGAAAAAAAGCGGATATCCTTGGGTCTGAAACAGGTTGAAGGGGATCCTTGGGACAAGGTTGAGGAAAAGTACAAACCCGGCCAAGTCATCACCGGCAAGGTCTACCGCCTTGTGGAATTTGGCGCCTTCATGGAGTTGGAGAAAAATATCGAGGGTCTTATCCACAAAACCGAAATTTCCAATCCTCCTCCAAAAAAACTTGAGGACGCGATTAAGGTCGGCGACGAGGTTACCGTAAAGGTGTTATCCGTTGACTCGGGAAAACGCAGGATTGCCCTGAGCGTTAAGGCTTTATCGAAGAAAACCGAAGACAAAGAAGGCGATGCTGAAAATGACGAGCACGCAGTCCACCGGAAAACCGGCGCTTTCCAAAAAATGCTGAAAAAATTCCTGAAAAAAACGAAAACCGATGACGATGATAACGACGCGGACTAATTCTCTAACGCCAAATTTGAGTGTTTAATTCTAAATTTTGAATTAATAGGCATGGGTGCCACCGATCCCGCGAGGCTTACGATCCAAACGCCGCACCGTCAATTCAGGGGAGGCTTTCGTCACTTCAGTTCCCAAACCGGTCATCCCGCTTTTTCCTGGTACCAATGGCGCCTTTCATTCGTCAATATAACGTGCGCGCCATGAACCAAACCAAAAAACTCATCTGCCTTTACCTTTTATTGTCCGCTTTGATTTATACGAATCCTAAACCCGGTCTCGCGGCCGGCATCGACCCGCCCTCGCCCACCGATGAGGGAAGGGCCCTTCTCAAATCCCGCGCCTACCATTTAGCCATGGACCGCTTTCTCATGGTGGAGGAAAAAAGCGAAAACACGATCGAGCGGGCGCTGGCCCTGCGGCTTATCGGCGAGACCCAATTCCACGAAAAAGATTACGCCTCGGCCAATCAGGCGTACCAGCAATCCCTCCAATTGAACCCTCTTTCGACCGGCGCCTTGGGCCTGGAATTCAAATCCGCGGTAGCTTCGGTTTACCTCAAGAACTATAAATCGGCCCTCGCGAAATTCCAAGAACTGGAAAAACGCGCCTATGAGCCAGACACCTTTTCCGATCTCTATTTCTGGGAAGCGGAATGTTATTTCCAATTAGAAGAATACGACGAGGCGGGGAAGCAATACGGGAAAATCCTAGACCAAAATTCAAAATACCAGTACACCAGTTTGGTGCGTTATCTCCAAGGCTGGTGTTTTTACCAGCACCAGGATTATCAAAAGGCCTTGATTTGCTTTGGCTTGGTTTTGGAAGCCACGAAGGACTCGACCCTTCGCAAGTTGACCCTCTTTCAAACCGCCGAGACGCAATTTCGAATGGAAAAATACACAGAAGCTAAAAAAGGTTACGAAAACTTTATTGAGAATTACCCGGACGATTTTCTTGAAGCTCCGGCCATCTATGGGCTCGGTTGGACTTTCGAGAAACAAAACGAACACGCCGAGGCCGAGAGGACCTTCGGGAAGATTGTAAAATCATTCCCAACCCATTTGCTTGCCCCCTGGGCCGCCGCCCGACAAGGCGCCGAGTCCCAAGTCTTGGGGAAGACTGAGGAAGCCCAAAAGGCTTATGAGAGGGGCTTGGAACTTGCGGGGCATAAATCACCTGCCGATCTTTTGAACTTTGGCCTGGGATGGCTGGACTATTCCATCCAAAAATATGACTCGGCGGCCCAGCATTTTGATTTTGTCGCCCGTTTTAACCCGGAAAGCGAACTGCGTTGGGACGCCCAATATCTTCAAGCGGGCTGCCTTTACCTAAGCGAGAAATACGCGGAGGCAAGAGATCTTTATGGACCCATCGCCGCCAAAGGGCCCGACGAGTTGGCCCAAGCCTCTACCTATTGGCAGGCCTGGTGCGACTATGCAATGGAAAAATACGAACCAGCGCTAACCGCTTTCAAAACTCTCGGAAAGAGTTCCGAAGGCGACTTGAAGACCCGTTCACTTTGGGGAGCGGCTGAAACGGCTTATCAGTTAAAACTTTTTCCCGAATCGGCCAGCAGTTACGAATCAGCCCTCAAGAATGAACCAAACGAATTCCTATCCCTTAACTGCTACTCGGGCCTGGGTTGGAGCCTTTTCCAACAGGAAAAATATGACGAGGCGGCCAAAGCCTTCCAAAAGGCGGTGCATGTCAGCCCGAAGTCGCCGTTGGGGATAGAGGCCCAGCTCCGAACGGGGGATTGTTTCTACAACCAACACCAGTACGAAAAATCGGAGCCGTTCTACCGTGAATTGGTCACGGAAAAAGTCGGCGCACCCTATGAGTTGGATGCTTTGGAGCAGTTGGGATGGTGCGCTTACCGCCAGGAGAAATTCGGGAGGGCGGTTGAGCTTTGGAAAGCCCTCCTGAAAAAGCCGGAAACCGATGACCGCCAATCACGCATTGATTATTGGACCGCCTGGGCTTTTTTCAGGAACAAGGACTTTGAAGGCGCCCAAGCCCTTTTTAAAAAGGTGGAAACCGACTATCCCAAGGATCCGTTGGCGCCTGAGGCACATCTTCGCGAGGCGGATTGCCTGTTCAACCTGAAGAAGTTCAAGGACTCGAAGGAAGTTTACCGGAGCTTTTTGGACCTCTATCCCAGCCATCCGCTTCTGCCGGACGCCCTCTATGGCCTGCAATGGTCCGCGGAAAAGCTGGGTGAAAAAATGGAATCCTCCAAGGTTGCCAGGGATTTCCTGGAAAAGTTCCCGAACAGCTCCTTCGCGCCGAATATCCAATACCGCTTAGCCGACGGCCTTTTCCACGACGACAAATACGACGAAGCCGTTGCCGCGTATAAAAACCTATTGCAAAAATATCCCGACAGCGCCGACTCGCCCCGGGCGCTTTTTTGGATGGGAACTGCCCTGGTCAAAAACGATCAAAGCAAGGATGCCCAGCCGGTTTTCGAAGAGCTCCTTAAAAAATATCCCAACGACCCGTTAGCCTTGGAAGGTCAATTCAGCCTCGCTTCCCTCAGTTTTGAGGATAAACGGTTTCAAGACGCCCTGGACGGCTATACCAAAATATTTCAAAATTACCCCGATCACCGTTTAGCCCCTCACTCGCTATTTAACAGCGCCATTTGTGAGAAACAATTGGGTCACCCGGATAAGGCCCTCGAGTATTTTCAAAAATTATTGAGCGATTACACCGCCGATCCTCTGGCTCAGGAAGCCGGATTGCAGGCCGGTGTTCTCCTCGAGAAAAATGGTAGAAAGGATGAAGCCGCCAAGGCTTACGAGATCACTATGAAGTCCGATAACCAAAAGTTGGCTGTTGAAGCCGCTTTTTACCATGCCGATCTTTTGAAACAGCAAAAGAAGTACGAAGAGGCTATGGGCGAGTTCAATCACATCACCGTTCATTACGCGAAGGAAGACCAATGGGTCGTGACGGCCTTCGCGAAAATTGCCGAATGTTACGAAGAAATGAAGCAATTTTCAAAAGCAGAGGAAGCTTATAAGCGCATTTTGAAATACACGGGGGTTAAGGCCTACCGAAAAGCGACGATGAAGCGGCTTGAGGCGTTAAAACCATTTTTACTCAAAGAAAAATTGAAAAAAGCTCCGAAGAAGTCCAAGCACACCGCTCAGTCAACGACCGAAGGGGAATCGAAATGAACCTCTTGAAACTTACATTCGTACTTGCCGTGGCGCTTGTCTTCGGAAGTCTTTCTTATGCCGATGAACCCGCAACTAATAAGTCCGACGCTGGAGTGACTGAAAGTGATTCATCAGCAACTACTGCCGTGGCTGCGCCCGAGTCTTCCAAGGCTGAAAAATCAACCATCTCAAAGCCGGATTCCATGCCCGCTGTGGAAGCGCCGGTAGGCCAACCTCCCTCGGCGAACCAAAAACCCTCCCAAGGGGAAGGGGAAAAGGCCCCCGTGCAAAGCCGTCCCACGGCCGTTCCAGAATTTTCACTTCCGGAGGTTGTTATCACTGGTGAAAACGAGCTAACCATCGGAGCCAAAAGATTGGACCGCCGGGAGAATGATGTAACCCTAGGCAGCAAAGATCTGACTGGCATGGACCGCGCCGTTAATGACCTGCCGGGACTGAACAAAACTTTTACCGCGCTCACGGCCGAGGAAGCGGGCCCTTCCAAAGACACGGCCCTGGTTTTGCATCTGGGCGGGGGAACTCCTAATACTTATGGGGGTTGGGGTCTCTTTGGGCAGGAATTCAAGGAACTGCAATATTTGTTCTCCGGCTTCTATTCCACATGGGGCGGCCAAGCCACCTCGGGTGGATTTGATGGAGACCGGAAATACACCGGCGGCTTGGACGTGAAAATATTCCCCTCTTCGCCCTTTACCTTGTCGTTATCCGGAAATATTTCCCAGGTTGACGCCGAATTGCCCTACCAAAGCTCGATAAGGGAATTGCACCAAACCTTTGAGCAAAACGCCGCGCTTCGTTGGAAAATCTCAGACCAGGTACAAGTCCAGGGCAAAGTTTCCAATCAACCCACGACCTTAAGCTATTGGGACCAGGGAGCGAAAACTAACGAAACCCAGGAGTTTGAAGGCCAGTTCAAGTTTTCCGCCGAGGAAATAGACCCCTTTTTCAACCAGCTGTCATTGGAGGCTGGTGGTCGCCGGGCCACTTCAGATTTTTCCACTTCTGTTCCCAGCGGTTATAACTGGGCCTGGTTTGGGCTTCAAACTTATTTGAAACATGGTGAGAACCTGGCCCTAACCGCCAAGCTTCAAGGGCAAGGCGGGGATGGATTGAATCTGCCGTTCAATTTCTATCCGGTGCTTGATTTGATGTGGAGATTCTTTGGGAAGAGTCAATTGAACCTTTACTGGCGCACGGACCGTTACGTGGATAGCTTCCACAATATTTTTATGAACACCGAACATATCAGCCCCGAAACGGGATTCCCCCTTCCGACGGAAGTCACGGGAGAATGGGGAGGGCGCTTCACCCAAAAGTTGTCCGAAAAAATAATCCTATCCTTGTCGGGCTCAACCGCCCAGATTTTGAATTATCATCAGTGGACGGACATAAACCCTTCGGCTCCAACCAATATCCAAATCTACTCGACTCTCAATCAAGTCCAGCTCAACAAAGCCGGAGCCAATGTCCAATGGAACTTCATGCCCAATTGGCAAGCTGCCGCTACCTATCAATGGACCCAGGGATTGAAC
Organism: candidate division FCPU426 bacterium; assembly: GCA_003152075.1. Classification (GTDB taxonomy): domain Bacteria; phylum Oederibacteriota; class Muellerivitia; order Muellerivitales; family Muellerivitaceae; genus PALSA-1180. The sequence goes on from PLZG01000024.1 coordinate 6,709, forward strand.
CAAGTTGATGGAAAAAATCTTACCGCTTTGCCGGCTCACCGGGGAGTTCTTTCCGTCTATAGGGGTGATGACCAATTTGAAGCCCGTCTTTCCCTTGAGGGTTTTTCCGACCGGCAGGCCTATGACACGGCTTCCGTCACGCTTCCCGCCTACCTGACCGTGGGCCTTGACGCGACTTATCATTTAAGCAAGACTTTCTCCCTGTGGCTGAACGGGGATAATCTTTTGGGGCAAAGTTACCAGCTTCAGCCGGGCTACCTGGAACCGCAGTATCACGTCAGGGGCGGAGTGGAAGTAATCTTTTAACGGAAATTTTGAATGTTGAATTCTTATTTTTGAATTGTGGTTATTTCCGCGAGACGGAAATTTCATTAATTAAAAATTCAAAACTAAAAATTAAAAATTGCCATTTGGAGGGATGTATGACTCATGACTTTACGTTGTTCCAAGCATTGCTGAAGGGAGGATGGACGATCGGACTCTTGATCATCATGTCCATTGTGGTATTCGCCGTCCTTTATGAAAGGTGGAATTTTTACAGATCCCATTTTAAAAAGCGGGAAGACGTCATGGCCGGGCTGGAGCCCTTCCTGAACCGGAAAAGTTTCCAGGAATGCGTCGAGGCCTGCGACCGGAACGGAACCCTTTTAGCCAAGGTCGTCGAGGCTGGACTCAAGGCGAAGGCCGAGAAAACCGACCTGACCCAGGCCATGGAAAGGGAAGCCAAGATCCAGCTATTGCGCCTGGAAGCGCGGTTGCCGCTTTTGGCCACCATCGGCAGCATTGCCCCCTTTGTGGGCCTTTTTGGCACGGTTTTGGGCATAATCCAGGCCTTTCAGGACCTGGCCCTGGCCAATGCGGGGGGTGCGGCGGTCGTTTCCAAGGGTATCGCCGAGGCCCTTTTTGCCACGGCCACCGGCCTCTTCGTGGCCATCACGGCGGTCTTCATCTACAACTGGTTCCAAGCCAAGCTGAATGAAATTTCGCAGGAAGCCGAGATCGTCATATCCGAGATGAACGAAAGACTCGGCTAGTCGATGAATCAATACCCTCGCCCCTTGAGGGAGAGGGTAGGGTGAGGGGTAAAAGTAAAAAAGGAGTAAGTATGCAAAGTAAACTGAGACCGCACGCGAAATTGATAGCCGAAATCAACATGGTGCCATTCACCGATGTGGTGCTAGTTCTGTTGGTCATTTTTATGGTGACCACACCCTTTTTGTTCCAGGGTGCCTTCCAGGTGAAGTTGCCCAAAGTGGCCGCTCCTTCACCCACTTTGCCGGAGACCATCACCCTAACGGTCACTCAGGGGGACAAGATCTACGTGAATGATGTACAAACCTCGATTGATAACTTGCCTGCTTATCTCCACACGGTCATTGCAAAGAAACCCAATGCCTTGGTCATGATCAACGCTGATAAGAACGTGTCCCATGGAACTGTCGCGGGAGTCATGTCCAAAGCCTACCAAGCTGGAGTTTCTAAAATGGGAATAGCCGTGGAAATAGGGGATAACGCCGCAAAATAATTAACACTGTTTTTCCAAAGGTATTTATGGGCCAAGATTTTCAAAAATCACTTATTTACTCAACCGTGTTTCATGGTCTGCTACTGCTTTTGCTTTTCATCCTTTACCATTCTTTTCTGGTGGTTCGCACACCCTTGTTAATGGATCTCACGCTTATCGGCGAGATGTCCCAAGGGCAAGGAATGGGCTCACCCGCCACCAAGACCGGGGAAGTTCCCGTTCAGTTGCCTCAAGTGGAAACAAACGGCGAATTTTCTACCCCACAAAAAGAAACCGCGAATCCGCCGGTCCCCATTACTAACCAACCAGAGGTCAGTGTTAAGAAGCCTTTGAAACCCCAACTTCACTCCGGCACTGCTTCCTCTGAGGCATATTTGGAAAGCCTGCACCATTCGGCGCCCATTGGTTTGGAACTGAAAAAAGAAGCTCCCACCAACATTAAAACCACCGCCGGATTGGGACATATCGGCGTGGCGGGAACCCCCAACGGAAGCGCGAACATCGAAGGTGAATTGGCGGCCCGGACCATCAAACGGCAAGTTAACCCCATCTATCCCGAGTGGGCAAAGAAACAAGGCATCGAAGCCAGCATTCGTTTCCGGCTGACGGTTTTACCCAACGGCCTTTTGAAAGAGGATGATCTTCAAATTGAGCAAACCTCCGGCTATCGGGAACTGGACCGGGTGGTTTATGACGCGCTCATTCAATGGGAATTCCAGCCCCTACCTCCCGAAATTCCCCAAGGGGACCAATCGGGAGTCATCACTTTTTCCTTCAGCCTAAAGAATTAAATTGCTGTCATTGCGAGGAGTGGCCTGCGAATAGCAGGCCGACTACGACAGGCTTGAAGCGGTTGCCCTACACCGGGGCAACCGTGATTGGCCTTCGGCCAATTACAACCCCAGTTTTAAATAATCCTTTAGAATAGTCCCCATGCTTCACCCCATTCTTTTCATCACAGCTTTTATTTGGATTGCCCTTGGTCTGATGGCGGCCGCGCCTGGCATTGTGGGCGGGGATTCACCCGAACTCACTGCCGCGGCCTTTCATTGGGGCTCGGCCCACGCGCCGGGCTATCCGCTTTTCATCATCCTTGGCCATTTGTTCCAACTCCTGCCTGTTGGAACCATCGCCTTTCGTATGACTTTCCTTTCGATTATCGCCCAAACAGCCGCCTTCCTCGTTCTGTGTAGGACTCTTAATGATCTATCTCCCTCTCCCCTTGTGGGAGAGGGTAGGGTGAGGGGTGCGGTTTCTTTTCCTGCTTTTATCACCGCCGGCCTTGTATTCGCCGGCCCCTTGGTTTTTCGCCAGTTAGTCAGCCCAGAGGTGTTCGCACTTCACCTTTTGTTCATCTCAATTCTCTTAAGGTTCGTTCTTTTTCCATCGCCCTCAAACTTTTTACTGGCCTCTTTTTTAACCGGAGTCGCGTTATCCCACCAGCATTTGACCCTTTTGATAATTCCAGCCTTAGGGTGGTCCTATCGAAGTTATCTCAAAAACGGCAATCGCCTCATCTGGGCGTTTGCGCTGTTCATACTTGGCCTGTCGCTTTATCTGGGGCTAACTTTAAGAGCTGTTCAGGACCCGGTAGTCAATTGGGGAAATCCCGCCAACTTTCACCAACTCCTTTACCACGTCTCCCGTGCCCAATATGGGGGAGACTTAACCAAGGGGTCACCATTAAATGGTCTTCGGGATTTTTATCTCTACTCAAAGGATCTAATTTCGGAATCCTTCGGGTTGGGTGTTTTATTGCTGGGATTGGGCCTTTGGAAGGGCCATAAAAATTTTAACACCGAATATTTCATCGGCGGGTTTTGTCTGCTCGTCCTATTGCCCTTTTTGATCAGGGCGCCCTACGACCCAGAGAGTAACCACGTGAACGAGGCCTTTTTACCGCCCGCCATTCTTTGGTTTTCGCCCCTGATGCTGAAAGGAATGGAATGGATTATGGAGCTGGTAGGGGGAATGAAGAAAATAGTCCTTGCCCTTTTTTTCCTTCTCGTTACCTGCGTTGGGGGATTTTCCTATGTCCGTCATGACGTATCGAGAAACTTTGCCGTGGAGGATGTGGGCAGGGGAATACTTTTGCAAATGCCAGCCCACTCGGCCCTCTATAGTGAAGGGGACGCGATCACCTTCCCTTTGGCTTACCTGAACTTGGTGCTGAAATTGCGGCCTGACGTAGCTATTTTTGATCGAACCGGCGGTCTATTTAAAGACCTTTATCATATTTTGGATTATCAAAACAAACCCGGCATTCAACCCGCCCTACAAGTCATGATTGAAAAGGAATATGAACAAAGCCAGCACCCGTCGGCGGCATATTACACCGAAAACACAGACGCGCCAGGCCGTCCCTTAAGCATGACCGGCCTTCTTTTCCAAGCAACAGAGAGGAGTGGGCCCGTTCAATCCGGGTCTCAACTTTGGAATCTTTTTCGGGTACCCCGAATCAGCCTGAACCACGATTACTTTTCAAGGGAAACCGCGTGCCGTTATTACCTATTCAAGGCTTCTTTTGATTTGGATGTTCAAAAAAATCCTTCCCTGGGAATGGAAGACCTGAGAACCAGTAAGGAGTTGGGTTTCGATAACATTCGTCTCTTGCTAAACGCGGGGCTGGCGGAAAACAACCATGACCGGACCGACCAAGCCGCTTTAACTTTCGAACAAGCGAATCAGCTTAATCCCGAATATTTTCTTCCCTGGTACGACAGGGGAGTGGTGGCGGAGAAACAAAACCACTACACCCAAGCCGTGGTTTTATTTCAAAAGGCTATCAAGCTGGCGCCAGACTACACGGAAGCCCACCAGCATTTGGGTTATTTGTACTATCAGTCCCGACGTATTGACGAGGGGATTCAAGAATGGGAACTGGTCCGCAAGTTAGACCCCCTTTACGCGGGCGCCTACCGGAACTTGGGCTACGCTTTTAGGGACAGCCAACCCGATTACGCAGTCCAGATGTTTAGTGAATATCTCGCCTTGACGCCAAACGCTCCCGACGGGGTGACACTAGAAAAATGGATGAATACCCAAAAACATTAACTGGTCCTTTCTGTGTTAAAATGCGCCTCGCAAAACATTCAATTGCTGTCATTGCGAGGAGCGAATTTTGCGACGAAGCAACCCCAGTTCATGGGTGGTTCATCCTTGAGTCGAAGGCTTATTTAAAACTTGGGTTGCTTCGTCATAAACGCCCGCCTACTCGGCGCGCATTCCTCGCAATGACAGCTATTAAATTTTAAAGGTTTTCAATGAGTAGAATCTGCGCCGTATTCCCAAACGAAGGCTCCCACTACGTGGGAATGGGAAAGGACTTCTACGCCAAGTCCATGACCGTGCGGGACTATTTCGACAAAGCCGAAAAACTTCTTGGCCTCAAGCTTGCCAAAGTTTGTTTTTTAGGCCCCAAGGAAGAACAGGACAAACCACTTAACGCCCCGGTCATCACTTTCGTAAATGATGTGGCCTTTTTCGACCCCTTGGTCAAAAGCCGCCGGAAACCCGAATGTATTACCGGGGTAGGTATTGGGGAAGTGGCTGCCCTGGTTTGCGCAGAATCTATCCCATACCCCAATGCCCTGAACTACGTTACCAAACGGGCCGCTTTGATCGAGGCTTTCGCCGCAAAACACGGTGGGGCCGCCTTGTCCCTCATCGGGATTACCTTGGACAAGCTTCAACCACTTCTGACCCGTGAGGAAGGGGAACTCATCATCACCCAAACCTTGGCGCCGGACACCTTCATCGTCTATGGACCGATGGAAGCAATTAAATCGCTCCAATCTGAAACACAAGGGGTCAAGGACCTTCGGACAAATCCGCAACTTCCGCGGGGTCCCTTGTTCAGCCCCAAAGCCGCCGAATTGGAGCCTGCTTTCAACAAACTCTTGAATGAATGTATGGGTGAGCTTCCTCTAAAGCACCCCAAAATCGCCTTTCACCGTTGTTCCGATGGGGAATATGTTGCAACCGTGGAGATGGTCCGGGACGTCTTAATTAAGCAATACTCCAGCCCCGTGGATTGGATCAAAACAGTGGCGGCCATCAATCACCGGGGGTTCAGGGTTTGGACAGAAGTGGGTCCGGGGAAGGTTTACACTTCAATGGTCAAAAAATGCGATAAGAACAATACGGTGACGAATGTGGAGAATATGACCACCCTCGCCGCAGCGGTAAAAGCAACAGGATGAAGCAATTATGAATTTTGAATTTTTAATTATGAATTTAAACCCTCAACGCGACTCTAGGAAACAAATGGTTACAGCCGTTGTAGGGGCAAGGCATGCCTTACCCTTACGAAACCGTTGGATACTTACCAGGCAACTTAAATTAATTCTCGTATTTTTCACTTTCACACTTTTATACCTTTACACTTTTCCTCCTCCAACTTTCGCCGATACTCCAACCTCAACCCCGGCAGTGTCCATTACTCCCACCCAAAGCATGACCGTCACTCCAGTACCCATGCGCAAATACCCTCTCAAAGTCACCGTCATTCCCAATCCCGCCAGTGGTACAAAACTCAATTTCCGGGTTATGGCACCCGCCCCCTGCAAAGTTCGCATTCGCGTCAACAACCGTTTCTTCGACGTGATTGCCAAACTGGAAAAAGAGGGAGGTACTTTTTTCGACATTTTTTGGAGCCTTAAAGAAGTTCCCGAGGGAATTTATTATTTCCAAGCCCAAATCGAGGACAAGGCCACCGGCCAAATCACCCAATTGCCCCTCCAAAAGTTCGTGGTTTTGAAATAGGTAGCCCTTTGGATAGGTTGAAACCTGTCCATGAAGGGACTCGTCGTGAATAACCTAGAGCCGAGTACAACCTACTCCCGTCCCCAAATGATTTTTTCTCAACTAACTTATCCCTAACCTATAATTTAATGACCCAGTACCAAAGGAGCCCTCATGCGCTTTAAATTTTTGGGTCCAATCATGGCTGTTTCCCTCTGCTTCACGGGGATGGCGAATAAGACGGAAGCCAAGACCATGGCGAAAACCTTCAAGAATCCCATCCTGACGGGTTTCCATCCCGACCCCAGCATCTGCCGGGTAGGGAATGACTTTTACCTCACCAATTCCACCTTCGAGTTCTTTCCGGGGCTTCCCATCTACCACAGCCGCGACCTGGTCCATTGGAAACAGATCGGCAACGCCTTGGACCGGCCCAGCCAGCTTCCCCTTAAGGGAGCGACGGATTCCGGCGGTCTTTACGCGCCGACGCTCCGCTATTGGAAGGGGACCTTTTACCTGATCTGCGACAACGTCAGCGGGGGCGGGAATTTCATCGTCACCGCCAAGGACCCGGCGGGCCCTTGGTCCGAACCGGTTTGGCTGGGCGATTACGGGATCGACGGGTCCCTATTCTTTGACGATGACGGGAAGATCTATTACCACCGGGCTGGGGCCGACAATGGGAACGGCATTTCCCAAGGGGAATTGGACCCTTCCACGCTGAAGCTTAAAAGCCCTTTGAAGAAAATCTGGGAATACCAGGGCGAATGGAACGAGGGCCCGCACCTCTACAAGATCAAAGGAACTTACTATCTCATCAGCGCCACGGGCGGAACGGAAAGCCACCACCAGGAAGTCGTGGCCCGGGCCAAGAGCCCTTGGGGCCCTTTCGAGGCCTGTCCTCACTATCCCATGCTGACCGAACGGGACGATCCTCAAAGCCCCATCCAATGCGCCGGCCACGCGGACCTAGTGGATGCCTCGGATGGAACCTGGTGGGCTGTTTTCCTGGGCACAAGACCCCAAGATGGAATGTCCGTGCTGGGCCGGGAGACCTTTTTGGCGCCGGTCCAATGGACCGAGGATGGCTGGCCCATCGTAGGGAAGGACCATCACGTGGCTTTGGAAATGGGGGCACCCCAGATGAAGCCCTTTCCTGTGGTTGTTCCCATGCCCAAGACAGTCTTTAGCGATTCCCAATTGGGGCCCCAGTGGCTTCAACTCCGCAATTTCGACACGAAGAACTTCTCGTTCGAGGAGCGCAATGGTTATCTTCGCCTTCGGGCGGCGAAGGACAGCATCAACAATAAATGGGAAGAGCCTGCTTTCGTGGGCCAACGCCAACCCGCTTTCCGGTTCACCGCCCGGACGGAAATGGAATTCAAGCCGACCCAAGATGGGGAGGAAGCGGGTCTTTGCGTGCGGGCCAACGAGGGCAACCATTATGAGATCGGGATTCGGAAGGTCGACGGAAAGACAAAGTTGTTCGTCCGGAACCGGATCGTGAACCGGGAATACCTGATGGCTGAAGAGCCAGTGGCACCGGACAAGGTCCATTCGGACCGGGTCCAATTGGAAATCTCCGGTTCGGAGGATAAGTACCAATTCGCCTGGTGCGCCGACGGCAAGGCCTGGTCCACCCTCGCGGTTTCCCCTTCCGCCGACCTTTCCCGTGAAAAGGCCGGGGGCTTTACCGGTACGGTCATTGGCCTCTATGCCACCGCCAACGGTAAGGATTCCCAGGCCTTCGCGGATTTCGGGTGGTTTGAACTAAGCCCCGACGTCGTTCCTGAACAAGGCCCCCTGACTCGCCGTCCCCTGCCGACCCCCTTGGCCCCCTCGGACCATTGGCGCATCCTCGCCAACCGGGAGGACTTCCGGGATAAGGCCGGTCAGGATTGGTCCTGGGATGTGGGTTATTCCGGCGGGGAGGTTTCCCGGTCCTGGAACGGTATTTCGGGAACCACCGATCCGGAGCTTTTCCAGCACGAGCGCACCGGCAAGGATTTCAGCTATTCGCTTCCCCTATTGCGGGGCAAGTACCAGATCCGCCTCAAATTCACGGAGACGGCCGTAAAAAACAAGGGGGAAAGGGTCTTCGACGTCCTGATCAACGGCAAAAAGGCCCTGGCCGGTTTTGATATCCTTCAAGAGGCGGGTGGCCCCGATAAGGCCGTCGAAAAGACCTTCCGGGATGTCACCCCCGACGTCCAGGGACAGATCACCCTTCGATTCGTCTCGTCCGTCCAGGACGCCAAGATTTGTGCTATTGAGATCACGCGCCAATAGGAGGGGTGGGCGCTGGGTGGCCTGCCGAATTTCAAGCGGCCTGACCCTGCTTTTCGTGTAGTGCGCCTTTTGCCGGTTCCACCAGGGGCGAAGCCCCTAGCGCTCGTCTCCTCCGAATATGAGCGCCCCCTATAGGCCGAATTTCCCGGTAGACGAGGGGAATTCCTCGGTAGACGGGGCCGGGTTTCCCGGTAGACGATGGGAATTCTTCGGTAGACGGGGCTGAGTTTCTCGGTAGACGACGAGGATTCTTCGGTAGACGGGGCTGAGTTTCCCGGTAGACGAGGAGGATTCCTCGGTAGACGGGGGCGGGTTTCCCGGTAGACGGAGACTCCTTACCTGCCCGTTGACCCCGGATCCCCCCTGAATGGTCTTAGAATCCTATTGGCATATACCAGGTGGCCTTGCGGCTAGGGTAGGCCTTTGGTTTTTGGTACTTACCACTTTCAAATCTTCTCTGGGTTAACCTTACCGGTTTGGGGGCTGTCTGGCTGATGGAAGATCTTGGGCCGGGGATTTTGGGAAGGTTAGCCTGCCTGCCGAAGCCTTGGCGTAGGCACTCTAACGTATATTCTATAGGGCGGATGGTGAGTAAGACCGTGGTGAGCCCAGTCGAACCACGAAGCGGATCGAATCACATTCCCCTGAGCGACCAGCGGGAGTCGAATGGGCTGGTCCTGTTGTTCCCGCGGAGACGGCCGTGAAGAACAAGGGGGAAAAGGTCTTCGATGTCCTGATCAACGGTAAAAAGGCCCTCGCTGGTTTTGATATCCTTCAAGAGGCTGGTGGCCCCGATAAGGCCATCGAAAAGACTTTCCAGGATGTCGCCCCCGACGCCCAGGGGCAGATCACCCTTCGGTTCATCTCGTCCGTCTAGAACGCCAAAGTCTGCGCCATTGAAATCACCCGCCAACGTTAACTTGAATCGTATTTGGCAAGACGGATGCATAATCGATTTTACTGCTGGTTAACGCTTATCCCCTGGTTCTTTGCTGAGCCGCAAACTTTTTGGCGCAGGACTTACCAGGAAAATTAATACGGTAGAATAACATTAGTAATGTTTGAACTATATTCGCTTTATTCCGTCTATAAGACGGTGAAAACATAATATGACTAATGGGTTTTTATGCCTCGAAAAAATATTCACGCTTGTTTTTGCGTTGGCATTTCTGTTCCTTCCACTGTTTTTCTTTTGTCTGTCATTTGGCCCTTTTCCGCCTTCCCACCAGTAGCGCTTCCCCCGACCCCCGGTTCGATCGAAATTTCTAGGGGCGCGAAACCAGGGGAATGTTATGGCCGGCTACCCCTGTCTTTCGAACCTAACCAAGGTCAAACCAATTCTCGGGTGAGATTCCTATCACGCGGGAAAGGTTACACTCTTTTCCTTGCCCCTCAGGAAGCCGTTTTGGTATTAAAAAAACCAGGTTTTCAAAATTCACATCCATCCGGCTCTTTCCTGCCCCGTCACCCCCTTCCACAAAAATTGGAGGTCTTCCGGTTAAAAATTTCCGGAAGCGACCGGCACGCAACCTGGGAAGGTTTGGATAAAAAGGAAGGCATCAGTAATTATTTTATTGGAAAGGATCCCTCCAAATGGCGAACCCATATTCCGCGATTCGCCCGGGTAAAAATTCGCGGTGTTTATCCTGGTATTGACATGGTTTATTACGGCAACCAAGGGAGACTGGAGTATGACTTTGTGGTAGCGCCGGGGGTGAATCCGAAATTGGTCCGTTTGTCCTACGAGGGCGTGAAAAAAGCCGCGGTGGACGGCCAAGGCGACCTGGTTTTGAATTCCGTGAACGGCCAAATCCTATTAAAGGCGCCGCTGGTGTACCAGGAAAAGGGAGGAAGGAAAGTACCCATTTTGGGCCGCTACGCGATGGCGGGGCGCCATCAAGTGGGTTTTGAGGTGAGAAAATACGATTCAACGATCCCATTGGTGATTGATCCAGCCTTGGTTTATTCGACTTATCTGGGCGGCAGCGGGGCGGACAATGGCGAAGATCAATGTGGCGTCACGGTGGATGGTTCCGGCAACGCTTATATCACGGGCGATACGACCTCAACCAATTTCCCCACAACGGCCGGGGCCTACCGGACAACGGCCTACACCGGCAATGATGCCTTTGTGACGAAGTTGAATCCCAATGGAACCGCCTTGGTTTATTCCACTTATTTGGGGGGAAGCAGCGTTGAGGGTGGAACGGCTATCGCCCTAGACGTCGCGGGGGACGCCTATGTGACTGGATATACAGAGTCCAGTGATTTTCCCACCACCGCCGGGGCGTTTCTAACTTCCCACCCCTTTGGTTCGCCCTATGCTTTTGTGACCAAGCTGGATCCGAATGGAGCGGCGCTTCTGTACTCCACTTTCCTGGGGGGTAACCTGGGGGACGGGGGGTATGGAATCGCCGTGGATGGCGCCGGAAACGCCTATGTGGGGGGAATCACCGGCGGGAATTTTCCGACGACCGCCGGGGCTTTTCAAACGGTTTTCGCCGGCGTCAATTCAGCTTTCGTGACCAAGTTGAACCCTTCGGGGAGCGCTTTGGTTTATTCCACTTATTTAAGTGGTGTCGGAAACCTCGGAATTGGAAACGTTGTTTATGGAATTGCCCTGGACGCGGCCGGAGATACCTATGTAGCGGGTTATACCGCTTCTGCCTCATTCCCGACGACGGGGGGTGCCTATCAAACGGTCTTCGGAGGCGGCATTGACGGCTTCGTCAGCAAATTAAATCCGTCAGGGTCGGCTTTGATCTATTCCACTTATTTGGGTGGCGGTAATGTGGACTATTGTTCCGGCATCGCCCTGGACGGTTCCGGAAACGCCTATGTGACGGGAACTAGTTATTCCAGCAATTTTCCCGCGACCGGCGGTGTTTACCAGGCAAGCTTGGCGGGATATCAGAACGCTTTTGTCACGAAGTTAAACGCGACGGGGACCGCCCTGATCTATTCCACCTATTTGGGTGGGAACGCTGCGGATTATGGAAGGGGAATCGCTTTGGATGGATCGGGAAACGCTTATGTGATTGGAGCGGCCAGTTCCTCGAATTTTCCCACGACGGCTGGCGCCTATCAAACGGCTTTTGGGGGTAACTACGACGCTTTTATGAGCGAACTCAACCCCAACGGAACCGCCTTGGTTTATTCCACTTTCCTTGGCGGCGGCTATAGTGAAGATGGGCTTGGAATCGCCACGGACTCCCTGGGAAGCGTTTACGTTGTCGGAAGGACCTACTCCAGCGATTTTCCCACCACGGCGGGAACTTATCAAACCGCGTACGCCGGCACGGGGTCCATGGGATCGGACGCGTTCGTGGTGAAGTTTGGATACATCTCTCCCACTCCCACGCCTACGAACACCGCGACCAACACTCCTTCCAATACACCCACCTCTACCGTTACCTCCACACCCACCAATAGCCCTTGCGGGTATCCGGGTAATACCTGCACATTCACTTCCACACCCAAGGTTACACCGACCCAGACCCGGACTTTCACTCTAACCCCGACGCCCACTTTCCCGGCGGGATGCGACGAATTTTATTTATCGAAGAATGTTTGGAACCCGGGCCAGGGTCCGGTTTCGCTTTATGTTAACTACTGCGCCTTTCCGGGGCCGTTCCGCTTGCAAGTCTTCAATTCGGCTGGTGAACATATCAAGACCCTGGATAGCAGGCAGTTAAACGCGCCCTTGCAGGCTTCTTACTTATGGGACGGGACCAATAAGTACGATGATCCCTGCGCCAGCGGGGTTTACTTTTTTTACCTCCTCGAACCCGAGAGCCGGAAGATCAAGAGAATCCTATTGATTCGCTGAGACAGCGTTTACCATTTAGATACTTTCGGTAGGATTTTTTAGAGGGCTCGCTAAATATGATTTGAAAACTGTCCACGACGAAGAGGTGTATTGGACAACGCGAAAATGGATAATGATCCCTGTTCCACGTTATGCCGATTCACCATTAAGAAATATTAAAATCGGTACTATGCCAGCCTCATTAACAGCCTTATGGAAGGCTGGCGCGCGGAGCGTGGAGCCTGACCCCCATTTTTACCAGAGGGTAGGGATAACAAATCCATCCAAAGGAAAAATTAATGGAAAAAGTTAAGCTCAACAACGGTGTCGAAATGCCTCTGCTTGGTTTCGGCGTGTTCCAAATCCCCGATCAGGCCGTTTGTGAAAAGGCCGTCCTGGAGGCCCTGGAGACGGGTTACCGTCTAATCGATACGGCGGCGTCTTACATGAACGAGGAGGCAGTTGGTCGGGCAATCAAGAAAAGCGGGGTACCACGCGGAGACCTGTTTATCACCACGAAGCTATGGGTCCAGGACGCCGGCTACGAGAAAACCAAAGCCGCCTTCGAACGGTCCCTTAAGCGTCTTCAATTGGAATACCTGGACCTCTACCTGATCCACCAGCCCTATGGCGATGTTCACGGCTCCTGGCGGGCCATGGAGGAACTCCTCGGCTCGGGCAAGGTCAGGGCCATCGGCGTTAGTAATTTTCAACCCGACCGGATCATGGATATCATCGTCAATAACAGGGTCGTTCCGGCCGTGAACCAGGTTGAGACCCACCCGTTCAACCAACAAACCGAGAACCAATCTTTCCTTAAGGAGAACGGCGTCCAGATGGAGTCCTGGGCTCCCTTCGCCGAGGGCAAGAACAACATCTTCGGCAATGAGTCCTTGGCCGGAATCGCCAAGGCCCACGACAAGTCCGTGGCCCAGGTCATCTTGCGCTGGCTAACCCAGCGCGGCTTGGTCGCCATTCCTAAATCGACCCGCCGCGAGCGGATGCTTGAGAATTTCGACGTCTTCAGCTTCTCCCTCAGTCCCGACGAGATGCAGTCCATCGGCACCCTGGACACCAAGACCAGCAGCTTCTTCGACCACCGCGATCCCAAAATGGTGAAGGCGCTCTCCTCGCGGAAGCTGAACATCTGACCGGTGAAAAAAATTTCAACATTGATAAACAGCCGAAATTGGTTTTTGCGATTGACGCGATTCTTGCGAATCAGTGGATGTGGTAGGAATTATTGGGAAATTGAGCAATGCCGGTTTTTAATAGCCGAAAGGGATTTGCGATGTACGATAATGAATGGACGGGACACTAAAACCTGAAGAAATTTTTTGTTTATCCCTCTTTCTATTGAGAGCCATGAATATGGAAAAAAAGTATCTCAAAATCATAACGGTTTCAGTCCTGATTGACGCCAGATTGAGCACTATTTTGTTTTCTGGCGTGATCCTGTGGATGACCGCATTTATCTCGACTCCCGCGTCCGTGGCCGCCGCTTGTTGCGCCTCGGGGGCTTCCACCATCACCACTTACGCTGGGATCGCTTCGGCGGGTTACACGGGTGACGGCGGGCCTGCTACCTCGGCCAGCCTAAGCGAGGCCGAAGCGTGCATCATGGACGCGGCCGGGAACCTTTATTTCTGTGATTCCCAAAACCACGTGGTTCGCAAGGTCTCGGCGGGGGGGACCATCTCCACCTTCGCGGGGAACGGCACCGTCGGGAACACCGGGGACGGCGGGCCCGCCGCCTCGGCCCAAATGAGCCTCCCTTGGGGACTGGCCATGGATGCAGCGGGGAACCTGTACATCAGCGACAATGTCTATTGCGTCATCCGCAAGGTCACCCCTGGGGGCATCATCAGTACCTTTGCAGGCACAACGTGCGGCTATTCCGGGGACGGGGGCCCCGCCACCTCGGCCAAACTTTTCGATCCCTACGGCATCGCGTTTGACGCGTCGGGCGACCTTTTCATCGCCGATGGCGGAAACCATGTCATCCGCGAGGTCTCGCCCGGGGGCATCATCACCACCGTGGCGGGGAACGGCACTGTGGGATTTTCGGGGGACGGGGGCCCCGCCCTGTCCGCCCAATTGAACACACCTGACGCCCTGGCGATCGATCCCTCCTCCGGCGACGTTTATTTCGACGATAACGTCAACTACCGGATCCGCAAATTCACGCCCGGCGGGACGATCACGACCATAGCCGGCAACGGCTCGAGCGCCTTCGGGGGAGACGGTGGGCCAGCGACTCTCGCCGGGGTCTATGACGCTCAGGGACTGGCTTTCTGCGGGGGCTCGCTTTACCTTTCCGACACCTATGATAACCGTATCCGCGCGGTGGATCCCACGGGCGTCATCACCACCCTTGCCGGAAACGGGTTGTCCCCCGATAGTGGGAATGGGGGACCAGCCACCCTCTCCCTGACATTCCTACCCGCGGGACTTTACTTCAACGCTGCTGGCGACCTTTTCGCGAGTGGGGTCATGCAGGTGCGGAAAATCTCCTCAAATTGCCTGCCGACCCCCACACCGACGAATACCCCGAGCTTGACCCCCACTTGGACCTTGACCCCGACGTTAACTTTAACTCCTACCCAGACGCCTACCTCTTCTTTCACCACCACCCCGACGAACAGCCCCACCCCTATGGCTGCCGCGGTGACCGATTACGGTTGCTTTGCCCAAAGCGGGGATGGGGGTGACGCGATCATCTCGGATATCAACGGCTATGCCAGCCCTCCCCCCCCCATCGCGGTCGTTGTGACACCCGTCAGTTCCCCAGGAGCCTCGTGGCCGTCTTTCTGTGGCAGCGGGAGTCCCATTTCCGACAACAAATTCGCTTGGACCACGGCCACCCTCCCCACCACCATGGTATTCCAAAGGTCCTTCACCATAACCCCCGCGCTCATCAGCGGCGGTTCCTTCGGGATCACTTTCGGGGCGGATGATGAGGCCGCTTTTGTGCTGACCAACAGCCTTTACCCTGCCGGCGTCACCCTCGCCTCCTGTTTCAGTGGGGGGGGTGTTTGCCTGGCATGTCATAGCCAAACTTTCTTGGGAAGTCTGCTGGCTGGATCGGGCGTCAACACCTTGACGATGACCGTTATCAATACCGGCAATATCGCGTTGGGTCCCTATTTGGGGTTTGCGTGGTTCCATTACTCGATTTGTGTTTGGTCAGGCACGCCAACCCCAACCCCCACCAATTCCTTGACCCCCACCTCCACTAACACTCCAACCAAAAGTCCTACCCAAACCCCCACCAGTACCTTCTCGAACACCGCGACCCCTAGCCCCACCAACAGCCCCACCAAAAGTCCCACGGTCACCCCCACCAGCAGCCCGACCTTAACCGCCACCCAGACCCCCACCCTCACTATCACCAATACCACCACGATTACTTCCACACCCACCAATAGTCCCACCATCACCCCGACCCTCACTTTTACGCCAGTGCCGATTGACATTTTTTATGTTGATAAGAATCTTTTTAGTCCGTCTACCGACAAAGCGGTTTCCATCCTCGTGTCATACAACCAATACCCGGGGGAATACAATTTGAGGGTCTATAACACGGCGGGGGAGCACATTAAGAACCTGGATTCCCAATACCTTAAATCGCCCGTGAACAAATTTTATACCTGGGACGGGACCAACAAAAACGGGGATGCCTGCGCCAGTGGGGTTTACATTTTTTATCTTATTGAACCCTACAGCCGGAAGGTGAAACGGGTACTTTTGGTAAGGTGAAAAAGAACCAGTATAAAAAGTTTGTGAGCGAACCTTGAAAACAGGTCTTGTCCGAGACAAGGACTCGCCAGGACCATTTGGATCTTCACCTTCCCGCTTTTTTAGTAAAGTTTAATGGTAACGGGCTTGAGCCCCTTCTCCTGGACGTGGGAGGCTATGGTTAAAATCCACAAATTTTATCTCAAGGTTTTTTTATGGCTGCTGGCTATGGCGCTATGGGATCGTGTCATTCCGGCTTGTGCGCAGAGCTATAAGTGGGTCGCCGAATGGGGCGGCAAAGGGGGCGGGGATGGACAGTTCGATTCCCCGGTCGGGATAGCTTTGGACCGGTCCGGAAATGTATATGTTTCGGATTTGGGAAACAACCGAATTGAGAAATTCACTTCCAAAGGAAAATTCCTGTTGAAGTGGGGAACCAAGGGTGAGGGAAAGGGCCAATTCCAGAGGCCCTCGGGATTGGTGGTCGACAAGGCGGGAATTGTTTATGTGGTGGACGCTGGAAATTGCCGCATCCAGAAGTTTGATGACAAGGGAAATTTCCTGGCCGCGTGGGGGAAGCGCGGAAACACCATGGGTGATTTCGGTTATTACGACGTGGAACCGAAAAGCGTCGCGCTGGACGGGACGGGGAACGTTTATGTAGTGGACGGTCGTATCCAAAAATTCACTTCCAACGGAAAATTCCTCGCGTTATGGGGAACTTTCAGGAACTTCAACGGCAATTCAAGTTACAACTTTACCGACACGAAAGGCCTTGTCGTGGACGGTTCCGGCAATATTTACGCGGATGACGTCATGATTTCTAAATTCGGCCCCGATACCCATTACCTTGGGGATTTCGGCGGAGTGGGAAAAGGCGAAGGGCAGTTTCGCCTCCCTTGGGGTTTGGCACTGGATAAAAAAGGGAATATTTACGTGGCGGATACGGGGAACAATCGGATCCAAAAATTGGATTACCGGGGCAAGTTTTTGGCGGCTTGGGGAAGCTATGGCCCATGCAAAGGCAAATTGAAGGGCCCCTATGGTGTGGCGGTGGATGATTCGGGAAATGTTTATGTCACGGATTTGGGCAATCACCTTGTTCAAAAGTTCGCTCCCCATTGAGGGTAAAATTAAGGAGCCAGGTCTTGAATAAGACAGACTTAAATTTCCAATGATTTGGTTCCGTTGGGAGTGCTGACAACCTCCACCTGGTCGAGTACAATCCACCCACACAACAGTTCATTTCATTGGAGTCATTCGTGCCAGCGTTACCCGAAGTTCTTATCGTAGGCCGCCCAAATGTCGGCAAATCCACCCTTTTTAACCGTTTAGCAGGTAAATCCCTGGCCCTGGTGGACAACCAGGCTGGGTCTACCCGCGACCTTAAAAGCTTCGAACTGCTCTGGAATGGGGTTACTTTCACCGTTACCGACTCCGGGGGCTGGGTTCCGGGCGAAAAGGAATCGATCGCCTTTAAAGTGGGTGAAAAGCTGGACGCTCGGATCAAGAAGGTTTCCGCCCTGTTATTCGTAGTGGACGGCCAAGAGGGGGCTACCCCGGCCGATAACCTGCTGGCCCGGTCCATCCGACGGTACGGAATCCCCACCTGGCTGGTGGTGAACAAGGCTGACCAAGTTGAAAAACAAGAAGAGGCGCTTTCGGACTTTATGAGCCTCGGCTTTGATAAGTGCTACACCATTTCATCCCTGCACGGAATTGGGATTGGGGAACTGCTGGATTCGGTGGTGGGGGGCATTGGCAAGGCCTCTTCCAAGCCTATGGCTGATAAAGAAGAAGTTAAGCGACCACTTCGATTGGCCATTTTAGGTAAGCCAAACGTAGGTAAGTCCTCGTTGGTCAATAGTTTATTGGGTGAGAAACGCCAAATTGTGGACGATATGCCCGGCACCACCCATGACGCTATCCCCGTGATCATCGAAACCGAAGACGAACCCCTGATCGTGGTGGATACCGCCGGTATACGTGCTATCCAGAAACAAGACACCGTCATTGAGAAGCTCAGCGTGGCGCAAGCCCTTTACGAACTTCAAACCTGCCAAGTAGCGCTGATGATGGTGGACGGTGAAAAGGGAGTAACGCACCAGGACGTCAATATCAGCCGGATCATTTTTGATGCTTTCCGGCCGGTAGTGATTGTTATTAATAAATGGGACATCTCTCACAAGGGGGCCGAACAAGCCCAGGCCGAAAAGGTCATCAAGAGTGAGCTGAGGCACCTGAATTTCGCCCCTGTCCTGTTCACTTCGGCCAAAACCGGGCTAAACATGAACCGGATCCTCCCGATGGTTCATAAGGTTTACGAGGAAAGCCTCAAAATAATGCCCACCAACCAGGTTAATGCGGCTATTCAAGCGGCTCTCAGCGAACATTCCCCCCCCTTCCGCAATGGGGGACAGCTTAAAATACTATTCGGGCACCAGAGAACAGGCCACCCTCCGGCTTTCGAGTTTTTTGCCAACCGGCCCGAATGCGCGGCGCCTGCCTATATGCGCCACCTGGAAAGCGAACTACGGAAAGCTTTTGGAATGGAAACCATCCCCATGCAAATTGTTTTGAAGGCAAAAGCGGATAAAAATAAAGGTGAGATTAAAAGAAAAACCTTCAAGAGAAACTTTAACTTGCGAGCACACGCGGAAAAGGTGGCTAAGAAAAAGTTGGCAAGAAAACACGGAAAAAAATAGATTTAACCAACATCCTCTTACGAAGATGACTGACACAAATGGAACCAAGGAAAACAAAACAAGGATTGATTAATAATTGCGTTTCGTAGTTCTTGGTGCCCTTGGTGCCTTGGTGGTAAAAAGGTTTTGTGTAGTCTCTTAAACCGTAAATAAGGGAATATATGGCCGATGTTTTAACCGTAATTGCCGCCTACATCATTGGGTCGATCCCAATGGGCTACCTGTTGGTCAAATGGGTTAAGGGTATCGACATTCGAACCCAGGGTAGTGGCAATATTGGCATGACCAACGTCTGGAGGGTGGCCGGAGCCGGGTGGGGAATAGCGACGCTGGCCCTGGACATCGCCAAAGGCGTCCTGGCCGTATGGATTGCGCGGCATTTTGACCCAGGGGATGATCTCCTCCAGGTTCTCTGCGGTTTGTCCGCCTTGCTTGGAAACGTCTTTTCGATATTCCTGAAGTTCAAGGGCGGGAAGGGCATCGGGATAAGCGTTGGGATATTCTTTAGCCTATTACCATTGGAAAGCACCGCCGGATTGGTTGTTTTCTTGGTCGCCTTGGGATTGGGCCGTATGGTTTCTTTGGGAAGCCTGCTTGGCGCCACAACTATGATGACCTTAACCCTTTATCATCAGGGCATAACTTGGTTTTCTGGCTTGGCAGTGTTCGCGGCACTCATGATATGGTGGACCCATCGGCAGAACATTAAACGGATCTTGAACGGAACCGAAAGTAAAATCGGGAAGAAAAAACCATGAAACTATGTGTTTTAGGGGCTGGAAGTTGGGGCATCGCATTAACTCTTCACCTCAAAAGAAACGGACATAACCTGACCCTTTGGGAGCACGACAAGGCCAAAGCTTTGGAGTTGGAGCAAAAGAGGGAGAATAAAGTCCTTCTGCCCGGGATAATCCTTCCAAAAGATATCTTGATCACCCACGAAATTTACAAGGTATTAACCGGTTGCGATGGGGTGGTTATCGCTGTTCCGTCTCACGTGGTTCGCTCTATCGCTAAAAGCGCCACTCTCCACTTGCCCAAAGGTGCTTGGGTTGCCTGCGCGGCCAAGGGGCTGGAAGAAGAAACCCATTTGCGCCTGAGCGAAGTGTTAAAGCAAAATCTTCAATCGGATACCCCAATTGCTGTTTTATCCGGGCCTAGCCATGCGGAAGAAGTTTCCCGGACAATGCCTACCACCGTGGTATCTGCCTCGTCAGACCCCGCCATCGCCAAGGCCGTTCAAAACGCATTCCACTCGAACTATTTCCGCGTCTATACCTCCACCGATGTGATCGGAGTGGAGTTGGGTGGCTCCCTGAAGAACGTGATCGCTATCGCGGCCGGCATTACCGACGGCATGAGCCTGGGGGATAACGCCAAAGCCGCATTAATGACCCGGGGTTTACACGAAATATCCCGCCTGGGGATTGCCCTAGGGGCCCAACCCCAAACTTTCGCCGGCCTGGCCGGCATGGGCGACCTGATTGTGACCTGCACCAGCCACCATAGCCGCAACCGCTTGTTGGGTGAGAAAATAGGGAAGGGCGCCACCCTTGAGCAAGCCCTGAAGGAAATGGTCATGGTGGCCGAGGGAGTTAAGACATCCAAGGCGGCCGTTGCGTTGGCCGAAAAAGCGAAAGTGGAAGTGCCTATCACCCAGGAAGTTTACAAAGTCCTCTTTGAAGGCCGAAACGCGAAGGAGGCGGTTAAATCCCTACTATCTCGCACGGCCAAACCCGAGACTGACACAACGGAAAGGATTTCGTTTTGACCCGTCAGGACCTCTTGAAAAGCTTAACCCAATTGGGCCTTACAAAAAAACAGGCCGCCTTATCAGTGGATGTTTTTTTCAACACCATCACCAACGCCTTGCGGGAGGAAAAGAAAGTTTCTATAGTGGGCCTTGGAACTTGGGAATGGAAAAAACGAATTGCCCGGCTGGCCCGCAACCCCAAGACGGGAAAAGTAGTGGCCTTGGGCAGTCGTAAAGTGCTGGTTTTTAAGCCCAGCCGCCTCATCAAGACAAAGTTAAAAGGCTAAAGGAAATTTGAACAACCAAGGGCACCAAGATCACCAAGGAAATTAAAAGAAATCATTCGTTAGTCAAAATCCTAAGTCTTGACTGGTCTTGATGATCTTGGTGGTGAAATAGCTTTTTTAGGAGCTTTTATGCCAGAGGAAGAAAAGCTTTTTTACACGATCGGCGAAACCGCCCAAATGCTAAACGTAAAGCCTTACGTATTGCGATATTGGGAAAGCGAATTTAAAAAGTTGAACCCTCAAAAGTCCGAAACGGGCCAAAGGACCTATCGGAAAAAAGACCTCCAAGTCGCGCTTACTATTAAGCGCCTGCTGTATGAGGAGAAATACACCATCGCGGGGGCCATTCAAAAATTGGAAGAACTTGAAAAGGAGGGACTCGACCAACTGGATATGTTTGGGGCCAAAACCGCGCCTCAGACAAAGGTTGAAAGCGCCCCGCCTGTGGCAACAAGAGCGCCGGAACCCGAGATTCCGAAGCCCGAACCCGTGGCTGTTCCGGTTAAACCGGCTTTTCCCCGGGAAAAAGTTTTGGAACTTAAAAACCTAATCGAATCCACTTACTCGATCTTAAAAAAATATCAGCCAAATTAAGCCGTTTTTTTAAAGGTTGTCATTCTGAAGCGCTTTATGCCGAAGAATCTATGTTTTACTAGCAAAACAGTGATCCTTCGCTTCGCTCAGGATGACATCTAAACCGAGGCTTATTTCTTGATCGTGATTATTTTTTGGCCTATAGTATGCATCCCTTCGGGGATTTCATTGCGGTAGTTTTCTGGGCGGGGTGTAGCGCAGCGGCTAGCGCACTTGGTTCGGGACCAAGGGGTCGGAGGTTCGAATCCTCTCACCCCGACCAGAAAACTATTCTGGGTTGGTCTTAGGATCGGCCTAGCCCTGGATGGTTTATCGGTAGGTTTAGTAGGCACATTTTGAGGTTAAGTCGGGGCGTGGCGCAACCCGGTAGCGCAGTTGCATGGGGTGCAAAAGGTTGCAGGTTCAAATCCTGCCGCCCCGACCATTTTTTAATGTGTCCCTTTTCGCTTTGTGAGTTATGGATTTTACCGTTTTTTCCCTCCAAATTTTCCGCTACCACAACTTTTTGAAAAGTCAAAAATAAGCTAATTTTTTTCAAAAAACTGACAATTATCATCAACCTGATGTGGGGTGGTTTCAAATGTTTAACGCTTTCACGGCTTCCATTAGAGGCAGAGTACAAGGGGTAGGGTTTCGTTATTTCGTGGAAAGGCTTGCTGGGGAGCTAAATTTAACGGGTTGGGTACGTAATCAACCTGATGGAAGCGTGGAATTGTTGGCTAAAGGTGAGGTTTCGGCTTTGGAACGGTTATTGCAAAGATTAGAAGAGGGACCGATAGGAAGCCGGGTCGATAAAATCGATTCGCAATGGCTCCAGGAACCCCAGAATTTTAAAGGCTTCGAAATCAGAGGGTAACAGGTACTCTATGGCCAAGAAAACAAATCTGAAAGAAAAGCTTAAAACCACCCTCAAAGCCAGACCTAAAAGAATGGCGATAGCGCCCCTTATACCCATCCTCGATAAGCAAGTCACCCCCAAAAACGATTATAAAGTCTTAGGCAGTGTCACAACGGATAGTTTAAAGCTCTACTTCCGCGAGATTTCCCGAGTGAAATTGTTAACCGGACCGGAAGAAGTAAGCCTCGCGAAAAGGATTGAAAAGGGTGACGAAACTGCGAAAAAATGGCTCATCTCCGCCAATCTACGGCTTGTCATTAAGGTAGCCAAGAAATACATGAACCAGGGTTTACACTTCCAAGACTTAATTGAGGAAGGGAACTTGGGACTCATCAAGGCCAGCGAGAAATTCTCATGGCGTCGGGGTTTCAAATTCAGCACCTACGCGACTTGGTGGATCCGGCAATCCATCACCCGAGCCCTTTCCAATCAATCCCGCACTGTTCGCGTGCCTGTCCATGTTTCCGAGGATATCAACCGTGTCCAAAGAATTACCAGGGACCTTACCCGCAAGCTGGGCCGCGACCCAAGCCTGATGGAAATATCTAAAGCTTCCAA
This sequence comes from candidate division FCPU426 bacterium, assembly GCA_003152075.1. GTDB lineage: Bacteria > Oederibacteriota > Muellerivitia > Muellerivitales > Muellerivitaceae > PALSA-1180. Next base: position 29,607 of record PLZG01000024.1, read on the forward strand.
ACTTAAATTCGAGAAAATCCATAGACTCCAAAGGCTTGCCCAACGGGATATTTCACTCGAGCTTTCGGTTGGGGACGAACCCGGCTCGAAATCAATTGGGGATTTTATCGAGGATAAAACCGTCAACAGCCCAGCCCAAAATGTATTCGACCAACTCCGCACCGAAAAACTAAAAAAACTCATTGGTTCCTTGAACGAAAAAGAACAAAAAGTCATCCTGATGCGTTTCGGTTTCGACCAGGATCAACCCAAAACTCTCGAGCAAACCGGAAGCCTGTTGGGGGTAACCCGCGAAAGAATCAGACAAATCGAAGAAAAAGCCCTCCAGAAGATCAGGTCCGTCATGAAGATCAACGGCGAAGAATATCGTGAACTTTTGAACGAATTTGTGTAATATCGTTCCCCGTTAAGGCTCCTTTCGCATTTCCTCTCTAAAAATTCGCTTTAACTAATAGCCAATAGTTATTGCCTATTGCCCCGAAGATTCCAATCGTGGGGTTACATTTTCTAAAGGATATTCCATGGATTTCAAGCGTTTGATCCGTGACGTACCCGACTTTCCCAAAAAGGGAATCGTCTTCAAGGACATCACCCCTCTTTTAAAAGATCCAAAAGCGTTTCAAGAAGTCATTGAACATTTGGCCGCCAGGTATAAAGACAAAAAGATCACTTCCATCGTGGCCATGGAATCCCGAGGGTTTATATTTGGCGGAGCGCTCGCCACCCGGATGGGGGTAGGTTTTATCCCGGTCCGTAAGCCAGGGAAACTCCCCTGGAAGACCTTTCAAGAAACCTATGAGCTGGAATACGGGAAAGATACCTTGGAAATTCACCAGGATTCCATAGCGAAAGGCGACAGGGTTTTGGTTTTGGACGACGTGCTGGCTACCGGGGGAACAGCAGCGGCCACGATCCGGCTGGTGGAAAGAGCCGGCGGGGAAGTGGCGGAAGCTTGTTTTATCATCCAACTGAGCTTTTTGAACGGACAGCAAAAATTGAAAAGCACCCCCCTCTACTCTATAATCCAGTACTAGTTTCAGCTGATTTCCTTTTCCTGAGGGTTCAAAGGGAGCGGCCCTCGTAGCTCAGTTGGATAGAGCGACTCTTTCCTAAAGAGTAGGCCACGCGTTCGAATCGCGTCGAGGGTACCATCGGATGAGGCCTTCCCTCGGGAAGGCTTCGCTTTTTAGAGAATAATTTAGAAAATTTATTAAATTGAACTTTTAAGGGGATTTCATGACCGTCAATTGGGGCAAAAAACTGGGTATTGTCGAAAAAACCACGGCTGAAAAGTGGATGGATTGGGCCAAAGCGCATCAGGAATTGGTGGCAGTTTCCGTTATTGTCCTTCTTCTTCTGGGCGTTGGAGTCCCCTATTACATCAACAGCCAGGCCAAAAGTGAAAACGATGCCAAGGGCGTCCTTAACCTGGGCCAATATTACCTTCACTCGCAAGTCGATCCAAAGAACGGGCCCTTCAAAACCGAAGGTGAAAAATACCAGCAAGCCATCCAGACTTTCCAACGCATCACCACCGACTACGCCGGAACCAAAACCTCCAAATTAGCCCGCTATTACGTCGCGAAAAGCCAGTTTGAGTTGGGGCAATATTCCCAAGCCTATACCAGTTTTGACGCGGCTTCCCAGGAACTAAAAGACAGTCCACTGGGAGAAGAAGCTTATTTGGGGAAAATATTCTGTTTGGTGGCGCAAAGCCAATTTTCTCCCGCGACCACCTTGGCTGAGACATTCCTTAAGGATAATCCGGACAGCTTTATCGCCCCAGAGGTCCATTTGTCGCTATCGGATATCTACCTCAGGACCCAAAACAAGGAAAAGGCCATTGAACAGTTAAAACTCACTGAAAAAAGCTACCCGGATTCATCATGGAGTAAGGAAGCCTCCCTCCGGTTGGAAAAACTCAGTTCTTAAGTTCATTTAAAAAATCATGTATCCGCCGAACCCCTTCAATAAAGTCCGCTGATTTCGCCAATAAGCTCAAGACTAAAAAACAGCTGCTTTGAAAATCGTAAAAGCCCCCCGGCTGAACAAAAACCCCTTGTTTTTCCAAGAGTTGAATGACCAACTCATCATCCCGGACGCCTTTCTTTTGGACCTCGACCAAAGCGTACCAGCCCCCCTGGGCTGGCCATACCTTAACTTCCGCCAAGGCTTTGAAAGACTCTTCCAATACCGACCGATTCCTTAAAACCCTCTCCAAAACTTGCTTTTGGAAGTTTGGGGCGAATCGCAACAATTCCTCCAGCGCCAGTTGGACGGGTGTATTGACCGATAAATAAGTATCGGCGATCAGTTCCAGCCTTTCCAGGCAGTCCGACAGGAGGTTCTTGGGTCCATCAATAGCGATCCAGGAGAGTTTTAACTGGGGAAGTCCTAGGCTTTTCGAAAGACCCCCCAGTCGAAAGGACAGGACTTCCGAAGTCGGGTTCATGGCCAAACCATGACCCGGATAGGGAAAATCCGAGAAGACTTCATCGGAGATATAGGCCAACTGTCGGTTCAAACAAAGGTTTAAAAGGGCGGTTTGCTCATTTGGGCTTAAAAAACAACCGGTAGGATTTTGGGGATTCACGACAATGAGGCCTTTCGTGTTTGCCCGTGGAAGCTTTTTTGCTTCATTTAAATCGACAGGCCAGTTTGGCTCAGCACGAAGGGAGTAGGGAAGTGGCTCCAGGCTATCCAACTGTAAAAGATGATCCAAAAGGGGATAACCGGGCGCCGGAACAAGGAATGAGTCCTCGGGATTTCCTAATAGCTTGAAAATGTAGGAGTAAGCCTCACTCGTACTTGCCGTTAAAAGAAGGTTTGAAGGACCTACCCGATGGCCTTTATCCCGTAAATAACCCGAAACAGCTTCCCGAGCCATCATGTTCCCAAAAGGGTCGGGCTCATAACTCATAACTTGGGGACTATTGAGCCCTTGAAAAAGGTCTTTTGGATATTCAAAGCCGCATTGGGTTGGGTTGGAAACCGTCAGATCGAGAAAGGAACCGGATTTTAGCCGACCCAGGACTTCAGTTATTGGGTTAGGGGACAAATCATCCGGTGTACGACTAGAAAAGCCCATACATCACCCCCTAAAGTAAAACTTTAAGCTCTTTCGAAACCTTTTAAAAGCCTCATGCTTTCAAGCAAAAAAATTGGGCTTCAATCGTCGACACAACCCCCACCCTATCCGCCATTGGAAAATCCTTGAAATCAAAGGCTTTATCCCTTGAGCCAAAAAGGGAACTCAATTCCAAGACGTATGGTTCGGAAATCGTTGGTATTATTGGTGTCCCCGAAGGGTTGTTTTGACCCCCAACCGAACTTGTTTTAAGCGTTCAAGGCCCTAGTACAAAGATTACTTGTACTTAATAATCGTTCAAATAAACATCATTCAAATGCAAATTCAAGCCATTTTGGCATCTTGGAAATTAACATGGCCATAATTGTCTTCTAAAAGGCATTCGAAGCGACAAAAAAATATTGATAAAAAGAGACTTAGGCATCATTCGGAAAGAGTTTTTGGGCACGATTTACGCTTTTATTTGTCGTTCGCCTCACCGTCCATGGCTTTGCGGATGCGGGCCCGGTAACGCTTCAAAACCTCCCGAGGTCCCAATGAACCCGCCAGGCTCAAGGCCAAGACCTTATAACCATCGCCAAAAGCCTTTCCGTGAGCCTGACGGCTTTTCGTGGAAGCCAACTTGACGTAATTTTCACTGACCATGATGCTGGAATGGCCCATGAGATCCCTGATTTCGTACACGCTGGCTCCAGATTCGGCCAATTTGGTGCCAAAGGTGTGCCTTAAAACGTGAACCGTGAGTTCATCTGGGCTTTCCAAGCCGGCCCACAGGGCGGCCTTCTTCACCCAAAGTTCCAGAAAGTGGGGATGGCTGGGTTTGTGGGGGCTCCTGGGGCTCGGAAATAGATAGGGTGATTCCGCTAAATCCTTATTCTTAAGCCCTTCGGCGTTGAAGCGCATCAGAAGATCACGAAGCATATCGGTCATAGGAACCGTCCGTTCCTTGTCGCCTTTTCCGATGACGGTTAGAAGCTTTTGGTCCAGGTCGATCTCCTTAAGCCTTAATTGGGCTATCTCGGAAACTCTTAAGCCGCAGTGGTAACCCAGCAAGACCACCAGGCTGGCTTTTAAGTCCTCCAAATCGGCCGTGCGCAGCCCCTTCAGGATAGCCTCCCGGGATTTGGGTGGCAAAGGCCGGGGATTGCGTTGGGGACTACGGATGGCCAGGTTGTGAAAGACTGCTGTGGGATCATTGGTGATATGTTGGATGGAGGCCAGGTAGCGGTAAAAGGAACGGGTCGAGGCTAAGATACGCTTCATGGACCGGGTGGAATAGGCTAGACGCGCCTTGCCGGCAGGCGTTTGTCCGGGCTTGGTCAACTGGCCAACAAAGCGGGCCAAGTCTTGGGGCTGAACCAAGCTTGGCTTTGAAATACCAGAAACGTCCAGGAACTGTTTAAAGACCCTCAGGTCATGGTGGTAGTTAGAACGGGTATGGATTGACTTGCATAAGCCCAAAAAACCGGCATAGGGCTCGATGAGCTGCAGATCGTCTGAGCGATTGAAGGAATGGTTCAGGTTTGGGTCGGTCATAACCCCTCAATATAATCTTCTATAATTGTAGTTATAGAAGTTATGTTTGGTTTTGTCAACTAAAGTGACCAATTTAAACCGATGACAAACTATTTCTGGGGACTCAATTTTGCACAAAAAGAATGTTTTTCTAGATGATTTTAAACCAAACGAGCCTTTTTTCCTTCTGCCAAAAGCGGCTTTTTCGGATCCTAACGGGATAAGAATTCCACCATGTGTTTTTGAAATTCACCCGGAATTTCCAGTGGAATCAAATGACCGGCGGTTTGAAATAATTTTAATCGCGCGTTTGGGAGGACTTTTGCCATGGCTTCAGCTTCCGAGGCTGGTATCAAAGTATCCTCGAGGCCTGCCATGACCAAAGCTCGGTTTTTGACTTGAGCCAAAAGATCCGTTTGATCACGGCGGTTGGCCATTGCCCTTTGGGCCAATGCCACAGCTACAGGCGGCGTCTCACGGATCCATTGGCTGACAGCCTCAACTACTTCGGGTTTCGTTTCTCGGGTTGTTTCGCCCAGTAAACCCGGCACCATTGAATCAATCAGAAAGCCTGTCCCTTCTTTTTCAACTTTGTCCGCTATCTCCAGCCTTTTCTGACGGTTTTCCGGCTTGTCCACTCCAGGTCGGGTTGAAATCAAAATCAAGTCCTGAACACTTCCTGGAAATTGCCGGACAAACTCCATGGCCCAATAGCCACCCATGGAAATACCACCCAAGAGGACTGGCTCTTTAAGCCGTGATTCTTCAAGGTGATTGCGAAGCCCCGTAGCGGCTTCCTCAAGCGTCAAGCCATGTGGGGTAAGAGGTGAGAGGCCAAACCCTGGAAAATCAGGCAGAACTAATCGGAAACCCTCTGGGGCTTGAATGTAATCCCAAATCCGATGGGAAAGTGGAAAGGCGTGAAGTAGAACAAGAGGTCGACCACTTCCTTTTGATTGAGATCTAATAACAGGAATCGACATTAAAAGCCTTTGAAATAGTGGTTTATATAAATAATTTTAAAGGTTTGCTTTAACTATTAAAGTTAATTCTTTGTTTAAAAAGTGAAAACAGGGGTTTTTGGTTTATTGTTCCGGAGTACCAATTCAATATTCTTAGAAGCCAGAAGAGCCATTTTATTCCTGGTTTCCACCGTGGCGCTTCCGAGGTGAGGAAGCAAAGTACAGTTTTGTAACTTTAGTAGTTCCCTCTCGATTCGGGGCTCAAATTCATATACATCCAACCCGGCAGAGTAGATCCACTTTCGTTTGAGGGCCTTAATCAAATCCTTTTCGAGATGAATAGATCCCCGACCGGCGTTAATGAAAACAGCCGTTCTTTTCATTTGCTTAAATTCCTTTTCCTTGAATCGATGTCGTGTTTCGAGGGTTAGAGGACTGTTAACACTCAGGAAGTCAGAGAATTTGAGAAGTTTTTCAAAAGAAACATATCTGGCGTTATACGCTCTTTCAACTTGACGGGATTCTCTTTTGCGTTGATGGTAAAGAACCTTCATGTTCCATCCCCTTCCCCGTCGCGCCACTGCCTTTCCAATCCTTCCAAAGCCAAAAACACCCAGGGTTTTACAGAACAAATCGACTCCTAACAGCATCAATGGATGGGCGCCCTTGAATTTTCCTTTCCTGACCATCCGCTCGCCTTCCGGAACTCGTCTAGCGCAGGACAAGATAAGGGCCCAAACGATATCCGCTGTCGCTTCGGTCAACACCTCAGGAGTGTTGGTGACCCAAATACCCCTTTCCTTCGCCGTTTTCAAATCAATATTGTTATAGCCTACGGCACAATTGGCTACACAACGCAATTGGGAGGCGGCCTTTAACACTTCAGAAGTGATTGGATCGGCTAGGGTTGTTAAAAGAGCGTGGTAAGGCCTGACTTTGGTTAGAAGTTGTTTTTGATTAAGTTGGGTTTTATTCCAAGTAACCTGAAACTTTTTGGACAGCCGTTGGTAGGCCACCGACGGAAGGTTGTTGGTGATGAATACTCGTTTTTTCAAGAAAAAGGCCTGGGAGAATTATTTATTAGGTCCCGGCGTCGTGGTTCCGGTGGGAGTAGGCGTCTCTTTGGGATTGACCCAGTTATTAAGCTTTTGAAACAAATTCGGCCCAGGGGTATTGGTTACGGTCACGGTTGGGGTGAAGGTTGGCGCCACCATCGCGTTTAAGAGAATATTACGGTCATGCCCGCCTTTTTTAATTGTTTCAATCGCGTCTACTTCAACGGCGTTTTCGGATTTTTTCAAGTTGAAAAACCTTCCATAAACCATTATCCGGTCACCTTTAACTAATTGATCCAATTCATTCAAATCACCAGCGTTTGTTTTAAACAAGCAAATGGGGAAAACATAATGAAAATCGTCTTTTTCTTTTATGGTGAATTGAACGACATGATACTGGTTGACGTTAAAACCAATTTCACTCAGTCTTTCCTTGTATTGGTAGGGAGGAATCCATTTGTAAGAGGAAAATGTCCCCTCAAATTGAATGGGCCGCCAGTTTTTAATCTCAAAATATCGGGTTCTTAAAAAGTCCAAATCGATAACGTCATAGTTCAACACAAAATTCGTAGGAATAGGGTTGGCGATAATGGAGCCTGTTAGAAGAATGCCAAAAAGCGTTATAAAATATAGTTTTTTCACAAAACTACTCCTGGGTGAAATGCCGTCTTTTAAAAGAGCGGCTCATTATAGCGGTTCTCCCTACTCCCACCAACTGGTTTTTACCCATTAACTTATCGGTTTCATGCAATGGTTAAAGCCTAAAACTTAAAAGATTGGGGCCAAATTGAAATTAAATGTGGGCGGACCGTATTGATCCAATCTCCAAGCAACGTCAAAACGAAACATGACCAATGCCCGTTGATAAAGAAATGTATAGAACCTAAGTCCGGTTCCAATGCTGCTTAATATCGGAACATTCGATAATTCTTGTAATTGATTGGAGACAATGCCCGCGTCCAAAAAGCCGGCAAGTTCAATGTCCTTCACCAAAATAAAGGATAGAGGTTGAAGCGGGAAATTTAAATTTGTCGCCAGTGGATAACGAAATTCGGAATTCCAAAGTCCCAGGTTCGTCCCAAAAAAACTACTCCCCCCGTATCCCCTTAGAGTAGTGAAAAAAGCTTGAAATGGGGCGTCGTTCCCAATGAAAAATGATTGTGGATTAGGCCCCTGGGATGTCATCGCGATGAAACGGTTGGCCCAAACAAGATGGTTCAAAAATGAAATGTCAGCAAAAACCTGGGTTTCCAATAACACATTTGCGAAAGAGACATTGGCATCGAATAAAGGCAACGCGTGCAATAATGTTAAATTAACCGCGTATCCACTACTTGGCCAAAACTGAGTTCCCTTTCTCATGTCTCGAACAAACGAAAGCCGATAATAGTTGGCGAGGCTCCATTGGTCAGAGTTTAAGGAGTAATTGGAAATTCCCTCGGAAAATTGTAAATAAACCGGACTTCCGAGAAAACGTTGTGTTCCCAGGCCGTATTCGAACCGTGTATTTGTATTGAGTGGGTAGGAAAAATTTAAGGAAAAGCCGTTTTCATTGTTCCGATATTCATTAACGATGCTTCCGGTTTGAAGATCATAAATGTTGAAATAATTCTGGTAATAATAAAAGTCAAAATCAACCGTGGTGCGCCAAGCGGAGAATTCATAGTTCGCTTCCACGCCCGTTCTAACGCTGGGAATCGTGTCGCCAATTATCCCCAACCGATGATCGCCCAGGTAATCACTCACCTGGGCGATTCCCCCGCCGACAAAGCCAAAAGAACTGTCATACCCCGCGATAAAAAGAAGGATGTCGGGTGAAATTTTGAGTTGATACTCCTTAGACGTGATTTTAAACACTGGATGGGCCTCGGCAACCGGCGAAGGCAGGCTCTCCCCCACTTTATTTACCGCGGTGACGTAATAAAAATAAGAATGATCGGGTTGCACATCATAGTCCACATATTTGCTTTGCCGTGAGTTGGGGGTCAATCCAATCATTTGGAAAGTTGCTCCAGCGGCGTCCGACCTATAAACCTGAAAATTGTCGACCATATCCGTATCCAAAGCGGTAATGGACCATTGTAATTGGACAATATTAGATGCCTCTATTACATCCAATCTGTCTACAAGACCTGGCGCCTTTGTTGGGATCTTTTTTTCTTTGAGGGATTCGGGTTCCAATTTATCAAAATTACTTGGCGCTTCGGATTCCTTTACCTTGTCTTTGGCTGGATTGACGGGAATCACTTTCGACGCGTTTCCAAATGAATTTGAGAGATAATCTAAAGCTTGAGGCGCTTTTTCCAAATTTCCTAACTTTTCAGAATCAAAAGCAAAGAGCTTTTCTTCCGCCTTTTGATACAGGCAAGCGTAAAATTGAGATCCATCGGGGGCAGGGGCCACACTCAGGACATCGGTGTAACTATTGGTCAATTGAGTCGCGCTCCCTCCTTCTATTTCCATTCGGAATAAATTAAATATCTTTTTATCCCTATTTGAAGTGAAATAAATTTTCCCATTCGATAAGTGGAAAGAAGTGACGAGGCCTAAATCGGAACCCTCAATGACGGAAGTTTGACCTGGCAGGCCTTCCCCATTCAAATACATTTGTTTGATGGAAGTTTGGCCTGAAGTTTCTTCAATGTAATAGATTGATTTGCCATCTTGGGAATAACTGGCCCAGGACTCGGAATCCAAATTATTCGTCAGGCGGTCCAAGTGTCCTGTTGAAAGCTCGTAACGGTACAGATCAACTGAAACATAGTCAAATCCTGAAAAAATTATAAATTTCTGGTCCGGCGACCAACTTGGGGAAAATACGCCAGGCATTTTAGGAAACCGATAATCGAATGTTTTTTTTGAGCTTATCTCAATGGTGGATAAAACATACTCACCGTCTTTCTCCGAGCAATAGGCCAGGAATTTCCCGTCCGGCGACCAGGCCAATCCCGAACCCTGTGTTTGAAAGCTTTTTGATAATAATTCACTTTTTTTCTTCGCCGCGATATCCCACAAAACAAGATGGTTACCTTTGATGTAAGCAAGCGTTTTCCCGTCTGGCGAAACCGCGGCTTTTGAAACCCCTTCATCGAGAGAGTCTCCATATTTTTCGGGCGAGGGCAGTCCATTAATCCGCGACCAGACCGCCGACTTCATAAAAAAATGCCAATTTTCGTACAATTCGTTAAGGGTAATGCCCAAAACCATTTTCACCGCGGTGTCGGGTTGTTGGTTCGCGGCCATTTTTTTAAACAATTGAACAACTTTTTCAGGTCCGTAAACTTGTGAAACATAATCCAGAATACTTTCCGACTCTTTATAAGCCATGTACACCTGTTCAAAATGTCCGAAAGATTCCAACAAGTGAAGGGGAATAACCTGGTCGTTTAGAATCGCATCCCTCAAAACCATTTCTCCCTGCCAGTCCACATGCTGGGCGTTCCACTCCGCCATTCCCTCCATCATCCAATTAGGAACAAAAACAGACTTAAACAGGTTAACCGACCTCCAGCCCTCCCCATAAATCAAGTCGTATTGGAACGCGTGGGTCAATTCATGTTGAATAACCTTGTCGAATTCGTAGTAGGAGCCACCCATTGGAACGGCAATTCGGTTTTTGAAAACCTCAGTGAATCCGCCCACACCCTCAGGAAGAACCTCAGCGGTAATATTAGTTTCCTGAAATTCGGGGCTGGTTCCGTAGATAAACAAAGGAATTTTATTTTTGGGAACAAAATCAAATTTTTTGCTGGTTTGGACGAAAGCTTGTTCGGCATATTTTGTGGCCTTTTGGGCCAAGGATTCACATTCTTGGTAATAATAAATCTCAAAATGCTCAGTCTCGAGGATTTTCCAATGGTGATCAGTATGAAAACGGACTTTATTTATTCCTAAGGGTAATGCCCATGAATTTTGTCCAAAAAGATTAGGGAGCAATAAAAGCAGGACAATAACAATATTCTTGAGTTGATTTGCCGCGATGACCTTCATGGGGCCCCTTTAGGGGTGAAAATTCAACGTAGAACGGCCACCCAAACCCCGGTATTGAAGGTTCGATACCATAAGCCTTGGTCCCCGGCAAAGGCAACCTTTACCCCGTTTGGGGAAATGGCCGGTGACCAATGCTCAATTTGAGGGGGGATGAGATTGTCAACCGTATCCAAATTTGCGTCCAAAACCCTGATCGTCCTTGTTTTCATCAAGAATCCGAATTGTCTTTTTTCTTCCTCGAATATTACTTTTTGTCCATCTGGAAACCAAGCCAGATGCTGAAGTTTACTTTTGGTTACGTAAATGCTTTTTCGTTTAGTCCCATCGGATAAAACGGACCACAGGGATGTGCTTTTATCTTTATCCACTAAATATAAAAACCGGAATCCATCCGGGGCCGGAATAACTTCTTTCACCGGCAAGTTCTCAAATTTTTGTCCTTCCGCCTTTTCCTGGTCTGAAAGCACGGGATTTAATTTGCCGGTTTTCAGATCCAGGACAAAGAAATAGCCGTGCGTTCCATCCACATAAGAAACTTCCTCAGGGTTGAATGTCCAAGAGGGATAAAGGATAGGCTCATTGGAGGAGAAAATCGGCTTTTGCTTACCTTTAGGTTCGGGATAAGCGTTTAATAAATATTTAGACTCGGTTCTTAAAACATAAAGAAATTGGTTGGTTTTATCCGACCAATGAATGCTGTTTCCAAAGGCTTGTACACCCTGGCGTTTGATGATCAAAATAGCCCCGGTTTCCGCGTTAACTTTCCACAGTCCCCTTTCCCCGCCTTTGACCACGTCTAACATCAAAGATTTACCATCCTCGATGAATATGGGACGGAAATAATCCTCACCAGCTGAAATTTTAAAGGTTGATTTTTGTGAAGTGGAATCAATGATTTGAAGATACCATCCCTCTTTCGTCTTTAGGGAAAAGGCAACTTTTTTATTGTCTGGAGAATAAGCCATCGCAACAATTTCTCCACTTGGATCTTTTGAGGCTAAACCCAAGCCCACAAGATTCATGTGCGTTTTTCCAATTTGGCTGCCGTTGTAGCCGACATAAGCCAAAATTCCGACTGTTGCGGCGATACCAATGTACCTCGCCCAGCTATCCCTCTGTTCCACTTGCTTTGAGGATGCAATGCTAATGCTTGAAATAGCGGAGATCACCGCGAAAAGTCCAAAAACGAGACTTACAAAGATAAGTTGGCCAGTCCATGTCAAAAGGGATATTCCCGCGAGACTAAACCCGATTAGCGCGACCACATAGCTTGCCGAAGAAGGAAAATGTGACATCAAATCGGAAACCACGTACCACAAAACGTATGCCATGAAAATAAGCAAAATAAAAATTAATCCAACTAAATTTTGAAGTATGGGTAGCCAGGCAAACCCGATGGAAATGGCATAAAATCCAATTCCCTGCAAAATAAAAACTTGAGCCGCAATAAGTGAAATTTTCCAAGCGTGAGGAAATTTCCGATCCTTTTTAAAGGCGGCGGAATAGTCTTGGCGAAGCAGGCTTCGCACATGACCAATAAAAATCAATCCGATACCTGCAAAAAAATAAGGCAGATGTGGAATGAAATGCGCCAAGGGAATCTGGAAATATTGAGGAAGTTTTTGGCTGAATCTGATCTTGTGTTCAAGAACGCCTAAGGACAAGAAGAAAAGCCCAAACACGAGCCAAGTGGTTGAGGTCAAAAATCTTGAGATATATTTAAATAATTTACTTTCACTTTTAGGCTTTTGGACCTCGGGTACAGCCGTTTCCGCAGGGACCGGCGCAGGTACTGGTGCCACGGGAGCTTTGGATGGATTTGCAGATTCAGCCACGTTATCCCCCTTGAATATCGGTTTTACGCCATCATTGAACCACAGAGTTAAGCGAGTTACACAGAGTAAAAAAACCTTTTAATTCCACTGATTTCGAGGCGTGACACTACGAACTACGTGGTAAATGTTCTTTTTGTGAGCCATTTAAAAAGCCCTATACTCCAGTTGAAACCCGTTATTGGCCCTTGTCAAAAAGGAAAAAGGCAAAAGGCCATTCAAAAGTTGTTCTAATTTTATCGATTGGTCTATCTTCACTATCGGCTCACCTTTGATTCCGGCCAAATCCGCTGTTAACCGAACCGCGTCATAATAGTTCCCAAGCTTATCAACAAAACCCAATTCAAAAGCTTTTTTACCTGTCAAGACTCTGCCGTCAGCAAAAGGGGTAACAAACTGGATGATTTCCTGGTCCGTCACCTGCTGAGACTTTTTATGGAATATTTTGGAAAGTCTTTCCTGGAACGTTTCGCGTCGACTCTCGATCACCGAATCCAGAAACTGATGGAACACATCATTGATCGTTTCTTGTAAATAAGCCCGTTCTTGAGGTTCCATGGGGCGGTTAAAAGCCCCCGTGTCTTTAAATTTCCCACTTTTAACTGTTTGATAATTTAGCCCTACTTTTTTCAAGAGGCCCGATGCGTCAGGGAATTCTGCGATAACCCCGATTGAACCAGTTAAAGTTCCCGGATTTGCCACAATTTTATCGCAGGCGGCTGCAATGTAATAAGCGCCTGAAGCCGCCAAGCTGGACATGCTGGCCACGACAATTTTCTTGGATTCCCGGGCGCTTAAAATCTCAGAATAAATTTCCTGGGATGGGGCCACCGCCCCACCCGGGCTGTTTAACCTGATGAGAAGCGCCTTCTTTGAGCTTTTTTTGAATTTTTTAATGCGGCGGACAATGTCGTCACTCTGGAAAATGGGCCCTTGGATTTCAATAAGAGTAATTTCATCCGAATTGCTGAGAAAAGAAGAGCCGCTCGATTTCCCCACTATGTGTTGGATCAATCCAACCACTAAAAAAAAGCTTAGAATAAGAAGACTCCCAAAACCTAATAAAACGTAAAGAAATGTTCGATTTTTGCGGGGTTGTGGCTCTGGATTGATTTTCATAGGGTGGCTATGTTAACAGACCCCCAAAAACGATTCAACCGAAAGGCGGCTGTCATGTGTCAGCTATCAGTTGAAAGGCACGGCTTAAATACTTAGTTTTAGGTCACCCTTAGCTGCAAGCTTACATCTAAGGGCTGATAGCTGATTTTCAATCTTTCCACTGGTTCCCCAAATATCGACAACTATCCGCCCAGCGATTGGAAATCCCAGCAATGATTTCAGTTTTGACATCAGGGTTTACGGGCAGTGTGGGAAACTCAGCAAGGGAATAAAAATTCGCGTCCCTTAAAACGGCGTCGGGAGTCACGTGGATTTCGGTTTTTTCAGCGGTTACGAGGAAGTAAAGATTTAAGACTTGCCGGTGCCTATTGGGAGGAATGGAATCATGAACCAGCACCAACTTTCCCACCTTAATCTCCATGCCAACTTCTTCCCGGTATTCTCGCATTAAAGCCTCTTCCGCAGTTTCGCAAAAATCAACACCTCCACCTGGTATCAACCAGTAGCTCTTCCCATTCTTTTCGTGGCGAACCAAGAGGATCTGGTTATCCTTGACCAAGATGCCAGCAACCCGGATTCGAATATTTTGCACGGTGGTTCCCTGCCTTAATTCGCGATCTTTTTTTCCAGCAAATCCACAACCTGAAGGATATCAGAAAAATCATCCAAATTGATCCACTGCACGTCGTGCTGATGTTTGAACCAGGTCCATTGCCTTTTGGCGTACTGTCGGGTACGGCGGAATATTCTCTCCAAGGCTTCCGGTTGAGTCATTTCCCCGTTGGAATAGGCCGCCGCCTCGGCGTAACCGATTGCCCCCCAAAGAGGGTGGCCTTTTTGAATGCCCCCCTTCGCTAACTTTTGGGTTTCGTCCAATAGACCATTTTCCCACATAGCCTTGGAGCGATCCATCAGTAGCTTGTCCAAATTTTCCCGCGACCTTTCCAGGCCAAAAAATTGGACTTTTTTCACGTCAAGCGGTTTAACTTCTCTTTTGTTCTGACGCGTACTGAAACTCTTCTCCAGGGCGCGACAAATTCTTTGAGTGTCATTTGGGTGAAGCCGCTTGGCGGCCAGTGGGTCCCTTTCCTTTAACCAAGCATGGGCTTTCTCATTCCCCAACTCTTTAACTTTTTCAGCGACCATGGAGCGTATTTCAGGCAAGGGCGCGGCTCCAACAGGAGCCCCTTCCACTAAAGCTTTCAGGTAAAAACCCGCTCCGCCAACAATGATGATCTTCTTCTTTTTAGTCTGCCGCTCTTCGATTATTTTCTTAGCTTCTTTCGCAAAATCCACGGCGTTCCAGTTATCCGCCGGATCCCTTGACCCGATTAGATGGTGCTTAATTTTCTTTTGCCACTCTTTCGGTGGTTGGGCGGTCCCGATTTCCGTACCCCTGTAAACCTGAAAAGCGTCAGCCGAAATAATCTCGGCTTTTAGCCTAAGGGCCAGTTGATAAGCCACCTCCGATTTTCCCACACCCGTGGGCCCGACGATGATAGAAAGTTTTAAGTTTTGAGTTTTATATTTTGAGTTTTTCAAAATTAGATTTTCTTCGCGTTGGATTTGGTTTTAATGCCTATCAAACCTTCGGTAAAGCTCGGTAAGGGGAATCGAAAGGATGGTGGGGCGTCCATGGGGGCAGGTAAAGGGTAGGTTTGCCGCCCTCATTTGGTTGATCATCCCAACCATTTGTTCCTCGTTCAAGCGGTCCCCCGCCATCACGGCGCTTCGGCAGGACATGAAAGTTGCTGCCCTTTCCCTCGCTTGTTCCAAGCGGTTGGCGCTTTTGACACCGGATGAGTCCTGTTCGGCCAGGTCATCCACCAAGTCCTTCACCAAGAAAATAAGGTTCTTCCCGGCTAAGTCAGCTGGAACAGAACGAATCAAAAAAGTATTTCCACCAAAGGGGGCGGTTTCCATTCCCAATTCCAACAAGGTATCCAGATTATTCTTTAAAACTTGGGCTTCTTTGGCGCTCAATTCCACCGTAACGGGAACCAAGAGGGGTTGAACCTCTAGTTTTTTCTCCCGAACACCTTGCATCAGCCGTTCGTAATTGAGCCGCTCGTGGACAGTATGCTGGTCAGCGATGAACATTTCCGAGTCCGACTGAAAAACAATGAAGGTATTGAACAACTGGCTGAAATTATAAAGTGATACTTGAGGGTCAATCCGCTTGGCCTGCAGGGAGGCCTTGCCAAAACCTTGCTCGACAAAGGTGGATAGGACGGCCGCCGAAGGCGCATCTGTCCCGCCAGTGGAGTATTTCTGGGCTATTCTTTCGTAAAGACTAGGTCCCGCAGAACTTGGAACACCGACGGCTAATCCCGGCTCATTCAGGAGCATGGGCGCCTCAAAGGTAGTGCTATATGAACCGCTGGCCTGGGAAATCTCCGCCGTTCCATAACCTACAGGCTGGGCGGTGGGCTGAAGGGCCCCCGGGGCCGCCAGCAAAGCGCTGCGAATGGCTCGGACAATCGTTTCGTAAACTTCCCTGTCCTTGGCGAATTTCACTTCCTTTTTGGTTGGATGAACATTCACATCCACTTGTTCTTCAGGCATTTCAATAAACAAAACGGCCACCGGAAACCGGCGGGTTGGTAACAAGGTGTGAAACGCCGTCATCACCGCGTGCCCAAGGGATGGATTGGAAATCCATCGGCGGTTCACAAAATAAAGCATGTTCTCCCGGGTGGGTTTGGTGACAGTGGGCGCACTGACAACGCCTGTGATGTGGATTCCAGCGGATTTGTAGTCCACGGGCAAAAAAACGGAGGAAAGGTCTTTCCCGAATACACTTGAAAGCCTCACTGAAAACTCCGACGGCGTCACGTGGAGAGTTTCTTTCCCGTCGATCGTCAGTTTGAAGCCCACTTGTGGAAAAGCCAGGGCATAGGTCGTCATCACCATCACGATGTGGTTTTCCTCGGTGCTTTGCTTCTTCATGAATTTCAAACGGGCGGGCGTGTTAAAAAAAAGATTGGAGATGGTAATGGTCGTTCCCGTTGGTCTTCCAGCTTCCAGGGTCTTTGCCGTGCCGCCGCCCTTAATCTTGATGAAAACACCCGAAAGGGCGTCGAGGACACGCGTGGAAAGTTCAAAGTTGGATACTGAGGCAATGCTGGCTAGGGCCTCCCCGCGGAACCCAAAGGTTTGAAGGTGGGATAAGTCATCCACCGTGAATATCTTGCTGGTGGCGTGCTTTTGGACGGCTAATTGGGCGTCCTCAGGCGCCATCCCTTCCCCATTGTCGGTCACCTTGATGAGCCGGCTTCCACCTTCTTGAATTTCAACCTCCACCCAGGTGGCCTTGGCGTCTAATGAATTCTCAACCAGTTCTTTGACGACCGATGAAGGACGTTCAACCACCTCTCCAGCGGCGATCTGATTAATAACTTTTTCGGGGAGAGTTTTTATTTTGTTCATGATTGCCTTAAAAAGATCAAAGTCGTCTTCCGCATGGCTAAATATATAGGACAGGAGCGAGGGAAATAAAAGGATTAAACAGTAATAGATTTAGACCTGGGGATTTAAACCCGTCACTTCGTATATCTGCACCTTAGAGGATTTGCCCTTGAGTTGGACGGGTTTCAATTTCTTGACGTTGACGCGGTTCCCCAGTTCTTGGAAGGTGTCCTCGGTGATGAATATTTGGCTTCCCTCGGTCTCACCCTCGATGCGGGCGGCGACATTGACCATATCACCGATGGCGGTGTATTCCATACGGCGCTCGCTACCGATATTCCCCACGATGGCTTCCCCGGTATTGATGCCGTAACCCACCTGAATCTGTGGCTTCTTTTCCGATTTCCACTTATCGTTCAACTTATCAAGCCTTAGGCGCATTTCCACAGCCGTTTTAACACATTTGTAGGCATTGTCCTTCAACTCGAGGGGAGCACCATATATGGCCATGATGGCGTCACCAATGAATTTATCCAAGGTTCCATGGTTATTGAAAATGACATCCGACATGGCGCTGAAATATTCGTTTAATAAGCTGACGATAGTTTCGACAGGTTCTTTTTCGGTTAGGGTGGTGAATCCCCGGATATCGCAGAATAGGATCGATACCCTCTTTTTCTGGCCTCCCAAGGCGAAACTTTCGGTGTTATTGACCACCATTTCATCCACGATATTAGGGGAAAGATAACGTTGGAGAGAAGTCCTCAACCGCTCTTCCCTTCTCACATCATCAAAGAGCTTGGCGTTCGCGATAGCGACGGCCGCTTGGTTGGCGAAGGCCGAAAGAAAATACATGTCCTCTTCGTTGAATGTGTTGGTTCCTTCCGCCTTATCCACGTAAATAACCCCAACGATATTTTCCCTTTCCCAAATGGGCACGCAAATGACCGAGGATAGGGGCAAGGCCTTCAAGCTCTCCCGGTTGGCGAAGCGTACGTCGTGGACCGCGTCCAAAACCAGCACGGGCACCCGTTCCTTGAGTACGGTGTCAACGATGGTTTGGCTGTAGGGGGCCTGGGCTTCGGCCGGGGTCAAGGCGTGAGTCGCCGCGGGCTTTAACTCGCCCGACTTTTCCTTCAACAAAAGGAAACCCCGGTTCGCCTGCATCACCTTAATCGCCATTGCCATGATGATGTTCAAGAGGGTTTTGAGCTCGAGTACCGAATTAACGATGTTTCCCACTTCGTAAAGGGTCAGAAGCTTCTTGTGGGCCAACTCGTCGATCTTTGGGGTCTTGGAGTCGGTGGTCTCTTTCGAAACCTCAACGGCAAATCGTAACCGGGTTCCACCTAGGGAAATGACATCCTGATTACGTAGGGGGCTTTCCGTTATACGAGTACCATTTAAAAAGGTGCCATTCGTGCTACCCAAGTCACGAAGATTGATACCACCCATTCCCAATATGATTTGGCAATGTTGGCGGGAAACCAACGGGTCAGTGATCATGACCTCACAGGTATTAGACCGTCCCATGGTAGTGCTGGGGCGCGCGATTTTGAACACATGGCCTTGCTCAGGGCCAGCCAGTACGGTGATGGTAATCTGGGGTTTACCCGACGATTTGGGCGGCGTTAAGACAATACGCCCGGGAATCGACGGCTCAGGGGTTGAGGTTGTGGCCATTACAAACTCATTTCTTCAATCCGTAAATTAAAACACTGCAATTAGCGATATCCGTGACATACAAATTATTCTCGGCATCCATAGCGACCCCGTAATATTTCGGGGCGATTTTATAATTGCCCTGGGGCATGCCAAACTCGGTTAAATAATACCCTTCCGGATCGAAAACTTGAATCCTTACATCACGATCGGTTACGAAAATATTGCGTTTTGAGTCTGTAGCAACGCCCACGGGGGCCTGAAACTCTCCCCGGCCCGTCCCCCGCTTGCCGAATTTATTCTTAAAAACACCTCGGTGGGTGAATATCTGGACACGGTAGTTTTTCTCGTCCACCACCAATAGGTTCGAGGCATTGTCGATGGCCAAACCAGCGGGGCAATTGAATTCCCCAAGCCGCGCGCCTTGGATGCCGAACTTATTCAAAACCTTGCCGGCAGGGTTAAATACCCGGATCCGATGGTTCCCCGTATCCGAAACATAGATATTATCCTTGTCGTCCAGACACAGAGCTTGGGGATGAAAAAATCCTCCCGTGCCTATTTCAATTTTTCCAGTGGTTGGGGAGGCCGGCTCGCCGAACTTGGCGATCAATTGCCCACCCTTCCCGATAATTTGAACATTGCATGTTTTGGCGTCCAAGGCCACCAGATTCCCGCCTTGGTCCACGGTCAAAGAAACTGGCATAAGGAATGAAACTTCCCGAATGTCATTCGTTTCTTTCCCGAATTTTCCCACCGTGTACAGATATTTTCCCTCAAAATCAAAAACCTGTACGTTGCACTTCAAGGAATCGCAGACATAAATTCTTTTTTGCGCGTCCACGGCCACCGACACAGGCGAAATGAAATTCCCCTCTTCCTTACCTCGTGTTCCGATGGCCTTGATGAGTTTATAATGGTAACCCTGATAGCGAAGGGTGTTGATATCTCCCACTTCCTTAACTTGCTTTTTGGCCGCCTCCTGAATGATAGTGTGGGTCAGGATATCCTGGGTTTTGTTCCCGATTCCGATGGGGGCCGTTAAAAGGTTCGGGTTTAATTTTTCCAAATCATTCTTCATTTCGGTAGCAGACTGATATCGTTTCGATACTTCTTTTTGCAGAGATTTCAGGATAATTGATTCCAGTTCCTTCGGGATGGAGGGGTTGATCTTGTGGGGTTCAGGAACCTCATCCTTTAGTATTTTATTCAAGACCACCATGGGAACTTCATCAAAGAAGGGCAACTTACCCGTTACCATTTCATAAAGAATGACCCCAATGGAATATACGTCTGAAGCCGGCGCCGGATGACCCAGCACCTGTTCTTTGGCCATGTAGTAAAGGGTTCCCCCGATACCCGCCCCGTTTTTTCCGGCTTGGATCATGGCGGTACCAAAATCCGTAATTTTGGCTTTCCGTTCCGCAGTCAGAAGGATGTTTCCGGGTTTCAAGTCCCGGTGAATAACGTTTTTATCATGGGCGTATTGAAGCGCCGCGAGAATTTGGACGATGATATCCACGGCTTCTTTGTAGGTAAGGGGAGTTTCTTGGATGAGCTGGGCCAGGTTCTTGCCGTCGACATATTCCATTACCATGAAAAAAATGTTTTCGGCTTTATCGACGGTTAGAATTTGAACAATTCCGGGATGATCGAGGGAGGCGAGAAGCTTGGGTTCGGCGATGAGGGTGGTGAACTCTTCTTTTTGGTTGTGGGGAATTTTGATGGCGACTTTTTTGCCAATCCAGGTGTCTTCAGCTAACCAGACAGTACCGAATGTACCGCTTCCCTTGATTTCGAGGAGCTTGTATTTGTCGATGTTTCCTTGAAGCATTCGAACTCCCCTGGGAAAACTCCTAAGCACCGCCCGTTTTCAGCCAAACGCGGTAAGTCTTTATTTTATCAAAGGTTTTATGGCCTGTAACTAGCTTAAGCGACCTTGATTTACAGTAACTCCCTCCTTTTCCAACAACCTTATTTTCCAATCGATTCCACCGCCATAACCCCCTAATTTCTTTTCGCCAGCGACGACCCGGTGGCAGGGAATAAATACAGCAACGGGGTTTCGATTCAGCGCTTGACCCGCGGCCCGAAAGGCCCTGGGTGATTCGGCTTTCCTTGCCACCCAACCATAAGTGCGGGTTTGCCCATAAGGAATTTGGCAAGTGGCGTTAAGAATCCGCTGTTGGAAGGAAGTTAAGAAGGAAATGTCGAACGACTTGAACCGGTAAGGCTTTCCCTTGAGGGCTCTTTGGGCTTGAATCCGGATTCCGCTGGGAACTGGCGACAGGGGTTTATCCCAAAACCCGATTGGGGCAGGCGGAAGATATTCCTGTAATTTTTTGAAGGCTGTGGCTTTAACTTTTTGAGGAATAACCAAGGCCGAAAGTCCCTTGTCCGTCCAAGCCGCAGCGCACCAACCACCCAGGGCCGGAAACAAACCAAACTTCGCTTTTGAAGCCCACAGATTCTTTTTCATTCCGGCCCCTTCTTCCCTTTTCGAAGAACCCAATCCAGTCCCTCCAAACCCATGAATTTGGCTAACCAGAAATAAACCATGCCCCCCATGATTACGGGGACCAAGAAATCAAATAAACGGGCAAATGGTACATCAAAACTCTCTATCCCCCGAAGAGTTCCCCAGGAAACAAGTCCCATGAAGGCGGTTGCCAATAATATTTTGATCGCTTGACTCCATAGAAATCCCCAATCCAACCGAACCCCAATGGAACCTAAACCCGTAAGAAGCCAAACCAAATTAACCATCGCCCCCAACCCCGAGGCCAGGACCAACCCCCAAAAGCGCAAATGGATATCGGTAATTAAAAGAAACGCCCCACCATTCAGGACCACATTGGTACCCATGGCACAAAAAGATGCGGTAAGGGGTTTTTGAGTTTGTCGATGGGCATAATAGGCTGGAAGGAGAATTTTCACGCCGGTATAACCCACCAAGCCCAAAGCGTAAAAAGCCGTCGCTTCCGCCGCCGCCCTGGTGGCCTCGGGGGTAAATTTTCCATATTGAAAGGCCAAACGGCAGGCCGGTTCGGCCACAATCCAGATTCCAACTGTGCAGGGGACCATGAGGAAAAGACCAACCGCCAGCGCTTTTCCCAGCGTTTCGGAAAAGTCCCTTTCCCTTTTCGCGTTGGCGTGGCGGGAGAGAAGGGGAAAAGTTACGGTGGCGATAGATACACCCAAGATTCCAAAAGGCAATTGCATAAGACGGTTCCCATAGTAAAGATAGGTGATATACCCCGCCGAAAGGAAGGACGCGAAAAACTGGTTGACCAATAGGTTGACTTGGAGGACAGACTGGCTGATGACAGAAGGCCCCATCATCCGCAGCATCTCCTTGACGCCGGCGTTCCTTGGAGGCCAGGACCACCTGACCTTGATTCCAGCCCTTAACCCGGCTGGAACCTGAGCCAACCACTGTAAAAGCATTCCTAAAGTCATTGCAAGGGCCCAAAGGCGCACGTTGCGGATTTCCTCATCAACATTCGTGCTTGTCCAAAATTTCAAAAGGGCCACGCCCGCGATAATCTGTGTCAAATTCATGAAAGCGGGGGCGAAAGCCGCCGCAGTGAAGCGGTTCAGCGAGTTTAAAGCCCCCATCCAGAGTGCCGCCAGGGATACGAAAAGAAGAATCGGAAAGAGAAATCGAGTCAGGTCGACAGTGAGTTGGAATTTGTCCGTGCCCGGGTTGAAACCATGGGCGATCACATTAACAACCTGGGGCGCGAATAGAATGCCCATTGCCGTTATCGCTCCCGTGACCAGGCACAAGAGGCTGAACACTTGAGACATCAACTCCCATGCGTCCTTCCGGTTGTTTTTGTCAAGCCGGGCGGTCAAGGCGGGGACAAAGGCGTTGGAGAGGGCCCCTTCGGCGAATAAATCCCTCAGCAGGCTGGGAATGCGAATGGCCATGAAGTAGGCGTCCGAAATCCACCCGGCCCCAAAGAGGGTGGCGTTCAACGTATCCCGAATATATCCGGTAACCCGGCTGACCGAGGTGGCGGTGGTCACCAGGCGGAAATGCCCCCCCAAATGAGAGACCCGTTGATAGGGTCGGCCTCCTTGGGAAGATTGGGCGCGTTTAACCATTATTGACAGTACCTTCCCCTTCGTTTACGATAACGCCTCGTTTTCGGCCCCTATTGATTTCGGGGCCTTCCCCACGTTCCAAAGGAACTGGGGATTCACATTCCTGGAGGATTCATGCCGATTATCAAGTCGTCGATCAAGGATGTTCGCCGCACCAAGACCCGCACCGCCCGCAATTCTGCTGAAAAAAATAGGATTCGCACCGCGATGAAAGCCGTTCGGGCCTCGAAAACCGCCGAGGAAGCCACTAAGACCCTGAAAATCGCCATGCAGGTTTTGGACAAGGCCTATTCCCACGGGATCATCAAACGCAATACCGCTTCCCGCCAAATTTCCCGCCTGTCCTCATTCGTTCACAAGCTGAAAAAATAGTCACGTTGGTGGTTCACCCTTGGCAGTTTAAAAATAACTGTCAACCGTGAACCGCCGTCTTCTTTTTTCCCTGCTTTAAAACCCACAACTCCAATAACACTTCTGGAACCCCTTTGGACAGCCGGCCTGTAACCACTCCCGCTTGGATATGAATTAAATCTTTCAAACCTTCCTTCAACTCACTCACGGTAAATTGGGATGATTGGTCCCACAGGATTTTCAACCGATAGGGATTCAGTCCTAACTGTTCCCCCACCTGGGTTTGGCCCCATCCCTTTGCCCTCCCTACCGCGATCATCAAAAGCTCCCGGAACCGGCCGTAAAGAAGCATGAGGGTCCCCGTATCCACTCCGTCCTGCAATTGTCCCATCATCTTCAAAGCCTTATCAATTTGGCGCAAAGCTACAGCGTCCACAAAGGGGAAAACGTCCGATTCCAATCCCGGCACAGGAAGGTTTCTAACATCCTCGGCTGTAACCGCCTTTTTGGGATAAAGGAAAAGGGAAAGTTGTTCCAAAGCGCCCAAAAGATAGGAAAGTTCCACACCCGCCTTTTGGACCAGTATCTGAACGGCCTCCTCGGAAAGGCTCAAACCCTTGGCCTGGGCCTCGGTCTTGACCCACCCAGCGATTTTCCAATCCGGCATATCGGAGCATTGAACTGCCCACCCCAACCTCTCCACGGCCCCTACCGCTTTGGCGTTTTTCCGCATCCCAGAGGCCAAAAAGACCAGGGTGGATTCGGGGTTGGGATTCGTGAAATATTCCTTTAGCTGTTGAAGTCCGTCGTCGGAACGGCCGCCCAGGGATTTTTCGGCGTGCTTCAAGACCAACAATTGAGAGGCGGAAAAAAGAGACGTCGTTTGAGCGGCCGAGAGTATGTCCGAAAGTCGGTTTTCGGCTCCCTCGAAGATTTGGATGGTTCCGCCAGGCTTGGATTTCTTGAAATGGTTCTTCATGGACTGGAAAGCCTCAGAGATCACGCTTTCAGAATCTCCAAACAGCAAAACCGCCCGGGGATCATCCCCTTTTTTGAGGCGGGTTAAGAAATCGTCAAAATACATTTCAAGCTCCGCCCATGCTCATTGGATGTTTCTTTGAATCGGACCTGTCGAAAGAGGGGTGCTCATCGGTAAGGCGTTTCCGGATTTCATATTCATGGCGGGACCAACGGTCGCGATGGGCGGAGGTGCCTTGGTCTCCTCCGGTTTGACATAAAAGAAGGTTATCCCCACCAGCTGGCCATCCACGATCAAATGAACGGTATAAAGGCCGATGTCTTTCGGCAAACCGGTTTGGCCAAACTCCGCGTGAAGGTGGTCCATCCCAACGGTCATGTTGACCAAAAACCACTGATAAGTCTCATTTTGAAGGGTCAAAAGCCTGTCCACAAATCCCACCCGGAATTCCTGATCATATTTAGCGATTCGAAGGTTGGAGGGCGAATAGAACTCCACGGTAGCGGTATGGATACGGCTGGAAGGTTTAAGAAGAAAATAGGCGAAATAGCAGATCTGGTTATTCTTGTTCAAATAAAAGTAATTCACGCTATCAACCGGATACTGATTAACGATCTTGGTGCAGGTGGTGAGATGGCTGACAACGATGTCCTGGTTACCCGATGTGGAAGAATGCGAATCCTCACCCGGGGCATCCTTAACAACGTTCGACCCGGTTTTATCCGGTGTGCTTTTAGGGATCCCGCCGTTAATCCATTCCAAATCCGCCCATACGGCTTGCGCCGCCGACATCATCAGCAGCCCAAAGACAACGATTAGGATTTTACCTTCCCACTTTTTCACTTTCACACCTTCTCACGAATTTAATCTTTTCAGTACCCTGTAAGAACTCTTCGAACAATCGCCGTTGCCGTATCTTGCGCGAGACGGGCCAGGGCCTGATCCTTTGTCTCTGTAATGGCGCCAGCGTAATCGGGAGTGTAATAAAAAACGCTATGGGTTGTTTCCTTATCCTCAAGAAAGGTCTTCTTTTCCCTTTTATCCAAGGAAGCAAGATCATAAACAATGGAAATGCGGTATTGAAGGACATTATTGGTTTTGAGATCGTAAAACATGGGATCCTCGTTGTATTTCCGGATGATGACCCGCACAGTCATGTCGGATTTTTCAGGATCCCCAATTGGCAAGCGCCCATCAATTTGGAACTGTTGGATGATGTTCTGGGTCATCAGTGTGTCTAACCCAAAATAACTAGTCATGTTCTGGGCCAGTTCCACCCCAACGGTTTGAATATAGGATGGCACCACCAACGGCGCCGGATGGCATCCCGCCAACGCCAAAAATAAGCCGACAGTCAAAAGTCGGCGGGCCGCGGAAAAACATTTCATTCGCACTTTCATACTTTCACACTTTCGCACAAAGTTTCTTAAGATGTTTTGACGATGAAATTGGCCAGTTTGTCCTTAACCCAAATCACTTTTAAGATATTTTCAGGCACAATGAACTTCCCTACGTTCTCATGGGTCTGGGGCAGTTCCCGGATGGTCATTTCATCCAACCCCACCGGCACATCGACACGAGTCTTTACCTTGCCGTTCACCTGGATGGCGATCTCCACCACCTCAGACTTCATCAAGGTGGGGTCATGCTGGGGCCAACCCGCCTGAAGAAGATACTCCCCTTTGCCCAAGCTTTTCCACATTTCATCAGCCACATGAGGCGTAAAAGGCCCCATTAGCCGCACCAGTGCTTCGAGGGACTCCCTTAACAGGGGGGTCTGGGCTCCGGGCTTATCTTTGTAATCATAAAGTTCGTTGATCAGTTCCATCATGGCGCTAACCGCCGTGTTGAATTTGAACCCGCTGGTCAAATCGTGGGTGATCTTGTGGATCGTTTGGTGTGTCTTCCGGCGGACTTCCTTATCCGCTTCAGTCACGGCCTGGGGAGCCGATCCCGAATTGAAATCCGACTTATGGGTGACTTCCTGAAACAGTTTCCAAACGCGGTTCAGAAAACGGAAAGCCCCCTCCACCGCCCGGTCATCCCACTCGGCGTCCCTTTCGGGAGGACCGATAAAAAGAGTGTAAAGCCGATAGGTATCCGATCCGTATTTCGCGATTAGCTCGTCGGGTTGAACTGAGTTCCCTTTGCTTTTGGACATCTTGACGCCGCCCTTGGTGATCATGCCCTGGGTGAAAAGCCGGGCAAAGGGTTCATCAAAGTTAATGGTGCCAAGGTCTTTCAGCACCTTGGTGATGAAACGGGAATAAAGCAGATGAAGGATGGCATGTTCCACCCCGCCGATATATTGATCCACCGGGAGCCATTGGTTGGCGATCTTCGGGTCAAAGGCCTGCTTGTCATCCTTTGGGGAAACATAGCGCAGGAAATACCAACTCGAATCCACGAAGGTATCCATGGTGTCCGTTTCCCGGCGCGCATCCCCCCCACACTTGGGACAGGGGGCGTTGACGAATAAGGGAATGGATTTTAACGGCGATTCCCCGGTTGGCTTGAACTCAACCGCACGGGGCAGGGTCACGGGCAGGTCCTTCTCAGGCACCGGAACCCATCCGCACTTGCCGCAATTGATCATTGGAATCGGTGCCCCCCAATAACGCTGGCGGGAAATGAGCCAATCCCTCAAACGGTAAGTTACCGCGCTCTTCCCTATTTTTTTTTCGTCAAGCCACTGGGTTATTTTTTTCTTGGCCGCCTCGACATTCAATCCATCTAAGAATGCGGAATTGATCAGCTTGCCGTCGTCCGTATAGGCCTCGTTATGGGGATCATAAAGATGGCCCGTGGATTTCCAGGCGTGTTTTACCTCGTCGGTGGGGTCAATGACCTGAACGATATGAATTTCGTATTTTTTGGCGAACTCAAAGTCGCGGGTATCGTGGGCAGGAACGGCCATGATTGCGCCGGTTCCATAGCCCATTAAAACGTAGTTGGCGATGTAAACGGGGATGGATTTCCCATTCACCGGATTGAGAGCTTTGATTCCCGTGTCCAGGCCCGTCTTCTCGGCGTTTTCACCGATGCGGTCCAATGAACTTTGCTTTTTCACCTTATCGACGAAGGCCAAAACCTCCTCTTCCTTAGAGGTTCCCTTGACCAAAGAGAGGAGGAGTGGGTGTTCGGGGGCCAGGACCATGTAAGTCGCCCCAAAAAGCGTGTCGGGGCGGGTGGTGAAGACGGTGATGGCCGCGTCCTTTCCCTCGACTTTAAAATCGACTTCCGCGCCCTCGCTTTTCCCGATCCAGTTTTTCTGCATGGTCTTGACCCGCTCGGGCCAATTCTCAAGCCGGTCGATATCCTTTAACAGCCGGTCGGCGTAAGCGGTAATCTTGAAAAACCATTGTTCCAGGTCCTTCTGTTCCACCACTGAGTCACAGCGCTCACATTGTCCGTCCACCACCTGCTCATTGGCCAACACCGTCAGGCAAGAGGGGCACCAGTTCACATAGGCTTTCTTGCGGTAGGCCAGGCCCTTCTCATACAACTTCAGGAATATCCACTGGGTCCACCGATAGTAATTGGGCAGGCAAGAAACCACTTCCTTATCCCAGTCGTAACCCATTCCCCAGTCGTAGAACTGTCCCTTCATCCGCTCGATGTTCTTGAGGGTCCAGTCTTCCGGATGGATTCCCTTCTTGATGGCGGCGTTCTCGGCGGGCAACCCGAAAGCGTCAAAACCCATGGGGTTCAGGACGTTTTTGCCCTGTGCTTTGAAATAACGGTAGACAGCGTCTCCGATGATGTAATTGCGCCCGTGGCCGGCGTGAAGAAAATCCCCCGAAGGATAGGGAAACATGACGAGCGTGTAGTATTTGTCCTTGGTATTAGTGAGGTCGCAGGAATAGACGCCTTTGTCTTTCCATTCCTTTTTCCAAAAACGCTCGATTTCGGTGAAGTTGTAGGCTTCCATGACGACCTTTCATTGGGTAAGAGAAGGCAAATTATAAAGGTTTTTGAGTAAAAAAAAACCAACATCTGACACAAAGCCACAAAGACTCAAAGGAAGTTTATGTATTTTTCAATGTGAAAAACTTGGAGTCATAGTGTCGGCTTTTGGTGCATTAGTTTACTAGGTGTTTGCGGGAGAGGAAAACTGAGGCGATCACGAAGAGGCTCCAAATAGCGTAAAGCTCCAGGATAAAAAAAGACTGGTACCTGGCCAAGTGGATCAAGGCTTCCGTGACCCAGGGCGGATAGAAGGCTTCGGTCTGTAAGAGATCCCTCCAGGCCGGATAGCTACGAAAAAATTCTACTCCTGTCGCGATATGGACCAGAGGGACCACCCATAGGGCCGGCTTGGAGCCGCTCAATAGGTTGCCACTGGAAAGAAAAAAAAGAAGACCGATGGCAATCCAATAGAGCAGGGATAGTGGCGGGTCTATTGAAAATCCCCAGACCACCGCCTTAGCCATGAAGGTCCAGCCACACAAAAAGAGGATGGCTAAGGTCAGGTCCACCACGCCAGCGGCCAACAGGAACCCGTTTAATTTGAGCTTTTGGTTAATCACTTTGATATCCGCTACCACTTGGCTCGAGGAAGACATAAGGTAGCGGATTCCCAGGCAATACTGACCGGCCGTGGGTATTAGTTGTTCCCGGCACCAAAGCCGCTCTCCCGCCAAAATAGAAATAGCGAGTGTGACCCAACTGGATTGCCAGCCGAAGGCGTAGCAGACCACCCAGGAAATAAAACCGCAAATCAGAAGATCGACATACCAACTGGCGATCAAGCGACCCATCGAGGGACGGTGACTTTTCTTGCTGGGCTGGGCGGAGGTAGTTGCGGTCACTTGAATCCCAATTTTGTCCCACATGACCTTTTTAAACTTTTAAGGAAATGCGGGACTATACCACTTTCATTTGAAATTTTAATAAATGAGAAGTGGCATGAATTTTGAATGTTAAATTTTGAATTCGAGTCACTTCTGATTTTTTCAAAATCGGAAGTTTCCGTAATTAAAAATTCACAATTCATAATTCAGGATTCCTTTCGATCTTCGAAAGGTCTTTTATCATCGCGATCTCGTCACAATCGGAAAATTTCGCGCAATGCACGCAATCCCCCCATATTTTTTGTGGCAAGGTCAACTTTTCAACTTGTAAAAATCCTAATTTTGAGAAAAATTCAGTTTGATAGGTTAGGGCGAAAATCTTTTGAAGTTTCATTTCCACGGCATCTTCAATGCAATGCTGAAGGAGCTTTTTGCCCACACCCTTCCCTTGCAGGGATTCTTCCACCGCGAGGGAACGCACCTCCGCTAATTCTTCCCCTACCACGTGAAGGGCTACTACTCCCTTAACCGCAGGCTCACTTTGGGTTTCATCCATTGCCACCACAAAATCCCTTATCTTCTCCACCACATGGGCGAAGGAACGGGGCAACATCAAACCCTTGGTGGAGTAATGATTGATCAAATTGAGTATGGGACGAGTATCCGAAGGCCGGGCCCGCCGGAATAAAAGTTGGTTCATGGTGTCCATATAATAAAAAAGCTGGTCCCCCAAACCAAGGAGAACCAGCTTTTTTTAAAAGTTAGATTATTTCGAGACGAGAACCACACCACCACCGATGAGCAGTCCTACTGTATAGTTGAGATCCAACCCGGCAAAAGCTTGCAACTGGACGTCATGCCCGGTGCGAATACCGACGATCACGGGAGTACCGCCGTTTATCCCGCCAATCACGCCGTTGGTCGCCAACTCGCCAATCCCGGTCAAATTCTTGTCAAAGGGATAAGCCACGCCCAAGTCCAATTGAAAGAATGTATAAGACTGGGAGACCGTCCCAGTGGTGAAAAAAGGCGGCGTGGTGGTAGGGATTATGGTTGGATAACTATAGCTCGTGAAATATAACCCTAACTTGCCGTTTAACTGGAGACCGTCCTTGAAAGTGTAGGTGGCGGCGCCGTAAGGGTCAACCCCGAAAGAGCCAGTTCCGTAACCGTAGTTCGTCAAGGGGCCAATCGCGAAATCGAGACCTGCCGCGATATCCAACCCTTTCGCCACTTGTCCAAAGCCGTATTTTCCGCCGAAGTTGATGTTATATAATCCGCTGGCGCCGCCCACCGCGTAAAACGAGGTGTTGACGTTGATTTGGATTTTATTCGTGATTCCGTAGGTCACCCCAACCGGGACTTGAAAAATACTATTACCACCCAAAACATCCAAGGACAAATGGCCAGATCCCATTAACTGACCTTTTTCCAGTGTCTTAGCCGTCGGCGCGTAGAAATAACCCGGTTGTCCACTGAGGTTACCCCCCTCGATGGGATGGGCTCCCGAGGAAGCGGCTTCACGCCGAGCTTCACGTTTTGCTTCTTTTTTCTCTTCTTTTTTAGTTTCTTTCTTCTTCTTTTTCGACGCCGCATCAGCCGGACCGGCACACAAACTCAAAACAAAAGCTAAAGCTAACCCACCAACCAAGACTCGGGTCAAAAGCTTCATAATTTTCCCCTCCAGGGTTTTCATTTTTTTTCGTGTCAGGCAGATCACCGTGACGGCCGCATTCTAGCATAGAGTTCCCTAGCGTGGGAGCGGGAAGTTTCGGAAACAGGCTCTCCCCCCAGCATCTTAGCCAACTCGTCAATACGACCGGCTTCCGTTAAACGGTTGACACTTATCGAGGTTTTCCCTTTCTCGATGGCTTTTGAGACTTGATAATGGTGTTCGCCCAATCCCGCAATGGGGGCCAAATGTGAAATGCAAAGAAGCTGCTTGGTCTTGGACAAATGGGTTAATAGAGTGGCCACCGCCGACGCAGTCCTCGCTCCCACGCCCGTGTCGATCTCGTCGAATATCAAAGTTGGCACCTCGTCACTCTCGGCGAGGCATGCCTTCAAAGCCAGCATCACCCGGGACGCTTCCCCGCCCGAGGCCACTTTCGCCAGTGGCCGAAGGGGTTCGCCGGGATTGGCTGAAAAGGAAAACTCAACCCGATCCCAGCCATGGGGCGAAAGCGCGAGACGCTTCCCCTTTTCCGCCACCGGGCTAGTCTCGTCTTCCTGTGGAGTGACCTGAACACCCATCTGGGCGTGGGTGAGGCCCAAATCCTTGAGGGCGTCCTGAACCTGCTTGGCTAGCTCTTTTCCAGACTGAAACCGTTTGGCGCTCAATTGGGACCCGGCCTCCCCGTAGCTTTCCGCAGCCCTCTCGATTTCCTCACCCAAAGCCTTGAGCCGGCCTTCCCTACCCAAGAGGTTTTTCAATTCTTCCCTTATCCTCTCCAAGTACTTTAGGATTTCGCCGGCGGAATCGCCGTATTTTTTTTTGAGGTTATTTAAGAGGTCAATTTTGTCCGACAGTTCCTGGTATTCAGCATCGCTGAAGGAATAGCTTTCCAGCTTTCCGGCGATGTCATAGGACAACTGGTTCAGGTTTTCTTGCAAACCCTTGGCTACATCCACCAGTTTCTCAAGCTCCACATCCAATTTGGCTGCGTCCTGGAGGCGGGAAACAACCGGGCCAAAGAGACCCGTCACTCCCCCATCCCCTTCCGCGTCCAACAAGCGCTGAGCTTCAAGAACTTGTTTGGTAATCTTTTCCCCATGCTTCATGGTTTGAAACTTGTTCAGCAACTCTTCCTCGTTGAGAGTTTCCAAACCCGAGGCCTCGATTTCCTGGATCTGGAATTGGAGCAGGTCGGTGCGGCGGGCGATCTCCCGGGAGTCGCCTCCCAGGCGGGTTTGCTCGGTAAGCAATTGGGATAAAACTTGATAGGCTTCGGAGGTTTTCTCCAGCGGTTTTTCCAGGCGGCCAAAGGCATCAATCAGTTGCCGGTGCCGCCCCACATTGAAAATGGCCTGATGCTCATGCTGACCGTGGATATCCACCAGCCAATCGCCTAGCTCGGCGATCATGGAGGCGGTGGCCATTTCGCCATTCACGAAACTGCGGGTTTTCCCCGTCGAGCGGGTAAATTCCCGCTTTACCAATATCTCTCCCTTGACTGCGTTAATGCCCCATTCGGCTAATTTTTTAACCGCCGAACCCTTGGGAGGAACCTGGAAAAGGGCCTCCGCAACGGCCCTCTCTTCCCCAGCACGAAGCATATCGGCCGTTATTCGATCCCCCAAAAGAAAGTAAAGAGCATCGACGATAAGGGATTTCCCGGCGCCAGTCTCGCCCGTCAGGACATTAAAGCCTGGGCCGAATTCCATAGTGACCGAATCCACGATGGCGAAATTTTTAATGGAAAGCTGCTGGAGCAAGGAACACCCGTCAAGATTAATAAGTATACGCCCGTATACTAACTTTTTCGAACCCGAGTTTCAACATGTATTTTGGGGTTTGTACTTTCACTTTTTGCCGGACCTGCTACTATCCCGCCATGAACCATTTCGACGTTATCGTCATTGGCGCGGGCGGGGCGGGGATGATGTGCGCCATCCAAGCCGGAAAGCGGGGCCGCAAGGCCGCTCTGCTCGATCACGCCTCCAAGATTGGTGCGAAAATCCTCATTTCCGGTGGGGGGCGATGTAACTTCACCAACCTGACCGCCAACCCGGAAAACTACGTCTCCCAAAATCCCCACTTCTGCAAATCCGCCCTGTCCCGCTACACACCCCAGGATTTCATCCAAATGGTGAAGGAACACCGAATTGCTTATCACGAAAAGAAAATGGGGCAACTGTTTTGCGATAAGTCAGCACGGGAAATAGTCGATATGTTGGTAGCCGAATGTAACAAAGTAGACGCCCAATTCTTGCTTGAGTGCAAAGTTCAAGAAGTTGTTAAAACATCCCCCTCTCCCGCAAAGGGTGAGGGTTTTACAATCAAAACCAATCAAGGCGACTTTTCTTGCGAATCCCTGGTCATCGCCACTGGGGGACTTTCCATCCCCAAAGTTGGCGCCACCGACTTTGGTTACCAAATCGCCAAGCAATTTGACATTCAAGTCGTCGAAACCTCTCCCGCCTTGGACGGTTTCCACTTGAAACAGCAATTTAACGACTTGATGGGTGTCTCAGTAGATGCCTTGGTCACCTGCGGTAAGACCTCCTTTCGCGAGAACATCCTCTTTACCCACGCAGGATTAAGCGGCCCCGCGGCCCTTCAAGCATCCCTTTACTGGAGGCCCGGTAACTCCCTCACTATCAACTTTATTCCCCAAGTCCCTCTCGGAAAATTGACCCATTGGTTCCAGGACTACAAGCGTAAGGGTTCCAAGTCGGAGATGCGGACCCTCCTGAAAGAATGGCTTCCCAGCCGCTTGGCCGACCGCTTTTGTGAGATGGAGCTGAAGCCGCCCACTATCACACTTGTTCAACTATCCAACGAGAAGATTGAGGAGTTCTGCGCGAAACTTCAAAGTTATTCAATAACTCCCTTGTCAACGGTGGGTTACAACAAGGCGGAAGTAACCCGTGGCGGGGTAGATACCAACGAACTATCCTCCAAAACCATGGAAAGCAAAAAGGTACCGGGGCTTTATTTCATCGGCGAAGTGGTGGATGTAACCGGCTGGCTGGGTGGATACAACTTCCAATGGGCCTGGTCTTCCGGCTGGGCGGCAGGCCAGGCGGTTTAATGGTACCCAAGCCTCTCTTTACCCTTTTCCGAGCTTTTAATTTCGAATATAGTTTGCTCATGCGCTCATCCAACAATCTCAAAATCCTTTTGGCGGGACTGCTGGTCCTCTTGAGCTCGGGGGTTACTACAACTTGCGGGGCTGACCAGGTCCTGCGAACCATCGACACTATGGGATTCCGTGGGGTAGCCGAAGATGATCCCCTGCTGGGGCAAAAGTTCATCCACAAAGAGGCTTTTTATTCCATCCGTCCACCAGGAGAGTGGAAACTGAACCCCAAGGCCCACTTGGGTAAGCCACTCCTATACGGAACGAGATTTGAAAACCCAAAAACGGGGGACTTCCTAACCGTCGGCCTTATCCAAGGCGGGCCAAGTGTCATCTCAATCGAAACCCTCAGCCGCTTCCGGGGCGACTTCCTTTCAACCCTCCGCAAACAGGGCCTTGGCCAGATTGTGGGCAGCGACCTCTTTCATTTTAGCCACTATACCTGCCTGCAAATAATGGTCAAGGACAAGGGGCGCCTTGTGCTTCAATTGCTAATCTTCGACCAGCCCGGAACCTTTATCCAACTGGTCTTTTCAATTGGTAAAAACCGTTACCACAGCTTGTCGCGGGCGGTTGAGACTTCCATCACCTCATTCGAGTGGCCAAATTTATAAGCCGGTAAAAATTTCTTCCCTTCAAAATTGTCACAGTTATAATATCCCGGTTTCAAGTTGATGCCGATAATTCAAGGAGGTTATATGAAAAAAGTTCTTGGTCTTTTACTTTGCGTTGGTTTTCTCGTAGTGGCTGCCGGCTGTTCCACCTTGACCCACACCGTTGGCACGGGCGGTTCAGGAAACACTGAAGTCGCCAGTAGCCGCCAATGGTATATCCTTTGGGGTTTGGTTCCACTGAACAATGTTGACGGCGGAAACATGGCCAAGGAAAAGGGGCTGACGAGTAATTATACCGTCAAGTCACAAGTATCCTTCGTCGACGGAATTCTCAACATTCTCACTAGCATTGTCACGATCAGCGGCCAAACGGTTTCAGTCACGAAGTAATCAAGTTTTTTTAAACCTCCGGAAGCTTGGCTTTCGGAGGTTTTTTAATTTCAGAGGATTGCATTGATAAGTCTTTAGACCTCATCGGGTAATCCTGCCTCGAATCCTATTCTGGGGGTTCACGCATGGAAACCACCTCCCCCGCCAAATACGCCCCTTATCAGCCATTAAATTTTAAATGTTTAGAAAAAGTCATGTAAGATAAAGCTTGAAAGTGCTTGTATTCGTATTCATTTATAAAATTAAGGCTTATGCCAAAAGGGCTATATGGAAGTCAATCCGAACAAATCTATCGGCGAAATCGCGGTCGAATATGACGACGCAATCGAGTTATTTGAAAAGCGGGACATTAATTACGCTTTCGGCGGTCGTCAAACCCTTCAAGACGCCTGCGAACAAGCTGGGGTTCCTTTGCCCGAAATAATATCCGCTCTGGGGAATATGAAAAATTTCAATCCCGGGGAAAGGGCCCTGGACTGGAGCGACCGGTCCATGGGGGTCATCATCGATCACATCGTCAAGCGCCAGCACGCCTATTTAAGACTTCGGCTAGCGTTTTTTTGCAAAAAATCATCCGAATTGGCCAAAGCCCCTGGAGAAGTTGACCCTTCGGTTGTCCAATTAAACAAAACCCTATTGGACATCGCCGAACACCTCGAAGAGCACATGAAAGAAGAGGAAGAAGTTGTTTTCCCCTATTTGAAGGAAATGGAGTTGGCAACGGAACAGGGGATAAACCGCTCCAACCGATATCGGGAACTCGCTGTCCCCCAACATCCAATAGCCAAACTGACCTGGAAGCATGAAGTAATGTGGGACCAGTGGGTTACCCTACGGAAGTTAACGAATGATTATCAGGCACCTGCGGGAGCCAACCCTGATTTTGTGGCCTTGTGCCGTGGCCTGAAGGAATTCCAGGAAATCTTCCAAGAGCACGGCCACTTGGAGGACAACATTCTTTTCCGCAAAGCCGTCGAAAAAGGGTTTCTCGATTAGCTTGGCGAAATATTGGGGGCCGTTTGGAGTTAAAGAAATGCCATAGGAGTTCCACGTTACGGCCGAAACAGCCGACTTGAAGGGCGTCCAGGTTTACCAGCGGGGATTTGACGAAAGCAGGAGTTCCATTTTTTTCTCTTCCATCGGCTTGGAAAAAAAGAATCCCTGGCCTTCCTTACAATTCAAAAAGCGCAGTTTCTCGAGTTGCTCCTCGGTTTCAATCCCTTCCGCGGTCACTCCCATTCCTAAATCGCTCGCCAGGGTGATGATGGTGCGGATGATCTCCGGCTTTCCACCGGCTTGACCCATTCTTTGGATAAAGGAACGGTCGATTTTCAGGGTGTCGACGGGAAAACGCTGGAGATTGGCAAGCGAGGAGTAACCGGTGCCAAAATCGTCCATGTCCAATTGAATCCCGTGGCTTTTCAAACCCGTGAGAATGGCGATGGCGGCTTCCAGGTTTTCCATCAGCAAACTTTCGGTTATTTCCAACCGTAATTGGCGCGGGTTGAACCCCGTTTCCGAAAGGGTTTGGAGGATATATTCCAGCAGGTTCTCATCCATGAATTGCTTGACTGAAAGATTCACCGAAACCGATAGATTGTCGGTGTCGAGAAACCGCTTTTGCCACCGGACCATCTGGAGGCAGGCTTCCCGCAAAACCCACCGCCCAATCGGAAGGATCAACCCGGTTTCCTCGGCCATGGGAATGAAATCGTCGGGTGCCACCAATCCGCGCTTCGGGTGTTGCCAACGGATGAGCGCCTCAAAACCCGTCAACCTGCCGGACAGAAGGTCGACGATGGGCTGGTAATGGAGGCGGAACTCCCCCTTTTCAACCGCCCGGCGCAGGTCCGTCTCCAACTTCAACAAAGCAGCCGCTTGGGACCGCATGGTGTTGTCAAAAATTTCGTAATGGTTTTTCCCGGAACTTTTGGCCATGACCATCGCGCGTTGGGCGTCCCGCAGGATCTCCTCGGGTTTCTGGTACCCTGTTCCACTTAACGCGATCCCAATGACGGGCTCCAGGAAAACTTCCCCCGTTTCCAGGAAAAAGGGGGCCCGCAGGCACTCATTTAGGCGTTTGACAACCCGGATAATTTTGGCCATGTCCCGGCTGTTATCCAGGAGGATGGCGTACTCGTTACCATCCAACCGGGCCACGGTATCAAGGGAGCGGACACTCAATTTTAAACGGTTTGCGGTTTCCATAATCAGCTGATCACCCATGGCATATCCAATGCTGTTCACGACCCGTTTAAACCGGTCCAAATCAACCGATAAGACCGCGTACTCGTAACCCTTTATCCTTTTGAGACGCTCAATAGCAAGTCCAACCCGGTCCAGGAACAAATTTCGATTGGGAAAATGCGTGAGGGAATCATAAAGGGCATTGGAGGTGAAAGTTTTTTTGATCTTTTGGGAGAATTTATACATGCCAGGTCTTGTCCTTCTGCGTAGGGATACGCGGGGTGAATCGACAATGACTGGCAGGTCATCGGTAGGAAGCAAGTATATATCACAATGATAGGTTTGAGTGTTTAAACATAAGTTGTTTTCTTAAGCATGGGGTTTTAGGGGTTTTTTGCCTGTTTCGTGACCGATGTGGAGTTTTAAATAAGGTACCCAAACACTCCCTTTGCCCAATCATTGGGCAGGGCCAGTCCAAGGGTTGGGCTAGGAAGACCGTTCCCCCCCCACCTTCACTGGCGATCTCGGC
Organism: candidate division FCPU426 bacterium; assembly: GCA_003152075.1. Classification (GTDB taxonomy): domain Bacteria; phylum Oederibacteriota; class Muellerivitia; order Muellerivitales; family Muellerivitaceae; genus PALSA-1180. Next base: position 66,993 of record PLZG01000024.1, read on the forward strand.
CTTCTTCACCGGGTTTGGATTGTGCCATGGCGCATTCCGGTGGCGCAATCACCTAGGCTAGTAGATGGCCCGGCCCATGCCAACGGCCATCTCGGCCCATGCCAACGGCCATCTCGGCCCATGCCAACGGCCATCTCGGCCTAATTGCCCGGGAATGGAATGGCCTGTATCCCAGGGGATCCATGTTTCTTCATAAACCGGGGGAGAAAATTCACCTGATTAATAACGTCTTATCGCCCGAAGCGAAGGAATCGATTGAAGGGGTGGACCACACCGAAACGGCAAGTTTGAAGGGCTCCCAGATAGCCATGCAGGTCTTAAGGGTTACCTACTAGCCCAGCCAAAGCGGTTAAGAAAGCAAAACCCAAGAAACACCGTGCTAAAAACCAAAAAACTCAAAATTAAGAAAACCTGCTGCGTTAAAAGAAAATCCTTTAAACGACATTTGACGATTATTAACCGTTAGCTTCGATCAATTCATTCACTATCAAACTAATCCCACGCCCTTCAAAACTATTAAACAAATGCTTAACTGGCAAACCAGCAAAAGCGCATATTTTTTTCCATCTTTTTTCAGCCGTGACAATAGAAAAGCCTCTGGATAAATATTTCATAATATCGAGGTCGTGAGCATCATTCTTATGTTTTTTTGGGGATGTTTGAAAAATCCTATGAGCGCCATACGAAGCGTAAATTCTTAAGTACGCTTCATAATATTTTTTTTGTTTCAAAAATTCCGTTTCAGTTACATCGGGAACTGACAATTCGCTTACTTGTTCGCTCAATTTTTTCAAAGCAAGAAGATCATGCCCCGCGCCAGACAGAAGACCTTTGCTTAACGCAAACGCGACTCTTTTCAAGCGCATTAAAGCTTTTTTTAGATTTTCATCCGTTAGCAGAAGATTGAAAACACTTAATATTGGGGCGGTAGAAAAATTATTATTGGCCATCTCGGTAAAGTCGTCATTTAACATCTTCCGCTTTGATTCACACATAACAGCTGAGCCGTCAAATAAATCTTTTAAAAGAAGTCTGTCTTTTAAACCCAAAATTTCTAATGCAGCCCGCTTCAAACCTTTTGAGTGTTCTTCTAGGTTATGCCACGGTTTGAGACCCTATTCCTCAGGGCCAAAAACAAGAGCTTCAGGAACAATGGGTTTTACTATTGCTTTTTTTAAGATGTTTTGAAGACGCTTAAACTTTAATTCGTCAGTCGCCCTGGCGGTCAACTCCTCAAAGGAAACTTCCGACCAGTAAATATTTGTGCATACATCTAAAAGTTTCTCAGTAATATTTTCTTCAATGTCATAATATAAAATGTTTGTATCCAGTATTAACTTCTGCATTTCAAATACTTTCCGAAAAATATTTTATCTAATTAAACTTTAGAAAGTTGCTTTGGCGGGTTGGCGGGATTAAAGGCCTTGGGCAAGGCCTTGCCCGACAGGATTTGATCAGCCAGATTCACGGCGTTTTCCATCTTGGGGTAGCGGATGGCACGATAGCCACGGACTTCCTCAGGCAAAGAAAGGGCCGAAACCCAGCGCTCGTACATCTCGGGGCTGGTGTATTCGAAGCGGTCTACCAAGCCTGAATACCATTCCCTAAAAGCTTTCTCTTTCGAGTGCCAGGCGGGCATCAATCGGCGTAGGAACTTCCCTTTTTTCATAAGATTCAACATCCAATCCCGGCTCTTCATGTCGAAAACGATCTTGAATCCAAGAATGTCAAATTCGGGCCGGTTGAAGTGGCGGTAAACAATCTTGTCTCCCCCGGCCAAATCCACCTTGTAACGCTTGGCGTCCTTCTCATACTTCTCGGGACTGGTCAAAAGGTGGGCTACATAAACCTCGTCCTTGATCTCCATGACCTTATGCAGGTATTTCACCACCGCGCTGGTGGCGGCGTAATCTGCGGCTTTGGAATCCTTCTTCAAGACAGCCAGCACCTTTTCCAAGTACTTGCGGGCATAAGCGGGGTTCTCAAACTCAATGAGGTCATAAAGGCGGCTGACGAACTGGACTCGGGTATCCTCATCCCCTTCCCAAGCCTTGAGGAACTCCTCGGCCATGGCCAAATAAGCCTTGGCCCGGCTTCCACCTAACAACTTAGCTTTCTTCCCCATCATTTCCTGGAAACCCATGCGGACTTCGGCATTGTATTTCTCAGGGTGCAGGGCCAAATCCCGGCCTAAATGGAAGGCGTCGATATTGTGCCGAGCCGCGCTAGGGCGGCTGAAGTTGTCTTTGATGGATTCGATCATTTCGTTCAAGGTCACGGGCAAAAGACCCCGTTGGAAAGCCACGCCCAAGAGCAGGATATTCACAAACACTTTGTTGCCAAGGTAGGTTTCCGCCATGGCGCTCATATCCGCGCCCACGTAATCCATGGTGTATTTCTTGAAAAGCTCGGCCAATTGGGTGGGTGAAAAATCGTCCTTACCCATCAAGGAAAGGATAGTGTGGGTCTTGTGGGTATTGACCACCGAATGGGTATATTCCTTCGACCCGGCCCGGCTGTTCAAACGAGGGTCCAGACTTCTGGCCGCCTCAAGAATATCCAGCCCCAAAAGCAGGTTGACCTTGCCTTGCGGCAGGAGAGGCGAAACCACCTTCTTCTTTTTGGAAAAGGTCATTGCGGAATAAACGCCGCCATTCCTTATGGCAATTCCTTTCTTGTCGCAGAAGGTGATGAAGTAACCATGTTTTTCGGCGGCCCGCACCAAAACAGCGGTAGAACTGCCGATACCCATGCCCCCCACGCCCGCGATATAGCCTCTCCAATCCTCATCAAACTGGACGGGTTCGGGTTCAGGAATCATATCCGGGTTCGGCTGGGCCGGTAGAACCGGTTTATGGGCGTGGTAAATGGTCAATTCCTCAAAGGCCGGGCAGGCCTTGATGCGCGTGCAAGCCATGTCGGATACGCAGTAGGAAAGGTCGGTGGACATCTTGGGGCCGTAGAGGCTGTCTTCGATAGCCAGGCCGGGACAGCCGGTCAGACGGGTACATTCCAGGCAATTTTCACAGGTATGTTCGTTCACATTCACGCGGGTGATGGCGGGCAGGTAGCCGCCCTTTTTGACCTTTTGCTTGCTCAACTCCAGCCGCTTGCGGCGGTGGAAAGTGATGCCGCATTCCTTGTCAGCGATGACGAATTTCACGCCCGGTTCCAGGATCATTTCCTCCAGCACCCCCCGGTAATCATCCCGGCGCTCGGGATTGATCCGGACAATGGTGACATTATCCCCTTCGGTCAAACCCCGCAGGACCTTTTCGATGTCCTGTCCGAAGGTGGGATTACCCATGAGGTCTTTTTCCATGCCCGGGTGGGGCTGGTGGCCCGTCATGGCGGTGGTCTTGTTATCCAACACCACGTAAAGCACGTCCTGGTTGTTCTTGATGGAATCGGAAATTTCCGACAGGCCCGAATGGAAGAAGGTCGAGTCACCAATAAAACAAACCGACTTGTTAGTGGAAAAGGGAGAAAGGCCGGCGCCCGTACCGCCGCCAAGGCCCATGCCGATGTAGTTGTGCATCAGCGGCCCGTTAGGGGGCATGAAGAGAAGAACGTAACAACCGGCATCGCCGTGGAAAAGAATATCGAGAGGCCCCTGTTTGTGTTCCCGCTTCATGTAGGCCGGGTCTTTGAAGTCCGTTACCAATTGCAGGAAGACCGAGGAAGAGTCACGGTGAGGGCAACCAGGGCAGAAGGAAGGTGTGCGAAGGGGAAGGGAAACTTCCCTTTCGACCAAGCTATCCATGAATTGGATTTCCTTATTCACCTTGGGGCTCGAAAGGTCGTACTTCTTAAGCAGAGGCGCCAGGGTTCTCATGACCACCGCCGGGCTCAAGCCTTGGTCATTCGGAAAGCCGGTAAGGGCCTCCGGGAAGACCTTGCCCCATACCGTGGGCATTTCCTTAACCTTGCCCGCCTGGTGTAAGTCCATGACAATGTTTCGGACCTGGCTTTCAATGAAACGGCGCTTCTCTTCTACAACGATAAGGTTGTCAGAGGATTTAAGGATCTCGGCAACGGCTTCCGGGTCCACGGGGAAAGTCATGCCCAGCTTGAGGATGGGAAACTTACCGCTTAAGCCGAACTCGGACAGGGCCTGCTCCAAGTAAGTGTAGGAAGCACCTGCCGTGATGAAAGCCAGGGGGCTCTTTGCCTTCGCATTTAGGATTTGGTTAATTCCCTTTTTCCGCGCCGACTTCAACAGCTGGGGAAATTTAACTTCCAGGGATTCCTTTTCCAACGGCACGGTATGGGGCGGCAAGACGATGCTGTGTTTGATGTCGAATGTGGAGCTGTCGATGGTGGCTTTATTGAGCGTGCTGAAACCCTTGGGGGGCTGGTTGGGATAAACCTCGACGCTTCCCCCGCCTTCGGCGGTGTAGGTTATCAATAAATACGCAATGAATAGGTCGGCTTCCTCGGAAAGCTCAAAGGCCACCTTCATCCAGTCCTTGATTTCCTGGAAGGTCGCCGGTTCCAGAACCGGGATGAACAGATGGTCGGAAAGGCGGCGGGAATCCACCGGAACCTGGGTGGTATCGCTCCAGGGGTCATCGCCGATGACAATGACGCCAGCGCCTTTATGGTCCCTCTTGGCCAGGGAACCGGCCACCAGGGCGTCGGCGGCCACGTGGAAACCCACCGATTTCATGACCGTAACGGCCCTTAAACCCGCCATCTGTGCCCCGTTGAGGCGAGCCGCGGATAAAGCCTCGTTATTGGCTATTTGGGCCAAAATGCCGTGTTCTTTTAAATAGGGGGTGGCGTTGGCGGCAGCCTCGAAAACATCGGCCACGGGGGATCCGGGATAGCCGGTTAGCAGGTTCATGCCCGCTTCCAGGCCGCCCTTGAGGATCAACTCGTTACCCGTAAAGGTCTCGGTGCCCTTGTCTTTGATAAATCTTGGGTCCATATATCCTTCTAAATTACAGTTCACAAGGTTTTAAAGCAACTATAAGCAAAGACACTTCCGACACGAAGCCACAAAGACGCTAAGAAAGCCTTTCTATTTAAACCTTTTCCACAGGGCCAAGAACCTACGAATATCTCAACATGTTTTCAAAAGACTTTAAAAATGATTTCTTTGAGTCTTAGTGGCTTCGTGTCAGATATTGGTGCCTGTTAAATTAACGGTAACGGATTAATTGCTTTTCCGTTTTTGTGGATCTCGAAATGCAAGTGTGGCCCCGTGACCCGTCCGGTGGCCCCGACCCGTCCAATTAAGGTTCCCCGCTTCACCTTTTGGCCCCGCTTGGCGTAAATTTTCGATAGATGCCCGTAGAAGGAAATATAACCCTGGGCGTGCTTGATTTGGATGAGGTTCCCGTAACCGCCGGAGACTCCGGTGAAGATCACTTTTCCGCTGGCCGCCGCGTAAACCGCGTCGCCATATTTCGCCCGAAGGTCAATTCCCTTATGGTGCTTTTCCTCGCCGGTCAAGGGATCGGTCCGCAATCCAAAACCGGATGTCCAGGCCCCCCAGGTTGCCAGGGGGTCGCCGAAGAATCCCCGGTTCGCGAAATAGTTGTGCCATTCCTTGGGCATGCGCACCGGCCGCACGTCCGGCACGAAAAGAACATCCCCCTCGTGAAGGCGCTTCCACCAAGTAATGTGGTTCTCATCTTTGACGATCTTTTCACCAACTTTGTAAAGAGCGGCGATGGAAGCGGTGGTCTCCCCTTTTCCCACTGCGTGAAATACACCCTTGCGGGAAAGAATGTTGAGGGCCTGGTTAATGCTAGCCTTGAAAGGCAAGTTGGGGTTGGCCCCAATGAGGGTATAAATGGTGATCTGGTTGTCGGTGGCGATGGTCCAGTAATTCTCCCCCATCTCAATTTTGTGGGTGGTGACCTTGACCTTAACGGCGCGGAGATGTTTAAGGTCAATCGAATCGGAGGCGCTGGTCTCTTCGATTTCAGTGCTTTTTTCAGGGGCGGTTTCTACATGGATTTTATCGGGGATAACCGAGGAGGCTTGGGAGGAATTCGGAGCACCGGAGGGTTCGGGAGTGATAAGAATTCGTTCGCTTAAGCCGGACTGCCTGGGGACAAAAGCATGATTGACGGCCGCGAATAGACCCACCAAACCAATTATAACGAGGGTGTCTAATAAGAGGAAACGGACGACACGGCGGTTGAATAACGGCATTTACGATACAACTCCCAGCATGTAAGGCGAGGAATCCTTCAACATTTTTTTAACTTCCTCGGCCACCTGGGAAGGTTCCAAGCCACATTGTTCCCTTTGCAATTGGGGCTTCCCATGCTCGATGTAGCGGTCGGGAATACCGATGATTTTAACCGCGCAATCAGTGATGCCGTTTTTCTGGAGGGCTTCCAGGATAGCGCTTCCGAACCCGCCCTTAACGCTGTTTTCCTCCAGGGTGAGTAGGACCTTGGTCTTTTGGGCGATTGAGACCAATAATTTCTCATCCAGGGGCTTCACGAACCGCATATTGACCACGGCCCCTTCCAGGCCTTCCTTTTTCAAGATGGAACGGGCGGCCTTGGCCACGCCCACCATCCGGCCTATGGCCAGGAGGGCGTATTGCTTGCCTTCTTCCACGACAATTCCCTTGCCGATTTCGATCTTCTTGAATCCGGGTTCGATCGCTACCCCTTCCCCACTGCCGCGCGGGTAACGCAAGGCGATCGGGCCGTTATACTCCACGGCCGTGTAAAGCATGTTACGCATCTCATTCTCGTCGGCGGGAGCCATCACCACCATGTTGGGCACACAGCGCAGGTAAGAAAGGTCGAAAACTCCCTGATGGGTTTCCCCATCCTCGCCCACTAAACCTCCGCGGTCGAGAGCGAAAACCACTGGAAGTTTTTGTAAGCAGACGTCGTGAATGATCTGGTCAAAAGCCCTCTGAAGGAAGGTGGAATAAATGGCAACGACGGGCTTGATCCCTTCGCAAGCCATACCGGCCGCCATGCAGACCGCATGTCCCTCGGCGATACCGACATCGACGAATCTATCCGGATAGGTCTCTCCAAATTTCTTCAGGCCCGTGCCTTCGGGCATGGCCGCGGTAATGCCAACAAGGTTGGAATGATCCTTGGCCAGCTCAATCATGGTGTCGCCGAAAATCTTCGTGTAGGCGGGAGCCACCGCGGGGCCGGTGGCCGCCGTGGTTTTTCCGGTTACCTTGTCGAATACAGTGACCCCGTGGAACTTCTCGGGGTTTTCCTCGGCAGGGCCATAACCCTTGCCTTTTTGGGTGATGACGTGAAGCATGATGGGGCCCTTCAATTCTTTGACACGCTTGAATATTTCCACCAGGGTCAGGAGGTCGTGGCCGTCAATGGGGCCGTAATAACGCAAACCCAATTCCTCAAAGAGGGTACCAGGGGTCATGAAACCCTTGAGAGCCTCCTCGGCGTGATGGGTCATTTGAAGCATCTGGTGACCGACCTTGGGAATGCCGTCGATGAGCTTCTCGATTTTGACCTTCGCCCGGTTATAGGACTTGCCCGCCAGGATTTTATTTAAATAAGCCGTCATACCGCCCACGCTGGGGGAAATAGACATTTCGTTGTCGTTCAAGACAACCGTCAGGTTCATGTTGGGATGGTCACCGATGTTATTTAGAGCTTCCATGGCCAGGCCGTTAGGGATGGCCGCGTCGCCCACGACCGCCACCACGTGAAAATCCTTTTTCAACATGTCCCGACCCAGGGCCATTCCAAAGGCCGCAGAAAGGGCCGTGCCTGCGTGGCCCACCGCGAAGGTGTCATATTCGCTCTCATTGCGCTTGGGGAAGCCGCAGAGGCCCTCATATTGGCGCAAGGTTGGGAACCTGTCCCGGCGCCCGGTAATGGCCTTGTGGCCATAGGCCTGGTGGCCCACGTCCCACACGATACGGTCCTGAGGAGTGTCATACACATAGTGCATGGCCAGTGTCATTTCCACCGCGCCCAGGCTGGCGCCCAGGTGACCGCCGGTCTGGGAAACGGAGGAAACCAAGAAGTCGCGTAATTCCTCCGCTACTTTGGGCAGAACCTTGACGTCAAGGGCCCTCAGGTCAGCGGGAGTTTGGATTTTATCTAAGTACTCGTACATATTAAAAACTCCGTTGTTCTAAGTGATCCACAAATTATGAACTTTGAATTATTGAATTTTTTCAACGGTAACTAATCGTCGAAAATTCACCGAAATTCATAATTTAAAATTCATAATTCAAAATTTCCTTTCAAACACCTTTATCGGTAGAGCAACAGCGCGATTCCGATGCCCAGGAGAGCGCCGACGAACACCTGGACGGGCGTGTGGCCCAATAATTCCTTGAGCCTTTTATTGGCAAAAGGCTTGGAGCTGTAATAATCGTCCACGATTTCATTGAGGATTTTCGCCTGCTGACCCGCCGCCCGCCGAACACCCGCCGCATCCGTCATGATGATCAGGGCCATCCCCACGGCCAGGAGAAAAACCGGCGAATCCCAGCTGGTCTCAAGCCCGATGGTCGTGGCCAAACAGGACACCAAAGCCGAATGGGAACTTGGCATGCCACCCGAACCGACGAACAATCGAAAGTTGATTTTATGATGCCGGTACCAATATATCAATACTTTGATCCCCTGGGCGATCACCCAGGCCACCGTTGTCACATAAACAATCTTCAAAGATCCTTTTTGATCCAATGGCTTTAACCTCACATCGTCCTCCTGGCCATGTATTGAACCAGTTCGATGAGGAGCCCAGCTTTGGCCCCGAAGGGCTTTAGCGACCTGACTGCCTTTTGTGTCAACCGCCCCACTTCCCTCTTTGATTTTTCCAATCCGATCGCGGCGGGATAGGTCATTTTTCCCCGCGCCCGGTCGCTTCCCGCTTTTTTTCCCAGCTCCTTGCTGTCCCCGGTCTCGTTGAGAATATCGTCAACAATCTGGAACGCCAATCCCGCCGAGGCGCCGTACTCGGAGATGGCCTTGAGTTTTGGACGTGAAGCTCCGGCTAAAAGGGCCGGGAGCTTGACGCTGGCTAGGAGAAGGGCTCCCGTTTTTCTTCGATGGATGAAAAGAACTTTTTTCAATTGTGGCTTTTGCTTTTCAGAAAGCACATCGTCCACCTGGCCCCCAACCATTCCGGGATAACCAGCGTTATGGGAAAGCTCATGGACAACCAAGGGGAGGTTTTTGAGGTGTTTTGCCGGATAAGCGGTCGGTTTGGAAACCCATTCGAAGGCCAGGGTCTGCAGGCCGTCCCCGGCCAGGATGGCCATGGCTTCCCCGAAAACCTTATGGTTGGTCTTACGGCCCCGGCGGTAGTCATCGTCGTCCAGGGAGGGCAAATCGTCATGAATCAGGCTATAGGTGTGGATCAGTTCCAAGGCGCAGGCTATCCGCAGGGCCGCCGCTTGAGGGAGACCCACCGCTTCCGCCGAAGCCAGGCAGAGAATGGGCCGAAGGCGTTTTCCCCCTGCGAAGACACTGTACTTCATGCTGTTCCAAAGGGTGGCGGGGCAATTCCCGGGATTCCTAAAGACCTGATGAAGGGCCTTATCCACCAAAAGGCGTTTTTGTTCCAGGTAGGCTTCGAGGGAAAAGGGCATCCGGATCAGGCCTTGGAATCGTCGTCTTTGGACTTGGCCGAGGCGCTTTTCAGCAACAACTTCACCTTCTTCTCAATCTCATTAAGGCGAGAGTTGCACTCTTTGGTGAGTTTCATCCCCTCCTCAAAAAGCTTGAGGGAATCCTCCAGTTTGAGGTCGCCCGATTCCATCTTTTCAACGATGGCCTCAAGCTTAGTAAGCGAGTCTTCAAAAGACGATTGGGTGGCCATGGTTCCCTCTTGGAAAAGTTGAGCTATCTTAACCGATTTCAACGGAGGTTGAAACGGCCGGATATTCCGGCCGCTCACCTCTTATTTTTCGATGCTAAAGACCCTGTAAGTATGCGGCGGAACCTGGACCTCGAACTGAGTCTTCAACGCGTCCGGGTTCTGACGGGCCCACCAGTTGTGCGGATCGGGGGTGGGGATGGGTTGGGGCTCCAGCGCTTTGTCCGTCATGGCGTCTTTCACCTTTCCACCTGCCCCGGGCAGGGTGATCGTCACGTCGCAGGGTTCGGGCCGGAAGGATTCCACCACGAAGCTATTGTTGTCGTAGGCGAAGAGGGCGACTTCGGCTGGCGAGTCGATGCGAACCGGGAAGTCCCCTTGCAGGTAACCCTTGATGGCCGTCACCACGCCCTGAGGCAGGTTATAGAGGTCGGAAATATTTTCCGGAATGGTAAGCACGTAGAGGATCCCTTTGGAGTAGTGGTTCATCAATACCACCGGGAAACCCTTGGCCGAGGCCACGCCCCGGATAATGCCCCAAGCGTCGTTGGTGAAGAAACGTATTTCCGGAAACAGGATCGAGGGATTGTCGTGTTTCGGATCGTTCAAACTGGTCCCGTTTCCCGCCCCAAAACCGTTGATGAAGTCGTGGATCAACACCGTGTTCCCGGTGTATTCCATCTCCAAGATATCCTCAATTCCCTTCCCTTGCAGGGCCCTCACTAGTCCCGATGTTATGAAAACCTTTTTCCCGGCCACCAGGCTGGCCTTGATCTTGGAGACGATCTTGGGGTCGAATTTGGCGCACTCGGTGAGAAGGATGGTGTCGGCGTCCCTGGGATACTCCGGATACAAATCGATAGGGATTCCGATGTTGCCCAGGTAGTTGTGGAGGAAGTCCTCCCCGGTGGATTGGTAGGGCTTGTAACTGGCGATACCGATGGGTTTGCCTAGCTTGCCCAGGATCTGGTCGATCTTTTCCAACGAGTAGCCGGCGGCGCGGCCCCAGCCCGGAGGATTCTTGTCTCCCTTGGCGGGTTTGTAAGTCTTAACCATCTCGTCCCAGTTAAAACTGGTGGCCAGGCTTTTCCAGGTATCCCTGTTCCCCGGCTCAACCGCGCGGGTTTCGGACATGGAAGCCCAATTGAACAGGGTGATTTCCGGCGCCTTGGCCAGCATGGTGTCCCATAACTCCTCAGCATACCGGTCCACATAGCGGGTGCTGTAGACGTCCACCCAACCTCCCAAGTTGGCGCCGTCCGGGCGGATGTTGCTCAGGTAGCGGAAAATCTGATAACTCTCGTACTGTTGAAGCAATTGATCAGTGATATAGGGGTCCCGGGTCTCGGTGCCCGTGTAGATGTAATCGAAGGCGTGGGCTTCCTGGTCCAGGTCATAGCCCAGTCCCTGGAAATGCTCGTACCAGTTGGGGTACTTGATGATCATCTTGATGCCGGGGTGAACCATGCGGGCGGCTTTCAAGACCAGGTTGAGGGCTGCTCCCCTCATGGTGTCCAGCCGGTATTGGGTCCAAGAGCGTTTTCCCTTGGCCTTGATATCCTCATCGGACTTGCTGGTGTAGAAAAAGAAATCATCAAGAATGACGTGGTCGAAATGCCGGGCGGCCATTTCCACCGCCTTCTTGCACTCGGCTCGGTCCGCGGGTTTCTCAAAGTCGAAAGTGCCGAATTGTCCTCCCTTGCCGCCCCCGGCTGAAAGGGTGATGCCACCCCAGACCTCGACGCCGTGGTCCTTGAAGAACTTGATGGTGTTGTCCAGGGTGGTTTCGTCGGCGAATTGCTTGTCCCGGTAGACCTCCAGGTAGACCTTGTCGAACTTAACCTGGGCCATGGTCCTGTCGAATTCCTGCTGGAGCCGTTTGATATCAGAAAAGGATTTGGTGGCGTTTACGACAATATAAATGGCGGTTTTGAAATTTTTGTAATGGCCGACTGCCTCCTCGGACCGGACTGCCGAAGCGGTTAAACCCANNGACACATCCGACTCCAAGGAACCCTTTTCTAAACGAATGGACAACCCATCACCGATTTCCACCCCCTTTGGTGACCGGAGGATTTTACCCGTTTTCTTTTGTGTCACAATGGCATAACCTCTCTTCAGGGGGCCGTGGGGATGATAGGCGTTAAGTTGGGCCTCAAGGCCCCTCAATTTCTCATGAAAAGGTTTGATCAGCTGGAGCGGGGTGGCACGGGCTAGGAAGTCCGAAAGGTGCTGGAGTTTCAATTGCTGGTCCTTCAGTGACTGACCCAGGGATTCCTGCAACGCCTCAAAATGGCGGTCCACATCCTGCCGGGCCTCGGCGATGAGGTAATCGGGTCGGCGTTCCTGGAGGATTCCCGCCAATTCCTTCAAGTCCCTTTTCTTGTCTTGGACCATACCGTTTAACGCATCGTTCAAGCGCCGGGCCAGGTTGGTGATTTCGGCCTCGACCTCATCCCGTCCAGGAGCCAACATGGCCGCCGCCGCCGTCGGGGTAGGAGCGCGCAAGTCAGCTACAAAATCGCAAAGGCTGAAATCCACCTCGTGCCCTACCGCACAAATGGTAGGCACCGAGCTGGCCGCCAGGGCCCGGACAACACCCTCGGCATTGAAAGCCGCCAAGTCTTCCTGACTGCCACCACCACGAGTCAGTACCAGAACGTCATGTTCTTTCTGCTCGGAGATTTGTTGTAGGGCCGCCATGATATCCGCCGGAGCTTCTTTTCCTTGGACCTTTACGCCGAAGATGTCAAAACTCTCAATGCCAACCCGGGTGGCCAGTATCTTTAGAAAGTCTTGCAAGGCCGCGCCTTGGGCCGAGGTCACGATGGCGATTCTTTTGGGATACTTGGGCAAAGACCGTTTGCGGGCCGAGTCGAACAATCCTTCCTCGCCCAGCTTCTTCTTGAGCTGCTCAAACGCCAGTTGAAGCCCACCCACCCCCTGCGGCTCCAGCATCTGCACGTTCATTTGGAACTGGCCATAACCCTGGTAAATCGTCAGTGACCCGCCCGCCACGACCTTCATTCCGTTTTCGGGCTTAAAGGCCAAGCCGAAATTGTTACCTTTGAAAAAAGCGCAACGCAGGACGCCCTTCTCATCCTTGAGGGAAAAATACATATGGCCGGAGGAATGATGCTTAAAGTCGGTGATCTCACCCTGCACCAGGGCATGGGGGAATTTACCTTCCAGAAGAAGCCGGGCGGCCTGGAGAACTTCAGAAACTGAGTAAATGACCCGCGTTTCACCGTTCATTAGAATCCTTTTTATTTCATCCTACGCTTACCTTCACCAACCCCCAGAAAAGGGTTTTCCAAAAGCCACCAAAAGGACTGAACCCTCGAATTATTCTTCACTTCTAGGCCCAGAGGCATTCTCGCCAGACCTTTACCAACTGGAGAAGTATAGGTTCTAAACAGGCGATCCCAAAAACTAAAAATAGTCCCATAGTTGCTGTCTGTTTCCTTTTGAAAAATGGAATGATGGAGCCGGTGCATGGCGGGAGTTGAAATCAAAAGCCTTAAAACCCTATCCACCTTCTCAGGCAGGCGAATGTTGGCATGGGAGAATATCCTAACAGCGGATTCAAAAGGATCATAAATAAGTAACGCCCATAGGGGGAGCCCCAATAAAGCCACGGTCAGGATTCCCGTGACGATGCTCATTACTATCTCAACCGGGTGAAAGCGAACGGTGGTGGTGACATCCATGATCTGATCCAAGTGGTGGATCCGGTGGAGGCGCCATAAGAATTGGACCTTATGCATGCTGATGTGAAGCAACCAGGAGGAAAGGCTCCGGCCGACCATAGCTGTGATCAAAACAATCAGGGACGGCATTGAAACATGGTTCAGTAAGCCAACTCCCGCGCTGGAGGCCCAAATGGCTGTGCCATATCCCGAGAGTGGTAGCGCCCTCGAAACGAGGACGGCGAGAAGCGTCAGGCCCAAATTGGAGGTCCATCGCCTCTTTCGGTCGGGCAAAAGGCGGGACAAGGGCACCCATACTTCCAACAACCCCAAAAATAAAAACAAACCGTAAAAAGCGGTCAATTGAATGGCGTTCGAATTGGCCATCAACCATTCCTGATAATTCATATCAACCCCGCTCTTATACTTTGGCAACCTTTATCTTTTTAAATATTTTGTCCACTAACTTTTTGTCAAACCTCGTAATTCCTGTTCGCGCGACCACAGCCCCGGTGGCGCAGGCAAATCGGACGGACTCCATAAAACTTTTCCGAGTTTGAAGGGAAAAAAGATACCCCGCAAGGAAACCATCTCCCGCCCCCACCACCAGATGATGGATCCTTTCTTGAAACGGCTTGGCCAAAACTATTTCCGGCCCGTTCCAAGCCAACACCCCCTCAGGTCCATGGGTTACCGCGCCTTGCAAGAGACCGGACTTGATCAGCCCCGGCACCAAAGGAATGAGCTTTTTTAGGTTGGAAAGCTTGAGGTGGAAAGCCTCCGAAAACTCAAACAGGTTAACCTTGAAAAGCCAGGGTTTTGCCGCCAGGGCTTCCCGAAGGGCGTCCCCAGATGTATCCACCACCGTCCGGACACTTTTCCGGTTGAAGGCTTTAATCCAAGAGCCATAAAGGCCAGGATTCATTCCTTGGGGCAGGCGCCCGGTCAAAACCAGGAAGTCGTTTTTCTTGACCATCCGATATAACCGTCCAAATTTTTTCAGGTCCAGTTCAAATCCGGGGTGATTATACTTTTCGGAGGTTTTCCCCTTTTCGACCACGGCGTTGAAACGAATCGGGCCTCTCCCCCCCAGGAAACGAACAGCGAGGCCTTCTTTTTTCAGTAAAGACCGGTACAAAACGTGGGTGGGGTGGTCTTCCCCGCCCGTCCCAAGCCAAGTCAGTGGGCGGATTCCCCACTTCTTAAGAAAACGTGCAACATTGAGGGCCTTGCCCCCCGCCTCCACCTTTGCTTGTAACAATTTCCCGATTTTCCCCCGTGAAGATTCTTCAAGTTGGAGGAAAAGGTCCAGTGCGGGATTCAAGGTAACGAGATGAATCATAAAACTCCCAATAAAAAGTCAACGGTCGACAGTCCACAGTCGACAGGAAAGGATTTAAAAGATTTAGCTGTGAACTGTCGGCTGTCGCCTGTTAGTTGTCTTTTCACTGAAGTGTGGCCAGCCGGTTCTCCGCCATTTTAGCTACTTCCGGATATTCCCTTTGGAGAGCCGCCTTTTGATATTCGGTCCGAGCCTCGAGAAGCCGGCCCTTTTGTTTTAAGAGGTCTCCTAAAGCCAGGTGAGGCAGGCCGAAAGTGGGCCTCAACTGGATGGACTGCCGGTAAAAGGCCTCCGCCGAATCCGAGTCACCCAGTTTTTCCTCGGTCAAACCCAGGTAATAGGTAGCCTCATGGGCCACCTTAAAACTGCTTTGCGCTTTCACGAAATCAAGCTGGGCGTCCTTAAACTCACCCTGGTGGTAATGAACCAGGCCGATGCCGAAATAAGCGTCATCCTGCCCGGGTTTATATCGAAGAGATTCCTCAAAATACTTCCGGGCGCCCGAATAATCGTCCGTTTCGATGGCCACCTTGCCCATGTTGTAGAGGGCGTCCGCGTGGTATGGATCCTTCTCCAGGGTTTTCTCAAGGTAAGTTTGGGCCTTGGTCCATTGACCCTGTCGGAGCAAGGCCACCCCCTGGTAATAGTAGCCGTTGGCGTCGTCCGGATTGACTTGAAGTCCCTGTTGATAAAATTTCATCGCCTGGTCGAACATGCCTTTCTTCAACCCCAAGTTTCCAAGGTTGAAATAGGTCTCGGCCAGTTGGGAATCCATGGCCAAGCTTTTAATTAATTTCTGCTCAGCGGCGCCGAGGTTGTCCGCGTCCAAGTCCATAGCCGCCATATTGGTTAGGACCTCGGGATATTTAGGCCTCAGATTGAGTGCTTTTTGATAGTAAAGGGTGGCTTGGGCCACGCTTCCCTTCTGGTAATGGGCCCGGCCCAGGTTGTAATAAAATTCCGGCTGTTGGGGAAAGGCCGTGATGCCCTTTTCCCAATAACCGATGGCTTCGGTAAAATAATTTTGTTTGTAAAAACAGGAACCGAGGCCCAAATAAGTTTGCCAGGTGGGAGCTTTGCTTTTAAGGGCCTGTTGGAAATAATTTTCGGCGACCAGGTACTTCTCGTTCAGGTAAGCCAAGTGCCCGCACTCCTCCAGGAAGTGTCCGTTCTGGGGCGAAAACCTCAGGGCCTTTTCCATCGAGTCCAAGGCTTCTTTTTTCTTGTCCATTTTCAGCAACACACCCGAAAGATCTTCCCAGGCCGCCGCGCTGGAGGCCCGGTCTTCCGTCGCTTTCCGGGCCATGACCAGTGCCGCGTCCAGGTTTCCCATGTCCTCCAGATGCAGGATTTGCCCCCTGATATCTTCCCCAGCCGTGGCTTCGGTTGAAACGGGGCTCGCCGCGATTTCCGACTCGCTATTTTTCAATTGTTGGATATGGGCGAAAAGCTCCGCGTCTTTTTGGCCCATCAGTTTGGCTTTTTCGTAAGCTTCCAAAGCTTCCTTGGATTTGCCCAGGGAAATGTCCAAATCCCCCTCAAGGCGGACCCAACGGGAGGACTGGGGTTCCATTATCTGCCCCTGTCTCATCATGGAAGAGGCCTTATCAAAATCCTTCGATTCCTCGTAAAGCACCGCCAAGCCATAAACCGGTTCCACATATTCCGGTTCCAAACCCCTGACGGCCTCCCAAAGCTTGCGTGCCTTCTCACGGTCCCCCGATTTGTAATAGGCCACTCCCCAGTTGTACTGAAAAGTCCCGCTTTGCGCGGCATCGGGCCAATCCGCAACATTTTCGTAAAGAGTCAATGCTTCCGCCGCCTTGCCTTGGCGCAATTTCAAGTCCCCCATGTTCCACTGGGCCGGTTTCAATTCCGGGTCAAATAAGAGGGCCTTTTGAAAAGCCTTTTCCGCCTCCCGGTAATGTCCCAACCCCAATTGGGCCCTCCCCAGGTTATTCAAATATGAAGGATTGTTGGGTTGTTTAAGAACCGCTTGGCCCAAAGCCACGGAAGCTCGGGTGTAATTTTGGTTGAAAAGATAAGCCAACCCCAAAAGGTTGATGGCGTCCGAGTTATCGGGAGCCAATTGGACGGCCTTGCGGGTGTCCTCCACGGCGTTCTCGTAATTCCCTGATTGTATGGAGGCGACGGCCATATTGTAAAAAGCGTGATAAAAGGCCGCCCCCCGGTTCAGGGCGGATTTGAATGCCGCGTAAGCCTTCGTATACTCTTTTTGTTTCAAATAAGCGCAACCCAGGTTGTTCCAAACCTTGGGGTCCTCAGGAATTTTTTGTGAGGCTTCCTCAAAAAAAGCCCCCGCCCGGGAAAAATTACCCTGTTCGTAGGTCAAGAGACCCAAGTTATAGGCGGTCTCACCGCGATTGGGGTCCATTTGATAAGCCTTGTTCAAGTACTGCAGGGCGGCTTGGGTTTCCCCCACTTTATAAGCCGTCAAACCGAGGTTAACGTAAGCGTCGGGGTACTCCGGATTGATTTCCAAGGCTTTTTTAAATTGATGTTCGGCTTCCGCATATTCCCCGAAATAGTAATAAATGTAGCCTAAATCATTTAATGAAACTGGGTCTTTCGAGTTGAAATCAGGGCTGGTGCTGTA
The DNA here is from genome assembly GCA_003152075.1 of candidate division FCPU426 bacterium. Classification (GTDB taxonomy): domain Bacteria; phylum Oederibacteriota; class Muellerivitia; order Muellerivitales; family Muellerivitaceae; genus PALSA-1180. Next base: position 84,436 of record PLZG01000024.1, read on the forward strand.
TTTCATCAGGGCCGCGGCCATGGTATCCGCGAAATAAAAAGAGTGGTGGGAATGGGCCGCGTAGGGATCGGTGGTCTTCACCTTGGGCAAAGTGTCCTTGGAGACCGGAGAGAAGGTTTTTTGCGAGACATCTCCCCTCACTTGCGCAAATGACCCTGGCGGAAAAAACAATAAGAAGAAAAGAAAAAAACAAACATAATTTTTCAAACCAAAACATAAGGACAAACAGGGTATCCCTAACTTTAATTTCAGGTTAAATCCTTTTTTAAGGCCGAGGATCGACGAGGAATATAGGGTGTTCATGGCAGATTTTTTTTCAGCGTTTTTGTGATGGTGTAAAGTTCTTGAAGCTTTTGGGCCGCTTGGATCTTCATTTCATTCGAGTCCGTATCCCGCATGATTTTCTTCCATAATTTAATGGCTTTCGGATACCTCCCTACCTTCTGATAAGTATTTGCCAAAATATTAATCAGCATATAGGGTGCGTCCCCACGCTCAATCTGAGCATCCAAAAAAGGAATGACCCTATCGTATTCCTGCGTATTTTGGTAAGCGATTGAAACCAGCATGAGTTTTAACCTGATGTCATTCGGGTTCGAGTTAATACCCTTTTGAAGGAGACGGATAGCCTCATTCCCTCGATTCAAGTGGAAAGCCAAAGCCGAGGCTCCCAATGTATAAATGGAGATGAATTTCGGATTTAAGTCGGAGGCCAAACTGCAATAATCATAAAGTTTTGAATATCGGTCCAGTGAGTTGAAAGCATCCCCATAATATTGGATGACTTTAATCCAAAAGGCGTGGCCCGCCAGAACTTTGTATCCGCTTAAAATGGCAGCCGCCCGCAAAACGGAGGAAACTTTCCTGTCCATGCGATGGGCCCGGGAGAATTCTATGCCCTCAGGGTGAACCCATTTTCCTAACTTTACGGAAAGACTGGCTTGGCTAATAAAGAGGACGGCCATAAGCGGCAAAACCCATTTCAAGGACCGGTCATAAAAGTGAGTCATTTCAGACAAACTCCCTTTTCTCAAGGTTAATCCACCCAATCAGAAAAACTAAAAATGAATAGGCGAAAGTGTAAAGGAGCACTTCTTGCCACTGAGCGGCTCCTAGCACTAAAGTCGGATCGTAAATCCTGTCTTTTAAATTGAATACATCCATATTGGGCAGGCAATAATAAATGACTTGAAGGGCGAAGTTAATCATGGGCGCCAGTTGCTTACCCAAAAGCCATTGGATTTCTCCAATTAAATGTCCTAGGAATATGGTGAAAAAAGTGTAAATGACAACTCCAACCATCGATGTGGCAATCATTTGGAAGGTCAAACCCAAGACGGTCAAAAGGAACATTTCCAAAAGGAGAAACAGTACGCAATCGTAAAAGAAAGTCGGTACCTGTCCTCCGCCCGCAAAAATTACTAGGCCAACCACCACCAAACCCATTCCCAGGACCACCAGTAAAACAACGAGATAAAATCCAAAAATCCGGCCCAAGAGATACTCGCCCCGGGTAAGGGGCTTGGACAAATGTAGGTAAATGGCCTTTTGGTCCATTTCGGTCGTGTAGGTCACCGCCAAACTCAAAATAAGAACCATGAGCCCGGAAACTTCCATGCCCACTAAACCCAAGTCCATAAAGATATTCAGGATGTCCCCGTAACTAAGGATCGAAAGAAGGAAGGCAAGGCCGCAAAGCACCACGACACTGATCAACCAGACGAATAGCATTTTGCTGCGAATAAGCTCGCGGAACGTGAAGAACCCAACGGTGAAAACCCTGCTCATGGGCGAACCCTTTCCTGAGCCCGTAAATGGTCATGGGCCCCAATGGTTTGAAGGAAATAAGCTTCCACTACCGAGGAGAGGGGTCGAATGCCGTTTACCTTCGCCCGCCGGGAAGTTAAAAGCGAAAGAGTCTCGGCCAAAACAAGATTGGGGATTTGAACCCCGCCATTTTTGAGAATGGCGTCCCTGAATGGAAGGCCGGTGAGCTTGGACGCTTCCGTCTTGTCCACGTCAATCCAGTAATCCACGGGGACAGCCGACTCGAGGATTTTCGTGATGGGTGCCAAGTCCTTGAGTTCACCCTCGTGCAGGATTCCCACCCAATCGCAAATTCGTTCTACTTCATCCAAAATGTGCGTATTCAGGAAAAGGGTGGTTCCGGTTCTTTTGAGGTCGATAAAAATATCCCTCATTTCCTTGTAACCCACCGGGTCTAAACCGCTCATCGGCTCGTCGCAAATAAGGAGACGGGGTTTTCCAACGAGAGCCTGTCCGATACCAATACGCTGTAACATGCCCTTTGAGTAACCCGATACCCTTTGTTTGGAAGGTTTGGACATCCTTACCAGTTCCAGCACCTCATCCACCCGGTGATGGAG
>PLZG01000024.1:86837-106325 GCA_003152075.1 candidate division FCPU426 bacterium
CCGAAAGCCTGATTCTCGTAAACGTCCAGGTGAAAACCCTTAAGGGCCTTGGTCACCTTGGGCGCGAACCAAAAACCTGTTTTATAGGTTTTAGAAAGACCGCGGATTTGGATTGCGCAAGGCTGTTCTGCTGTCGAAGATTCAGGTTTCAAAATTGCCTCACGGGTTTATTTTAAAAAACCGGATTAAAAAGTGTGAAGGTGGGAAAGTAGGAAAGTTCAAATCCTAGACTTTTATATTTTAGCACTTTCGTACCTTCATACTTGTTTTCTCAGTTTCCGACCTCGACGTAATTTTCCAGCCTCTCAAACAAGGCCAAAGCTGATTGGATGGCTAGGGCACTCGTTTTAGGATTTTGCTTGGAAGGGCGGTTGCGGGTAATGGCCGTCAATTCGCCAAAGTCGCCGACGACACGGATTTCATGCTGATTTAATTTCGCTTTTGGATCAGCCATTACTCGCACCTTGAGTTTGCCGGGTTTTCCAGCGGCTAATGCCGTGGTCGCGGCCACATTAACGTTCGCCGGAAAGCGTTTGATCGCTCCCCAAACATCCCCAGTATAAAGGCAAAATGGCGACCGGGATTTATAAAGGGAAAGCCTTTGTGCGGGAGTCAGGCCGGGCGCTCCCTCAAACCCACGGGGAGGCTTGGTGGAAGTAATCCGCAGGCTCCTAATTTTTCCGATTTGCCGTGCCGCCTTCAGTCCATCCAACCCGCAAAGGGCCCCCGACGGCAAGTAGATTTTTGTGCGGTATTTTTCAGCCAGATCGGTGAGCCGCTTTTGGTTGAGGAGGAACCCGCCCGTGCTCATCATTACCAGAGGTTTTCGCTTTTGGAGGCTGGCTTCCGCCACTTGGAGGGCCGCTCGGACCGAAGCGGCTTCCAACACTATGTCGCAGTGCCTGAATATGTCCTTCAGGTTCCGGCAAACTTTTGGTTTTGATTTCAAATTATTAGCGAGGCTTTTCGAGGTGGAAATAAAAGTGTCAAAAAGGACGGTCACACGAAAGGAGGACTTTTTCTTTTCGAGAAGGCGGGCGACAAGGGATCCGATAGCGCCGCAACCAACAATTCCCAAGCGCCGGTATTTGACTTTGTTTTTTTTCATGGAACTCTTTGGATCAAGCAAGTATTGGAAAAGCGAGAAGGTGTGAAAGTGCAAAAGTGAAAATCTCTAGGATTCAAACTTTCACACTTTCCCACTTTTACACGCTTGCATTTATTTGGTAGGCACCGCCGCCAGCATCCCGTCCAAGGCCTTGAGAGCTTTCATACGTATGAGTTCAGGGATTTCGATCGGGTGTTTGAGTTCTTTCAGGGACTCATACACGTCTTCCAACTGGGTCATCTTCATATTGGGGCAAATCAGGCCCTTGCTTGGTTGAAGGAAGGTTTTTTCCGGCATCGCGGTCCGTAATCGGTGAAGCATGCCCATCTCAGTGCCGATGATAAACTTGGTCGCGCTGGAAGCCTGGCAATAACGAAGCATCTGGGAAGTGGAAAGGATGGCGTCGGCCAGGTTGCAAATGTCCTCGTTGCTTTCCGGGTGCACGACGATCACCGCTTCCGGATGTTCCTTCTTCAGGTTCACGAAATCACTCACCTTCATGCGCTGGTGGGTGGGACAGCAGCCAGCCCAAAGGATAATCTTCTTGTCCGTTTGGGTCTGGACCCAGCGGCCAAGGTGCTGGTCCGGAACAAACAGGATTTCATCTTGAGCCATGGCGTTGACCACCTGAACCGCGTTGGCTGAGGTACAACAAATGTCAGCCATGGATTTGATTTCGGCGGAGCAGTTGACATAAGCCACTACCGCCGCCTTGGGATACTTGGCTTTTTCCGCCTCCAATTGGGCGGGGGTTATCATGTCCGCCAGCGGGCAACCGGCTTCAGCTGCGGGCAATAAAACGGTTTTTTGGGGGGAAAGAATCTTGGCGGTTTCAGCCATGAAATGGACACTGCAAAAAACAATAACGTCGGCGTCGGTCTTGGCCGCGAGACGGGACAACTCCAGGGAATCTCCCACGTAATCAGCGATATCCTGCACTTCCGGCCTCTCGTAGCTATGGGCCAGGATCACGGCGTTGCGTTCTTTTTTAAGGTCCTTGATGCGGGCGACCAGTTCCTTGTCGTCCAAAAAGAGGTCCAATGACATGGTCAACCTCCCCTTTTGATTTTGGTAACCTTATTCTTGGCGCTCACGGATACCACCGTGGGATGGTATCCCTCGGGGGGAGTTTGGGGGAAGCTTTCATAAGTCAGGACGATAATTTGATCGCCCTTTTCGGCATGCCGTGCGGCCGCCCCATTTAGGCATACAACGCCCGAATTATTCTTTCCCTTAATGGCGTAGGTTTCCAGCCGGTTCCCGTTATTCAAGTTGAGGACATGGACCTGTTCAAAAGGGATGATGTCAGCCGCTTCCATCAATTTCGGGTCAAGGGTGATGCTTCCCTCGTATTGGAGGTCGGTTTGGGTGACGGTGGCTTTGTGAATTTTGGATTTGACGAATGTCCTGGCCATAATTCCCTTCAATCACAAGCGAAATAAATGATCCTAAAAAACGATGCGCTAGTTTAGCCTACACCACAATATTGTCAATTAGCCGGACATTGTCAAGGTAGGCGGCCAAAGCCAACATGGTTCCCGGCTTTATTTTGCCAAGGGGTTCCAGCGTTTCAGGGTCCACCGCCTCCAAATATTGGATTTTAACTTTCCGTTCATCGCTGATTACTTTTTTGATTTCATCAAGAACTTTTTCGGCATCCGCCTCACCCAAATTTACGATACTCTTCCCAACTTTCAAGGCTTTATAAAGAACCGGCGCGGTCTTACGCCCTTCTAGACTTAAGCGGACGTTTCGCGAACTCATGGCCAACCCATCATGTTCACGCGCGGTGGGACAAACCACCACTTGGGTGTCGATGTTCATATCTTTAATCACCTGCTTTAGAACCGCCACTTGTTGGGCGTCCTTTTGCCCCAAGTAAAGCCGATCAGGCTGAACCGCCCCCAGTAGTTTCACCACTACTGTGGCCACTCCGTTGAAGTGGCCCGGGCGAAATGGCGCGCAAAGCCCCTGAAGCAGGGAGCCGGAGATTTCTAGCCGGGTCGAAAACCCCTTGGGGTACATCTCTTTGTCCGAAGGGGTATAAACCAAGTGGACCTTTTCTTTTCGGAGGAGAGTCAAATCCTTTTCCGTGGTTCTCGGGTATTGGTTGAAATCCTCTTTGGGCCCGAATTGGAGTGGGTTGACGTAAATGGAAATGACCGTGATCTTGTTCTGTTTCCGGCAGGCCCGGACCAGTGCCAAGTGTCCCTCGTGCAGAGCTCCCATGGTGGGTACAAAACCAATACTCTTCCCCGCTTGGCGCCATAAGCGGACTAAGGACTGAACTTCGGAAGGTTGAGGAATGACTTTCATGATTCGATTAAGAAGCGGGCGGGAACTTCCCCGACCTGACTTCTTCCGCGTAACGCTTGACCGCGCCCCGGATACTTTCATGGAGTCTTAGGTAAGCCTTGGCGTGCTTGGGGTGAAAATCCGGCAATAGACCCAACATATCGTGAAGAACCTGAACCTGCCCGTCGCAATAGGGCCCAGCGCCAATTCCAATAGTGGGAATACGTAGTGAAGTCGTGATTTTTTTTGCCACATCCTTCGGAAGCAGTTCCAGGACTACCGCGAAAGCGCCCGCCTTCTCCAAGGCCTTGGCCTCTTGTAATAACTTGACCGCGGCCTCTTTTCCTTTGCCCTGTTGATGGTAACCGCCCAGTTGATGGACATGCTGGGGCGTAAATCCAACGTGACCCATGACCGGAATGCCGTTTCCTACCAGGAGCTTCGTCACGGCCAGCGCATCAACGCCCCATTCCAGCTTTACCGCCTGGGCCCCGCCTTCTTTCAAGAAACGGCCAGCGTTTTTCAGGGTATCCCGGGGATTCCCTTGGTAGGACATAAAAGGCATATCGCCGATTACCAAAGCCTGTTTCGTTCCCTTGGCCACGGCTTTGGTGTGGTGGATCATCTCGTCCATGGTCGCTGAAAGGGTGTTTTCCCGGCCCAGCATGGTCATGTTGAGGCTGTCACCCACCAGGATGGCATCGACCCCTGCGGCGTCCACCGCCAACGCCATCGAATAGTCATAAGCGGTCACCACAGTGAGTTTTTCACCCCGGTCGTATTTAGACCGAAAATCAAGAAGGGTGGATCGCTTTTGCATTTATTTTTTCACGCTGACAGGCTGATAGTAAACTGTGCCCTTGGTGACCTTCCCCATATGGTTCAAAAGGTCATCCAGGTCCGCGTCCCGGTGGACGAAATCGATCTCGCTGGTGTTGATGACCATCAAGGGAGTTTCCTGGTAATGGAAGAAATAATAATTATAGGCCTGGTTCAATTCGGCCAAATAATCACCGGTAATATGGCTTTCGAACTTCCGGCCGCGCATTGAAATGCGGTTCAACAAAACCTCGGTAGAAGCTTGGAGATAAATCACGAAATCGGGTTTCAAGACCCTTCCCGTGAGAATTGAATGAAGCTGCTCGTAAAGTTTCAGTTCATTGTCGTCCAAGGTCAGGTTGGCGAAAATCCTATCCTTGGCAAAGATGTAATCACTGATGATGCCCTGCTGAAAAATATCCCCCTGTGACATTTCCTGTTGCTGGCGGTAGCGGGAGAGAAGGAAAAACATCTGCGTTTGGAAAGCGTGCTTTTTGATGTCTTTATAAAACTCGGTGATAAAGGGATTTTCCACCGCACCCTCCAAAACCAGGCGAGAGTTTAATTTTTTGGCGAGAATTTCAGCCAGGCTGGTTTTCCCAACCCCGATCGGTCCCTCGATGGCGATGTATTTATGATGGAGCATGGGGTTTTACCTGTGAAGAATCCTTTAATTTTTCCAAAGCTTCTTGGACCATCAATTGACTGCCTGGAAGGCACCTTTCGGGAGCCAATTCGGCCAGGGGAATCAAAACATGCCGCCTTTGCTCCAACCGCGGGTGAGGCAGGACCAGGTCTTCCACGTCCAGGACCCAGTCGTCATAAAGAAGTATGTCCGCGTCCAAAGTCCGGGGCCCCTTGGGAATTTCCCTCTGGCGCCCGGCCCGGGCTTCCAAACCGCAGACCCATTCTAGCAAAGATTCCGGCGGTAGGTCGGTTTGGAATTCTGCCACTTGGTTCAAAAACCAGGGTTGGTCCTTCAAGTCAACGGGTTCGGTTTCGTAAATTTTGGAAAACCGAGCCATAGAAAATGATTTTTCAATAGCTTTACGGGCTAGCGCCAGGTATTCATCCCGGTTTCCCATATTCGACCCCAAGGACAAGTAAACCAAAGCCATTTGACACCAGTCCACAGTCGACAGTCCGCAGTCGACAGCTTTTAAGATTTAACTTGTCGACCACCAACTGCCGATTTACTTTAGTTTTGAAAGTCTTTGAAGGGCTTCTTCCAACCGGGCCTTGTCCACTGTGATGGTCATGCGGAAATAGCCTTCCCCTTCCGCCCCAAAACCATTTCCGGGCGTCGCTACAATACCGGCTTCTTCCAAGACTTTCCCACACCAATCCGCCGAGGACATCCCATTTGGGACTTTGATCCAAAAATAAAAGGCGGCCTGTGGAACCTGGAATTTCCAGCCCAGTTTTTTAAGACCGGCCGCGAACAAGTCGCGCCGTTCCTGGTAAATCTTGCGGATATTTTCGGTTACCGAATCGGGAGCTTCCAGGGCCGCGATTCCCGCGTATTGGATAGGATTAAAAACGCCTGAGTCCAGGTTTCCCTTCACGTCCGCCAGTGCTTTCAAAACGCTCTTGTTCCCCACGGCAAAGCCAATACGCCAGCCGGTCATGTTAAATGTTTTGGACAAGGAGTGGAACTCGACACCCACTTCTTTAGCGCCCGGCACCTCCAGAAAGCTGACGGGTTTTTTACCGTCGTAATAAAGCTCTGTATAGGCCGCGTCGTTGGCGACAATGATATTGTGTTTCTTAGCAAACTCCACCACTTTGGTGTAGAAGTCCTTCCCCGCCAAGGCGGAAGTGGGGTTGTTGGGTGAATTGGTCCAAATGAGCTTGGCTTTTTTCAAAACATCCGCTGGGATAACGTCCAAATCCGGCAAGAAGCCGTTCTTTTCCAAAAGCGGCATGAAATGGGAAACTCCCTCGGCGAAAAGGGTTCCCGCGTGATAAACCGGATACCCAGGCGAAGGCACCAAAACCACATCTCCGGGGTTGATCACTCCAATCGGCAAGTGACCTATCCCTTCTTTGGAACCAATGAGGGCCACCACCTCATCCTTCGAGTCAAGGGTCACCCCGAAACGCCTTTTGTACCAGGCGGAAACCGCCTCGCGGAACTTGGGCAAACCGCTTCCAAGTGGATACTGGTGATTCGCCTTGTCCTTGGCCGCTTTGTATAGGGCCTCAATGATAAAATCCGGCGTGGCTAAATCGGGGTCACCTATCCCCAAGCTTATGATGTCCACGCCTTTTTCAATGGCGGCCTTTTTCTTTTTGTCCATCTCGATAAAAAGATAGGGTGGCAATTTTCTCAACCGCTCAGCTTGTGGAAAGTCCATTTTCATCTCCTCAAAATTAAGAAGTCGCCACCATGTTGCGCAAAACGCCAATACCTTCAATTTCCACCTCGACTAAGTCGCCCTTGTTGACCGGCCCAATGCCTGATGGAGTACCCGTCGTCAAAACATCCATGGGCTCCAGGGTCATTACCTTGGAGACGAATGAAAGCAATTCAGCGGTATTCCAGATGCGTTTATCGATGGTCGAATCCTGCTTGATCTCACCATTCACCCGAGCCGTGATTCTTTGCTTCCCTTCCTTGAAATCCGTCACCAGCCAGGGCCCCAGGGGACAGAATGTATCAAACCCCTTGGCCCGAATCCATTGGCCGTCGGTCTTTTGTAAATCTCGGGCCGTCACATCGTTGCAGCAGGTAAAACCCCAAACAGCCTTCAAGGCCTCTTCCGGACTGGCGTTATTCAGGCGGCCCTTCAACACCACCGCAAGTTCGGCTTCGTAATCCACACGGGTAGATGAGGGAGGATACAGGATTTTCCCCTCCGGATTCAATAAAGCCGAGGGAGGTTTCAAAAAGAGAACCGGGTCTTTGTGGTCCTCATGCTTCATCTCTTGAATATGGTCGCGGTAATTCAAACCAATCGCGACAATTTTAGTGGGAATGGCCGGTGGCAAAAGAAGGGTCGGTTTGAGTGGAAAAGATTTGGAATCCAGCTCCGAATCTTTCCAAGGCTCGTCAGCAGTGAAGGCACGGTAGGTATCAACAGATTCCAAAAGCATGGCCCAGCGGGGCTTGCCGTTATGAAGAAGTCTCGCGATTCTCAATTATTTAGCGGGTGGACGCAGGCTGAGGACATCCCACATATCGTAAAAACCATTCTTCTTTTCGGCAATAAAACAGGCTGCTTTTAGCGCCCCTTGAGCAAAGGCCTCTCGACTGTGGGCTCGATGGGTCAATTCAAGCCTTTCACCAGGTCCCGCGTAAAGGACTGTATGGTCGCCGACGATATCCCCGCCACGAACGGCGTGGAAGCCAATAGTCCCCTTCTTGCGTTCGCCGACCTGACCTTCCCGTCCATGAGTCGCCACATCCTTCAGATTCACTTCCCAGCCTCTTGCGGCAGCCTCGCCCAAACTCAGGGCCGAGCCGGACGGAGCGTCCTTTTTCAGGTTATGGTGGGCCTCAATAATCTCCACGTCATAATTCGGGCCCAATTTTGCGGCCGCTTCCTCCACTAGGGCGAAAAGCAGGTTCATCCCCACGCTCATATTGGAAGCCATCATGACGGGGATTTTCTTAGCGGCCTCATGGATTTTCTTTTTTTGGTCTTCGGAAAAACCGGTGGTCCCTATCACCATTCCCACACCCAAAGTCTGTGCCTCTTTCAAATAGGCTAGGGTCGCGGGCGGTTGGGTGAAATCAATTAAAACCTGAGGCTTGGGATTAACCGTGGCTAAAGAGGAAACGACAGAAACTTTCACTTTCCCAAGCGCTGGCAACGCTTCTCCCAGGGTCTTACCAACAACGGCATGGGAAGCACTTTCCAAAGCTCCGGTGATTTCAAACTGAGAATTGTTGGCGGCCAATTCCAAGATGGTGTGGCCCATCCGGCCGGTTGCGCCGGATACGGCGAGGCGGATACTCATCGCCGCTGTCCCGCTGGCGTCAAAAGTCCATACCTATCCAATTGTTTGCGAAGGGATTCCTTAGCTTCGGAAGAAGCGGGCACGAGGGGCAAACGGAACTCTTCCGTAACCTGTCCCCGCAAAGCGAGAACGGTTTTGATACCAACCGGATTCGAATCCACCGACACAACGGCTTTGGTGAGCTCAAAATATTTCATGAAAAGCTCACGCGACTCGTCTGTTTTCCCCTCGAGGTAGCTGTGGACAACGCGAGAAGTTTCTTGGGGTATGAGATTTGAAATGACCGAGATGACCCCGACTCCTCCGATGGACAAAACCGGAAGCGTGATGGTGTCGTCACCCGAGATAAGATCGAAATCCGGGTCGCAGAGGGTCTTGATTTTGATCATCTGTTCCAAATTACCACTGGCTTCTTTCACACCGACGATATTGCGGTGGCGCGAAAGTTCGGCGATGGTTTCAGGATTAATATTAATGACCGACCGCCCTGGGATGGTGTAAAGGATCTGCGGAATATCCACCGCGTCCGCGATAGCGGAAAAATGAGCGATGAGGCCTCTCTGGCTGGGTTTGTTGTAATAGGGGCAAACCAAAAGAACTGCGTCCGCACCCACTTCCTTGGCATGGCGGGAATAGAGGATAGCTTCTGCTGTTGAATTGGAGCCGGTTCCGGCCATCACCGGAACCCGTTTCCGGGCGGTTTTGACAGTAAAGGCGATGACTTCCCCATGTTCTTTTTCGGTCAAGGTAGGCGATTCGCCCGTGGTACCGCAGGGCACAAGACCGTCTATCCCTTTGGCGATTTGATTTTCGATCAAAGCCTCGAAAGCGGAATAATCAATTTGCCCATTTTTAAAGGGCGTAACTAAGGCGGTATAGGCCCCGCGGAACATTTTCGACCCTTCTTTCACCTAAAATAACAAAACCCCCAAATGGGGGTTGGTGTTGTGTGGATTTAGTTTAAGGAATTTTTTCAGCTATCGCAAGTAAACTTTGGGAACGACAAGTCAGAGGACGAACTTTTCCAACCGAACCAAGTCTTCCCGCGTCTGCCGCTGACGGGCGATGGCGAAACGGTTTCCTCTCGTGACGACTTCTGGAGCAAGGGGACGGGAGTTGTAGGTACTACCCATCACACTGCCATAAGCTCCGGCCGAAAGAACGACCAGCAAATCACCGCGATTCACCAGCGGGAGTTTGCGGTTTTTAGCGAAAAAATCGGTGGATTCACAGATAGGACCGACCACATCAACCGTTTGCGCAGGTTTCTGAGAACCCTCAACGGGTGCGATACGGTGATAAGCCTCGTATAGCGCTGGCCTGATTAAATCCCCCATGCCCGCGTCTACGATATAAAAGGTCTTTTTGCCGCTCTGCTTAACGTAAACCACCTTAGTTAGAAGCGCCCCGGAATTGCCGGAAATATAACGCCCCGGTTCCAAAAGCAGTGTAGCATTCAGGCGTTTGATCACTGGCAAGACCAAAGAAGCGTACTGGGAGGGTTTGGGTGGCTTTTCACCCTGGTAATCAATGCCATATCCACCGCCCAAGTTAACGGTATGAATGGGAAAACCTTCCCGGCGAAGTTTCATCACGATTTGCTCCACAACCCGGGCCGACTTCCCCACCGAGGCCGTTTGGGTCATTTGGCTTCCAATATGGGCATGTACACCAGTCCAATGGACGGACTGGCAGCGCCGAACAGTTTCCATTACCTTGTCAAGGTCGCCCAAGAAGACCCCAAACTTATTTTCTTTTTTACCAGTGGAAATGTAGTGGTGGGTAAGGGCGTCAACGTTCGGGTTGAACCGGATTGCGATGGGGGCGATTTTTCGAAGCTTCCCAGCTACTCCGTTAATGGCAACGATTTCAGGAATGGATTCGACATTGAAAAATCGGATTCCTTCTTTCAACGCATAAGCAATTTCATCGTCGGTCTTGGCAACGCCAGCAAAGATAATCTTATTGGCGGGCACTCCCGCCTTGCGTGCCTTGAACAATTCCCCACCCGAAACAACATCCGCGCCTGAACCCAGCTTGGCCAATGTTTTTATAACTGATAAATTGTCATTGGTTTTAATGGAATAGGCCACCAAGTGAGGTATCGACTTGTAAGCTTGGTCGATTTCCTTCCAGCGGGCTTCGAAAGCAGGAAGGCTATAGACGTAACAAGGTGTCCCTACCTTTTCAGCAACCTTGGAAAGAGGTACCCCATCGGAGTACCAGCGATTGTTTTTTAAATGAAACCCGGTCATTTTCTTTTCCTTACAATTTCATGGAACGTTTTTTAATTTTAGAAACTTCGGTTTTCAAGATTGCCGCCTGTTTGGCCACGTTGTGGGGCGAGGTCCCCCCAACAGCTTTTTTCCGCGAAACCGAGTGGAACACCGAAAGAGTTTCTGCTGTCGCCTTGGGAAAATACTTTGAAAACTTCGCCAATTCCTGATCGGTTAAATCCTGGAGCCTTTTACCGTGATCCAAGCAATAGTCAACCACCTTGCCGATGATTTCATGGGATTCCCGGAACGGAACTCCCCGTGTCACCAAAACATCTGCCAGATCGGTTGCCAAAAGGGTCAAATCCTTATCTGCGGCCCGGCTCATCCAAAGCCGGTGAAACTTGAGGTTAGAAAGGAACCCCGCCATGACCTTCAAGGAAGCCGTTACTGTGTCCGCCGAATCGAACACAAAATGCTTGTCCTCCTGGAGGTCCCGGTTATAGGACATGGGCAGACCCTTCAATACGGTCAACAATCCCATAAGGTTGGCAAAAACACGGCCCGCTTTTCCACGGATCAATTCGGCCACGTCAGGGTTCTTCTTTTGGGGCATCAGGCTGGAGCCCGTAGCGAAAGCGTCGTCCATCTCGATAAAACCGAATTCGGTGCTGGCCCAAAGGATGAGATCTTCCGACAGCCTCGATAGGTGCATCTGGGTGACAGCGCAGGCAGAAAGAAAATCGACATAAGCATCCCTGTCTGAAACCGCATCTAAGCTGTTCTGGAGAACGGACTTCAGCCCAAGCATCCGGGCCGTTAAAACCCTGTCAAAGGGGTGATTCGTTCCTGCCAAGGCGCCAGATCCTAGTGGCAAAGCGTTAGCCCTATCCCAAGTAGCGAGAAACCTGTCCATATCCCTCGTGAGCATGAAAGCGTAAGCCGCCAAGTGATGCCCCATGGTGACAGGCATGGCCCTTTGAAGATGGGTATAACCTGGCATCAATGTGTCTTTTTCCTGAAGGGAAAGCCGGGTAAGGGTTTCAATTAAATGACTACCGGCCTGGACGCTTTCCTTGACCGCTTGCCGCAAATAAAGCCTGAAATCGGTGGCCACCTGGTCATTGCGTGACCGGCCCGTGTGGAGTTTTCCGCCCAAGGGCCCCACGATCTTAGTCAAGGCCTTCTCAACCGCCGTATGAATGTCCTCAAGACTGGAATCCAACGGTAACTTACCCGCATCCAAAAGCTTTTTAACTTTTCGGAGTCCAACTGTTAACTTCTTTCCCTCGTGGGGTTTTAAAAGCTTCGCCTTCACCAGGGTTTGGACATGGGCCAGACTTCCCTCAATGTCAAAAGGCGCCAGCCGTTGGTCGAAGGAGATCGACTCGGTAAAAGCCTCGACTTGAGGGTCCGTGGGTTTTTTAAATCTCCCGCCCCATGTCTTCTTCATTTATTCTTCCTTTTTACCATACCGACAACTTTCATCGGCAACCCAAAAAGACGGATAAACCCTTCCGCGTCTTTTTGGTTGTAGACCACGTCTTCCCCAAACGTAGCTAGATCCTGCTGATAAAGGGAGTGGGGTGACCGAATACCCGTGGCCGTGACCCGGCCTGGATTGAGTTCCACCCGGACGTCGCCGGTAACATCCTTCTGGGCCGTGGCAAAAAAAGCCTCCAAGCTGTCCCGAAGGGGAGAGAACCATTGGCCGTAGTAAATCATTTCGGCGTATTTTACCGACAAAACCTGGCTGTAATGGAGGGTTTCCCTCTCCACTGTCAGGCTTTGCAGAGCCCGGTGGGCCTCGTAAAGAATCGTGGCGCCAGGAGCCTCATAGACACCCCTGCTTTTCATTCCGACCAATCTATTTTCGACGATATCAATGCGCCCAACACCGTAGGAAGCGCCGAGCTTGTTCAACTTCTCGACCAAGGCAACCGCCCCGGTCTTTTTGCCATTCAAGCCGACGGGAATACCCGCCTTGAAATTGACGATAATACTTAGCGATTTTTTGGGGGCATCCGCCGGATCCGTGGTGTTAAGGAAAACATATTTGGAAGGTGCGTTCCAGGGGTCTTCCAATTCCCCTCCCTCGTGGCTCAAATGCCAAAGGTTGCCATCCATGGAATAGGGTCTTTTCTTGGTCACGGGAACTTCGATGCCATGTTTCTCGGCATAGTCGATCGCGTCTTCCCGGGATTTAATATTCCACTCTCTCCAAGGTGCGATGATTTTCAAATGAGGAGCCAAAGCCATTACGGTCAGCTCGAATCGGACTTGATCGTTCCCCTTGCCCGTGGCTCCATGGCAAATGGCGTCCGCCCCTACCCTTAAAGCGGTTTCCACCAGTCCATTGGCGATGACAGGTCTGGCCAGGGATGTCCCCAGCAAATAGGTGCCCTCGTATTTTGCCTGGGCTCTCAAAGCAGGAAAGCAAAATTGCTCGAGGAAATCTTTACGTTGATCTTTAACGACTACCTTACTGGCGCCTGTCCGCAGGGCCTTTTTCCGGGCCGGGTCAATTTCTTTTCCTTGGCCCACGTCCGAAATGAAAGCCACCACCTCACATTGGTAGTTTTCTTTCAGCCAAGGAATAATGACGGAGGTATCTAGCCCGCCAGAATAAGCCAATACGACTTTCTTAATTTGTGGCCTCATTTTTTCCCTCCCGAACCCATCAGTGTCACCATAAGAGCCTTTTGAGCGTGTAGCCGGTTTTCAGCCTGGTCCCAAACCCGGGATTGTTTCCCGTCCATTACCCCCGCCGAAACTTCCTCGCCCCGGTGGGCAGGAAGGCAATGCAGGAAGATGGCTTCTGGTGCTTCGGCCATCAATTTTTCATTCACTTGGAATCCCTGAAAATCGTTCAAGCGTTTTTTGCTTTCGGCTTCCTGGCCCATGCTGGTCCAAACATCGGTATAAACCACGTCCGCTCTTTTTACAGAGCCCTGGACCCTTTGGGTAACTTCAATCCGGCTCCCGGTTTCCTCACCCTCTTTTTTTACGATCTTGAGGATGGCGGCATCGGGCTGGTAATCCTTCGGGCATACAATCCGGCAATGCATCCCGGTTTTGGCCGCCCCGATCATCAGGCTATGGGCCATGTTGTTCCCATCACCCACGTAAACTAATTGAAGACCTTTCGGCTTTTTGTAGTTCTCCAAAATGGTTTGCAAGTCGGCCAGGACCTGACAGGGGTGGTGCGAATCCGTGAGACCGTTAATCACCGGAACCTCGGAATATTTAGCGAGCGTCTCCACCGTTTTGTGGGCGAATGTCCGAATCATGATTCCTTGCACATACCGGGACAAAACCTTGGCCGTATCCGAAATGGGTTCCCCCCTTCCCAATTGGAGTTCGTTCCCATTGAGGAAAAGGGCTTTTCCGCCCAACTGGGTCATTCCGACGTCGAAGGACACTCGGGTCCGGGTCGAACTTTTCTCGAAGATCATTGCCAAGCATTGCCCATTGAGGGCTTTTTTGTATTTCCGGGGTTTCTTTTTGATCTTCGCGGCCAAGGCAAGCAAATCCAAAAGTTGGTCCGTGGAAAATTCTTCCATCGTGAGTAGGTGTTTGGGTGAAGTTTTCATGGAAAGCCTCAGGCTGTTTTTAATTCTTCGGCGATGGCCTTCCGTAACTTTCCGAGGGCCTGGTCAATATCCGATTGGGTGATGATGAGCGGCGGGGAGAATCGCAGGACATTCTCATTGGCCGAGCCGACAAGTAAACCCTGTTGGGCGCAGTGGGAAACCAATGAAGCTGCTTTCCGGGTCATTTCCATGCCCAGCAGCAGACCCTTTCCCCTCACCTCAGTGAAAAGTTTTTGATTTTCCTTCTGGATGTCCATGAGAGCCAGTTTGAGGTATTCACCTTCCTTTGCCGCGTGAGCCGCCAAATCCTTCACAAGGATGGTCTCAATCGTGGCTATAGAAGCCGCGCTCACGATAGGATTCCCGCCAAAGGTGGAGGCGTGGTCGCCTGGTTTGAACCCTTGGGCCGCCTGGTTGGTTACCAGTAAAGCTCCCATGGGCAAGCCGCCCCCCAAGGCTTTGGCCGAAGTCATCATGTCAGGTTCTATTCCATAGTACTGGTAAGCCCACATCTTCCCCGTCCTGGCCATTCCGGTCTGGACCTCATCCAAAATGAGGAAAATACCCTTTTCCTGGGTGAGGGCTTTCAGCTCCGTCATAAAGGCAGGATCAGCGGGACGAATACCGCTTTCACATTGGATCGGCTCGATTAAAATCGCGGCCGTTTTATCGGTGATTTGTTTCTTAACACTATCAATGTTGTTAAAGGTTGCGAACTTGATTCCGGGCAAGAGCGGATCCAAACCTTCCTGGTACTTCACTTGGCCTGTCGCCGATAAGGAACCGAAAGTCCTTCCATGAAATGAATTGTGGAAGCTCACGATCTCATACTTGTCCTGGCCTTGCCTCCGGAAGCATTTGCGGGCCAACTTGATGGCCGCTTCAACGGCTTCCGTTCCCGAATTACAAAAGAAAACTTTTTTAGCGAAGGAAACATCGCACAGAAGTTTTGCCAGCTTGACGTTGGGCTCGTTGTAGTAGTAATTGGAGACATGGCCGAGTTTTTGGACTTCGTCAATGATAGCCTCAACAACTTTGGGATGGGCCTGACCCAGGCCATTGACGGCGATCCCGGAGAAGAAATCGAGGTAAACCATCCTCTCGGAATCGTAAACATGGGTGCCTTCGCCTCGCATGATGACAATCTTTTGCCGGTTATACACGGGTAGGAGATAGTCGTCACCGTCTTGGATAATCTGGAAGGTTTCCATGGTTTCGCCTTTCCGTAAAATGAAAAAGCCCCCTGCAGATAGGCCGCAGGAGACTTTCTTTGAAGCATCTTAATGTCAAAGCCGGGGGCTGTCAACCCGGCCCAAACTGGCTGTAATCAAACCCGAATAGACGGCTCGGTCAGCTTCTCAAATTCCTCGATGGCGTAGCGGTCCGTCATGCCAGCGATGTAATCGCAAATGACCCGACGGACAGGCTCTTGCTTATTTTTGATTTTCTCACGGGTCGTGGTGGGAAGTATGTCCGGGTTGTTCTCGTAAAGTTTAAAAAGCTCCTGAATAACCTTGGTGGATTTGGCTTCCATACGAGTCACCTTATGATGGCGGTACATGTTCTGAAAAAGGTAGCGTTTCATTTCCAGGAACTGGTGGCGAAATTCAGGGGACAGAGCCGCCAATTCCTCCGGGCACTTGCGGACGTCTTCGACCGTCTTGGCCTCGAACTTCTCGATCCGTTTAACAGTCTCATTCAATAAATCGGTTACCTGCTCGTCAATGATCTGGCGCACGGCCTGAAATTTCATTTTTTCCCGGTTGAGATTCGGAAAATGTAGTTTTACCTTCTCAATATTCCTTTTCCAAAGCGAAACTTCACTGAGTCCCTCGAAATCCAAAAGTCCCGAGGTCAAGCCGTCATCAATATCATGTGAAGAATAGGCAATTTCATCGGCCAGATCGACGATTTGGGCTTCCAGTGTGTATTGTTCCCCATCCCCCCCGGGTCGATCATAGCGGGTCCTGTGTTTATCCACCCCTTCCAATACTTCATAAGACAGATTCAATCCTTTAAAAGAAGGGTACTTATCTTCCAAGTGGGTGACGATTCGATAGCTTTGGGCGTTATGCTCAAACCCGCCGTCGTTCTTCATTATTTCGTTCAGGACCTTCTCACCCGAATGTCCGAACGGGGTATGCCCCAGGTCATGGGCAAGGGAAATCGCCTCGGTTAAATCCTGGTTCAAGCCCAGGCTTCGCGCGATGGAGCGGGCGATTTGCGCCACTTCCATGGTGTGAGTAATTCGGGTTCGGTAATAATCACCCTCATGATTTACGAAGACCTGGGTTTTGTATTGGAGACGCCGAAAGGCGGAGGCGTGGATAACCCGGTCACGATCCCGTTGAAAAACGGTTCGGTAAGGATGCTCAGCCTCAAGGTACTGGCGCCCCTTACTTTGGCTGGATTTTTGCGCGTAAGACGCGAGGGTTTCATCCTCGATTTTTTCTAGTTCTTCGCGTGTAATCACGGGATTCCTATCTGACCTGTGAGGAAAAAGCGCTTTTTAATCGAAGGGCCAGTTGTTGATATTCCTCAGAAAAAGGCGCCAATGCTGCGGCCCTTTCGGCTTCACTTAGGGCTTTTTTCAAGTCATGTTCATTATAGTAGGCGAAAGCTAAATTCCTAGCGACGTCCTCCCGCTCAGGACTGAGTTTTTCAGCTTCCTCGAGCGAAGAAATGGCCTGGGATATTTTCTTCTGGATAAGGAACACGTCTCCTTGCAACGTGAGCCAACTGGCCTTGTCGCCGTTTCGACGAAAGCCCTCCTCCCCTCGCTTCAATGCTTCCCGGAAAGATTCAGGATGGCTAGCCAACTGGGCGAAAGCCCATTGAAAACAGGAATAACCGAGTTCCGGATGTTGGTCCGCGACCCCTTCATAGGACTTAAGGTAGGCTCCGGAAGGGATGGATTTTCCGACCATGTCGGAGAGCTTTGGAAGACCCATCGCTTCCTGCATATTCTTCAAATAATAAAGCTCGGTGCCAGGAAGATATTCGGGAAAGGATGAAAAACCCTCCCGAGGAGCGACCTCATATAGCGCATAACCTTCAGCGACAGGCAATGGCATTTTACGGGTATATTTCAGGAAAAATTGCTCGTAATTCTTAAGCTCCTCCGGTTTCCAGTGGAACCTGTCCACACCCAATCCTTCCACCCGGATCCCCGTACCCAACATGGAATTGGCGTTATACAGAATGTGAGTAATGCCGTTTTTTCGAAATTGGGAGTAGAGGCTTTCCGGTGTTGAGGATTTTTCAGTCAACCTCTTTAAACCCGGATAGTTGTAGTCGAAGTCAAAAATTGAAACACGTTCCAAGTAATACCCATTCTGTTGGCCCAAGATAAGAATTTTGGCGTCTTCCGGTAGCACGTGGTTCAAATCCCCCGCAACTTGCATGTAACCTTTCGGCCGCAATACCCCGTTCAAAAATTCCGAGCGGGATTGGAATCCCAAAAAACAGGCGAATGGATTTGGTTGTTGGACAAGACCCTGGAAGAGATAAAAAGCTAAAATCAAAAAATAAAAACCAAAAAACAGGTTGAGGCTTCCCGCGTAGGAAGACCAATTTTCAAGGGCTCGCTCATAGGCGAAACCCAGCAGCAGGGCGATCAAGGCGGCAACAACTGAAATCAACCGCAATTGATGGCTGGTCACAAGCCAAAAGAAAAATGGGATTAGAATCGCCGCCAGAAGTGGTATTTTCCACGCGACTCGTTTTCCGCCAAACCACAACAATGGCAGGAGCAAGAGCGGAATCAAGCTTATTTCTTCATTAGCCGCTCCACTATAATTTTTAAAAAAAATACCCCACAGGACTTCAGGAATCTTCACAACCCCGTCCCATCCCTCTATTTGGAATTTAATGGCCGATGCCTTTTGGTCGAAATCCGTCCAGCCAAATGTCTCAAACACATTTGAAAAATACGGAAATACAGGATTTCCGGTATAAGCCCAGCTTTTCAAAGCCCAAAAGCCGAAAAAAAATATCGGCACGACTACCATCCCAATCCAAATTCTTTTTTTTAGGGGATTCTTTAAAGTAGCCAAGAAAAGAATCGCAGCTCCAGCCAGCCAAAAAGCGATGGCGTTATATTTGATCCCCCAAGTGGCTCCGAGAGCCACCAAACCTAAAAACCAAAAAATTCTTGTCTCTTTAATTTCGGGTTCACTCGAATCGCCAATGGGCTTAACCGTGAATAAAATAAGCGCGCCCAATCCAAGGACAGCGTAATAACCAGCAAAGAGGTCCACGTATCCCCTTGTCGAAAAAATATTCAAATAAGGAAAAGCCCAATAAAACATCGCGGCAAACCAGCCGGCTTTTACGTTTTCCAGCCGAGTCCCCAACGTGACCAGGGCCAAGGCGGTCCCCAAGTGCGCCAGGAAGCAAAAAGACCTGGCCAAGGAGTCGTTTCCCCATAGCAGTCCCCAGGAGAAAAACATCTGGCCCAGGGAGGGATAATGCGCTGGAACCATTCCCTGCGCAGGGTAAAAACCATGATTCAGGAAGTAGAATTTAGGGAGGATCAACTGATAGGTCATGGCATCCCAGCTCATCTCGGGCGCCAACAAATTAGTCAGGCTCAATAGCGCGATCAGGCCCGCGGAAATACTCCAAAGCAATGGCAAATTTGGAAAACCCGAAAAAGACCAACAACGGATCACCGATTCCCAGCGATCCATTACGATGAAAAAAAATAACACCAACAACCCTATAACCATTAACAAATGGAGATAGAACAACTTCTCAACCGCCAGCCCGGAAGCCAGAAGGCCCCAGAAAAGCCAACCAAGTGCAAGGGACCAAACCCATTCTTCTACTGGGTTAAAGGCCCATCGGCCCACTAGGCGCAGCATACGATTGCCCGTCCCCATCACAACAATCAACGTTCCGGTGAAAGAGATTAGAAAATAGCCGTGGTTCAGCCAAGCCTGGAAGACTTGTGCCCAATTCCGTTGCGAGGTTTTAAAAGGGAGAAAGAAGTATTGGAGACTCAGGAAGGGATGCGGGGGGATTTTCCAAAAATAAAGGCCCAGACAGCCAAAAACCCAAAGGAGAAAAGCGACAAAACCCATACCTGATGCAAAGAAGGAAGAACGACTTGATGGCTTCATGGGTCCTTAGGAAATAAGGTTTAGTAGGTCTTCAAGGGGGTTGGGATTGAAATTAGTCTTCTTAACCATGCGCAGAAACATTAAAAATGGTGGAGACGATGGGGATCGAACCCACGACCCCTTCCATGCCATGGAAGTGCTCTCCCAGCTGAGCTACGTCCCCATTTCGCGTGTTTCACGAGGAGGCAATTTTATACAAAAAAACAAAAAAAACAAGCCCATCAAAAGTTTGGCTCTATCAAACCAAGACCAACGAACCTAACCTTCGAAAATAAATATTTTCTAGAAAAGCAAAGATTGGTGGGCGAAACAGGATTTGAACCTGTGACCCCCTGCGTGTAAATCACACGGACCATATTCGGAAGCTCTTT
>PLZG01000081.1 GCA_003152075.1 candidate division FCPU426 bacterium
TGAAAGTATTCGTGAAGGTGTTCGTGAATGTGGGCGTATACGTATTGGTGTTGGTGTTCGTGAAGGTCGGGGTATTAGTGTTGGTATTAGTGGGAGTGTTGGTCTTGGTCGGGGTATTGGTTGGCGTATTGGTAATCACCGGGGTGTTGGTAGGCGTGTTAGTAATGGTCGGAGTGAAGGTGTTGGTAGGGGTGGGTGTATTGGTATTCGTGTTGGTAAAGGTGTTCGTGTTCGTATTAGTAGGTGTATTGGTATTGGTTGGGGTCGGTGTGTTAGTAAAGGTGTTGGTATTGGTATTCGTTGGAGTATTGGTCTTAGTGGGCGTGTTCGTAAAAGTATTGGTGGGAGTATTGGTGTTCGTAAATGTCGGAGTATTCGTATTGGTATTGGTCTGAGTGTAAGTATTGGTGGGCGTGTTGGTTTTGGTTGGGGTGTTTGTGGGTGTGTTGGTAATGATCGGGGTGTTGGTGGGAGTGTTGGTAATAGTCGGCGTGAAAGTATTGGTGGGCGTGTTGGTTTTGGTCGGGGTGTTTGTATTGGTATTGGTGTTCGTATTGGTATTCGTGGGAGTCGGAGTGTTGGTGTTTGTGTTGGTGGGAGTATTGGTTTTGGTTGGGGTATTAGTAAAGGTGTTGGTAGGGGTAAAGGTATTTGTGTTTGTGTTGGTATTCGTCGGAGTCGGTGTATTGGTGTTGGTATTAGTGGGAGTATTGGTCCTAGTGGAGGTATTCGTATTGGTGTTCGACGGAGTATTGGTGTTTGTGTTCGTACTGGTATTAGTGGGAGTGTTTGTCCGGGAAGGGGTATTCGTGTTCGTGTTGGTGGGGCTCGGGGTATTGGTATTGGTGTTTGTGTTGGTATTAGTGGGAGTGTTGGTGTTGGTATTAGTGTTTGTAGGCGTATTGGTGCGGGTAGGGGTATTTGTATTCGTGTTGGTATTGGTATTAGTATTCGTGGGAGTGTTGGTCCTCGTGGGAGTAGGCGTGAAGGTATTCGTGGGTGTGGGAGTATTGGTGTTCGTATTTGTGTTGGTATTGGTGGGGGTTGGAGTCCGGGTGGGGGTTGGCGTATTGGTGTTAGTGTACGTGTTGGTGTTGGTATTCGTGGGGGTATTGGTCCGGGTTGGGGTATTCGTGAAGGTCGGTGTATTAGTGAAGGTCGGGGTATTGGTTCGCGTGGGAGTCGGAGTAAAGGTATTGGTATTCGTTGGAGTTGGCGTAAAAGTATTGGTGGCGCATTGTTGGGTAATGGCAATCGTGTTACTGGTCACCGGAGCGCAGGCACCTCCACCCAAGACCAGGCCATGGTCCGAGAAAACCGAGCAGACCGCAGGAGGATTATCAAACTGAAAGTTAAGCTGCCAGGTGACGCATTGATTGGGGGGTATATCCGAATAGACAATGGTCGATGGAAAATTACAACCATTGGGCCCCATATAAGAGATTCCCGCGCTGGTGGTATGCCAATTATTGTCACAAATGTTGCACCCGCTCGTATCCCCGCAAAAGCCCAAAAACCTTGGTTGCCCGCCGGTAATACCCGTCATTATGTCCGTAAGCGTCACCGAGGAGGCCGTGACGCTGCTGGTATTGCACATGACGATGCGATAGTTAATTTGCGTCCCGCCCACGAAGCTGGTTGGTAGTGAATTGGCGATGGTTTTCGAAAGTGTAAAGGAGTTGATGCCGATCACGGCCATGCCCGGCACGCCCGGCCCCAAACTGCTGGTGACTGCCGCCGTATTGGTCATGGGACCCGTTGGGCAAGCGCAGCTGATGGTGGAGGAAACGGTGCAGGTAAGGGGATTGGCACAAGCCGCGAAATTCCCGGCATTCCAGGTCATGATGTTTCCCGCGAAGGCCGCGCCGCAGGTAGAACTAAGCCCGGTTAGACAACCGGGGAAGGGATCGGTAACGACCACGTTGTTTTCGGCAACAAGGGCATAAACATTAAGGTTCCGGAAAGTGATGTCGCCCTGATTAGCTTGGAAAGCGAACTGGGATGCGACATTAGGGACACCGCCGGTGACAATCTGCCATGGGGGCTCCCCAGTTCCCGTGGGCCAAGTCTTGGCCGAGAGCGTCCCGTTGCAAATGCGAATCCGAAAAGATTGCCAGGTGTTGCGCGCGATACAGGGAACGGACTGTTTGGTGACACCAGTCGCGCCGCTATTCCCATCGGTAAAGGTGGTTGCCGCCGTCGTAGGGCAGCTCGCCCCTCCGATACCCGTGTCGTAAAAAATCATGCTATTGCCGCCGCAGGTGTTGCTAAGCTGCCACTGGTCGCCGCGAACCATGTAAGCATGCTGACAATCCACGTAACGGGGGATAAAAACGATGTCGTCATCACCCGACGTGGCGGTACTTGGAAGGCAGGCTTCGTAGGTAAATTCCACGTTGGCGGGAGCCGTGATGTTCGAGATGATTTGGGGATATTGGTTCGCGGCGCTGGCGGCGTAAGGGCCATAATTCAGTCCCGCCGAGCATCCCTCGGAACGAATTCCCCAGGACGCTCCAGCCCAGGACCCACCCGTTGTTGTCCAACCCGCCGGAACCGAAGAGAGGGGGAAATTATTGATCAATTGGGAAGGAGCGTTGCCTGGCTGCACCACCAGGGTCCAGGTGACGGTATCACCCAATTGGTAAGTTGAGGCATTCGCGCTTTTGATGACGGTGGCGGATTCGGAAGGGCCTGCGAGGAAAAACGTAATCAGCAACGGCGAAAACCAAGCAACGTGTCTGAAAAAGCCTGAAATTCTGATTACCGAAGCCATCATTCCCGCTTTCAATTGTCTAACTGGTGGCGACTTCAAAATTCCGCTTTTTCAAGAATCCCTCAATCCTAACCAAACTTATGAGGAAGTTCGCTGACCAGAATTTTTCGCGAAGACAGCGAATTAATGCAGAATGAGGATTTTGAAGATCTTCACGGTCGGTTGAGGGCCTTGAACTTCAATTCTTAGGTAGTAAATTCCATCCGCGACTTTGGTCCCCGACTTGTCCTTCAAGTCCCAAACGACGGCCCCGGTGCCATTGATGGAAACTTCACCGCCGATGATCTTACGGAAGGAAAGGGTGAAGACGGACCATTGCACAGTGGAAGGCCCGGGTACGTCAATGTCCACGGTAAGCGGCCCGTTATCCACTGGGTTGGGATAAGGATATTTGATGATTGTCTTTACCAAGGGCGTGGGCGTACTGGTCGATGTGCTGGTAGAAGTAACCGTTGAAGTGCTGGTAGGGGTGGAGGTTGCCGTCACGATAAAAATGGTGGCCCCGTTCATAGGCAATCCGCTGAATTGCGCCGCCCCCGTGGCATTGGTTCCAGTAGCGCCGGTTAAGCTTGCGGTATAGCTTCCATTCGTAGCCGTATTCGAGAATTGGTAAGTCACCAGCAAGGTTTTGATCTGTCCGGGTGTAATCGCAGCGGAGAGATTAATAACGGATTTTCCCCCAACATACGTGGCCGTTCCCACCAGGGTGTCCCCGCCATCCACCACGCCATTCGAGTTATTGTCCAAATACAGGCTTACAGAAGTTATTCCGGTGGCGAAGTTCCCTGTCCCCGAAGCCGACAGGGTGACACTGGTAATGTTAGCCGTGTTGTTGCCCGGATTGCCCAGCTGGAATTGCATCACAGGCACCGTAACACCCGGAAGTTGATTGGAATTAATTGGAGGAGCGGACCCAACGGAAACCGGAATGGTAACCGCAGTGGCCGTTGAAGTCGCGGTAAAGGTGGAAGTGCCAGTAAAAGTGGAAGTGGAGGTAGAAGTGGCTGTGAAGGTCCTGGTTGCTGTAAATGTCGAGGTGGAGGTGAAAGTAGACGTTGAGGTTGATGTGAATGTTGGAGTCGAGGTGAAAGTCGGTGTGTGGGTGAATGTTGGAGTAGCGGTGGAAGTTAACGTATGGGTGAAGGTCGGGGTTGATGTTGAAGTGGAGGTATTTGTGGAGGTCCCAGTATTGGTAAATGTCGCTGTGGGGCTCAAGGTTCCCGTATAGGTATTGGTAGGAGTGTTCGAATTAGTAGAAGTCCAGGTAAATGTCGGGGTTGAGCTGGAAGTAAATGTCGAAGTTGAGACGGAGGTCGAGCTAAATGTGGGAGTTGCCGTACTGGTAGAGGTTGATGTAAAGGTGAATGTGGAGGTCGAAGTAACGGTATTGGTCTTGGTAGGCGTATTGGTCGAGGTTGAGGTGTTGGTAGATGTTCCGGTTGAGGTAAAGGTATTGGTGGACGGAACCGTTCCAGTCGGGGTATTGGTGGAAGTTCCGGTGTTAGTCAGTGTATTGGTCACGGTCGGAGTAAACGTACGAGTATTGGTTGCTGTGGAAGTAAAACTATTGGTTGAGGTTGACGTACTCGTACTGGTAAAGGTAGGCGTGTTGGTGCGTGTTGAAGTTAGGGTGAAAGTCGGTGTCGGAGTGCTGGTAGAAGTTGAAGTTGACGAAGAAGTAGAGGTCGAAGTCCCGGTAAAGGTCCGGGTGGCTGTATTGGTGGAAGTTCCAGTTGAGGTGAAGGTATTAGTAGGCGGCACTGTCCCCGTGGATGTGTTTGTGGAAGTACCGGTATTGGTGGAAGTATTGGTGACAGTCGCCGTAAAGGTCCGGGTAGAAGTAGCCGTGCTGGTGGAGGTTGAAGTGCTAGTTGAAGTAGACGTGAGGGTGTTTGTCGAAGTCGCGGTATTAGTAGGAGTGTTGGTGCGAGTATTGGTTGAGGTTGGGGTGAAAGTGGATGTATTCCCCGAGGTGTTGGTTGGAGTAAAGGTCGAGGTGGATGTATTGGTAGGGGTATTAGTTACGGTAACTGTGAAGGTGTTCGAATTCGTCGAGGTGGAAGTTGAAGTATTAGTAGGTGTGTTAGTGCGAGTAGGTGTATTGGTGGAGGTCGAGGTATTAGTCGAGGTGCCGGTCGCGGTGAAAGTATTCGTAGGCGGGACGGTTCCGGTAGGTGTGTTTGTAGGGCTTCCCGTATTGGTTGATGTTGATGTATTGGTTCGGGTGTTCGTTGAGGTGCTGGTAAAGGTGGCCGTGGAGGTATCGGTTGAGGTGTTGGTGTTTGTCAAAGTGGGAGTATTAGTGCGCGTGCTAGTTGAAGTAGCGGTTGACGTAGGGGTCAGGCTCGAAGTTGCCGTATTGGTTGAAGTATTCGTCCGGGTATTGGTGAAAGACGAAGTAAAGGTGAAAGTTGAGGTATTCCCCGCCGTATTCGTGGAAGTGGCGGTAGCAGTAGGTGTGTTGGTCGATGTGTTGGTTCGGGTAGAAGTGAATGTTGATGTGAAGGTCGGGGTTCCCGTATTGGTGAAGGTTGAAGTGTTGGTGGCCGTATTCGTTGACGTATTGGTCGAGGTGTTGGTACGGGTGGCCGTTAAAGTGAAAGTAAAGGTCGAGGTACCGGTATTTGTCGGTGTGGTAGTATTGGTGGATGAATTAGTAGAAGTGTTAGTGAACGTATTGGTTCTGGTAAAGGTTGAGGTTGGCGTATTAGTGGTGGTGCTGGTCGAGGTAAAGGTAGAAGTCAGGGTATTAGTAGGGGTATTTGTTTTTGTGGAGGTATTAGTAAATGTGTTAGTAGAAGTAGGGGTAAAGGTATCGGTAGAAGTGTTAGTCGCCGTAAAAGTTTTGGTCGGGGTGAAGGTCGAGGTAAAAGCCGGGGTATTGGTGTAGGTCAGGGTATTGGTGGGCGTAAAGGTATTGGTGGGACAAGTCCCATAAAACGCCAAACTGCCAAAATAAACCGTCGCGTTTTGGGCCGCAGCGGATGTAAGCCATTGAATATCAATTTCGCCAACGTTCGTCACGCTATAACTGGCACCTCCAGTGGAAAAACTCGAGACAGGAAATGTGAATTGTTGGGATGTGGTTCCCGTCAGAACGAAAGTCACTGGATTGGAAGCCGTAACCCCACTCGACCCGCCCCCGCCCCAATCGGCGAGCTTGACCGTGAAGGTCATGGGCGAAGCGGCGGCGGTTGTATTTTGAATAAAGAATGACAAGGTGGTGTAATTGTTCAAGTTGACTACATAAGCCGAGGCGGAGGAATAATTAGCCCAATTGAGAAGGAATTGAGCGTACCAACCGCTGGCGGTGACCGAAGCCGTGAAATTTAATCCGGAAGTCTCGCCATTTTGGGCCGCCGCGGCGCTTTCAGTAAGGGTCGCCGTTCCACCCGCCGAGGCGGAGGTGCTTTCGTTAGCCAGAGCGTGGGGGGAAGCTCCGGAATAAAAATAGTAAGGGCAGCCAGCAAGAGCGGTGGGGGTGGGAGTGTTCGTTTTTGTCGCGGTAGGAGTTGGTGACCTTGTTGGAGTAGGAGTGAATGTGGGTGTTCCTGGTACCAGCGTATTGGTCATAGTGAAAGTCTTAGTGGGCGTGTTAGTATTACCAACTACGCAAGCCGGAAACTGAACGGAGGTTGTACCGTAGGGAGTGGTGGGTCTCACCGGCGTCAGGCTATTGATCGGTCCAACGACAACCACATTTCCCCGGGCATCAGTGATTTGATAATAAAGCGGCGGAGCGTTATTGGTCTGACCAGTCCCACCCCAAAAGTTCGGAAGGGTATCCGACGTGTCACGATTGAGAGCTGTAAAAGGCCCTCCAGCGGCTGATCCCACACCGACCGACACGATCGGGAACAAATAATCGAGAAATTGGATTGGATGCCACCCATTGCTGCTGGAGTCCTTGAACTCGTAAGTAATGTTACCGGAGGCGTTTCCGTAGGTCCGGTAACTTAAGGGGCACTCAATAAAATGCCAAGTTACCGTACTGGGTGGACCGCCCGGAGAACAAGAAGGGCTGCCGCACACCAATTCATTATAGGCGGAAGGGGCAAAGTCAATATGGTTTCCCGATTGTGCTCCGTTCACGCAAGGAGCGTTGGTTGCTGATGGACATTCATCAACAAACATGACGGTGGTGGACATTGAACCGTTGATGGCCACCGCACAGGCACCGCAAGCGGCACCATTTTCATAACTCTGAGTCGCAAGGGCCGCATAATGGGTATTGTCAAAGGTTGCTGTCTCATAACCGCAGGCACCCAAGTTTGGCACCGGAGAATAAAAGGTGGGCGCATTCATAGTGAAATTCGTCGGAGGATCGCTTGGACAATATTTTGAACCAGGGTAGTTAATTTGAGCGGAAACTAATGAAGGAGTGACAAAGAAAAGGAATAAAAACGCATAGCTAAAAACGATTGAAAGGGATGGAGCTAATTTTTTCGTGAAAGCGTTTTTCATCTAGATTTGAGACCTTTCAATGTCCCTGGTTTTCCATCGCTTCTATTAAACTGGTTTAATGAATATTAGCACTAATCCTTTAAAATCCAAGTTTTTGGTCCATTTAGCTTAACGATTAAGAAAAGGGGGTTTAACGGTAAATTCCACGTTTCTGTTTT
Source organism: candidate division FCPU426 bacterium (assembly GCA_003152075.1). GTDB lineage: Bacteria > Oederibacteriota > Muellerivitia > Muellerivitales > Muellerivitaceae > PALSA-1180. The sequence goes on from PLZG01000081.1 coordinate 7,396, forward strand.
TTCTTGCTGATTATTTTTTTACTTCAGAACGAGAACTTTCCAAATTTTTGACGAGTTCTCGTTTCCATAAACTTCAATTCGCACATAATAAATTCCATCCGCAACTTTAGCACCATTACGATCCCTTAAATCCCATTGAATCGTCCCACTGCCATTGACGGATATCTCCCCACTGATAATTTTTCTGAAAGAAGAAGTAAAGACGGACCATTGGACTTTCGCCAATCCCGGAGTTTGTATTTTGAAGTTGACCGGACCTTGGTCGACCGGATTCGGATAAGGAGGCAAAATTAATATTTTGAATATTGGGGTCGTCGTTGGTGTGGGGGTTGAAGTACCTGTGAAAGTTATCGTTGATGTACTAGTCGGAGTGGAAGTCGCGGTTACGATAAAAATGGTAGCCCCATTCAGGGGCAAACCGCTGAATTGAACCGCTCCCGTGNNGTCGAGAGATTAATAACCGCCGTCGTGCCGATATAAGTGGCTGTCCCCATCAAGGTGTCACCACCATCAACAATACCGTTTCCGTTGTTGTCCAGGTAAAGATTCACGGACTTTATACCCGTGGTAAAGGTCCCTGTTCCCGAAACCGTCAAGGTAACGCTGGTAATGGTCGCATTGTTGTTCCCCGGGTTGCCCAACTGGAATTGCATGACAGGCAGGGTGACACCGGGCAGTTGATTGGAATTACCGGGCGAGGACGACCCGATGGAAACCGACAAGGTCACCGATGTGGCGGTAGCCGTGGCCGTAATCGTTGAGGTGGAGGTAAAGGTCCTTGTTGCGGTTGAAGAAAATGTTCGGGTTGGGGTTAGGGTTGAGGTAGATGTGAATGTTGGGGTAGAAGTGGACGTCGAGGTGTTTGTAGGGGTTCCCGTATTGGTGAAAGTGGCCGTTGGGCTCAAGGTTCCTGTAAAGGTACTAGTAGGAGTTTTTGTATGAGTGGCGGTTGAGGTAAAGGTGGGAGTGCTGGTTGAAGTAGAGGTCGAGGTTGACGTGGAACTGGAAGTAAATGTGGCCGCGGAAGTGAAGGTCGACGTAAAGACTGAGGTAAAGCTAAAGGTAGGTGTTGCCGTGCTGGTGGAAGTTGAGGTGGATGTGGAGGTCGAAGTAAGGGTATTCGTCTTAGTTGGCGAATTGGTTGGGGTCCATGTATTGGTGGATGTTCCGGTTGAGGTAAAGGTATTCGTGGGTGACACCGTTCCAGTGGGGGTGTTGGTGGGTGTCCCCGTATTGGTCGATGTATTGGTCACCGTTGGGGTGAATGTCCGGGTGTTGGTGGAAGTCCGGGTAAAGCTGTTGGTCGAGGTTGGTGTTGACGTATTCGTATTGGTGAACGTTGGTGTGTTCGTGCGCGTCGAGGTTGAAGTAAAGGTCGACGTCGCAGAGGCCGTATAAGTCGATGTCGAACTAGATGTGGAAGTCGATGTGGAGGTTGAAGTAGCCGTGTTGGTCTTGGTGGGTGTATTGGTCAAGGTCGAAGTATTTGTGAAAGTTCCAGTATTGGTCGGGGTATTGGTAGGCGGCACCGTTCCGGTTGGGGTATTAGTAGAAGTCCCGGTATTGGTAGAGGTATTGGTCACTGTCGGCGTAAAGGTTCGGGTATTGGTCGCGGTGCTTGTAAGCGTGGAAGTATTTGTCGAAGTGAAAGTGGGAGTGTTGGTCCGGGTATTGGTTGAGGTTGAACTCGGGGAAAACGTCACCGTCGGCGTGTTAGTTGAAGTCGAAGTGGAAGTGAAGGTTGAAGTCCCGGTGAACGTCCGGGTGTTGGTCGCCGTGCTGGTAAAAGACAAGGTGCTGGTCATAGTTAGCGTGTTGGTGGATGTGTTCGTATTAGTGTTGGTTGAAGTAAAAGTGCTTGTGTTCGTTGCTGTAACCGTTGAAGTATTGGTCGGCGTAATGGTTCGGGTGGGAGTATTAGTCGAAGTCGAGGTATTAGTGGAGGTGCCAGTCGCCGTGAAAGTATTAGTTGGCGGTACGGTTCCAGTGGGCGTGTTGGTCGAAGTTCCCGTATTAGTTGAGGTCGGCGTATTGGTGCGGGTATTCGTCGAGGTGTTAGTAAAGGTAGCGGTTGAGGTGTTGGTGGAAGTGTTGGTATTCGTAAAAGTGGGTGTATTGGTACGGGTGTTTGTTGAGGTATTCGTGTTTGTCGAAGTAGAAGAAGGGGTGTTCGTTGATGTGGCCGTGTTGGTTGATGTGTTAGTCCGCGTATTCGTGAAAGTCGACGTGTTGGTATAGGTAGATGTGAAGGTGTTCGTAGAAGTGCTTGTCAGGGTGTTCGTTGGAGGGACCGGCGTGTTCGTAGAAGTATTGGTAGGTGTACTGGTCCGCGTGTTGGTGGAAGCCACCGTACTGGTAAACGTCGAGGTAAAACTGTTGGTAACTGTATTGGTAGGAGTGTTCGTGTAAGTGTTGGTAGATGTACTGGTTCGCGTGTTCGTGAAATTCGAAGTAAAGGTGTTCGTAGACGTGCTGGTCGGAGTATTCGTTGGAGGAACCGGCGTGTTTGTGCAAGTATTTGTGGGCGTATTAGTTCGTGTATTCGTGGATGTCGGGGTATTGGTATAGGTTGGGGTAAAAGTATTCGTAGGCGGAACCGGCGTATTTGTATAAGTATTAGTAAGTGTGTTAGTTCGCGTATTCGTAGATGTTGGGGTATTGGTAAAAGTTGAAGTGAAAGTGTTCGTGGGAGGAACGGGTGTATTGGTAAAGCTATTAGTCGGCGTAAAAGTCCTGGTCGGGGTAAAAGTAAGAGTGTTGGTGGGTGGTATGGGGGTGTCCGTAAATGTTGAAGTATAGGTATTGGTCGAAGTAAAAGTCTTTGTGAACGTAAAAGTTTGCGTATTGGTTGGTGGCACCGGCGTATTGGTAAAAGTATTCGTGGTCGTATCGGTTGACGTGAAGGTATTAGTTGAAGTGAACGTTCTCGTAAAGGTAAACGTTGGGGTATTAGTCGGCGGAACAGGTGTATTGGTAAAGGTTCGGGTTGGGGTACTTGTAAAGGTATTGGTCGGAGGAACCGGCGTATTGGTATAACTTGAAGTATTTGAAGGCGTCGGAGTGGGGGTGTTACAGATAATCGTGATGGCAATAGTATTACTACTCGCGGGGCCGCCTCCCGGCCAAGTAGCCGTCCCATGATCACTGACCACCTGGCATGAATCGCTGGCATTGAAACTATACGCTATGACATTGAAATTAATCGGAACACATGATCCACCGGGCAAGTTGTTCACCGTCCAGGTAATTGGAAATCCAGAAGTATTAACCGGATTGATCGTCACCGGAGCTCCGGATACCGTTACCACCCACTGGCTGAAGTTCGGGCCGTTTTGAGACCAGCTCAGGGGATTGGTCACATTATCCACGACGGTAACGCTATTAGCGGTTACCGAACCCGTAGCGTTACAAACCATAATGGTCATGGGTATATTGGTGCCGTTTTCTTGGTAACCGGAAGTCGGCCCTCCTGTTGTTTTGGTTAAGTTGATGTTTGGGGGGACAGTCGTCGGAGTTGAGGTGGGGGTTCGGGTGGGGGTATTCGTTGGTAGGGGCGGTCCCCCGCTGCCGCAAGTGGGCACAGCCGAAGCTAAAAAGTTCTTTTCAGCGGTTCCCCAGGTGGACGGGTTAAAACTCCAATCCGCCAAAAGGTTCGGACAAGAATTAGGTGTCATAGACCAAGCTGTTCCACCCGCAATGCCCGAAGTGCCGGTCAGCCAGGCGAACATATTGTTGTCAAAGGTGGAATCGTCCGTACCGCAACTGGTCGAGGGACCATATTCCCCCACGAAAACAGGGTAACTGGACAAAAGGGAACTGGGAACTTCAGCGTTCCAACTGGCGGAGGAAGTGCCGTCGTTATTTCCGTAAAGATGGGCGGCAAACATTAACCCATTTCCCCGGTTGGTCAATGAACCAGCGGGAAGACCGTTCAGATTGGCGCACCAATGCAGGCCTCCCAAGAGACAAACATTGTTGGCGCCGGACGCCCGTACCGCGTTAAGAAGCGCCTGCATTCCAGGGGTAGAAAAAGATGCCCCGGTAAGTGTGCCGCCATTTAACCATGTGTTGTAACCAGTGGAATCAGTTACAGGCGGGCTGATGTTATCGTTTCCCGAATCGTAAGGTTCATTGTAGAGGTCGAAAATAACCGCTGGGTTATTGGCATAAGCCGCTCCCACCGATCTCCAAAAGGTAACCGCGTTGGCGTCGGCCATGGGCTGCTGTTTGGTGCTTGCGGCATTCCCCCACCCGCTCCCACAGGGCGCCGAGGCCGTTGAACTGGTACCCGACCAATGGAGATCCAAGATGACGTAAGCATTTTGCCCCGAACAATAATTAACGATATTGGAAATGTATCCCTGGTAGTTGGCCTGGTTCGCGCCACCACATCCAAACCAATAATCCTGGTTCAAAGGTAGCCGGATGATATTACTTTTCCAAGTCGCAACAGCCGTCTGGGCTACTGTTAATGTATTACCACCGTTACCTGACGGGGGACCTTCCCCAGTACTTGAAAATTCGAGGCCATCCACATCCACACCTTTTAACAAGGCAACACAACCACTACCCGTTTGAAGTTTATTACCCGAAACTTGGAGGGCAGGTGGAGTAGCTTCAACTGTTGCGGTTGCCAGGAGCAGGAGGAGAAAAAAACCAATACACTTAAAACGTTTTTTGGACCGGTTAAAAAAATAGTCGCAAAAAAGTCCTTCAATACTTCGAATGGATAGGGGTGACATATTCGTTTCAGTCATTTAATAGCCTTAAGGGCATTTATGTCCTTTTTTTGACAACCTAAAATCGTTTGCAATGCATTTTATTGGCATATTTAATGTTGAGATGCGTGGAAGAAAACAATTGCCTAAATCAATGCTTCATTGAATTATATCAAGAATTTGAGGAGATAAGCGGATGAAAGCGGTAACAGGCGGTTGCACGATAAAACTTTGTCGACCTACGAACTTAGAACACCATACCCTTTTCAAGAATCTCTTCCGTTAAGCCGCGTTTTTTCATGATGACGTGGAGCTGGTGTCGGAGGATTGGCATTCGTTTAGCCAAGTCCCGAAGTTCTCTAGATGTTATGACAAGTGTTGTTACTTCGGTAGAAGCTTGCGCACTGGCATTTCGCTTGTCCGAATAGCCCATGGCAACGTTTTCGCCGAAAAAATCCCCCGCTTTAAGGTTCGTGGAAAAAACAACTTTCCCATGGTCATTTTTTCTTAAAATCTCAACCTTTCCCGAGGAAATAACGTAAAAATCCTCAGTCTTGCTTCCCTGCCGCACGATCAATTCGTCCTTCTTGAAAGTTTGGCTCTTGGCCAAAAGCGAGATTTCATGTTTGGCGGTGGGGTCTAAATCTCGGAAAATCGCAACAGAGGATATCACCGGCCGTTTTTTCCACAAACTCGAGAAACTTTCTTTCAAATCATTTTTCTCCACGAACTCCAGGAACAAATCACCCGCCAACTTGAAGAGGATGACCGGTGTGCGGGCAACTACCGTGGCGGTAGTCTTCGACTTGTTGATGAGGGACATTTCCCCAAAGAAATCACCGCCCTCCAAGGCGGCTAAAAAGGAATCCTTTTTGTTCTCCGGGTCCAGCACATCCACCGTTCCCGCGAGTATGAAATAAAAGGAATCACCCACTTGTCCTTTTTTAACCACCTCATGCCCCGTGGGAAATTCAACCACCTGGCCTAAGGAATAAATGATGTTGATCCAATTGAGATCCTTGACCTCAAAAAGCTTCAAAGTCCGGAAAACACCGGTGTAAACCGATTGGGAAAAATTTCGTTCCTTAAGAAAGGTCTTTCCCCACCCCGGCTTAGCGACTTGATATTTTTGGGCGTCCATCTTGGAGGGATTCACATGGTAAAAAAGGAACTCGGTCCCAGGATATTTCAGGATGCTTTCATCCCAGTTGGCCGGGTCACCATGGATGGGCCCACCTCCCGCGTCAATCATGGCCAGGCATTCGTCCCCACGAACCAAGTTTTTCATCCGGTCAAAATGCTCCCGGCTAACCGCCCCAGCCTCAACCAATTGTTCCATCCCCTTGAAATGGTCCAAGTCGCTGGAATGAAGGATGGTATGGTTCTTCCCCTTTTCGTCCTGCACTGTCACCCGGAAGCCAATGGTGGGAATGGAGTGGACGGTGTAAAAGAATTCCCAGGTCGCACCGTACATGTGATAAGTCTTTCCCGGTATGACTTCCACAAATTTCATCATGAGCTTCACCATATCCGTCGATTCGCCGATAATATTCGCCACCTTTAACACTGTGCACTCGTATATTTCCCGGGTGGACATGAGGGTGAATGTGTGTTCCGAGAGCATGAGCTCGCTGAGGGCGCAATGGTCGTCATGGACGTGGGTCTGAATGATGGCGGTAAGCCGGTCCTTGGCGACACCCACTTGCTTAAGGTACTTGCTGATACCGGCGGGCGAATCCACCAAAAATCCGTTTCCATTTACCCATAACAACATTCCCGTGGTGGGCCCTTCAGGATCAAAGCCGGTGTAACAGCCCAAGACTTTCAACCGAAGAGCCTCCGGCTTTTCAACTTCCCCGGTTAAATCCACCAAAGGCGGCAGTTGTTCGCCCTCGAAATTTAAGTCCAGAACCTGAGTTTCCCCCTTAGAGGAAATCTCAAAGCGGTTATTTCCCATCCTTTTAATCCAATAGTCCTTGGAATCTGAAAAAATCGGGACAACCACTTCCCCTTCTTCTTCCGGTAAGTGGACAAATTCGAACAGATCCTCGATTTGTTGGACCTCCTTGCCCTTCTTGATCGCCATGCCCTCGGCCATGTTGACAAGAGCATCAATCCGGCTCTTACTCAAACCCCATTTTTTCAATTCTCCGCGGCTAGGCCCCAATAAAGTAATACGGAGAATGTCATAAAGTCTTTGACACATTTTTTTCGTTCCCAAAACGCGGAACTTGTTTCCCCTTTGGTAACCCTGGTCCACAAACAAGAACCAATAGCCCAGGAATTCAAAGGCCATTTGGGATATGCCGTTTTTATGGGAAATATCGGGAAGTATTCCAACATGAGGAATTTTCTTTTTTTGCTTGAGTAGGGCTTTGAGAATTTCAGGTGGACTTCCCATCAGGGCGCTGGCGGTTGGCCCTTCCAAATGGAAACATCCCGGGGCGATGGAAGTGATTTGCATAAATCTCCTTTGCTTACCTTACTAAGCCGGGTCAGATCAAACCGCCCCCGGGTTTCAGGAAGCCATAAGATGGTGTTTGAGGTAAAGAGGGCTTACTTTCGTTTCAGCCTTTTCCCCAATAGATATCGTGAAAACAATATAAAAGAGTGGGCTGGTCGGGTCAATCTTTTATGGGGTCACCTGGGAAAACAAGGGGTTTTTAAAAGGAAAAAGTGGATAAGAAAACTATTCGGCCTGCCCAAACCTTGGAAATTAACGGATCAAAACTATTCTCTTAATTTTCCGATCAAAGGGTTCTACCAAGTAAAGGACATAAACGCCGCTGGCACAAGGATCCCCGTTTTTGTTGGTCCCGTCCCATTGATAGTTTTTATTTACCGGAGAGTTCAAATGGGTCGTATCAAGGGTCTTGATATGTTCCCCAACTGAGTTATATATCCACAAGTCATAATTCCCTGGAAATTTGTTGTATTGCACGTTGATGTTGACCACTTTATTCATGGACGGGCGAAAAAGGTTCAGGTCCACAGTAAATATATCGACGAATGGAACTGTCGCAGTTGGAGTGGGCGTAAAGGTCCTGGTTGGCGTACGCGTATTCGTAATTGTGGAGGTGTAGGTCACCGTCGGAGTGTTGGTAGCAGTAAAGGTATTAGTCGAGGTGCCAGTAAAAGTAGGTGTGCTGGTATTGCTTGGAGTATAGGTTGATGTTCCCGTATTCGTTGGCGTGTTGGTGCCAAAGGCGATAGTAACCGTCGGGCCACTCAAAGGCATTCCATTGAACATTACCCCACCAGTAGAATTCGTCCCGGTGCCATTCGTTAAACTCGGGATGTAGGTCCCATTTGTGGCTGACCCGGAATAATCATAAGTAACCAGGAAAGTCTGGCTGGCCGCCACGGGAATCACGGTGGTTAAGTTGAAAGTCACTGTCCCGCCCGAGTAAGTCGCCGTGCCAACTAGTGTGTCCCCGCCATCCACCACACCATTCCCATTGTTATCCAAGTAAAGTTTTACAGAGGTTATTCCTGTGGTGAAATTACCCGTTCCAGTGCCCGTAAAGACAAGGCTGTTAACCGTGGCCGGGTTGCTTCCTGGGTTGGTTAATTTAAATTGTAGCACCGGCAAGCCTGTGACCCCCGGAAGCTTGGTGGAACTGGTTGGTGGGTTGGGACCCATATTAACTGATAATGTCACCGGTGTTGGCGTCGCGGTGGCAGAGGGGGTGGACGTGAAAGTAAGTGTTTTGGTGGGTGTCCCAGTGTTAGTGGGTGTGGCCGATGGACTTAAGGTACCGGTAAAAGTCAAAGTTGGGGTATAGGTGATCGTGGGGCTACTGGTTAAGGTTGCTGAATTGGTAATGGTGAAGGTTGAGGTAACCGTAAAAGTGGTGGCAAAGGTTGAAGAACTGGTTGGAGTTTTGGTGGACGTGAGTGTAAAGGTGCTAGTTGATGTCCCCGTTGAAGTGGAGGTGGACGTTCCAGTCAAGGTCGGGGTCAGGGTCTTTGTTGGGGTGGCCGTCGGTGAAACAGTTCCCGTAAAGGTCCAAGTCGGCGTAGAGGTAACGGTGGGCGTATTGGTAACTGTGAGAGTATTCGTTTTGGTCAAGGTGAAGGTGTTGGTCAGGGTATTGGTCGCGGTCGGGGTGTTGGATTTGGTGAAAGTGGAGCTACTAGTAGGGGTAAAGGTAAAGGTATTTGTAACGGTACTGGTGAATGTCGGGGTTCCCGTACTGGTTGGAGTAAAGGTGTTTGTGAAGGGAGCGAGGGTATTAGTAAAGGTTGGGGTTGAAGTGTTAGAAAAGGTAAATGTGTTGGTCTTGGTGGATGTAGCGGTAAGTGTCAAAGTATTAGATGGTGTATTGGTTAATGTGGGGGTGTTTGTTTTCGTAAAGGTATTGGTGGGTGTTGAGGTCAAAGTAAAGCTATTAGTCGGCGTGGGAGAACGGGTAAAGGTTGGTGTCGGTGTGTTGGTGGGACAAGCCCCGTAAAAGCCGAAATCATCAATAAACACAGTTTGGGTTCCTGAGGACATCCCTAAACCCGTGGCGAAATCTATCTCACCCACCTGGGCCGTGCTCCAACTGGCTCCCCCCGTGGTAAAAGCAGAAACGGGTATATCCACCACCTGCCATGTACCCGTAACACCACCCGGAAGATAGGTCGAAAGGGTTACTGGTGTGGAAGCGGTGACTCCACCCGCACCCGCCCCCCCCCAATCCGCCAAGGTGATAGTCATGCTGGTAACGGGAGCACCCGTCGTCGCGCGAATCCAGAATTCAAGAACGCTGTAGTTGGCCAAATTGATAATACGTGGTGAAACGTTGCTATATTTTGCCCAGTTCCATCCCAAACCAGCGAAGAAGGAAGCGGCTGGCCAGTTGTATGCGAGTTGTAAATCATTGGAGCCCCCATGAGGGGAAGTTGTTACTTCCGAAACCGTAGTGTTGGTCGTCCAGTTGCTTCCTGAAGCATAATTAGTTGCAGCGGTTTCCCCGTCATAAAGAACGTTTTTGCAACCCGAGAGGGGGGTAAAGGTAGGGGTCTGGGTCACGGTGAATGTGTCAGTAAAGGTGGCAGTTGGTGAACCCGGCGTATTGGTTTTAGTGGGTGTGTTGGTCGGCCCTATCACGCAACCCTGCATCTGGGCGGTGGTAGTGCCATAGGCAACAAAAGAGGAATTGTTCGCTTGCATCAAGGGAGAAATGCTATTGATGGGACCCAAGGTGACCGAATTTCCACGAACATCCGTAATCACATAATAAAGTGGACCGGCCGTGTTAGTTTGTCCCGTTCCACCCCAAAAATTTGGGAGGCTGTCCGTGGTATCCCGGTTAAGGTTAGTAAAGGGCCCTCCCGCGCTTGTACCTACCGCAACGGACTGAATCGGAAACAAAACATCCCAAAAAACTATCGGGTGCCAGCCATTATTACTGCCGTCTTTGAACTCATAAGTGATATTACCCGGGCCATTGTTGTAGGAAATATTGGCCGACCCGGCCAGGGGGCATTGGACAAAGTGCCAAGTTACCTGGCCAGCCCCAGGCGCGGTTGGGCAACCACCGGTATTGACCGATCCATTTGTGCTTCCCGCAATGGAAGCGCAGCCGGGCGAGTTCACCAATTCATCGTATGCTGTCGGCGACAAATCCAAATGATTGGAATTCGAACCGCAGGTTCCGCACTCATCCACGATCATAACGGTTGTCGAATGGCCGTTATAAGTCAGCATCGCGCAGGAGCCACAAGCGGCGCCGTTTTTCCAGCTTCCGGGATCAATCGCCGCGTAGTGGTTCTGATCGAACATATTCCAGTTCACTCCGCAGGCACCCAACGCGGTGGAATTTGAGGTCCCCAGATAATAGGTCGTGGTTTGTTCGGTTACGGTAAATACGGTGGGGGGATCACTGGGACAATACTTGGTTGTGGTGAAGTTGATTTGGGCGAAGGCCGGGGAAAGAGGCATCAACCACAAAAAGGAATATAAAATTAAATTTCTATAGGTAAATAATTTCAACTAAAAACCCTCTTTTGGATAAATTGGCATATAAGAATAACCTTCACAAAAGCCCTTTTGTAAGGAAAAACTGTGCAATTTCCATTCCCAAGTAAAGCTTTTTGGCAATTTAAGGGAAAAGCACCAAATACACGGTTTTATTGGGTTTTCATGAAATCCGTTCCAATAAACAATTGCAGGGTTTTTAACAAAATGGTGGGGAATTTAACTAAGAAAACGGGCTAAAAAAAGGAGGTCGAAACCTTATTCTTCCTCTGCGGAAGCGACCGGTTCCCCCGCTTCCAGCCCCGGTTGATTATTGGTTGGTAATCCCTCGACATTTTTCAACTTCCGCTCAATCGAACGGGTTTTCTTGGCCGCGTCCTCAATGGTATTGCTGGCTTCCTGCAATTTCTTCTGAGTTTTTTCAAGAATACCAGCGAATAAACCAAACTCTTTTTTGACAAGTCCAAGAAGACTCCAAACCTCGCTGGTTCGCTTTTCAATGGCCAAGGTCCGAAATCCGATTTGAAGGGTATTCAATAGCGCGGCCAGGGTCGTGGGACCAGTAACAACGATTCGATATTCCCTTTGAAGGATGTCCAATAATCCGGGTTGGCGCAAAACTTCAGCGTAAAGTCCCTCAGTGGCCAAAAAAAGAATTCCGAAATCGGTAGTGAAAGGCGGGTCCAGGTATTTATCCCTTATATTTTTACCTTCCAGTTTAATGCGTGTCATCAACCCCTTGGTGGCCTCCTCCGCAGCCGGGGCGTTACCTTTTTCCAAAGCCTCATTCAAGCGTTGGTAATCTTCCAGGGGAAATTTTGCGTCAATGGGGAGCCAAATATCGCCACCGTTGCCTTGTTCCCGACCGGGAAGGCGGATGGCGAATTCCACCCGGTCTTCGCTTCCCTTTTTGGTGGCGATATTTTTAGCGTACTGTTCAGGTGCCATGATCTGTTGGAGAAGGCTTTCAAGTTGGACCTCGCCCCAAGTCCCCCGGGTCTTCACGTTATTCAAAACGGCTTTCAAGTCCCCTACGCTGGAAGCCAAGGATTGCATTTCACCCAAACCCTGGTGGACCTTTTCCAGCCTTTCGCTAACTTGCCGGAAGGAATCGCTTAAACGTTTCTCAAGGGTAGCTTGCAACTTCTCATCCACGACGGTGCGCATCTGGTCCAGCTTTTGACCGTTGTCATCCTGCAAGAGGCGCAATTGCCTTTCCAGGGTCTCGCGGATCTTTTCCAATTTTTGTTCGTTGATTTGGGAAAACCCGGAAAGCTGTCGGTTCATTTCCTCGCGGGCGGCCCTTTCGTTGGCGCTGCCTTCCTCCCGGTTGCGGCCCATCTCATCCCTCAAAACTTTTTCGAGTTTTTCCTGCTCTCGTGAAAAATTCTCCAAGCGGCCCTCGAAGCCGCTTCCGTTGGAGACCGGCCACCGGAGTAATAGCACTAGGATGAAGAGAAGCATCCCTAGTCCAAAAGTGATCAAAACCCATTCCAAAACCATGCCTTATTTTCCTCACGAAAACGAAGTTAATCGAAACCTGTTTCCTTATAGTACCTTTTGCGAGTCAGCGCAACGGCCCCAAGAGCCGAGGACGAAAAGGGCCCCGGAGTTCCCTTGTGTTTTTCTCCATTGCCACTAAAATGCTTGGTTCCGGGCCTGATTTGCGGCCGCCAATGTCTTGGTTGATGCCTTTCCTGGGCCCTGGACCTAATACTTCGTACCTGTCTATCAAGGAGTCTTAAATCCATGGCGTTAATCGACCCTTTTAGCCGTTACAAACCCCTTCCCCTATCCCGGAAACGCCGGGGGAAATTACCTTCTTTCCGCACCATGCTCCTATTTTTTATCCTGTTTTTGGGGTTGTTGACTTCCAAAACCTACCTGATGAACCAATTCAATTACCTCAAAGGGATTAAGTATTGGCACAACGGGGACTTGGAACTGGCAAAGGCCGAGTTCAACAAAGTTTTAACCCGCACCCCTGGGGACGCCAAGGCTGTGGACGGCTTGGGACTCGTGGAAATGAAGGCCGGCCACCTGGATAAATCCAAGGCCTTGTATGACCAAGCCATCAAAATGGGCTTGGGTTACAGCAGGAAGTTCAACCACTTAAAAACGGGTCAGGCCTTCATTGACGAGGGCAAATATGTCGAGGCCGAGTTGGAACTCCAGCACGCCTTAGAGCTTCAATCCACTAACCCGGATATCTATATCGCCCTGGGAACCGTCGAAAGAGCCTTGGGGCAGGTCAACAAGGGCGAGAAATATTATGAAACCGCCCTTAACTACGATCCTAAAAACAAAAAAATGCAGGTTCTTTTAGAACAGGCCCGGGCGGAAAAAGACCAAGGTTCTATCTCCTATATTTTTGACCGAAACGGAGTCCCCCTCGCTATTGAGTTCACAAAAAACGGCGAGCGCGGGTACCCCTTCGGGAAAGAATGCGCCCATGTTATCGGCTACACCGATACCCAGACCATCAACAACCGCGGTACCACCGGTTTGGAGAAAATCTATCAGCAATATTTCCCAGGAAACAAACTTTACCTGACCCTGGACAGCCGAATTCAACGAATCATCTCAAAAGCAATGGGTTGGCAAAAGGGAGCGATTATCGTGTTAAACCCTCGCACAGGGGAAATTCTCGGGTGCATATCCCAGCCTACCTTCACCCCGGAAAAGGTTCGTGACCAATGGTGGAATTATTTCGCCAACAAGAATATCCCCCTCAAAAACCGGGCCTTCGAAAGCCTATATGAGCCGGGCTCCATCATCAAGATCGTCAGTTCCGCCGCGGCCGTCGAAAAAAACATCAACCTCAACACCGTATTTCCCCTTTTCTGCAAAGGCTACACTTACATTGATAACCAAATTTTTTATGACTGGCAAAAGCATAAGACCATCAAAACCCTCGAGGAAGCTTTTGACACTTCCTGCAATATGGCTTACGCGAAGCTTGGCATGACGCTGGGAGAAGATGTTCTGTTGGAATACAACAACCGTTTCGGGTTTAACTCCGTTCCAAAAACCCTCAACATCCCTGTAACGCCCGGCTTCTCCCCCAAGTTGGGACTCACCCGATATGAGTTGGCTCAATCCGCGACCGGCCTGGGAAAATCATTCCGCATCACCCCCCTTAACGCCGCCCTTCTGGTGTCCGCTATCGCCGACGACGGCGTCATGATGTCTCCCTACCTGGTCGACAAATTGACGAACATCAATGGAAAAGTGCTTGAGGAAAACAAACCTTCCGTTTACAAAAGCACCATCACTCGGCAAACAGCCCAGTTCCTTACGACCATGATGTTGAACGACGTGGAACGAGGGATTGGGGTTAAGGCCCGGGTGAAGGGGATAAAGATTGCGGGAAAAACCGGAACCTCCGGGAGCCGCGACCCTAATTTCCACGCCTGGTTCATCAGCTTCGCGCCCTCCGACAACCCAAAAATTGCCATGGCCATCCTTTGTGAAAACGGTGGCACAGGCAAGGATGTGGCCGCGCCCATCGCCAAAAAAATCTATGAGGGAATTTCGGAAATCATGGACCTAACCACAGAAGGTGGTAAAAAATAGCTGTCATTGCGAGGAATGTCCGGCGAGTAGCCGGGTGCTCATAACGAAGCAACCTCAGTTTAAATATGCCTTGCAGGTGTTCAATCTAACGGTTTAACCCACCCATGAACTGGGGTTGCTTCGCCGCAGAATTCGCCGCTCGCAATGTCAGTTTATTTATCTTTTTAAGGGGAATTCATGATTTGGCTGGAAACCGCAGCTTCGTTCATCATGGGAACCATCGGGGCCTACATGATGTATCGGGGGAAAAAAATTCAAGACTCCAAAATGATCATGTGGGGGGGCGCGCTTATCGTTCTTTCTTACTTGCTGTTTTCTTGGGGCGGAAACGATGAATCTTCCAAAGCCGTCCTAAACAAACTGATGCCCACGGCCACCGAACCACCACAACAGCAACAGCCTTAGATCTTGCCTTTAGATTTGCTTCAGGAGATTTCGAGTTTTTTGGGATAAACGGTCAAGTTCTGGTGTCCTTTGTCCGTAACAACCAGAAGGTCTTCGATTCGAACCGCCCCCACTCCAGGATAGTAAAGTCCCGGCTCCACCGTCACCACTTCCCCCTTTTTCAAGACATGATCCGAGGAATTAACGCGCGGGGGTTCGTGCACGTCCAACCCTAACCCATGCCCGGTACCATGGAAAAAGCCCACCATCGTTCCATTGCGTTTCTCCGTGAAGTAACCCCGGTTTTCCATATCCCATTGGATAGTTTGGTGAACGGCCCTGCCATTAACCCCGGGCGCCACCATATCGATTCCCCTTTCCTGGGCCACCTTGACTGCTTCATACTGGGCCTTTAATGCCGGGGAAGCCTTACCCTTCACGAATGTGCGGGTAATGTCGGCGTAATAAAAGGTATCCGCTGACCTGGGGAAGACATCCACGATTAGGGATTGGTTCGCCCAAACCGGCCCAGTGCCCGTATTGTGCGGGTCGCAACCCAGGTTGCCGCTGGCCACGATGGTGTGGCTTCCGATGCAGTTGTCCTCCATCATGGAGACATTGAGAACCTTCTTCAGTAACTCGCTGGTGACCTTTTGACCTCCGTAATGAACGAACTTACCTTTGATTTTGGACTTCCGGAGCAAATCCTCCAGCTTATGGATAGCCGTTTCCGTATACCGAAGCGACTGGGTGATCATCCGAACTTCTTCTTTAGACTTGTAAACCCTTTCCTCAAAGAAAGGGTCAGTCTTGCTTTCAACCTTTATTCCCCTTTTCCGCAGGGCATCCGCTAACCCAAGGTTAAAGTTATCAGGCACTTGGATTGTTTTGATTTTATTGGATTTGAGGAAATAAGCCGTAACATCCGCCACGCCAGGCTTGTCGTTGCCAGCTTTCCTTGCCTTGACCTGCCAGTCGGAGTAGGAAAGAACCTCATCCACCTTGGCTTGCTTTTGGGACCGCCCAAGTTCCAGGTCGCTCATAAGAATGATTTTCTTGCCTTTGATTTGGAAAAAGGGAAAAGGGTCCGGAACGGAAAATTTGACAGCGTAGTAGAGATTGGAATCGTACTCGCTGGCGGCATACATCATTAAAGCTGGTTCGTTTCGTTTCATAACTTCCATTTCTCTTTCCCACTTAGCTTTATAAACAGAGCTTTAGACTTCGAGTTCTGCTGTTCCCCTTCTCCCTTGACGGGAGAAGGCTGGGATGAGGGCGAAACACATTTGACCAATTACCCCTCCCCCTACCCTCTCCCGCAAGGGGCGAGGATTTATTAATTTGTTAAATTCAAAATTGCCTTTAAAAGTAGTATCGCGCTCCAAGGTCACCATAAACGAAAAAGGCGGAAGCGCCGCTTCCAAACCAAATTTCCGGAACCACTTGGACATAAATATCAACCGGGATATTGACCCGGTCAAAGAGGTAGGTAATACCAACCACGCCCCGGGCCCCAACAGTAACATTGGTCTGAATAGACAAATCAGCCCCAGCGCCGAAATAAAGCGGCATCAGGCCCTGGTTGGGATGAATAACATCATAGGTATGCCAAAGGTAATCGCATTGTAAAAGGGCCAACCCATTGCCCAGTTTCACTGCGGGCTGGAGGGCGTCTTGCCGGTCAATCCAGAATTTACCAACAGCGCCCCAGGTGCCTGGGTCCCCCAACTCGAGACCTAACCCAAAGGGACCTCCCCCCTTGATGGGCGAATCACCGGCCATTAACCGGCCCGGGATAATGGCCAGCGAAATCAAAGTAAGCGCCACCATGAACCACTTCATTACTACTTTCATGCCGCCTCCTTTTAGAAGCTCAGTTTAAAGACTTTCCCTCAACTGTCTCAGCTTCACCCGACGCTTCAATTCTTCCCGAAGTTCTCGCATTTTACCCGTGAGTTTTTCGGGTGATATCTCAAGGAAGTTTTCTTCGGTTTCAAGACTTTTCGGCGGTTCAAATTCTGAAGTCTCAGAATCCACAAACATCACTTCGGGAAGTTCCAGGTTATCCCGGTAATTCTCACCCATCTCGGCGAAATAATCTTTCTTATTAACAAACTTTCGAAACCTGTAAATCAAGGCCCCCAGTTCCTTTTTACCCTCGATAACTTTATGGATGAAATGGACTTCTAAATCCATGTCGCGGATAGCCATTTGGTCCTCAGGGAAATAACTGGCGACGAAGTCGATCAGCCATTTGAAGGTCTGTTCCAGGTACATCTGCTGGGATTCCTGGAATGCCCGCAGTTGCTCCTCGATTTCCTTCTCGCTCATTTCACTCTCGGCCGGTTGGTCGGAATGTTCATGCATGTTGGCTGTCCCCCCTAAAATTTGGCCCATCATACAAAAAACACTAAGAGGTTAAAATCTTTTCATGGGGTCAGGTTGAATTCCTGGAGGACGGTGTAGACCGGTCCCGTGGGTTTCAGTTCACTTTGCATCAGGGCGAAAGACTTCACCTGCATCTTACCGATCAAAGCCGGCACTTTTCCTTCCAGCTTCGGCATGATGGTCTTGGCACCCTTGAACCCCTTGACCCGGCCCAAGGTTACATGGGCGTTGAATTCCCGATCTTCCTGTTTCTGCCCGAACCCTTGAAGACTTTTGGATATGCCAGTGGCCAAATCCCGAAGGGGTTCCCAGCCTTGGGTCACGGGGGCGAAAAGGACCTTGGGCTTCTTTAAATTCGGAAAGGCCCCTAAGCCCCCCAATTGCATTTCAAAAGGTGTCACGCCCTGGCGTGCTTGCCTTAACTTCTCAATCACCAAAGCTAACCTGCCTTTCGGAACATCGCCCAAAAAGCATAAGGTTAAATGAAGGTTTCCAGGTTCCAACCACTTTACCGGAACATCCAAAGGGGAAACTTGGTTAATGGCCGAGGTCAGGCCGTCTTGTAACCTTCGGTCAAGCAATACGGAAACAAACAGCCTCCAAGGGTTCTCCATTGGAGGGGCTCCCTGAAGTTGAACGGATGGTTCCGAATAGTTCGCTTTGGGAAAATGTGGAACCCTTTCTCCTTGAACGTTAGGGGGATGGGATGAAGATGGAAAAGCCCTAGGCTTACCCCTGTCTGGGTTCGACTCGCTGCGGTCGCTCACCACAGGCCTACCCCTTCTACCCTTAGGCTCTCGAAGCGCTCCCTCAACCGTCGAGTGTTTAAATGATTTTTTAGGTTTGTTCAATTGTTAATCCTTATAAGGGAGCTGAAGGCAATGGCGCCTCAAATACTCCAGCGCGGCTTGGCTCGCCCTCTTCTTGATGGTTTCCCGATCACCGGAAAAGCGATGCTCAAAAACATGGGTCTTTTGGTCGTCCGAAAGCCCGATGTAAACCAGCCCCACAGGTTTTTCCGTCGACCCGCCTGAAGGACCCGCCACACCCGTGGTGGACAAACCGATATCAGCCCCCGACTTTTCCCGGGCATTGCGAGCCATTTCCTCGGCCACTTCCCGGCTAACAGCTCCCTTTTTCTCGATAACCTTGGGGTCAACACCTAGCGAGGCGCTTTTCATTCGGTTCGCGTAAACCACCCAACTACCTAGAAAATATTCAGAGCTTCCAGGAATTTGCGTAATGCGGTGGCTAATCAGCCCACCCGTGCAGGATTCGGCTACGGCCACCCTCATTTGGCGGGTGGTCAACATGCGACCGACGATAGTTTCAAGATTGTCCTGGTCCTGGCCGTAAATAAAGTTGGGCAAGCGGGACAAAACGGTTTTGCCCAGCCCATCAAGCAAGCTATTGGCCTCGGCCTCGCTGGCCGCCTTTGCGGTTAGGCGTATATCCACGCCTTCGGCGTGAGCCAATACCCCAATCGTTGGATTTTTCGAGTTTTCAAATAAGTCCACGATCTTTTCGTTCAAAAGGGATTCGGAAATTCCTGTCGTTCTAAAAACCCGGGACTTAATGAGGGTTCCCGATGGCGAAAGGTTTTTGAGGAACGCTTTTAAAGTTCCCTCGAACATGGCCTTCATTTCAAAAGGCACTCCTGGCAGACAGGCGATTTGGGACTTCCCTACCTTCACAATGAAACCGGGGGCAGTTCCAAGAACATTAGGGATAAGGGTGGCCCCCTGGGGGATAAAGGCCTGGTTCAAGTTCACTTTGGGGCAGGGTTTGCCCGCCCTAGTGAAGAATTCCTCAATATGTTTAGCGAGGGTTTCGTTGTAGACCAATTGCTTCTGGGCCAAACGGCCTGCCACCTTACGGGTTACGTCATCCGCCGTGGGTCCTAACCCGCCAGTGGTGATAACAAATTGGCTTCTTTCACAGGCCAATTTCAAGGCCGTCTCAATGCGCTTCTCGTTGTCCCCCACGGCCTGAAAGGCGAAAACGTCGATCCCCATTAAAGCCAACTGTTGGGCCAACCAGGAGGAGTTGGTGTCCACGTTCTGGCCAAGGAGAAGTTCAGTTCCGATTGCCACTATCTCAGCGTTCAATTTGAAATCCTTTTAAAGCCAATGAACAATCCAGGCCCCGATCTGGAGCCAAACCCGGGCGTACACGCCAGCCGCAAGGTCGTCGGTCATGATTCCCCAGCCGCCGGGGAGCTTCTCAAACTTCCGTATGGGATAGGGTTTCCAAATGTCGAAAATACGAAAAAGGATGAGGGCCATGAGAACAAAGGGCCAGCGGGGTATGCCCACCACATTAGGAGTGATCAACATAGCCACCCCCATCCCCAAGACTTCGTCAATGACCGCGCTCGAGGGATCTATTTCCCCAATTTCTTTTTCCATTTTGGTCGAAGTGTAAACACCAAGGAAATAAACCACCACCAAAACCCCAAAGTGAATGAGCGGCTTATCGATGAGAAAATAAAAACAGGGTACAGCCGCTATGGAAGCCCAGGTGCCGGGAGCCCAGGGAATTTTTCCAATCCCAAAAAAGGTTGCAATGACTTGGTTGAAACTTTTCAATGTTTCTCCCCGCTCAACACGTGCTTATTCTTGAAGAAATAATCCACACCCGAAATGATGGACATCATGGTGGCGTAAAACATTAGCCAGTAGGGACCGTACTGAATGAAATCATCGATCCACTGTCCTAAAGTTCCCTGACGGGCCACGAAAAGATCCCATTTGCCCTGATAGGCTTCCACGGTCCCCTGCGCGCAAATGATAGCCAGGATAACGGAGGCAGCCACGATTTGGGAGACCGTCTTGTGTTTTCCCGCCCGGCTTGCCGCAATGATAATATTGCGGGTTTGAGCCATTTGACGGAGTCCCGTAATCAAAAACTCACGGGCAAAAATAATGACCACCATCCAAAGGGGGACTAATTCCAGGACGACAAACGAACCAAAAACCGAAAGAAGCAGGATCTTATCAGCCAGGGGGTCCATCAGGGTCCCGAAGTCGGTCCTCAAGTTGTTCTTACGTGCCAGGTAACCGTCCAAATAATCACTGATGGCCCCCCAGGCGAACAAGAGCCCCGCCGTCCATTTGGCCCAAAGCTCATCCCGGAAAATGAAAAAAAGGAAAAGGGCCGCCACCACAATTCGGGAGAGAGTGACCAGGTTCGCGGCATTCCAGCGGGATGGATTTGGAAGTTTATTTTGGGTATCCACTGGTCACGACCCCGGCCCAAGGGCCTTGCAAACTAAGTCTTGTTCCAAAGTGTGGGTAATTTCGACTTGGACCCATTGGCCTATCTTGGGTTTGGACAGGCCTTCGATTAAAACAATTCCATCCACTTCCGGGGCTTGGTACTTAGTGCGGCCCTGCACTTCACCACTTTCCTCAACCGATTCGACCACGGCCATCAGTTTCTCCCCAACCCAACGCTGATGGGATTGGGTGGCCACTTCTTCCTGCACCCGGTAAGCCTCCGCCAGCCGTCCCTTTTTCGCCGGATCTAGCACTTGGTTTTCCATGGTTCCGGCCGGAGTATTCTCTTCCTGGGAATAGGCGAAAAAGCCGACATAGTCCATCTTTGAGCTCTTTAAAAAACCCAAAAGTTCCTGGAAATCCTCATCCGTTTCACCCGGGAACCCGACGATAAAAGTTGAGCGTATGGAAGCGTTTGGGATTTTCGTCCGAATACGTTGAATCAGCTTTTCCAAAAGTGCCCTATCCCCAATACGCTGCATGGATTTCAAGATTTTGTCGCTGGCGTGCTGCAATGGAACGTCAAAGTAAGGGGTAATTCGCGGGTTCGCGGCCATCACATCCAGCATTTCATTGGAAACACGGCTGGGGTATAAATAGTGAAGCCGAATCCATTCCAATTCATCCACTTTCGCCAAGGTCGCCAGCAACTCGGCGATCTTTGGACGCCCGTATATATCCGCCCCATACCAGGTTGAATCCTGGGCTACCAGGCAAAGCTCCTTCACGCCTTGAGAAGCTAATTGACGGGCTTCCTTTTCTATGTCCTCAATCGACCGGCTTCGGAAATGGCCACGAATCTTGGGAATGATGCAGAAGGTGCAGGGAAGGTCGCAGCCCTCGGAAATTTTCACATAGGCAAAATGGCCTGGCGTGGAAAGTAACCGGGGCGACGAAGCGTCATAAACATAAGTGGCCTCGCTCAAAGAGTTCGGCAAGAGAGGCCTCTTGGCCCCTTGGGAAGGATGTAACGGAAGGGATTCCCCTTTGATTTGATTGGCCACATTTTCAACATCGTTCAAGCCAAACAAAATATCAATTTCGGGGAGTTCTTTTCGTAACTCATCACCGTAACGGTGTGCCAAACAGCCCCCCACCACCAGGGATTTCAGGTTTCCCGTTTTGCGGAGCTTGGCGACATCCAGGATGGTATCAATCGACTCCTTCTTGGAGGCCTCTATAAAACCGCAGGTATTAACAATCACCACCTCGGCTTGGGAAGGGTCCTTCACCAAGGAATAGTTATCCTGGGCCAGTTTGCCCAGCATGACTTCCGAATCCACGGTGTTTTTGGGGCAGCCGAGGCTGATTACGGCCACTGTTTTGGTTTTTTTGTGGGTTGGGAGTGTTTTCTCGGGCATAAGGCAGCTTACTTTAGCACAGGGATTAGGAAAAGCGAACCGTCGCTCGGTGAATACTGGCGGAAATAACCTCAATTAAACGGGCCAAATCCTTCTTGGAAATCGTCAATGGCGGCATGAGGACAATCACATTACCCAAAGGCCTCAACAACACACCCATTTTCCTGGCCTCGGCGCAAACCCGGTAACCCATCTTCATCTTGTAAGAATAGGGCTCATCCGTTTTCTTACTTTTAACAAGCTCAATCCCTCCCATCAAGCCCCTTAAGCGTAAGTCGGATACATGAGGATAGGCAATTAAAGGTTCCAATAGCTCCCGCAACATTTCGCTTTTCTCCTGAATCGTTTCTAGGAAACCATTCATCTCGATCAATTCCAGGTTCGCCAATCCGGCCGCGCAACCCAATTGGTTGCCGGTAAAAGTATGGCCGTGGTAAAAGGTCCGCGCCGACTCAAAACTTCCCAGGAATGCTTTATAAACTTTCTCGGTCGCCAGTGTGGCGGCAACCGGCAGGTACCCACCCGTCAGGTTCTTGGCCAAACATAGGAGATCAGGGCTCACCCCTTCCTGCTCACAGGCGAACATGGTTCCTGTCCTTCCGAAACCGGTGGCTACCTCGTCCAAGATCAAGAGAACTTTATACTTGTCGCAAAGGCGACGTATGGCCTTAAGGTACCCCCAGGGATGGACTAGCATCCCCCCGGCCCCTTCGATGAGCGGTTCCATGTGCACCGCGGCTAACCTGGAGCCGTATTTTCGGAACATTCCTTCCGCTTCCTTTACGCAATCCTTCAGCCACTTTTCATTAGATAGCTTCCGGCTGGGATAGTCATGGGGACTTTTTACTTTAAGAGTTTTAAAGAGAAGCCCTCCAAAGATTCCATGGAACAGATCAATCCCGCCCAAGCTAACGGAGCCAATGGTGTCCCCGTGATATCCCTCCCGAACGGTCAGAAACATGTTTTTCTTTGGCCTAGCGGGGCGGACCTGCTGCCAATACTGGAAGGCCATCTTCATGGCGATCTCATTGGCTTCCGACCCCGAGTCAGAATAAAAAACCCGGGTCAGGCCCTTGGGCGCCACCTTGATGAGCTTTTCCGCCAAGAGGATGGCCGGTTCATTTGAAGCCCCCAGCAGGGTGGAATGGGCGATCTTCTTGAGTTGCTTTTGGATAGCCCGGTCAATTTCGGGAACTTGGTGGCCGTGAACGTTGCACCAGAGCGAAGAAACTCCGTCCAAATACTTTTTGCCCCTAGCGTCGTAAAGGTAAGTCCCCTTCCCTTTCACAATGATGGGAACATTGGGGTCCGCTTCCCATTCCCGTTGTTGGGTGAAGGGATGCCAGAGGTATTTTTTGTCTTTGTGTGAGAGTTCTTTGTAATTCATGAGCCCCTAAACTAAGCGATTATTTTGAGGAGCGCAATCCCTTCACCAAGGAAGGCCAAGCGATCTCGGGAATCAACCTTTCCTTTTTCACAGGGGCTTTGGCCAAGACAATTTTGCCTCCGATTGTCCCTTTCTTAGCAGGGGATGTTTGAGCGGAAACAATTTCCTTTAGCTTTTCGATCCTGTCATCAGTCGCGGGATGAGTGGAAGCATACTTGAGAAATTGGGGCATTTTGTCGTATTTCTTCAGGGTCTCAAAAAAACGAATCATCCCTTGTGGATCAATCCCAGCCGCCAAAATCAACTTCATTCCTTCCCTATCGGCCTCCTCTTCCTCCCCCCTGCTATATTCCAACAAGGCCAGGGTCCGGGCGCTTTTCATGCCGAAGGCCATGCTCCCGGTAACATCTCCCGCCATTGCCGAGAGCAACAGGCCGGTCGAGGTATCCTGGATGATCCGTTGGGTAGTATGCCGTTTCAAAACATGCTGCATCTCATGGGCAAGTACTCCGGCCAATTCCTCGGGCGTACGTGTCTCCTCAAGGAGTCCTCGAAAAACAACGATGTACCCCCCCGGCAGGGCGAAAGCGTTGACAATGGGCACGTCGCATACGATGACCCGGAATTGATAAGGGCAATGGGGAATGGGGCGTATCAACCGCGCCATAATTCGTTTAATGGCTATATCCAATCGGGGGTTATGAAGGCGGTTGCCGGGCGGAGCCAATTGTTCCAATTCGGTTTTACCCAAACCCTGTTCCCATTTCACCGGAACATGGGCGGCCATCGATTTGGCTAAAGCAGGTATGCCCCACTTATAAGCAATGAAACAAACCGCCAGGGTGGCTATGGCGGTGTAAAAGGTCAACCACCAACGGGTTCGACGGAAACCCGGATCGTGGAAACGGCCCGCCCTTTCCCCGGCCTGTTTCCTTAGGGCGGTCAGAAAATCAGTGTTACCGACGATCAGGACTTCGGTAATTCCCTCGCCCCTTTCCAAACGCACGGGCTCGCCCTCAAAATGGCCTTGGGCTTGGCGAATCTCGTCATAGGGCCAAACCAGGCTGTCGCCGTTATCCAGGTTGATCTTTAACCCGTCAGGCTCCGGACTGATCATCGCCTTTCGTTGGGCGGCGGTTTTGCCATCCAGAAAATGACCTTCCCAAATTTCTTCCATGGCCGCCCTTTATGGGATTAACCCAGGTCGAAATCCAAATCAAGGAAGCTAGACAACTCTTCCCCGGTCGCGTTGACCGATTGCGCGTCCTGTTGGATGGTTTCAAGGTCCACCGGGCCGTTCAAGCTCAGGTTAGTCAACAGATAATTGATAGATCTCACTTGCGCCCAGGGGTAGGCGAATCCAATAGTAAAAAGAACCATGAGGAAATTTCCCAGGTAAAGCCAAAACATACCCCCAAAAGTAATCATGCATTCAAAACGAGCGTCGCCGAAAGTGGTGTGGTCCCAAACATAGCGGGTTCTTTTGACGTGATACCAAAAGAGTGAAAAAAACAGGGTGGGAATAGCCAGGACGAGGGAAAGGAAATAGCTGCCGAACAAGTCATCCCCATTTCCGTCGTATTCAAAATTACGGTTACCCACATAGCTATTGGCGATCAGGAATTTGTCACGGCGGGCCTGGTAGTAAGGCGAGTAGAATCCCAAGGTGAGGAGGTTCAAAATCATTCCCCTCAGGAAGATGGGGACATACTCCCTCCAAACTTTTTGAAAGGAGAAGCGAATTCCCCGCCAAGCCGTGCGACTTAGCCGATAACGCCGGGATCCGACGGTGGCCATGGGGATAAAAACCATGATGAGGAGAACAGAAAACAGACCGCCTACAATGACGAAGACCCTTCCCAAGCCCATCAATCGTGGCAACTGGCTAACGACAAAATAGGGAATACCAAATATCACCAGGGCCTTTAGCCAACCCTTCAGCGTTTCCAAACCCGTGCCGTGATAAGAGAGGCGGTCCCCCTCGAATTCCAATTGCCCCCAGATATATTTGCGAACCTTCACCCTGGCCCAAAAGAAATAAATGCCAAGCGTGATTAAGCCAAGAAAGAGGTTCACCAAATGAATGCCAAATAAAGTCCCCCCATTCCCAAAGAAAGTAAGGTTTCTTTTATCGTTCTCCATATCTCCTCCAGGTCAAAATATAAAAGGCCCAAGATTCAAAACACTATACTCCCCCAACCTCCCCGGCACTCAATTTTTTCTCGTCACAAGCGAAAGGACGATCCTGAATTTCCATGATTTCGCGGTGGAATTCCATCGATGAATTTACCTGGCCAGGGCTTTTTTAATTCTCCTGGTCTGGGCATTCGCGGAATCGAAAGGTTCGGGGCGGCCACTATTGAGAGAAACCGGTACCGCTTTCCAGCGAAGTCTTTTTCCCTTTTCCAAGTCCACCATCAAAATACAGCTGTCACGGCATCCTTTGCATTTCTGGTCAAAAAGAAAATTTCCCAGGCTGTAAGCCACCAGGGTTTTTTCCCAGGCGCTAGGTTTTTTGCGGCACATGCGGATGGGCGCCGATCACCAGGTCCGCCCCCGCCTTTTTCAAAGCCCTGGCCAGTTTATTTTGATAGGAATTATGTCGATGGTACTCCTTACCCCAATGCACCATCACGATCACGAAATCAGCTTTTGATTTAGCCAGTCGAATTTCGGGCGACATCACCTTGGGGAGGGCGGCCCTCACGCCCGGTCTTGTCCCCCGCGCGAAAAAGGGATTGGGACACACCGAGCAATAGCCTAGGAAAGCCAGGGTAACTTCCCTTATTTTCACATAAACTGCCCGGTCGGCCTCATCGCCGGGACAAGCCACTCCCACGCTTAGAATTCCCCTTTGCCGGAGCCCCTCGACGGTCTGATCCATTACCTTGGGCCCATAATCCAAAATATGATTGTTCGAGAGCGTAACTAGGCCAAAACCAGCGTAAGCAAGCGCGTCCAGGGATTCGGGCCGGCCCTTGAGATAAATCTCCTTACAGGTGTACTTTTTCCCGCCGTTCCCTTCTGGTGATTCCAAGTTGGCCACCGCCAAATCCGATTCATCCAGGATGGGCTTAACCGCCTCGAACACCCACTTCGTTCCGAGGCGATCTATGCGCTTTCCACACCCCGGGCCAAGTTGATCTCCCCCACGAAGGCAAGCCGAACCCAGTTGGGTTCTCCAAGGCGTTGGGGGTGAAAATCCGGGGCTTGCGGAAAAGTAGGCTGGAGGGGCGGGATCGGAACCTCCCGCTTCACGGGCGCGTCGCTACAGCCAAGGATAAAGAAGATTCCGAACCCAAAAAGATATCCTTTTCGAAATCCCAATCTTTCGCCTTTAAGTGTTTTTTAGAGCTGGCTGACAAAGCGGTCCATTAAAATCCAAATTTAAGCTTTGCGGCGGGAATCGTCTTTCCATCGAATTTGTTGTTCGCGAAACCCAGATCGAAGTTGAGTGAATAACATTCCTCCCCCAAATGTTTGGCAAGCTCACTGCGGACCAACAAGGAAGATTTCGTACTGGATTCTTGATGGAGTTTGTCGTTTCGATTAATACAAAATGGGTCAAAACCGGGAAAAAGATAGGAAAGGACAGCGAAAAGATTGGGCGAT
The DNA here is from genome assembly GCA_003152075.1 of candidate division FCPU426 bacterium. Lineage (GTDB taxonomy): Bacteria > Oederibacteriota > Muellerivitia > Muellerivitales > Muellerivitaceae > PALSA-1180. The sequence continues at coordinate 34,065 of PLZG01000081.1, forward strand.
CTTACTTCGGTATGGGCGGGGATGGCCGTCTGGGCAAAGGCCATTCCCGTAAGTCCTATCCCCCAAAGAATTGTTAAGATCAGGATCGGTTTTTTCATTTTTCACCCTGCCTAACCCCATTCTACACCCAACCCTTTGGGACCTTTGGCCCCTCTTCATCCGAATGTCTGAATGGACGAAAAAAAGGACTAAACCGCCCTTAATAAACCCTGTCCGGCGCAAAAGGCTTGTAGACCATATCTTTGGGTCGCAAGGTTACTTTTCTTGGAACGTGATCCAACTCGATATCGATTTCCAATTCCATGTCGAAGGGGAGTTGGGCTTCACCAGCCTTTCCCGTTGATTTAAACACACCGATAATGATGAAATCCTTGAAGAAATCAGCCCCCACCGAGCCCGAACCATGGTTTTCGTTTCCCGTCGCCACAAAAATCCAGGGATCATCACCGTGGCCATCATTCACGATCTTCAAGGTCCAATCAACCGGAACTACCGGCGCCGAGTAAATGTAGGCGTTTTGAAGTTTTAATTTGAACCCAACGATTTTTTCTTCCTGGGCCAATATTAATTTTCTTACCGAAATCCGGGAATATTTAATGTGTTTTACAAATTCGGGATCCATTGGCCGAGCTGGGGCGGCCATCATCAAAAAAAACGCGACCCCAAGAATAAATTTAAGCCGATTCATGTCCACCTCCCGAAGTTGGGATCTAGCCCAATTCATATTCCAATTCAAAATAATAGTTATCCTTGTCCGCCCGGTATTTCCCAGTCCCCTTGATTCCCTTCAAGGCCCCCGTGCCCGAACCCTCCAGGATTCGTAAAGTCGAATAAGCCGCGCCGCCCTCAAAAAGACCGCTGTCATCCGCCGCGAAACTTCCGGTCTTTCCGGCGATTTTTCCCTCAATATGCATCATGCCAACATATTCCGCCGAGGACTTGTGCGGGTCTTTCGCGTCGAAGTAATTGTAATACATCAGATATTCCACCTTCGCCTTGGCTTCGATATCCCCCTTCAAAACGTACTCCACCGAGGCCTTGGTCAATTTCACTTCCAGCGAAATAACCTGCCAGGCGTCTTCCTTCCATTGCTGAACCGTATAGGTAGCTGTGGCTTTCAATCTTTCCTCCTGTTTTAAAATTTCAACCCTAGATCACGTAAATCCTTCGCTAATAAATCGAGATCCTTTAGATAACGGGGATTGCGCATCAAAGGCCCATAGACCGGCACCTTGAGGAGCTTCTTGAAGGCTCTCACGTTGGTGCGTTCCGCCGCGGTCTTTCCCCTATAACTATTCACCAAGATACCCGCTACCTTTATCTTTCGCCGTTGAAGGGCTTCAACGGTCAGTAAAGTATGGTTAATGGTTCCCAATCCCGCCCCAACCACGACCAGCGTCGGCATGTCCCACTTCTTAATCCAATCGGCGACATAGAAGCCTTGCGAAATGGGCACCATAACCCCGCCAACTCCTTCCACTATAAGAAAATCACAGGAAGCCTTGGCCTTTTCGTACGCTTCTTCTACTTTCGACAGATCGACCTTTCCCTCTTTCCAAGCGGCCACATAAGGCGCTACTGGCTGCTTGTAATGGATGGGAACAATTTCGTCATAAGCGGAATCGGGTTTCTTGGCGGCCTTCTGAAGAAGCTTGCCATCCTCACTTATATTCCCGCCTGAAGCCACTGGTTTGAAAACGCCTACCGAAACGCCTTTGTTCACAAGCATCCTCGCCAAGCCTGCGGCAACAAGGCTCTTCCCTATCCCAGTGTCTGTTCCAGTTATAAACAATCCTTCGGTTTTCAAAGGGCTCCTAAAGCTTTTTAAAGGCGTTAATTAATTTATCAATGTCCGCGTCCGTATGGGCGGCGGAAACAGAAAGGCGCAATCGAGCCGTGCCCTTTGGAACCGTGGGGGGACGAATAGCGACAACTAAGATACCCTCTTCCAAGAGCTTTTCCGACATCTTAACCGCTTCCTCATTATCCCCCACAATCACCGGCATGATTGGCCCGGCACCGCGGGGAATATCATGGCCCAAAGCCCTTAAACCTTCGCGTATCTTTTTCGCGTTCTCCCATAACCTTTCCACCCTTTTGGGTTCCTCATGGAGGACTTCCAAAGCCCCTAGCGAAGCCCCGCAAACGGCGGGAGCCAATCCCGTGGTGTAAATGAAGGTTCTAGCCTTATTTAGAAGGTATTCGATAAAAATCCTGGGACCGCAAACAAACCCGCCCATGCTTCCCAAAGCCTTGCTGTATGTGCCCATAACAACCGCCGGATAATGCTTCAGGGGAAAATGATGGGTAATCCCCTGCCCTTCGGGTCCGAGGACTCCTGTACCATGTGCGTCATCCACCATTACCAAGGAGTCGTGTTCATGGGCCAAGTCCATTAATTTTTTAAGCGGCACCAAGTCGCCATCCATGCTGAACAAAGCGTCGGTCGCAATAAGCTGGCGGCGGTATTTTTCCGTCTTTTTCAACTGCTTTTTCAAGTCATCCAGGTTCAGGTGCTCATAAACCATAAACTTGGCCTTGGACATGCGGCAGGCGTCAATCAAGCTGGCGTGATTCAACCGATCGCAAAGAACGACATCTTCTTCTCCTACCAAAGCCGAAACTGCCGCCAGGTTTGCCATGTAACCAGTGGGAAAGGCCAGACAGGCCTCGGCGCCCTTAAAGTTCGCAGTGATCTCTTCCAATTGAAGATGTATAGGAAAATGTCCCGAAACCAATCGGGAAGCCTGCGCCCCCGCCCCATACCTCAAAAGGGCCCTTTGGGAGCGTTCCAAAACCTTGGGATGGTCGGCCAAACCCAGGTAATTGTTAGTACAAAAGAGGACGCAGTCCTTGTTGTCAACCGAAGCCTTCATGCCACCCAAAACATCAACCACCCTCAGGTGGCGTCTTAACCCCTGGGCATCTAGTTCGTGAAGTTCTTCGTGAATATCGTCAATCCAGCTCATAACACTCCAATTTATACTTTTGAAAAAATGACAGCCCCTAGTTGCCCACCAAACCCATAGGAAAGGGACATCACATGGTTTACCTTTTGTTTCACCCCGCCCTTTTCCACATGTCGCACTTGGCATCCGGGGTCAGGGTGACCCAAGTTACGGGTATCTGGTAACTCTTCCTGGTTTAATACCATGGCGGATAAAACCGCCTCCACGCTTCCGGCCGCTCCCAACAAATGCCCGGTTGCACCCTTAGTGGAACTCACCCATGATTTTGAGTCCCCGAACACCTGGAAGAGGGCTCGAGACTCCACCTGGTCATTCAACCTCGTCCCCGTTCCATGGGCGTTGATATAACCGATGTCCGAAGGCTTTAGCCCGGCGTTACGAAGGGCTCGGTTTATGACTCCCTTTATAGAACTTCCACTGGATTCGATTTCTAAATCATCCCCCGCGTCCGCCCCCAATGCCCAGCCACTCAAGCGGGCTAAAAGCGGAGCCTTTCTCAGTCTCGCGGAATCTTCTCTTTCAAGAACCAACACCCCAGCCCCTTCTCCCATGAGAAAGCCATCCCGAGTCACGTCGAAAGGAGAAGCTCCTTCAGCTTTCCTGCTTAAAACCCCCATGTTGTTAAAAGCGGCGTAGATCAAAGGATGTAGCGAGGACTCGGTGCTTCCCGCTAATACCGCGTCACATTGGCTCCCTTGTAAAAGTTCCGCCGCTCCGGCCAAACTGCCCAGGCCCGTGGAACAAGCGGAGGAAAATGAAAGGGTCGGCCCGCAAAAACCGAACCGTTGCTTTAATAACTGGCCCGCGGCATGAGGAAAAAAATCCGTTAGAAAATCTCCCGCTTCCAGGGGATTGGAATTAGCCGCGAGCAAACTAACCACACCGCCTTTACTTGAGGAAAAAGTCGTTCCAATCCGATCTTTTGGCATTTTGGATAATCCGGCTTGATCCCAAGCCTCTTGAACCGCCAAAACGCCCAATTGCAAGGACCGGTCTCGTCGGGCTAAGTCTTGGGGAATCGAAAGGCCCCGGACCCTGGCGGCCCTGGGCTCTTTAAAGGCATTCCAGTCCAATCCCACAAGGTCAATCGAAGCCTTTCCTTGGTTCATCAAGGCCTTCCATGTGAAATCCGTGTTTCCGCCTAAAGGCGTCACCATTCCCCAGCCAGTAACAACAATTGAGTGAGCCATTTAAGTTTTCCAATTCAAAATTTAAAATTCATAATTCAAAATTGTCGTTTTACAACCACCCGGGAAGCCGGGAATCAAGATTAAACACTTGGCCCGAAATAGTCTTGGCACCAGCCAACCAAACCATGAAATCAGTGACCTCATTGATATCGGTAGTTGAATTTAAGAAATGCTTCTCACGAATAGCTTCCTCCGCTTCCGGTGTCAAATTTGTCGAAAGCCGGGTTTTATGGAAACCCGGGCAGACCACGTTAGCTTGGATATTTTTTCCGCCATATTCCGCCGCCAAGCTTCTCATGAGGCCCGTGATCCCCGCCTTGGCGGCCACGTAACTGGCCTGGCCGATATTGCCCGTGGTCGCCACCACTGACGAGATAAAGATCAGGTGTCCCGACTTTTGTTTAAGCATGGGCCTTATGCAAGCCTTGGCGATCCAAAAGGCCCCTTTTAAATGGACCCCCAGGGTGGCGTCCCATTCGTCTTCCTTCACGTTTAATATCCGGGCATTAATGGTAGATCCCGCGTTATGGATCACGCAATCCAGTTTGCCCCATTTATCCAGGGCCGCCTGAACCATTTGGGCCACTGGCTCTTCAAGGGAGACGTCAGCTTTGACCATAATGAGATTCGTTGTGATTTTAGAAAGTTCTTCTTGGGCAATCCGGGCCGCCTGTTCGTCCTGGTGATAACAGGTTGCCACATTCCAGTCCCTTTGGGCGAAGGCTTTGCAAAGGTCAAGCCCGATTCCCCTTGTACCCCCGGTGATTAAAATCGTGGACATTTAAAATTCCTTTTACCGTGAAGACGCAAAGTGCGCGAAGAAAACATTATTCAGGAACCCCTAAATTCATTTCCTTATTCAGAAAGCCATGGTTTGAATCGAAACAGGATGGATTTTTGTCGTCTTCGCGACTTCGCGGTACTTAAGTGTTTGTGGTCTCGTTTAATCCGTGGGCATCATGTCCGACGCCCAAGAAAAAGCTGCAATGGCGCCAAGGAACAGGAAAGTCAAAAACATCATTAAGGGGAAAACAACCCAGATCAAAAACCCGATTAAAAGGCAGTTCCTTCCCACCTTCCGGACATCCCTGGAGTCCTGGTCATATAAAAGAAGGGCGACGAAAATACCGGCGAAAGGAACAAACAAGGACAAAAGGTACCAACCCCATCGAAAGGAAGTAATGACATTTTGCTCCTGCCCTTGGGCTCCCAGGTTCTTGACCGCGGGATGGGAGATATCTGATTTCTTCAAAAAAAGCGTTTGGCCGCTTGGGTTTACGCGCCCGCTTGGTTTTGGTTGTTTCATTTAAAAACCTTGAACATCAAAGTGAAAAAACCAGCCAAAACGACAAGCATGGAGAAGGGCAGGCCCACGAAAACAGCCGCGGTCAAACGGGAGCAAGACAAGGTTTTCTCGATACCAAAAACCTGGAATAAAAAAATTGCCAAGGCCAGCCATTTTCCCAAACCAAACCCAAGCCCGAGGGCTATCAAGCCGGCTAATGAATAGGCCACGACCAGGCGAACTTGCCGGGTCGGGAGGCTTTCCCCCAGAAGATAAGCGCAAAGTTTCACGAATGCGGTCCAGAGGTAAATCCAAACCGTGACGACTAGGGGCATCCCGGCCAGAAGAATGACCGTTACGAAAGCCACAATGCCGCGCGATCCACCGGTTAAGGCTTCCGAAATGCCCAACTCAAGGGCCACCAAAAGCCCTGTTAATACGGCGAATCGGAAGGCGTTTTTTTCCCCCTCCGGGCCAAAATCCTGGTCGAAAAACTCAGCCGGATTGAGCCATAAAAGCTTAAGTTTATTGAAATATTCATTCCCCATTGCGCGGTAGAGTTTAGCACATCCCATTCAAGGGATTACCTGTAAAAAAGGCCTAAAAAACAAAACCCCCGGAAAGTTATCCTTCTAGGGGTTTAAAAAGCTTTGCTGTCGACCCTCCACAAATATCCTTCGTCCACCTTTTTACTCTTCCAGCCTTTCTATCGCTTCTCCCCAAGCCTCATCCATGGTGGCCACCTCCCCTTCGTTGACGACTTCGAGAAGGGCTTTCTTTAATTTGGGGGCCAAACTAACTTCCATCTCATTTTCCCGGAGGACTTCTTTCACGTCTTCCATGGTCAAGCTCTCAAGGACTTCCTCGGCTTGGGCTTGAAACAACCTTTTACGCTCGATTTCCTCGACCGAATCGCCCGCCTTCTCCTCGTCCTCATCGTCGTCATCGACATCGTCGTCGTCCTCTTCCTCTTCTTCAGCCTTATCTAGGTCAATCGTATCCTCGTCATCATCGTCGAGGTCATCATCGTCATCATCATCCTCTTCTTTCGCTTTGGGTTTTTCGATATCTTCATCATCCATTTCTTCCTCATCATGGCGTTTACGGGGCAAGGTACTCCTCCTGGATCTGTAAGGTACACAATGAATACTTCCACTTCAATTATCTGTCAAGTGTTCCGATGAAATATTCCCAAGGTAGTTTTGTCCTGGCATCAAATTTGCCTTCGAAGATTTTCCCAAGTGTTCCGGTCGACCAACTCCACTCCCGAGAATCGGGAAAGGGCCTTGGCATCCATGGCAAAATCCGCAGGCACCATCAACAAACCCCGATGACAAAATTCCGCTGACATCACGTGCGCCATTTCGCTCACCAACTCGGCCGCGACCCTTTCGGTGGCGGGAAACTGTTTGGCCATTACGGCAAATTTACCCCCAGTAATCGGGTGGGGGAATTCTGCGACCGCGACCACCGCTCCCCCCGGCATACGTCGAATCTTCTCGACCCTGAAGCCCATGCTCTTGAGGAACAAATCTACTTCCTTCTCAAAACTCATCAGGGGCATTTTGCTTAAATCATTCACTACACCTTTTTCATCGACAATCCGGAAGGTCCAACGCCCGTCATAGGCTGGTCCTTCCAATATCTCGGAAAATTTGGGCCCATCCACCAGGTCAATAGCCAATTTTTTTGAGATATTTTTAGCTTCCTCAGTAAACCGGCCCGTGACCACAAAAACCCCTCTTTTGCAGGTTTCTTCCCGGGCCAATTCGTCCAACTGGCGAACCAGGTCGGCATGAACCGGCGCGTTCTCCGGATATTGGCGGGCCAAGACCACGAAGTTTCCCCCAACCACGGGATGGTGAAAATCCACCATGATTTGAATGGTGCCCCCTGGGATTTTCTTGGTTTTTAGGACCTCAAAACTCATCTTGGTTAGGAAACCCGTGACCAAGTTTTGAAATTCGTCCAGGGACATGGAATTCAATTCCTTACCTCGAAGAGTTTCTTGAATAACGCTGGGCTCCTCCACCGGCTTGGGCTTTTCCCAACCCTCATCCACCTTCACCTTTTTGTCCTCATAGTGGATATCGAGCTTAGGGGCGTTTTCCTTTATCCTTTCGATCACCCTTGAGGTTTTGCTTTCCTCCTCCGGCATTCTCTGAACCTCCATTCCATCTTGATAACGAAGGTCAAAGGAAGTTAGCGCCTTGAAAGGAGGAGCCTTTCCCTTTACCACGTGCTCGAAAACCGGCCGATCAGCCTTAACGCTCAAGACCGCCCCTTCATAGTACTTCGCGCCGCGGTCGATAAAACTCATCAAGGCGTCCACAATCACAGAGGGCATATTCTCAGAAAGTCCAAAAGCCGTCTCGAGAACATGCAGGGTGTCGGCAGAAAGGGTGTCCCTGAAAAGCTGGTAATTTTGATCCACCTTGCCCCCAAACTCCGTGCTGAAGCGTCGGGCTTGGAACCGTATTCTCGGAGTAGTATCCACCACATGGGCCGACTTCAGCTCAATTTCAGGGTATTTTTCGGATAGGTAATGCCGTAGGATTTCCTCGAAGTTTCCCATGGCACCTTTGCGCAAGTATTGGCGCTTTTCATCCATTTTGTGTTTTTCGCGGCGTTCCTGATAATGTTTCTCAGCCTTTTTTTCGGAACTTTTTCTTAGAAAAAGGAAAAGGAGGGATAAAAAAAGAAAGGTCGACAATAATCCGAGGAGAATGGCTTGGCTTGGGTTTTCGGTGCATGAAACCCAAAGGCTGTTAAAAAACTGTTTTATCAACCCAAAGATAAAACTGTTAAGCAAAACAACCAGAACGATCAACATTGTGAACGAGGTGAATAATCCTCCGACTTCAGCCTCGAATTCCGTGTGACCCTGTTTTAATAGGTGTTCTTTGACCTGGCGGGAGCCGGGGATTTTAAGGAGACGGTCTTTCCATTCTTTCGAGAGCATTCCCTAGCCTTTAACAGGATGATGAAAAAGTCCGCAAAANNCTTGAAAAATTAATGACCCAGTTGCGGTCCAAAAATGGCTGCCCCTGGGACAAGAAACAAACCCACCAGACCCTGAAGCCTTACCTCCTGGAAGAAGCCCACGAAACCCTGGACGCCATTGACAGCGGTAACCCTAACGATCTTCAGGAAGAATTGGGCGACTTGCTCCTACAAGTGGTATTCCACGCCCAATTAGCTAAAGAAAAAAGTAAATTCAACCTGCAAGACGTGGCTAAAGCCATCGGGGATAAGCTAGTACGCCGCCACCCGCACGTTTTCGGTAAATCCTCTCGCCGTATATCCGACATCAACCGGAAATGGGAGGAATTGAAACGCCAGGAAAAACCAGAGCGTCAATCCGCCCTGGATGGCCTGCCCAAGTCCCTCCCGGCCCTTCTGAGAGCCCAGCGAATGCATGAAAAAATCAGGAATTTAAATTCTACAGCCGACAGCCGAAAATTTGAGAATGAGATAAATCAGGCCTGGGGTAATCTACGAAAAAAGTTAAAAAGTGTGAATGTGCGAAAGAAAGATAAAGAGCGGCTTGCGGGAGAGTTTCTTTTTGCCTTCACTCGTTTGGTCCAATCCAAGGGTCTTCACGCCGAGATGGCACTCCGTCAAGCTTCCGCGAAATTCGAAAAATCATATAGAAAAATTGAAAACCTCGGACCTTCTAAGAAACCTTCTTAATCTGATACAACTTCTTCTCGGGCAAAGCCAAGGCCGTTAAAAACCCGCCATAAACACAGCCCGTGTCCAAATTGATTCGGTCCCTGGTTAAATCAACCTGCTCAATGGGTGTATGGCCATGGATTATCAGCTTGGGAGTCGGCCGTGAGTCCTCAATAAACTTCCGGCGGATCCAAAGAAGATCGTCCGGATCCTGGGCATTTAAGGGCTTATCCAGGTTGATGCCAGCGTGGCAGAAGAAATAATCCGACGTCTCGTAGGTATAAGGCAAAGAGTTATAAAACTCCGCGTGGGTGGGATGGATGTGGGATTGCAATATCATGTGGGCGCCTTCGCCCCGAAGCTCATCCAGGTTTTTAGCGGGAACATAGGACTGCAAGGTTTGAAGCCCACCGTTGAGAAGCCAATTGGAGGCCGTCAAAGTATTAGGAGTACCCAACCACTCCAAGAGCATCTGCTCATGGTTGCCCCTCAGGAAATGCCAATTGTTTTTTTTGTTCCGGAGGAGATAATCCACCACGCCCTTGCTGTCCGGCCCGCGGTCGATGTAATCCCCCAGGAAAACCAGCTCGTCCTCGGACTTCAAGGGAAGTGAAATCAATAAATCCTCGAGGGCGTTAAGACAGCCGTGAATATCACCAATCGCGTAAATCAAATCCCGCTCCTTATCTGAATATCCGATAGTTTACGCCATTTCACCCTAAGACGTTAGTGCTTCTCCCCGTCTTCGTTGGGGGAGGAAGAGGAAAACACCCATTTGCATGCCCCCCAAAACGAGCAGCGAAAGCCTTAAGCCCAGTTCGCCCAGGTAATGTTGGCTTGCCATCATGATGGCCAATCCTAATGTTCGTCCCAGCCAAAGCGGGAGTTCACGGGCGGCCAAATACTCCAACTTATAGCGCTGCGCTTCCCTGGCTTTCTCCAGCATGTCGAAACCGACCGCCGCGAAAACGACTGAAAACCAAGTGACCCCCACTGCGTTCAGGAGCCCATAGCCCAGCAGGGAAAAATAATTAATCTTCCAAGCCAGGAAGCCGCAGGCGGCCCAACCTAAAAGCGATGAAACCAACAGGCCCCGCCCCCGGTGCCGTGCCTCAGCCCAAAGCGAAAGGCCATAAGCCGTCAATACGGCGAGGAAGTTCGACATCATGTTGTAGCTCCCGACGATTCCTTCGTTTTTGGAAACCTGGTAAACCAGGACGCTGATCACAAACCAAAAGGCTCCGTTCCGGATGCCCAGGATGAACTGCGCAGCCATTTGGCGGTTCCAATCCGGGTTCCGGCTGAAGGTTAAAACCTTCCAAAAATCAAATCCGCCCCCCGATTCCTTAATCTTCAGGGTCAAACTTTTATAGATCAGGAAAAGATAAACCAGCAGGGTCATTGCAAAAACCACGTAGTAGCCGAGGGAGGAATCTGGGTTGCTCCCCTTGAAGGCCAAGATAATCCAACCCGCCAGGGCCGGCGCCAAGATCCTCAGGATCGAGGAAAGAAAAAGGGAAAGGGAGAGGAAATAATCCCGTGTCTTGGCTTCGGTCATATCCAACGTCAGGAAATGCTGGCCAAGGTAATAAAAACCGATGCCAAGTCCGGCAAAAAACCCAAGCAGGCAGGGGTGGTCGGGCGACTTTTCCTTCAAGACCAGTACCAGGAGAAAAACCAAGGCATTGAAAATGAAGCCTAACTGGTAAGGCAGAAGGTGACCCAGCTTTTTGGCAAGGTGCCCCCCCACCCAAAAAGCCAGCATGATGGTAGCGTAACTGACCATGTTGTAGTACTCGACAGGCGTCCAATCCTGGTCCCTTTTGAAAAGGAAGATATTAATGAAGGCACTGGAGAGAGCGAAATTGAAATCATATCCCCCGATCATCCACATGAGGGTTTTGGAATTCCCCGAGAGGTTTTGGCGCGGGCCCAGGTAACGTTTTAGAAATTGGTAAACATAATTGAAAAGATAATCCATTGTCGTTCCTTGAATAAAAAAAGGGCGGGGGTCCTCCCCGCCCTTCGAGTCACGGTACTCTGCAAAACTCATTGGCCAAAAAGCCCCTTAAGTTTGCTTCCCAGATCTGGCGCGACTTTTTGGATTGTGTCTTGTGCCGCCTTTTGCAGTTCCTTCCCGGCTTTGGCTTTCAAGTTTTGGGTTAAACGCGACCAGTCATAGGAATAATTATTATCCTTGACCTTCCCGGTAAACTTGACGTCCAAAGGAACATTTCCCTTATCGTCAGATAACCAATCCGGGTTTTTCAACAGCCCCCGGGCAAAATCCGGAAGACCAGCTTGAAGAGAATCGGAATTCAGGAATTCCTTTTTGACATCATACTGGATTTTCATGTCGGACGCGTAAATCATGTCCGCGACATTAATGGCCCCAGCCTCACGAATCGCGCCCACCTTACCGTTTGTGTTGGCCGTGTAGGAAAACACCTTGTTTTTCATCACCAAGTTTCCCGCGATTTGGTCAAATGGCATTTCGTCGCTCTGGTCCTTGAAATATTTATTAACGGCCTTGATCACCGCGAATCCCTTTACCTTGGCGTTGGTGATGGAATAATTCCCAGAACCCGCCGCATTAGCGATCATTTGGTCCTCGGAAAAACCTTTTCCAGATCCGGCATAAGCAAAATTCATCAATCCAAAAAACTTATCCTTATAATCCGACGGATTTTTAGTGACATAGGCGTCAACACTGGCATTGATAGCCTTTTGAGCGCTCACATTTTTGAGATTAAAACTGTAAGAGTAGGCTTGGGTATTACCGTTCAGAATAAATTCATAAACGCCCGTCCCGTCAAATGATTTGAAAGTAATGCCGGGAATCTTTATCACGTTGTCCGTCACGTTGATCGGCCCGTTCATTTCTTGAAGATAAGGCTCTTGGGGAAGGGTTATCCCTACTCCCTTTATTTGGATCCTCCCGTTGGTCTTGAAAGGCAGGGGGCCCTTTACTTGGACAAAGGAAAGGTCCAAAGACCCGCTTCCATCAATCGTGGTATTTTTTAATTTTGGAAGCATACCTGGCAAGCCTTTGAAAGGAAGGGCTTTGGAATGAGCCTCAGCGGACCAGGGAGCGTTATTTTTATGATGAAAAGCTCCTGTAACTTCCCAATCCTGATAAAGCACCTTGTAAGACGGCAGGTCGTAGGAGCCATCCGGGGAGATGACACTCTTAAAATCAACCTTGCAAACGGACTTCGCCGTCTTGACGAATAGGTCTTTGTACTTGATAGCCAACTCGGAACCATCCGCGATCCCCGACAGTTCCAATCCGTTTTTTACCTTTCCACCAAGGTGGAAATCGACCTTGGCCGGCCCGGTCAGGGTCAAATCCGTGGGCATCGAGGAAAGGGATTTTGGAACCAACCCCGAGAACTGAAGCATATTCAGGCTCGCTTGACCGTCCATGTTGGGGGCGAAATTGCTTGCCATATCCAGGGCATCACCCGAAAAGTTGAAACCCAAACCATTTACAGTTCCTTTTACGTCTATCCCCTTGAGAGCTTGCCCCGCCAGGTAATAATGAAATGCCCCATCCACCGCCAATTGATAATTCATGTTGGAGTAGGTAAAAGGCGTGTCCAAGGAAAAGGTGGTCTTTCCCCCTGCCATGGAGATGTTTTTTATTTTGAGATTTAAATCCTTCAATTCCGAACGCTGGGCAGGCGAGGAAGTTTCATCCAGATAGGTCATCTTTCCATGATTGATATTAATGCTATCCACCGAAATAAGCAGGGATGAGCTTGACGTTTTATTCGCGCTCGAAACTGGCGAAGTCTCCGCCCAAACCTGGTCCACGAATGAGAACGAGAAGGCGGTCGACTCAGCCTGTTCCGTCGGAATGGCGGCATGTCGCTTGCCCTTTTTCTTGGCCTTCGGCTTAGCTTTTGATTTTCCTTTAGCTTTGGGCGCCACCACGGATGCGGCGTTAGGAGCCGGGACCGTGGAGGTCGACTCACCGGCCATATCGGTAAAATTAAACTGACCAAGCCCCCGGCGCTCCACAAGTATTTGAGGGCTATCAAGGCGAATTTCCCCAAGCTGAATTTGTCCCGCGAAATAGCCCATGATCAATCCATACAAATGGTAAGAAATGGAAATATCCTTTGCGACGACCATGGGCTTGTCCGCCCAGCCGTCACGGTTGTTTATTTTGAGATCGTTAATCTTAAAACCGGTCAACATGTTGAAAACCACGTTCCCAACCGAAACTTTATGGTGGAGGAGGGTAGATAGTTTTTCGGTGGCCATGGATTTCATCACCGCAGGGGGATATTTAACGTGGATATAGGCGGCGACACCTATCATTCCCACAATCATAAGGCCTACCAGGATTCCTGCTGTAACAAGGACAAACTTCAAAATCTTATTCGTCGACTTAGCCATTGGGAGTTCCTCCGAAAAGAATGGGCCCATTCTATTCAAAACAGGGATTTTTTTGAAATAAATGGGTGGGCTAAAACAAAACAGGGATAGGGTTTGAGCCCTATCCCTGCGATTTACTGATCAGAATGGCGAAAGCTTTTGTTATTTCTTCAAAGCCAACTTAGCCTTATCGGTGGGAACAAAAGCGTTCTCCCGCTTAAGTTCCGGCTTCACCTCAATTTTGGCCGGAAAGGGTGTAACGGAAACCCCAGTGACCGGCTTGCTTGGTGCGACATCAGTAGAACCAGTCAAAGTGGAAGTGGTCTTCGCCTT
>PLZG01000097.1 GCA_003152075.1 candidate division FCPU426 bacterium
TTTCGATCTTGTCGGCGATCTCCGGCAGGGAAAGGGTTCCCACCCAGGTAGCGGAGAGTTCCAATCCCAAGGGCATCCCTTCCAGGAGCTGGCAAATCTTCAACAGGGATTCCCTCTCTTCCGGTTTTAAGGGAAAATCGGGACGAATCCTTCTTGCGCTCTTCAAAAACAATTGCACCGCGCTGGAGGCTTCCATTTCCGCCGTCCGACCCAATTCTGGATAGCGCAGGCCCCTGACCTCAAAAATCTTCTCTCCTTCGATCCGTAGGCTTTCCCGGGAAGTAATGATGATCTTAAGCCCAGGCGCCTTTTGGAGCATTTCCGAAACCAGTTCGGCTCCCTCGATGATGTGCTCGAAATTGTCCATAACCAGCAACATTTCCTTTTCACGCAGATGATTCAGCAGTTGGGTCTTGGGGTCCTCCGCTCCGTAAAAGAAATACTTGATGGCGTTGGCGATGCTTCCCACCATCAATTGGTCCGAAAGGAGGGGCGCTAGGGCCACCAGGTACACGCCGTCCTTGAACTTTTCCACAAGTTCCGCCGCCGACTGGAGGGCCAAACGGGTTTTACCGAACCCCCCCGGTCCCAGCAAAGTGACCAGGCGGGTTGGGGATTGGATAAGGAAATCTGTTATTTCCTTGATCTCCTCTTCCCGGCCAAAAAAGGGAGAGGCCTGGGGAAGAAAGTTCTGGGGGTAATGCTTAAGGGAACGTAAGGGTTGATTACTGTCGGCGGGAAGATCCGGATGCTGCAAGGCATAGATATTTTTGGGTTCGCTTAAATCCTTGAGGGAATGAACTCCCAGGTCGACGATCCGTCCCCCGGGGGGAAGGGGAATGAAATGCACCGCGGGAAGCGTCAACAAAATCTGCCCGCCAAAGGCGGTTTCCAGGAGTTTTTGCGCGTGATTTATTTCGGGGCCCACAAAGGACTGTCCGAATTTTTCCGCCTCCCCCACGTGCAGGGCGACGCGAAGCTTCGCCTTGCCAAACCCTTTCCACAACTCATCCCGAAATTCTTTTTGAAGGGCAATGGCGGCTTTGGCGGGTTCGCCACCCTCAAAAGCGGACAGGACCCCCGTGGGAGTACGCTTCATCCAAAGGACACCATGCTTGAAGAGGATTTCTTCGATGAGGAAAAGCTGACTGGCAAAGATATGGTCGGCTTCAGGGGTTCCCCGATCCTTGAACATGGCCGGATGATCGATTTCGGTGAAAAGGAAAATCATCCGCTACCCCTTCAAAAGGAATCATTGAACAGTTCGCGGAACCCATTATAACAACGAAGGATGGTGTGCCCAGGCCGACAAATTCAATCGGCACCAAGCCCATCTTTTGAATGCTATTTCATTACTTTTGTCCTTCGGACAAAAACTGGTGTGCCCAGCAGGACTTGAACCTGCAACCTTCTGATCCGAAGTCAGAAGCTCTATCCAATTGAGCTATGGGCACTTTTGTTGGGAACTATCTTAACAGAGCGGGTCAAATCTTTTCCTTTTCACATCAATTTGGTGACCTCGATTGTCTTGGTTGTTAAAATGCCGCTCATGGATTCACGCCGCTTTATTTTTTTAACCCTCTTTTTACTCCTTTGGGCTTTCAGAACCCTCTTCTCCCTTTACACGCCTCCCGTCCAACCCGGTATTGATGAGACCCAAACCTACTTGCTTGGATTGAAGTGTTACACCACGGGCACCTGGCCCTACTTTGGCCCGGATGTGAACGGAGCGGAAAACCCAGGCTTCAACAGCCAGATTCCCGGGGCCTTGGAAGGCCTGCTACTCGGCCTGCCCTTTTACCTTTTACCCATTCCCGAAACACCCTTTATTTTGGCCGCCCTTCTTTCCACTTTGGGATGCGTCCTCTTGGCCTGGTATATCCAAAAACGCCTGCCCCAACTGTCCCTCAACTATCTATTTCTTTGGATCGCCATCACCCCCTGGAGCCTTTTTGAGGGGGCGCACGTGGTTAACCCCGCTTTTATTTTTCTTCCAAGCGTTTTATTTTTCCTCGGCTTCATGGAATCCCTACCGGCTTTTTCCCAAAACTGGTTGTCCCCCTTTTGGAGCAACGCCTTTATGGGCTTTTCATTACTTTGGATCATGCAATTCCATTTTTCCTATGTTTATTTCATCCCCCTGGCGGCTTTCTCCCTCTTCGTCCAAATCAAGAACTCAAAAAACCTGGTCTCCCTCTTTTATTTTGCCGTCGGTTGCTTGCCCATGTTGGCGTTAGTGATCCCCACTTTCATCAAATACGGACTGATGCGAACCAACGTGGCCTCAGGATTTACCGTTCCCTTCAACTGGGATAACGTGGCCCAAGGGCCGGTCCTGCTGGCCCGGTTCTTATCCTTGGCCTGTTTTGAACTCCCCCGTTTCCTGGCGGACCACACGGCCACCCGGATCGCGTTCTTAACTAGTCACCCAACTCTGACCTTGCCCGGCGCCATCCTTTGGATCCTAGGCCTGCTCCAGCCGTTTATCCTGTTCATTTACTGGTTTAAGAAAAATCCTGCGTCGGCGTGGAAAGAAACTAAGTGGTTTCTTCTTTTGATTTTCCTGACGGTTTGGGCCAGCTTTTGGTTCACCAACAAGAAACCTGCTTCCCATATATACATGTGCTTTTTCCCCTGGCTCATGCTTTACTCCTGTTACGTTTGGAGCCTCTTTACTGATAATCCCAAGTGGAAGATCGCGGTTAAAGTCTTTTTGTTAATTGGACTCTATTTTCAACTGGGCTATTCCCTCGTTTATCCTAGGGAATATTCCATCTTTACCCAGCGGGCGGCCATGGCCCAGGCCCTGCAGGAAAAAAACTTTCATTTGTTTGGGGAACGCCGCCCAGGAACCCTTTATTAGGGGCAATTATGAATGTTGAATTTTAAATTGTTAATGGAGGACGTTTCCGCAAAGCGGAAACAACTTAAATTCAAAATTAAGAATTCATAATTCAAAATTTCCGAAAGGATATTATGTCCAACCAGTGGAAGTTCATCCTATTGTTTCTGTTTTTACTGGCATTTAGGACCGCCTTTGGGCTGTCGGGGAACTTTTTCGCGGTGGACGAGCTTCAAACTTATCTTATCGGCTTGAAATGGTACTGTACCCACGGGTGGCCCTATTTCGGCCCGGACCTGATCGCCACCGAAACGGGTTTTCAAGTACAGATCCCGGGCGCCTTGGAGGGCCTTCTCGTCGGCGCGCCCCTTTTGATCCTCCCCATCCCGGAAGCCCCTTATATCTTCTTGAACATCCTCTCCCTCACCGCTATCGCACTTTTGGCCTGGTACATTTGCAAGCGCCTTCCCGAATTCCCCTTTTATTTCACCTTTACGTGGATCGCTCTTTTACCCTGGAACCTGAATGAATCAACCTGGGTGTTGAACCCTTCTTATCTATTGCTGGGAAGCGTCATCTTCTTCATCGGCTTTATGGAAGCCGTTCCTTCCTTAGCGACAGGATTTTGTACCCTTCCTTGGGCCTTCGCTTCCATGGGCTTTGGCCTCTTTTGGGACATGCAATTTCATTTTTCCTGGATTCTGTTACCCCCCTTTGTGGCCTTCGCCCTGTGGAGCCGTTGGCGCGAAAGAGACTTCAACACACTTTTGCGTGGCACAAGCTTTTTCCTCGCAGGAGCCATCCCACCCGCGGCTTTCCTAATCCCAACCTTGTTGAAGTATGGGTTGGCCCAAGTGGCGGGCGGCGCCGGCATGTCCCAACCAGTTAATCTCCAGAATATCCTGGCTCTCCCGGTTATCCTAGCCCGTTACCTTTCTCTAGCTTGCTATGAGATCCGCCGCTTTGCGGGCCATGGGACTGCGGAGCAAATGGACCTGTTGCACCAAGCCCCTTGGTTGTCCCCGACAGGACTTTTTCTTGTATTAGTTGGTTGGGCCCAGCCGGTGGTGATGTTAGTTTTGGGTTGGAAAAAGGATTTTTACCACCCGGATGCCCAGCCGGTCTACAAGTTGGCTTGGGGAACCTTGCTGTTGATCTGGGTCAGCTTCTGGTTCACATCCAAAGAACCTTCCGCCCACATATACTACGTTACGATACCTGTCGTAACAGTCTTCTCCTTTTATATTTGGAGCCGTTTGGCCCTGCAGTCTCGATTCTGGGTGAACTTTGGCAAAATCTGCCTGGCCGCCTCTTTCCTGTTTCAATGGGGTTTCATGGTCCAAATGATGCCCAAGCGGTCGCTTTACATCAACCGACCCCTGGCCCTCAAGGCCATCCAGGAAAAAAATTATAAAATACTGGGAGAGCGGCGGCCGGGAAGCCTTTATTAGAAGCAATTATGATCTTTGAGTTTTAAATTATTGTGGATTCCGCGATGCGGAAACTTTCCACAATTCAAAATTAAGAATTAAAAATTCCAAAGGAAAATATGTCTAAACAAGCGAAAGTAACCCTCCTAATTTTATTTCTCCTGGCGTTTCGTACGTTATTCGGTTTGTCCCTTAACTTCTTCGGGGGCGCCGAGATCGATCGTGATCCCCTTCAAACCTATCTGATCGGCTTAAAGTGTTACACCACCGGCACCTGGCCCTATTTCGGCCCGGATAAATACACCGCCGAGGTCCATTTCCAAGTGCCTGGCGCCCTGGAAGGCTTGGTCATAGGCCTGCCCTTCTATTTACTTCCTATCCCCGAGGCCCCCTTTCTGTTCCTCAATTTGCTTTCCCTCTCGGCGCTCATCCTTCTCGCTTACTACATAGTTCGTAGGCTTCCGGAACTTTCCTTTCCTTTCGTCCTGACCTGGATAGCCCTGCTTCCTTGGACGCTGAACCGATCCACCGCCATTTTTAATATCTCTTTCCTATTATTTGGAAGCGCTTTGTTCTTCGTGGGATTCTTGGAAGCCTTACCAAAGCTTTCGTTGAAATGGATTTCTCCCAGCTTGGCCTTTGCCATGATGGGCTTCGGTCTTTTCTGGGATATGCAATTCCACTCTTCCTGGGTGCTGTTGGGACCCTTTATCCTCGGGGCTTTTGTTCTTCGGCGGTTGAAGGAAAAGACTCCCTGGACAAGCGAAGTCCTGGGCTTCCTGGTGGGATCGGCCATTCCACTGGCTTGTCTGATTCCTACCTTTATCCATTACGGCTTCTCGAGTGGATCCTCCATGCGGGAAATGGCAGTCTTTTTCAACAGGGGTAATTTCCTGTCCTTCTTCACTATCCTGGCCCAATACCTCTCTCTGGCTTGCTATGAAATGCCCCGTTTCCTTGGGCCCCATACGGTGGATCGT